>CAYYIV010000050.1:0-25900 GCA_964472095.1 uncultured Pelagibius sp.
GCTTGTGGGCGGTGTCGATGCCGTCGACGTCGAAGCTGGGATCGGCCTCGGCGTAACCGAGGCGTTGGGCTTCGGCGAGCACGGTCTCGAAATCCTGGCCGGCGTAGGCTCCGCCCTGGAGATTGCCGGCGCCTTCGAGCTCGCCGGCCATCTGGGTCAGGATGTAGTTGCAGGTGCCGTTGAGGATGCCGTAGACGCGGTTGATGCGGTTGCCGGCAAGGCCCTCGCGCAGCCCCTTGATGATGGGAATGCCGCCGGCCACCGCCGCCTCATAGCCGATGGTCCGCCCGACGCCCTCGGCCAGGCCGGCCAGTGCGGTCCCGTGATGGGCGAGCAGCGCCTTGTTGGCGGTGACCACGTGGCGCCCGGCGTGCAGCGCCGTTTCGACCAGCAGCTTGGCCGGGTCTTCGGAGCCGCCGATCAGCTCGACCACCACGTCGGCCTCGGCATCGCGGGCCAGTGCGACGGGATCATCGAACCACTGGACGCCGGAGAGGTCCAGGCCGCGATCCTTGCCGCGGTCGCGGGCCGACACCGCCGTCACCTGCAGCGCGCGGTCCGCCCGGGCGGCGATCACCGCGGCGTTTTCCTGGAGCAGGCGCAGGGTGCCGGCGCCGACCGTGCCAAGCCCGGCCACAGCTATGCGAAGGGGTTTACTCAAGAAGCGACGTTCCGAACCTGACCGCCCTGGTCGTTGACCCCCAGGGACTTGAGAAATGCCTTTATGTTGCGTACCGCCTGGCGCGTGCGGTGCTCGTTCTCCACCAGACCGAGACGCACGAAGCCCTCGCCGTATTCCCCGAAGCCGACGCCCGGGGCGACGGCGACCTGAGCCTCCTCCAGCAGCAGCTTGGAGAACTCCAGCGAGCCCATCTCCCTGAGGGATGGCGGCAGCGGCGCCCAGCAGAACATGGTCGCCGGCGGGCTGGGGACCGGCCAGCCGGCCGCCGTCAGCCCGGAGACCAGGACGTCGCGGCGCGAGCGGTAGCGGGCGCGCATCTCGTCGATGCAACCCTGCGGGCCGTTGAGCGCCGCAGTGGCGGCCACCTGGATCGGGGTGAAGGCGCCGTAGTCGAGGTAGGACTTCACCCGGGCCAGCGCGGCGATGAGATCGGGGTTGCCGGCGCAGAAGCCGATGCGCCAGCCGGGCATCGAGTAGGTCTTGCTGAGCGAGGTGAACTCGACCGCGATCTCCTTGGCGCCGGGCACCTGCAGGATCGAGGGCGGCGGCGGCCCCTCGAAGTAGACCTCCGCGTAGGCGATGTCGGAGATGACATAGATTCCGTGCTGCCGGCAGAAGTCGACAACCGTAGAATAGAATTCCAGATCAACGACTTCTGTAGTCGGGTTCGCAGGGTAGTTGAGCACCAGGGCCGAGGGCTTCGGCACCGAATGGCGCACCGCCCGCTCGAGCTGCTGCAGGAAGTCGAACTCCGGGCCCACCGGAATGCTGCGGATCGCGGCGCCGGCGATGATGAAGCCGAAGGCATGGATCGGATAGCTCGGATTGGGCGCCAGGATGATGTCGCCCGGGCTGGTGATCGCCTGGGCGAGATTGGCGAGCCCCTCCTTGGAGCCCAGGGTGACGATGGCTTCGCGCTCCGGGTCCAGATCCACCCCGAAGCGGCGGGCGTAGTAGGCGCAGAGCGCGCGGCGCAGCCCGGGAATGCCGCGTGAGGTCGAGTAGCGATGCGCCCGCGGGTCGGCGAGGGTTTCCGCCAGCTTGTCGATGACGTGCTGCGGCGGCGGCTGGTCCGGGTTGCCCATGCCGAAGTCGATGATGTCCTCGCCGGCGGCGCGAGCCTTGGATTTCAAGGCGTTGACCTCGGCGAAAACATAAGGCGGCAGGCGCTTTATGCGATGGAATTCCTGAGTCATGGTCGTTTCAGAGGAAACCCCAATGCCGGCAATTTCCGGCGAATGCCAGCGGCGGCCGATGGTCTGGGCCGCCGGCGCCGCAACAGCGGCAAGGCGAAGTGCGCCGCGGAACCAAGGCCCGGGCGCCCCTGCCGGCTTCTTGTAGCGAGCGCGGGTCTAGTTTTCCAGGAAGATTTCGACCCGGCGGTTGCCTGCCTCGCCCGAAGGCATGAACTCGTGATAGACGGGCTCGGCGTCGCCGAGCGCTTCGGCACGCGCAGCCTCCGGGGCCACCCCCAGGCGCAGCAGCTCCTCCAGCACGGCGTTGGCCCGGATCAGCGACATGTCGAAGTTGGCGATCTGGTGCTCGTCCGGGGTCGCATTGCGGGTGCGGCTGCTGGCGTGGCCGACCACGCGCAGGCTGCCGCCACGCTGCTGCTGCAGGGCGGCTACGTCGCGCAGGATGCCGCGGTCGCGCTCGCCGAGGTCGGCGGAACCATGCGAGAAGAAGATGATGGCCGCCAGCTCGCCGGGGCCGGCGGCCGTCTGCATCGGCAGGCCGGCGACCTGGTCGCTGGTGGTGACTGAGCCGCCGCTGATGATGAGACTGCTGGCGAAGGGGTCCCGCGGGGCCGCCGTTTCCAGCGGCGCCGGCTCGGGCGGGGTCGTGAAAGTGGCCTGGTCGCGATCCCCGGCCATCTCCTGCATGACCCGCTCGCGGTCTTCCGGGGCCGTCTGCTGTCTTGTTTCGCTCGGCACCTCGCCGAGATTGGGAAACTCCTCCTTCGCCCCCTCGGTTGAGACCTTGGCCGGCTGCCTGGCCGCCGCCTGTTCCGGGGTCTGGGTCGCTTCCTGAAGCGCGTCGCAGCCGGACAGGGCCACCGCCGTCAATACGGCCAGACCTGCAGCCCGGCAGCGGTGGCGCGGCCTGCCGCGCAAGAAGGGTTCCTGTTTATCGATCATTGCCTTGTTGCATCCCTCAAAGGACTGTCATGCCGACCCGGCGGCAGAGCGGGCCGGTTCCGCCACCGCTATTGAATCGGCTGCACCCCCCCATTACCTTGCGGATAGTTAATCATACTCGCGATCTCATGCCGACTACCGGCGGCCGAACAGAGACCGCGAGCGCAGGTGCAGGATAAGGAAGCCTCTATGGCGGAGCAACAGCCCCCCGACATCAAACTGCCCGATCCTGTCGAAATCTCCAAGTCCATGGCCGCCATAGCGGAACGCAGCCAGAAGCTGGTCGCCGAGTTCCTGACCCGCCAGCAGCCCGGTGGCAGTGCCGGCAGCATGGACCCGCTGAACATCGGCGCCGCCTTCATGGAAATGACCCACCGCATGATGGCCGACCCGGCCAAGCTGGTGCAGGCGCAAATGACCCTGTGGCAGGACTACATGCGGTTGTGGCAGGCGACCGCTGAACGGATGATGGGCCAGGCCGCCGAGCCGGTGGCGACCCCGGAAAGCGGCGACCGCCGTTTCAAGCACCCGGAGTGGGACGAGAACGAACTCTTCGACTTCGTGAAGCAGTCCTACCTGCTGACGGCACGTTGGATGCAGTCGACGGTAAAGGACGTCGAGGGGCTGGACGACAAGACCGCCCAGAAGGTCGACTTCTATACCCGCCAGTTCGTCGACGCCATGGCGCCCTCCAACTTCGTGATGACCAATCCCGAAGTGCTGCGGGCGACCCTGGAGTCCGGTGGCGAGAACCTCGTGAATGGCCTGCACAACCTGCTCGACGACCTGGAGCGCGGCAAGGGCCGGCTGAAGATCAGGATGACGGACGCCGAGGCCTTCAAGCTCGGCGAGAACATCGGCCTCACGCCCGGCAAGGTGGTCTACCAGAACGACCTGATGCAGCTGATCCAGTACGCACCGTCGACCGAAGAGGTCTACAAGCGGCCGCTGCTGATCATCCCGCCCTGGATCAACAAGTTCTACATCCTCGACCTGCGGCCGAAGAACTCCTTCATCCGCTGGGCCGCCGCGCAGGGCCACACGGTCTTCGTCATCTCCTGGGTCAATCCGAACGAGAAGCTGAAGGCCAAGTCCTTCGAAGACTACATGACCGACGGCCCGCTGGCCGCGCTCGACGCCATCGAGAAGGCGACCGGCGAGAAGGACGCCAACGTCATCGGCTACTGCCTGGGCGGCACCCTGCTCGCCTGCACCCTCTCCTATATGGCCGCCAAGAAGGACGCGCGGGTGAAGTCCGCGACCTTCTTCACCACCATGCTGGACTTCAAGGAGGCCGGAGAGCTGGGCGTCTTCATCGACGAGGTGCAGCTCGCCGCCCTCGAGGAGAAGATGAAGGACAAGGGCTACCTCGAGGGCGCCGACATGGCGACCACCTTCAACCTGCTGCGCGCCAACGACCTGATCTGGTCCTTCGTGGTGAACAACTACCTGATGGGCAAGGACCCCTTCCCCTTCGACTTGCTGTACTGGAACTCCGATTCCACGCGCATGCCGGCGGCCATGCACAGCTTCTATCTGCGCCGCATGTACCAGGAGAACAAGCTGGTCGAGCCGGGCGGCATCACGCTGAAGGGCGTGAAGATCGACCTCTCCAAGGTGAAGCAGCCGACCTGCCTGATCTCGACGCGCGAGGACCACATTGCGCCCTGGAAGGCGACCTACTCGGCGACCCAGCTGCTCGGCGGTCCGGTGAAGTTCGTCCTCGCCGGCTCCGGCCACATCGCCGGCGTGGTCAACCCGCCGGAAGCAGAGAAGTACGGCTACTGGACCAACAAAAAGAACCCCAAGGATCCCGAGGCCTGGGTCAACGGCGCCGAAGAACATGCCGGCTCCTGGTGGCCGGAATGGAACCGCTGGGTGGCAGAGTTCGGCAATGGCAAGGTCCCGGCCCGCCAGCCCGGCGACGGCAAGCTGAAGGTCATCGAGGACGCCCCCGGCAGCTACGTGAAGCTGCAGGCGCACGACTGACGTCTAGCCGCGCGCGGCACGCTCTGCCAGGCAGTGCTGCGACAGGTATCGGGCGCTGCTGGAGTAAGCCGCCACCAGCACCGCGGTCTCACCGCCGGGGTCGCGCGCCTGGTGCAGGGCGCTGGGTGAAATCAAACTGATTGTATTGAGCGGATCGCGTGGCCCGGCTGGTGCGCGTCTACCAGCCGCTGGAGCAGCGGCTGGTAGTGCCCGAAGGGCGGCGTCTGCCGGCCAGCGACCTTGGCCTCGTCGTCCCACACGCGCACCCGGACGATGTCGTCGAGGTTCGGCAGCTTGCGGAAGGCGGCGACCTCGGCCGCGTCCATGGGGCCGCCCTGCAGCTTCAGGGTCAGCACGGAGGCGTCGGACAGGCGGGCGAAGTAGTCCGGGTCGGTGGCGCAGAGATAGCGCTTGGCCGGCACGTGGTGGCGGACGCAGTCGGTGACGCTCCTCGGGAAGTACGGCGCCAGCACGGCGGCCCCCGCCTCGTTGTGGCGGTTGTCGATGCCCTGGTCCTGCGCGTCGGGCGGAAATTCGCTGGTGTAGTGGCCGATGTCGTGCAGCAACGCGGCGGCGACCAGCGCATCGCCCGCCTGCGCGTTCTCTGCCAGCAGTGCGGCCTGCAGCATGTGCTGCGACATGGTCACCGGCTCCCCGAGGTAGGAGTCGGCGCCGCGGCGATGGAAGATGTCGGCGATGAAAGCGACGATGTTGTCCGCGCCGAGCCGCGCGACGTCCGGGACCGTCATCGCGCGCCTCCGGCAGTTCGTTCCTCGAGCACGCGCAGCGTCGAAAGCAGGCCGTCCTTGTCGGCGTAGCAACCCTGCAGCCAGCGCGATCCGCTGCCCGAGAAGGCCTTGCGCGCGTGCAGCACCCGGGTGTTGTCGACGATGAAACTCTCGCCCGGCTGCAGCCTGAAGCTCACCGCCAAATCATCCGCACCGATGATCTCGCCGAGCCGGCGATAAGCGCCGTAGTAGGCCGCCATCTCCCCATAGGGCACGTCGGTGATCGGCGCCGCGGAGCGGTTGTTGAAGCGCAGGGCGATCAGCTCGCCATCGGGCGCCAGCTCGATCATCGGCCGGCGCGCCGAGAGGCGCACGTCGGGCGCACCGGCGTAGTCGAAGCGCGCACAATGGCGCGCCAGCACGGCGAAGGCTTCGAGGTTCTCGTCGCGCAGGCGCTGCGCCGCGGCGAAGCCGTCGACCACGTAGGACTCGCCACCCTCCACGCTGCTCTCCAGGCAGTAGAGGATCTGCAGGGTCGGCACCGGATCACGGTAGGGGTTGTCGGTGTGGGCCTGCAGGCCGAGGTTGGTGTAGGCGAGGTTCGTCGGATTCACCTCGGCGCGCACCTCGAACCACTTGCCGTAGTTGGTCTCGCGGACGTAGCCGAAGAGCCCCACCACCTTCAGCAGAGCTCCGCTCTCGGCCGGCCCGCCGGAGAGTTTCGCGAAGCCGTAGCGGCGCACCAGGGCGAGCCAGTCGCGCAGGGCCGCCGGGTCGGCTGCCAGATCGCCGAAGCGGCCCTCGGGAAGTCGGGCCGCCAAACCCGAGTCCCAGGTCTCGACCCCCGGCGCAGTCCAGCCAGCCTGCCGCCGCGGCGTGACGTCGTACGCATGGCTTCGCAGCCAGTCGATGGGAAAGCGCGTGGTCGTCCCCTCCGGACCGAAGGTGACCGCGAGGTTGCCGTCCTCGAGCGCCGCGGCGAGGATGCGGGTGTCGGCTGGAATGTCCTGCAGCGTCACGAGGCGCTGGCCGTTCTCCGGCGAGCGCGTCGCCGCGTCGAGCGCGTTGTCGCGCAGCCAGATCGCATGGAAACGCAGGCTTGCGCCGCCGTGCAGCACCAGGGCCTTGCCGCCCTCAATCACCGCCACAGAACTCTGCGCCACCGTCGTCACTGCCGCCATCGCCGCCCCCAGCCTGTCGCTCTCCGTCGACATCTTCAGCCTTATAAACCATAATGACAATTAAGCTATATGCCATCATAGGCCATGTTTTTGTTATGTCAGAGCGCGAGAACCACGCCCCGCCACCGCTGCCGCCGCTGGAATGGCTGCGCGTGTTTGAGGCGGCCGGGCGCTGCGGCAGCTTCACCGCCGCCGCCGAGGAACTGGGCCTGACGCAGGCCGCGGTCAGCCAGCGCATGCGCAACCTGGAAGACCGCCTGGGCGTCAGGCTGTTCGTCCGCAGGCCGCGCGGCATCGAGCTGACCGCCGATGGCGAGGCCTACCTGCCGCATGTGCAGAGCGCGCTTACTGCATTGCTGCGCAGCACAGCGGACCTGTTCGGTGCCCCGCGCCGCAAGCTCACCATCGCCACCCCTTCCTCGGTGGCGCAGCTCTGGATCGCCCCGCGCCTCGCCAGTCTGACGCGCGCGCAGCCCAACCTGCAGGTTGTGCTGAGCACGATCCAGCGCCCGGCGGACTTCGAGGTGATCGACGCTGACCTCGAGGTGCGCTTCGGCGGCGGCGTCTGGCCGGGCCTGCGCGCGGTGCGCCTGTTCGACGAGGTGCTGGCGCCGGTCGCCGCGCCCGCACTCTGCGACGGCGCGACGGCGGTGTGGCGTCGGCTGCCACAGATCGCGGTGGCGGGCCCGCGCGACGGCTGGCGCGAGTGGGCCGCCGCCGCCGGCACCGCCCCGCCGAGGCCGCCGTCCCTGCGCTTCGACACCTTCGTCCATGCCCTCGCGGCAGCGCTGGGAGGGGCCGGCGTGCTGCTGGCCTCGCTCGCGCTGATCGAGCCGCAGCTGCGCAGCCGCGCCCTGCGCCGCCTGCCGGAGCCGGAAACACGGATGGAGGCAGGTTACTGGCTGGCCTGGCGCGAGGCCGACGCCGGCTTCACCGAGCGGGACAGCATCGTCACCTGCCTCACCGCTGACGCCTGACGGCCGCCCTGGCAGGCTGCTAGGCGCCGCGCGCGGCACGCTCTGCCAGGTAGTGCTGCGACAGTTTGCGGTAGTGCCCGGCCTGGTACTCGATATCCGCCATCTCGGCCTCGCTGAGCTTGCGCATGAAGCGTGCCGGCCGGCCGCCCCAGAGCTGCCCGCTTTGCACCGTCTTGCGCGGCGTCACCAGGGCACCGGCGGCGACCATGGCGCGCGGCTCGACGACCGCCTGATCCATCACCACCGACGACATCCCGACGAAGGCACCGCTTTGCAGGGTGCAGGCGTGCAGCATGGCCTGGTGTCCGACGACGACGCCGTCGCCGATGATCGTCGCCATGCCGCCGCCGGTCTCACGGTAGTCACCGGCGCGGTCATGGTTGCCGTGGACGATGGTGCCGTCCTGCAGGTTGGTCATCGCCCCGATGCGGATCCTGTTCACGTCGCCGCGCAGCACGCAGCCGAACCAGATCGAGCT
The DNA here is from genome assembly GCA_964472095.1 of uncultured Pelagibius sp. Classification (GTDB taxonomy): domain Bacteria; phylum Pseudomonadota; class Alphaproteobacteria; order Kiloniellales; family Kiloniellaceae; genus Pelagibius. The sequence continues at coordinate 8,174 of CAYYIV010000050.1, forward strand.
GCCGGGTCCGATCTCCACATCGCCGATCACGGCCGCCGTGTCGGCGATGTAGGCGTCGGGATGGATCTTCGGCCAGAGGCCGCGATAGGGCAGGATGTGACCGCTCATGCAAGGCACCTTCGAACCGGTTCGTGCGCGAAGAGCGGGATAGCGGGCGTCGCGCCGGAGGTCAAATGGCATTAAAGAAAAAGGGCCCGCGCCGAAGCGCAGGCCCTCTTCCGTAACGTTCCGCCTGTCGGCTCAGCGCTTGGAGAACTGGAAGCTCCGGCGCGCCTTGGCGCGGCCGTACTTCTTACGCTCGACCACGCGGGAGTCGCGGGTGAGGAAGCCGCCGCTCTTCAGCACCGGACGCAGGCCCGGCTCGAAGAGCGTCAGCGCCTTCGAGATGCCGTGGCGCACAGCGCCGGCCTGGCCGGAGAGACCGCCGCCCTTCACCGTGCAGACGACGTCGAACTGGTTCGCGCGATCGGCCACCAGGAAGGGCTGGGCGAGGATCATGCGCAGCACCGGGCGGGCGAAGTACACGGCTTGGTCTTTGCCGTTCACGGTGAACTTGCCGGAGCCTGGCTTGATCCACACGCGGGCCACGGCGTCCTTGCGCTTGCCGGTCGCGTAGGAGCGGCCCTGCGCATCGCGCTGCGGCTCGACAGCGGCGGCCTCCGCCGCAGGCGTCATGCCGGTGGCCTCGGCCAGCTGACCCAGATCGCTCAGGGTTTGAGTCTCGTCGGCCATGCTTACTGGCTCCTCTTGTTCTTCGGATTCATCGCCTTGAGGTCGAGGACCTCGGGCTGCTGCGCCTCATGGGGATGCTCGGAACCGGCGTAGATGCGCAGGTTCTTCATCTGCTGACGACCGAGGTTGTTGCGCGTGATCATGCGCTCCACCGCCTTCTCCACGACGCGCTCCGGGTAGGAGCCTTCGAGGATCTGGCCGATCGTGCGCTCCTTGATGCCGCCGGGATAGCCGGTGTGCCAGTAGAACTTCTTGTCGGTGAGCTTCTTGCCGGTGAGCTTCACCTTCTCGGCATTGACGATGATGACGTTGTCGCCGCAATCCATGTGCGGCGTGAAGCTCGGCTTGTGCTTGCCGCGCAGGATCTTGGCGACCTGGGAAGCCAGGCGGCCAAGGACGACACCGTCGGCATCGATCAGAATCCACTTCTTCTCGATGTCCGACGGGGTGGCGGAAAAGGTTTTCATTGAGCAACCACTTGTCGGTGAATTCGGGAGGGAGCCGGCGGTCGCCGGAGAGGGTCCGGCGGAGCCGCTGCTCCGAAGCGGCGATTTCTAGGCGCCGGGCGGGAGACTGTCAATCCGAAAAGCGGCGGAATTTCAGATGGTTTAGAGTAGAGGTATCATAGTACCGTTACTCTAAAAGCCTGTTCAAAAAGGCCTTAATCTTCCGTGGCTTGACGCTGCGATGGTGAAGAGCGCCGGGAGGCGCGTCTCGAACCACGCGCGACGCTTGTCCGGAGTGACGGGGATCAGCGTCAACTCCGCGGCGGGATCGAGTAGGTGGCGGTGGCGTGGGCGACGGGGGTGGCGAGGCCGTTGGAGTGCACCGTGATGTCGCCGACGGCCAGACGCTTGCCCAGCTTCAGGAGGCGGCAGGTCGCCTCCAGGTCGCCCGGCCGCGGCCGCTGCAGGAAGTTGATGTTGAGGCTGGTGGTCACCGCCAGCGGCACCTCGCCGATGGCGCCGAGCAGCGCCGCGTACATGGCAAAGTCGGCAAGCGCCATCTGGGCGGGACCGCTGAGCGTGCCGCCCGGACGGATATGCGCTTCGCCGGCCGGCAGCCGCACCCGGGCGGTGCCGTAGCCGATCTCCTCGGTCACGAAGCCGTAGATCTTCTGGAAAGGTGCGCTTTCATCCAGCAGGCGGTTGAAGGCTTCGATGGTGATGCACGGCGTCTGGCTGGCGTGGTCCATGGCTGCGGGCGGGCTTCCCAAGGCGCGGTTTCCTCTCTGCAAACGAGCGGTTATTGTTAGCATTAGTCCTTGAACTCCTACCAGTGGAAGCGCCAAAGTCCTTCGGCCTTCAAAGAGCAGTCTCGAGGAAGCCAGAGGAGTCCATGTCCGCCGAAGCCGCTCTTTCCAGCGACGCCCCGCTGCTGCTCCGCGCCGACCACGATGGCATCGCGCGCCTCACCCTCAACCGTCCGCGCCAGTACAACGCGCTCTCGGCGGGCCTCATGGACGCGTTGCAGGCGACGCTGGACGACATCGCCGAAACGCCGAGCATCCGCGTGGTGGTCATCGAAGGCGCCGGCCGCGGCTTCTGCGCCGGGCACGACCTGAAGGAGCTGCGCGGCCGCAGCGGCGACAAGGATTTCTTCCAGGCGATCTTCAAGCAGTGCAGCCGGGTGATGACCAGCATCACCGCCCTGCCCCAGCCGGTGATCGCCAAGGTGCACGGCATCGCCACGGCCGCCGGCTGCCAGCTGGTCGCCACCTGCGACCTGGCGGTGGCCGACGCGGCGGCGCAGTTCGGCACCCCGGGAGTCAACATCGGCCTGTTCTGCTCCACCCCCATGGTGGCGCTGTCGCGCGCCGTGCCGCGCAAGCAGGCCATGGAGATGCTGCTGACCGGCGACATGGTCGGCGCCGAGCAAGCGGTCGGCCTCGGCCTCCTCAACCGCGCAGTGCCGGCCGAGGCGCTGGAGAAGGAGACCCTGGCGTTGGCCGCCAAGGTCGCCGCCAAGTCGCCGCTCACCCTCAAGATCGGCAAGGAAGCCTTCTACCGCCAGATCGAGTACGGCCTGGTGGAGGCCTACGCCTATGCCAGCCAGGTGATGACCACCAACATGCTGGCGCGCGACGCCGAGGAGGGCATCGACGCCTTCATCGAAAAGCGCAAGCCCGAGTGGCAGGGCCGCTAGCGGGATCGGCATGGCGTCTCCCCTCACCTATAGCAATGCCGAGCTGCTGGCGATTCTGCGCGCCACGCGGACCATCGCCATGGTCGGCGCCTCGCCGAAATGGAACCGCCCGTCCTACTTCGCCATGAAGTACCTGCAGGAGAAGGGCTACCGGGTGATTCCGATCAATCCCGGCCATGCCGGCAAGGCGATCCTCGGCGAGACGGTCTACGCCTCGCTCCGAGACGTTCCCGATCAGATCGACATGGTCGACATCTTCCGCAATTCCACAGCTGCCGGCCCGGTCACCGACGAGGCCATCGCCGTCGCCAAGCAGAAGGGCATCAATGTGGTCTGGATGCAGCTCGGCGCGATCAACCACGAAGCGGCCGAGCGCGCCCGCGCCGCCGGACTCACCGTGGTCATGGACCGTTGCCCCAAGATCGAGTTCGGCCGGCTCCATTCGGAGCTCTCCTGGGGCGGCTTCAACTCCGGCATCATCTCGGCCAAGCGCCGCAAGGTGCGCCTGACATGACCGACAAGACCGCCAAGCGGCCCAAGCGCGACGGGAGCCGCGACTTCGGCTTCGAGACCCGCATGATCCACGCCGGCACACAGCCTGAACCGGTGACCGGCGCCCGCCAGACGCCGATCTTCCAGAACACCTCCTACGTGTTCCACGACGCCGACCATGCGGCCTCGCTGTTCAACCTGCAGGCCTTCGGCTTCATCTACTCGCGCCTGACCAACCCGACGGTCGCGGCGCTGGAGGAGCGGCTGGCGAACCTCGAGGGCGGGCGCGGCGGCACCTGCTGCGCCTCCGGCCATGCCGCCCAGATCCTCGCCTTCTTCGGCTTCATGGAACCGGGCGACCGTTTCATCGCCTCGACACGCCTCTACGGCGGCTCGATCACCCAGTTCGGCAAGACCTTCAAGAAGTTCGACTGGCAGGCGGACTTCGTCGACGTCGACGACCCGCAAGCGGTGCGCCGCGCGCTGACGCCGAAGACCAAGGCGATCTTCGTGGAGAGCCTGGCCAACCCCGGCGGCGTGGTGAGCGACCTGGAGGCGCTGGCCGCGGTCGCCAGGGAAGCGGGGATTCCGCTCATCGTCGACAACACCATGGCGACGCCCTACCTCTGCCGGCCCTTCGACTGGGGCGCCGACATCGTGGTGCACTCGACCACGAAATTCCTCTCCGGCAACGGTACCTCCGTGGGCGGCGCGGTGATCGATTCCGGCCGCTTCGACTGGACCGCGAGCGGCAGGTTCCCCGGCCTCGGCGCGCCGGAGCCGGCCTATCACGGCCTCAACTTCCATGAGACCTTCGGCGACATGGCCTTCACCATGCAGGCCCATGCGGTGGGCTTGCGCGACCTCGGCGCGACCATGGCACCGATGAACGCCTTCCTCACTCTGCTGGGCACGGAGACCCTCAGCCTGCGCATGGAACGCCACTGCGCCAACGCCAAGCAGGTGGCCGAATTCCTCGAGGGCCATCCGCAGGTGGCCTGGGTGTCCTGCGCCGCGCTGCCCTCCAGCCCCTACCACGCCCTGGCGCAGAAGTACCTGCCGCGCGGAGCCGGCTCGGTCTTCACCCTAGGCCTCAAGGGCGGCTATGCGGCAGGCATCAAGATGGTGGAAGCCTGCGAGCTGCTGTCGCATCTGGCAAACATCGGCGACGTGCGCTCGCTGATCCTGCATCCGGCCTCGACGACCCACCGCCAGCTGTCCGAGGCACAGCAGGCTGCCGCCGGCGCCGGGCCGGAGGTCGTGCGACTTTCCATCGGGCTGGAGACGGTCGACGACATCATCGCCGACCTCGACCAGGCGCTGGCGGCGGCGGGAAAGGCGTAGGGAGAGGCACGCAGCGCCCCTGCTTTCCCACCCAGCTGTCTTTGCCGGGCTTGTCCTGGCAATCCATTCCGATGCCGGACCGGCTCGTGCGTGCGAAGGCATGGACCCGCGGAACAAGTCCGCGGGTGACAGTTGAATGGGTCGCGTCGACGATGTGCCGCCGCGCTCCGCTATTCGTAAGCGGCCACCTCGATGAGGTTGCCGTCGGGATCGCGGAAGCAGATCGAGCGGATGGATCCTTCGGCGCCGACAGCCGCCGCCGGGCCGTATTCGATGCCGACCCCGCAGCCGTGCAGGTGCTCTATGAACGTATCCAACGGCCGTGCCGACACCAGACAGAACTCGGCGGAGCCGGGGATCGGCACCGCCGCCTTGTGCTTCTTCTCGTTGGGATTGGGATTGACGTTGATCTTGTGCCGGCCGAAGCGCAGGGCAACGCGGCCCTCGCCGAAGGACTCGCGCGCCATGCCCAGCACCTTTTCGTAGAAGGCACAGGTCACGTCGACATCCCGCACGGTAAGGGCGAAGTGATCCAGACGATCCAGCTCGATCGATGAGTTACTCATTGCAGAAACAGTTGACCTCTTGTCATGAACCTACTCGGCCGGCATGGCCAAGTGTCCGACCGGACGGCCGGAAGGCAGGAAACAGGCAACCACCGCGGCGACGGCGGCGATGGCGGCCAGGATGAAGTAAAGCTGGGTGAACTCGCCACTGCGGCCCTCCACCCAGGACGCCAGCAGGATCGCCGGATTGGCGATGGAGAAGGCCAGCACGAACTTGACACCGAATGCGAGGCTGCGGTGGCGCGACGGCGTGTAGCGTGCGAGCAGCATGTTCTCCGCCGGCAAGGCCGCGGAACTCAGCACCACCGTCAGTACCGCCAGCCCAAGCAGCGGCACGCTGCCGGTGGTCGCGATCAGCGCCATGACAGGCACCTGCAGCAGGAAGGCGCTGAGGTAGATCGGCTTCAACGGGAAACGATCGGCCAGCCAGCCGCCGACCAGCTGCATCAACCCGCCGGCAGTGTAGACCAGGGCGACCAGGACGCCGATGCCGAGCGCGCCCTCGCCCGCGAGATCGCGGAGGCGCAGGTCGAAGACCTTCGGCAACGAGGCCTGGGTGCCGTGGAACATCAGTCCCATGACCGCCATGGTCAAGAGCAGCACCGCGTAGACGCGGACCATGTCGCGCCGCGAAGGCGCAGGCTCCGGTGCGCGGTCGCTCTCGCTTTCCTGCAGCCAGCCGAGACGCAGGGCGAGCACCAGCAAAAGGCCGGTCACCAGACAGACGACACCCGGCACGATGAAGGCGGCCCGCCAGGACACCGCGTCGATCAGCACGCCCGCCACCAGGCCGGCGCTGGCAACGCCGAGCGACCCGAAGATGCCGTTGACGGCCAGGGCCATGCCGCGGGCGCGCGCGCTGCGGACCAGCCAGGCCACACCGACCGGGTGATAGATGGCACTGAACAGGCCGACCGCAGCGAGCCCGAGCATCAGCGCTGTAGTCGTATCGACGAGGCCGCAGACAATGCCGGAGATACCGAGTCCGATGAAGAAGACCGCCATCATGCCGGGCGCCGACCAGCGGTCGCCGAGCCAACCCGCCGGCAGAGCCGCCAGGCCGACGAGCAGGGAGCCGAGGGCCCAAAGCTTGACCAGTTCGTGGTTGGGAATGCCCCAGTCGGCTTCCAGCGACAGAGCGATCACGAAGTAGAACGCGGTGAAGAGGTGCATGTAGGCATGGCCTAAGCACGAGAACAACAGCGCCAAGCGCGCCGACTGAGCCTTCATGGCAACGATCCTCACTCGCTCTGGCAAATTTCAGTATACGGGAATCATTGCAGTGGCAAGTTGGCGAAACGCATAGCCGCTCTGAGGAGACCGACCTGACAGAGCGAGTAGCTTCTGCCGCTTCGCCCTTCGCCGCCAAGATTTCGCCACAATGATTCCCAAGCGCCGCCGCCTTCGTGCCCCGGGGCGGCCAAAGTCCGGCGCCAGGATGCAGCCTGGATGCGAAGCGAAGATCCGAAACCTCAGGGAGCACTCCCCATGAACCGAGGCATCGCACGGGAACAAGCCGGCGCCGAGGCCGGCTATCGTCCCCTGCCGTCGAGCCTGGCTGCGACCGCTCCTGCGCCCCAGGAGGGCCAGCAGCCGGAACTGGATCTCGACCGCCTGGTCTGGGACCCCGAATACCGCAGGGCCATGCGCGCCTGGCTGACCTGCGCCGGCTAGATCACACCGGCGCGTCCTCACTGGTCTCCTGACTGATCCAGTCGAGGAAGGCCTGGCTGCCACCCACGATCGGCAGCACGATCGCGCAAGGGCAGTCGTAGCTGTGCATGGCCTCGACGGCTCCGATGAGCGCGTCGACCCGACTGGCCGTGGTCTTCAGGATCACCACGCTCTCCGACCCTTCGCCGACCTCTCCTTCCCAACGGAAAATCGGCACCATGCCCGGAAAGACGTTGGCGCAGGCCGCCAAGCGTGAATCGACCATGGCGCGGCCGATTTCCTGGGCTTCCTCGGCGTCGGCGGCGGTCACGTAGACCAGGCAGTGAGAGAATGGGCGGGACATCCTGGGGTCTGCGCTCCCGAGTCGCTTTCTGCAGCCGGCTATCGTAGCATGGGGATAAATCCAGGGAGAGAGAGCATGGACCGATTGTCCCCCACGGCCCAGACGCTCGGCGGCGCAAGGCGGAAAACCCGCCCCACGGTAACTCAGCTGGCGTGGCTGAGCCGCGGCCTCGATCAGGCCGGCGGCAAGCTGCCGCTGTTCGACCATTTTGGACAGCGCTACGACGCCCGCACCATCCGCAGCTGCGTCGAACAGGGCTGGGCCGAGCCCTGGTTCAAGAACCCGATCAAGCCGGACTGGCTGGTCTGCCGCCTGACATCGCGGGGCCGTGCGCTGGCCGAAGCCGGCGAGGCGCTGGCCGACAGCGAGGAGGAGGCCGGCGAAGACGAGACGGCACGGCGGGAAGCGCGCATCAGAAGCCTGGTCGACGACCTTTTCAACTGAGCCGCAGGTGAGCCTCGAACCATCGGGAGGCCCGTGTGAGCGGGCCGCCGCTCAGCGGATCTGCTTGCGCCAGCGGTTGACGGTACGCGGCACAAAATCATCCAGGCCGCGCTCCTCCTGCCACTGCTGTGCAAAGGAAGCGGTGTCGCTGTGCGGGCGCTTGGCTTCCGGCAGGTCGTCGAAACGGATGCGCATCGGCAGCACGACACCCTCGCCCACCACGACGGCCTGCTGGTTGCGCAGCGACGGCAGCGAGTTCAGCATGCCCTCGGCGCTTTCCGGCAAGGCACGGCGCACGAAATCCTGGTCCTTCTGATTGCCCATGCGCAGCGCGAAGAGCGTGCTGCACTGGGAGAGGATGGTCTCCGAGAGCTCCGAAGGACGCTGCGAAACCAGCCCGAGGGAGAGGCCATATTTGCGACCCTCTTTGGCGATACGCGAGATGATGCGGCGCGTCGGCTCGAAGCCGTGACCGCCATCGCTTGGGATGTAGCGGTGCGCCTCCTCACAGATCAGCAGCACCGGCACCGCCTGGTCGCGTTCGCTCCATACCGCGAAATCGAAGAGGGTGCGGCAGAGCAGCGACACCACGACGTCGACGATCTCCGAGGGCACGCCCGAAAGATCGAAGATGGTCAGCGGCTTGCCTTCGACCGGCACGCGGATGATGCGCGACAGGATGTCGGGCAAGGTGTCTCGCACCGAGAGACCCGAGAACATGAAGGCGTAGCGGCGGTCGGCGCGCAGGTTCTCGATGCGCGAACGCAGCCGCAGGTACGGCTTGGCCTGCTCGGCCTTCTGCAACTGGCCCATCGCCGACTCGATGTTGTGCAGCAGCGCGCTCAGCGGATAGGGCACTGGCGTATCGACTGTCACGTAGCGGCGCTCGTCCTCCTTCTCGATCCCCGCGCGCTTGGCGCTCTGAATGGCGTCCTTGAGGATGAAGGCTTCCGAAGAGCGTGAGATGTCGTCGCGGCTGCACAGCACCTCGACCATCTCCTCGTAGTTCAGCAGCCAGTAAGGCAGCTGCAGGTTCTCCGGCGTCACCACCTCGGCGAGGCCGTCGAAGGAGCGGCGATATTCATTGTGCGGATCGAGCAGCACCACGTGACCGAAGGGGTGCGCGCCGAGGATCGCATGGAGCACGGTGGCCAGCGCGCAAGACTTGCCCGAACCGGTGGTGCCGAGGATCGCGAAGTGCTTGCCCAGCAGATCGTCGGTGATGAGATAGGCCGGCAGTTCGCTGTCCTGGTGCAGGCTGCCGATGCGCACGTTCGACGATCGAGGACGCTTGAAGATCTGTTTCAGCTCCTCGGCGACGATGGCGTAGACGTCGTCGCCGAGACCGGGATAGTGGGAGACGCCACGCAGCAGATCGAAGTCGGCCGGTGCCGCCGGGTCCGCACCCTCCGGCAGGAGGTACTCGCCGAAGAGGTCGATCTCCACCACCCACTGCTCGCCGAACTCCGGCGACGGCGAGGGATTGCCGGTGGACAGGCTGGCGACGATGCCGAAAGCGATGGAGCCGTCGGTCGGCATCTTCACCAGCGAGCCGATCTGCACGGCCCTGTTGAGGCGCCGGGCGACGTCCGCGTCAGGACCGGTCGAGACCAGCGTCGCGGTCACCTTCGACCCGGTGACCGAGATGATATGGCCGACCTTGAAGTCCGCCGGCACAGCCGTCGGACGGCTCATCTGCTGCACAGTCTGCATCGCTATCGCCCACGCCCTTGCGCTCGTTCCGAGGTCCCCTGTCGGGGCTTCAAATCATTGCAGCGAGACGTTAAGCAATGGCGAAGGCGGGAGGTTTGAAGAACTTCTCTTAACATCCGGATATTTAAGGATTTTAAACCATAGGTACCTAGTCTGGTGCGGCTGCCGGCCGGCTTCGCGGGGAAGCCGGACGAACCGGCCCGGGAAAAGGCCTGCCATGCCCCAGTTTTCTGCCTCGAAAGCCCGTATCGCCGGGGGCGCCCTGCTGCTGACCCTGCTCGGCGGCTGCGACGCCATCTACGACGATACCAAGGGCTGGGCCGGCCGGCTGGAGGCCTCCATCCTGAAGACCGCCCACGAGATGGGCGAGCCAGAGATTGATCCTGCCGCCGCCTCCGGCAGCACGGACACGGCCGCGGCCGGCACGTCCGGCAAGACGGTGCCGCCGCCGGCTGTCCCCCTCGAACCGGTCGAGACGGCGGTGCTGGCGGCGCCCGAGGCGCCGGCCACCCCGACCACCGCCCCGGCGATGACGAACAAGGCGCCGGAGGGCGCGCTGGCCGCCGCGAGCGAAGCCTTGCTCGCCGACGAGGCCGGAGAGCCGGCCAAGCCGACGGAACAGGCTGCCGCCCTGCCGCCAGCGCCGAAGCCCAAGCCGGCAGTCCCGGTCATGGCCGAGAAAGCCCCGGAAGCGGCCCCGGAAGCGGCCGGAGAAGCGACGCAGGATCCTGCAGTCCAGATGGTGCTGCACCTCTCCTCGCTGCGCAGCGAGGAGGCCGCCAAGCGCGAGTGGAGCGACCTTCAACGCAGTTTCCCTGCACCGCTCGGCGGGATGGAAGCCGAGATCCACCGCACCGACCTGGGCGACAAGGGAACCTTCTATCGCGTGCTCGCCGGCCCGCTGCCCACGCCCGACGCGGCCAAGCAGGTCTGCGACGCCCTCAAGGCCAAGGACCCTAAGCGGTACTGCCGCGTCATGCCTTCGAAGCCGAAGGCCTGAAGCTAGCGCGGCGCCGGGAAGAACTCGGTGCTGTTTCCAGCGACGAAGTAGACCAGCAGCCCGAGCCACTCGTGCAGCGCGAGCCCGGCAAGGCCGAGCGAGTCGCCGACGTCGCGCGGCCAGGCGAGGTTGGCCGGTTCGGTGCGGAAGTCGACTGGGTAGGGCAACACCACCATCCCCTCGGCGCGGAAGCTGGCAACCGCCCGCGGCATGTGCCAGGCGGAGGTCACCAGCAGCCAGGGCCGCGCCTCCCCCTGCCCGACCATCGCTGCGGTGAGGCGCGCGTTCTCCGCCGTGTTGCGGGATTCGGCTTCGAAGCGCACGCGAGAGACATCGAGGCCCTGCTGCTCGAACAAGCGCGTGGTGATCTCCGCCTCGTTCCAGCCGCGCGGATTGAGCCGGCCGGAAAACCCCGAGACGACAAAGGGCTTGTCGGGCATTGCCCGGTGCAACGCCATGGCGGTGGTGAGCCGCTCGGCCGCCCCGGTGAGCGTTGGCTGACCGCGCGCTGCGGCGACGGCCCCGTCGCCGGTGGCACCGCCGAGCAGGATGATGCCGGCAATGCCGTCGGCAGACGGCTGCGGTACCGGAAAGCGGTTCTCGAGGCTGCGAACGGCCAGCTCGGGAAGCGGAGTCAGCAGCATGGCACCGCCGTAGAGCAGCAACACCGCGAGGAAGAGGCGTCCGAGCAGGGTCCAGCCAAGGCGGCGACAGCCCAGCCAGGCCAGCAGGCAGAACAGCAGGCTGTTCAACGGCTTGATCAGGAACCAGACGATCTTGGAGATGAAGAAGAACGCCGTCTCCATTGATTTCAAAACCTTTTTCGAACCCAAGCACCATGGCGGGCGCCGCCCGCCGGAAATAGAAAAGCCGCCCCGGCGGCATGCCGAAGCGGCTTTTTCGACGTGATGGTCGGAGCGGCAGGATTTGAACCTACGACCCCCACACCCCCAGTGTGGTGCGCTACCAGGCTGCGCTACGCTCCGCCAAGGCACCCGGCCCCAAGGACAGAATGGGTGTCCGTTGCGGCCCTGTATAGCCGGGCTTCCGAGGGAAGGCAACGCTTGCCTCGCCGACCCCGAAAGGCCTCAGGAAGGTCCCTTGCGCGCTGCCTTCAGCAAGTCCCTGAGCGCACTCAGCTCGTCGATCACAGCCTTGATCTCGCCCTTGAGATCACCGCCCGACGCCGCGACAGCCTCCACCGGCAGTGGCCCGTCCACGCCTGGTTCCTCGGCCTCGCCATCCTTGCCGCGACCCTCGCGCAGCAGGCGCTGAACGCCCTTGATGGTGTAGCCTTCGCTGTACAGCAGATCGCGGATCCGGCGCAGCTGATCGATGTCTTCGGGCCGGTAGTAGCGCCGCCCGCCGCCGCGCTTCAGCGGCCGGACCTGGTTGAACTTGCCCTCCCAGAATCGAAGGACATGCTGCGGAACATCGAGTTCCCCACTCACTTCGCTGATCGTGCGGAACGCTGCAGCAGATTTTCCGGCGGGGCGACTTGCAGGCATGCTGACCTGTGATATGTCCAGCTATCCAGACGCTTAGGCTTGCGCTTCTTCGGCCGAGACAAGCGAGCCGTTGATGCGGTTCTTCAGAACGTGCGAGGCGCGGAACACCAGCACGCGGCGCGGCAGGATCGGCACTTCTTCGCCGGTCTTCGGATTGCGCCCGATCCTCTCGCCCTTCTCGCGCACCGAGAAGCTGCCGAAAGACGACAGCTTGACCATCTCGCCGCGCACCAAAGCATCGGAAATCTCGTTCAGTACGGACTCCACCAATTCGGCGGATTCATTGCGCGAAAGACCAACTTCCTGATAGACGGCCTCGCTCAAATCTGCCCGTGTAATTGTCCCACCGGTCATGCCCCCCTCCTTTTGCATTCGACCAACGGTAAAGCTTAACGTACCAGCAATTTGGGGTCAATTATGCAGCGAATACCGAGGGATGCGACTTATTTTTGACGCAGATTCCTAAGGAATTCCGCCAGTAGGCGGAACGACTCGGGGAATTACCAGCGCACCAGGGCGGAACCCCAGGTGAAACCGCCCCCCATGGCCTCCATCAGAACGAGATCGCCCTGCTGGATGCGGCCGTCGCCGACAGCCTCGGAGAGGGCCAGCGGAATCGAGGCCGCCGAGGTGTTGGCGTGGCGGTCGACGGTGACCACCACCCGATCGCTCGGCAGGTTGAGGCGGCGGCCCATGGACTCGATGATGCGCAGGTTGGCCTGGTGCGGCACCAGCCAGTCGATATCGCCGGGATTGAGGCCGTTGGCCTCGAGGGCCGCGTCGATGGCCTCGGCCATGCGCACCACGGCGTGGCGGTAGACCTCCCGCCCCTCCATGCGCAGATGGCCCACCGTCTTGGTCGAGGAGGGCCCGCCATCGACGTAGAGCGCATCGTGATGGGTCCCATCGGCATAGAGGTGGGTGGAGAGGACGCCGCGGCCATTGACCCTGTGGTCGCCGTTGGTGGCCTGCAGCACCACCGCACCGGCGCCGTCGCCGAACAGCACGCAGGTCGAGCGGTCCTCCCAGTCGAGAATGCGGGAAAAGGTCTCCGCGCCGATCACCAGCGCCGTCTTGGACTGGCCGACGCGCAGGAAGTTATCGGCGACGGCAAGACCGTAGACGAAGCCGCTGCACACCGCCTGCACATCGAAGGCAGCGCCCTGCCCCACGCCGAGGCGGGCCTGGATGCGGGTCGCGGTCGACGGAAAGGTTTCGTCCGGCGTGGAGGTGGCGCAGATGATGAGGTCGATTTCCCCGGGTGAGACACCGGCCTGGGCCATGGCCTCCCGGGCCGCGGCGACGCCGAGGTCTGAGGTCATCTCGCCATCGGCGGCGATATGGCGCTGGCAGATCCCGGTGCGCTGGCGAATCCACTCGTCCGTCGTATCGATTCTCTTGGCGAGGTCGCTATTGGTGACGATCTGTGCCGGAAGGTAGGCACCACAGCCCGTGACAAGGGAACGATACATAATTATACGACAGCCGCCTGAGCGTTACCGGGGTTGCGGTCCAGCAGGGAAAGATCGGAGCGAATTTTCTCGATGATACCATGCCGGTGCATATCCACCGCAACGCCGATGGCGTTGGCGAAGCCCAGGGCATCGGTGCCGCCATGGCTCTTCACCGCAATACCGTTCAGGCCCAGGAACATGGCCCCGTTGTAGCCGCGCGGATCGACCCGTTCGCGCAGCTTCTTCATGGCCGGGCGCGCCAGCAAGTAGCCGAGGCCGGCAAGAAGCGAGGAACGGAAGGTGTGGCGCAGGTATTCGTTGATCAGCGTGGCCGTACCCTCGGCGGTTTTCAACGCCACGTTCCCGGTGAAGCCATCGGTAACGATGACATCCGCCGTCCCCTTGGCAATGTCGTCGCCTTCGACGAAGCCGAGGAACCTGCCGGGCAGGTTGCTGGCGCGCAGCACCGCGCTGGCTTCCTGCAGCGACTCATGCCCCTTGATCTCTTCCGAGCCGACGTTCAACAGGGCGTAGGTCGGATCCTTCAGCCCGAGCACCGAGCGGGCGAAGGCGTTTCCCATGACCGCGAAGTCGACGAGGTTCTCGGCATCGCAATGCACATTGGCACCGAGATCGAGCATCACCGACTCGCCGCGCAGGGTCGGGAAGAAGGAGGCGATGGCCGGGCGGTTGATCCCCGGCAGGGTCTTCAGCACGAACTTGGCCATGGCCATCAGCGCGCCGGTGTTGCCGGCCGAGACCACGCAATCGGCCTCGCCATCGTGGACAGCGTCGATGGCCAGGCGCATGCTCGACTTGCGGCCCCCGCGCAGCGCCACCGACGGCTTTGCGTCGCTGCTCACCACATCGTCGGTATGGCGCAGGACAGTTGCCGCCTGCAGCGACTTCTTGGCCCTCAGCAGAGGCGCAATCTCCGGCTCCCGCCCGAACATCAGGAAACGGACCTCCGGAAAGCGCTCCAATGCGATGCTCGCCCCGCGCACCACCATTTTGGGGGCGGCGTCACCGCCCATGGCATCCAGTGCGATTGTGAGCGCTTTGGCCATAATTGCCCTCAGGCAGTCCCCGTACCGGCGTCTGCGTGGCCGCCCGACGGCGAACTACCTAGAGACCCTCGGATTCCGTGACTTCCCGGCCGTCATAGTGACCGCAGGCCGGGCAGACATGGTGTGGGCGCTTCAGCTCGCCGCAGTTCGAACACTCATGATAGCTGTTTGGCGCAAGGGCGTCGTGCGACCGGCGCATGTTGCGCCGAGACTTGGAAATCTTACTCTTAGGAACTGCCATGATCTTCTTCTCTCATCGTCAGGCGACGACCGCCTTCACCAGCGCTTAATTAGCCAATCCGAGGCCTTGCAGCAAGTAAAGCCGGGCAATGGTCGCAGATAAATTCCAACCTACTTATCACTTTTCAGCACCTTCAGCGCAGCAAAAGGGTTCCCGGTCTCCTCGGCTTCCGGTGGCTGGAACTCCGCCGGAACCGCGGCGCCGGGCGCCCTGGGATAGGGGTCCAGCCCGACCGCGAGTTCCTGCACCACCAGTTCGCCCAGGTCGATCCCCTCCGGCGGCACCACCTCAGCCGGATCGGCCGCCTCCGGGTCCACCACGATCTCGCCGCCGACCCGTTCCGCCGACCGCTCGGCGATCTCGTAGGGCATCTCCAGCCAGCCGTCCAGTTCGGCCGATACAGGCTCCAGGGTCACCACGCAGGCCTGCTGCACCGTGGCCTCCCAGCGACCCTCGACCCGCAGCAGGCGGCCACCAAGGTTCTTTACCGTCAGCGCCGCCACCAGCCGGTCGACGGCCAGAATGCCAAGGCGCCGGGCCACGGCTGCCCGTTCTGCCGGCGAAGCCTCCAAGGACTCGCTGATCTTCGCGCCGCCCAGACGATCCGGCGTCATGATCCGCGAAAACTCGTTGGGTGCCTTATCGGCTGGTCCAGGCACGACGAACCTCCGCTACCGGTGCCGAAAAGCGGCGCACCATAGGGGCTGGGCGGGTCCCGGTCAATGCCCTTGCAGGAGCCCGGCCGCCGCGCCGGACCGGGTGGATTTTCAGCGCTTTTCCGCCACCGCCGGGGAGCCGGCAAAGGCCGGGCGGCCCTGGCGCAGGGCCGCCCCGTCCTGGGCGTCGAGGGCGGCCGCCTGGGCCAGGGTGTAGGCGGTGAGACCGGCGAGGTCGCCCTGCCCCTCCGGCAACGTGCCGAAGACGTTGCGGCGCAGCACCGACTGCAGGTCCGCCTGCCCGTCGACCGCCAGGCGATCGAGCGCCGCCTCGTAGCTGCCGAGGCGCCCCATGAAGCCCTCGGCCATCCGTCTGACCCGCTTGCCGACACCCAGGTCGCCGGCACCCATCTCTCTGAGCGAACGGTCCATGTCCTCGAAAAAGGCCTCCTGCAGTGCCTCGGCCAGGTCGAGGCCCTCCGGAAAGTCCCGCTTCAGGCGGCGCAGCACCAGCACGAGGTGCAGCACGATGGCCTCGAAGCGGCCGTCGAGGCTGTCGGGCACGCCCAGATCCCGATACAGCCCGGGCGTCCGCGCCTGGGCCACCACAGCCTCGTACAGGGGGGCGGCGGAGGGATTGCGCGGTTGGGCGGCGAAGAGGCGCTTCCAAATCATCGGTCAAATCGTCTATGACGGGGTCCAGGCCTGCCGTCCGTTGCGGCCGGCCGCCTTTATTTCGGTCTTGAAATGACACCGGCCAAGGGTTTAATCAAGTTATTCGGGGTCAAACGAGAGGTTAAGGGTGAACGCGATGAACGATCGCCGCTCGGGCAGTCGGCTGCCGGGCCTTGGCGTCTGCCTGATGCTGGCCTGCGCCACCATCGGCCTGTCGGCCTGCGGCAACGAGGTTCAGCTGCGCGGCAATACGCCGGATCCGGAAGATATCGCCGAGATCAGGCCGGGTGTGCACAGCCGGCAGGACATCGTCGACCTGCTCGGCTCGCCCTCCACAGTGTCTACCTTCGAAGAGCGCAAGTGGTACTACATCGGCCAGAAGACGCAGGAAGTGGCGTTCATGAAGCCGGAAGTCCTGGACCGCAATGTGCTGGTCATCACCTTCGACGAGACCGGCGTGGTCGAGGCAACCCAGAGCTACGGGATCGCCGATGCCCAGGAGGTCGCTCCGGTGGGCCGGGAGACGCCCACTGAAGGACGCGACCTGACGTTCCTGCAGCAGCTGTTCGGCAACATCGGCCGGTTCTCCAGCCCGCTCTGACCGGCAGCGGCAAGGCACAAAAAAAGCGGCCCTGGAAGCCATCGCTTCCAGGGCCTTTTCGTTGCGGCCGCCCTGCCCCGCGAAGGACAGAGCGGCCGGTCTGTTCTATTGGGCCAGGAACGCCAGCAGCAGCAGGGCCACGATGTTGGTGATCTTGATCATCGGGTTGACGGCCGGGCCGGCAGTATCCTTGTAGGGATCGCCGACCGTGTCGCCGGTCACCGCGGCCTTGTGGGCTTCGGAGCCCTTGCCGCCGTGGTGGCCGTCCTCGATGTACTTCTTGGCATTGTCCCAGGCACCGCCGCCGGCCGTCATGGAAATGGCGACGAAGATGCCGGTGACGATGACGCCGAGCAGCATGGCGCCGACCGAGCTGAGCGCCGCCGCCTGTCCGCCGATCGCCAGAATGACGAAGTACAGCACGATCGGCGAGAGCACCGGCAGCAGCGAGGGGATGATCATCTCCTTGATCGCGGCCTTGGTCAGCAGGTCGACGCACTTGCCGTATTCCGGCTTGCCGGTGCCTTCCATGATGCCCGGGATCTCCTTGAACTGCCGGCGCACTTCAATCACCACCGCACCGGCCGCGCGGCCGACCGCGGTCATGCCCATGGCCCCGAAGAGATACGGCAGGAGGCCGCCGATGATCAGGCCGACCACCACGTAGGGGCTGGCCAGGGAGAAGTTCACCGCCTCGCCCGCCTTGAGCTGGATCGCCCCCTCGGCGATGAAGAGGTCAAGGTCCGAGGTGTAGGCGGCGAAGAGCACCAGGGCGCCCAGGCCGGCGGAAGCAATGGCATAGCCCTTGGTCACCGCCTTGGTGGTGTTGCCGACGGCATCCAGCGCGTCGGTCGTCTTGCGCACGTCGGCATCCAGATCCGCCATCTCGGCGATGCCGCCGGCGTTGTCGGTCACCGGGCCATAGGCGTCCAGCGCCACGACCATGCCGGCCAGCGCCAGCATGGTGCTGACCGCGATGGCGATGCCCAGCAGGCCGCCCAGCAGGAAGGTGCTGAGGATGCCGGCGCAGATGATCAGCGCCGGAACCGCCGTCGCCTCCATGGAGATGGCC
>CAYYIV010000051.1:0-25274 GCA_964472095.1 uncultured Pelagibius sp.
CCGTCGATGATGCGGTGGTCGTAGGACAGCGCCAGGTACATCATCGGGCGGATCTCGACCTTGCCGCTCACCGCCACCGGGCGTTCCTGGATCTTGTGCAGGCCGAGGATGGCAGCCTGCGGCATGTTGAGGATCGGCGTCGACATCATGGAGCCGAACACGCCGCCGTTGGTGATGGTGAAGGTACCACCGGTCATCTCGTCCAAGGAGATCTTGCCGTCGCGGCCTTTGACGGCCAACTCGCCCAGCGCCTTCTCGATTTCGGCGAAGGACTTCTTGTCGCAGTCGCGCATCACCGGAACCATCAGCCCGTTGGGCGTCGAGACCGCCATGCCGATGTCGTAGTAGTGGTTGTAGACGATCTCCTCGCCGTCGATGCGCGCATTGACCGCCGGCACCTCCTGCAGCGCGCCGACCACCGCCTTGGTGAAGAACGACGAGAAGCCGAGCTTCACACCGTGCTTCTTCTCGAAGGCGTCCTTGTACTGTGACCGCAGCGCCATCACCGCGCTCATGTCGCACTCGTTGAAGGTCGTCAGCAGGGCTGCGGTGTTCTGCGCTTCCTTCAGGCGGCGCGCGATGGTCTGGCGCAGCTTGGTCATGCGCACCCGCTCTTCGCGCTTGCCCGACGCAGCCGGTGCCGAAGGGGTCGGCGCCTTGGCCTCGGCGGTCGCCGCCTTGACCGGCGTGGCCAGCGGCTTGGCCTTGCCCTCGAGGAAGTTCAGCACGTCTTCCTTGGTCAGGCGGCCGTCCTTGCCGCTGGCCGGGATAACCGCCGGGTCCAGCTCGTTCTCCGCCACCAGCTTGCGCACGGCGGGGCCGAGATCGCCGACCGCCGAGCTTTCCAGGAAGGCCATGAGGTCGGCTTTGGTGATCTTGCCTCCGGTGCGCGGCGCGGCGGCGGGATCGAGCTTCTTGGAGTCGCCTGCCGGCGCAGCGGGCTCGGCCGCCGGCTTGGGTGTACCGGTCTTTACGGGCGGCGCTGCCGAAGCCTCGGCCTTGGAGGGAACATCGTCCTTGGCCGGCGCAGTGGCGGCACCGCCGGCAGCGAAGACACCAAGCAGCGCGCCGACCTCGACGGTGGCGCCCTCTTCCGCGGCGATGGACTTAAGGGTCCCGGCGGCAGGGGCGTTGACCTCCAGAGTCACCTTGTCGGTTTCCAGCTCGACCAGCGGCTCGTCCGCGCCGACGCTCTCGCCCGGCTGTTTCAGCCACTTGGCGACCGTCGCCTCGCTGACCGATTCGCCGAGGGCGGGCACCGTGACGTCCAGGGTTTCGCCGTTGCTGCCGGCGGCCGCTTCCTTGGACGCCGGCTTCGCCTCCGCCTTGGAGGTCTCTTCCTTGGCGGCCGGCTGGGCCTTCTCTTTGGCCTCCTGCTTGGGGGCCGCCGCCGGCTTCTGGGCACCCTCGCCCTCGCCGATGCGCCCGAGCACGGCGCCGACTTCGACGTTCTCGCCCGTCGCCGCGATCACCTCGGACAACACGCCGGCGACCGAGGCATTGACCTCCAGGGTCACCTTGTCGGTCTCCAGTTCCACGACCGGCTCGTCGACGGCGACCGCCTCGCCGGGCTGCTTCAGCCACTGGGCGACCGTCGCCTCGGTGACCGACTCGCCCAGGGTGGGCACCACGATATCTGTTGCCATCTCGACTCTCACTCTCTCGCGGGCGTTCTCTCGTTGCGCCCGTATCATCCCGGCAAGCCGCGCGACCTTACTCCGCGGCCCGCCCCTTGTTCGTCACCTTCTGCCGCGCCTCGGTCTGGGCCCGGCGCGATTCAATCCGACCCATGCGCTTCTTGCCCAGCGTGAGGGCGTCGTCAAGCAAGCTGGCCTGCTCTTCGACGTGGCGCTTGTGGGAGCCCGTCGCCGGCGAAGCAGCAGACGGCCGCCCGGCATAGCGCGGGCGCGGCTTGTCGAAACCGATCTCTTCGGCGACCTCCTCGATGAAGGTAGAGACGAAGCTCCACGGACCCATGTTGCGCGGCTCCTCCTGGCACCACACCAGGTCGCAGTGCTTATAGGCTTTGAGCTCCTGGGTGAGAGCGTCCACGGGGAAGGGGTAGAGCTGCTCCAGGCGCAGGAAATGGATGTCGGTGATGCCGCGCTGCTCGCGCTCCTCCAGCAGATCGTAGTAGACCTTGCCCGAGCACAGCACGACCTGCTTGGCGTCCTTCGGCTCGCTGGGAACCTTGTCGCAGTAGAGCACGCGGTGGAAGCAGCTGCCCGGGCCGAAGGACTCCAGGTCGGAGACGCAGCGCTTGTGGCGCAGCAGCGACTTCGGCGTGAAGACGATCAGCGGTTTGCGGAACTCGCGGTGCAATTGGCGGCGCAGGACGTGAAAGAAATTGGCCGGCGTGGTGCAGTTGACCACCTGCATGTTGTCCTCGGCGCAGAGCTGCAGATAGCGCTCGATGCGCGCCGAGGAGTGCTCCGGCCCCTGCCCCTCGTAGCCGTGTGGCAGCAGCATGACCACGCCGGACAGGCGCAGCCACTTGGACTCGCCGGAAGCGATGAACTGGTCCACGATGACCTGCGCGCCGTTGGCGAAATCGCCGAACTGCGCCTCCCAGGCTACCAGCGCGCGCGGCTCGGCCAATGAGTAGCCGTATTCGAAGCCGAGCACCGCCAGCTCGCTGAGCGGCGAGTCGACGATTTCCAGGCGCGCCTGGTCGTCGCGGATGTGGGCCAGCGGCTTGTAGGTCTCCTCCGTCTCCTGGTCGATAAGCGCGGCGTGACGGTGGGAGAAGGTGCCGCGGTTGCTGTCCTGGCCGGACAGGCGGACCGGATGGCCTTCGACCAGCAGGGTGCCGAAGGCGAGGCCCTCGGCCATCGCCCAGTCGATGTCCTTGCCGGCCTCGATCATCTTGCGCTTGGCGTCGAGCTGGCGCGCAATCTTGCGGTTTAGGTTGAAATCGGCGGGCACCTTTGCGAGCGCCAGGCCGACCTCCTTCAGGGTGTCCAGCGCCACCGCCGTCTTGCCGCGGCGCGGATCGAAGCCGCGTGCGACGTCGAGGCCGGACCAGGCGCCCTCCAGCCAGTCGGCCTTGTTGGGCCTGTAGGTCTTGGCGGCCTGGAAATCCTGATCCAGCCGCTCGGTCCACTCCTGCAGCAGGCCGTCGGCCTCGGCGGCGGTGCAGGTGCTCTCCTTGACCAGCCTCTCGGCGTAGATCTGGCGCACCGTCGGGTGCTTGCCGATCGCCTTGTACATCAATGGCTGCGTGAAGGCCGGCTCGTCGCCCTCGTTGTGGCCGAAGCGGCGATAGCAGAACATATCGACCACGACGTCCTTGTGGAAGGTCTGCCGGAACTCCGTAGCGATGCGCGCCACGTGGGTCACCGCCTCCGGATCGTCTCCGTTCACGTGGAGGATCGGAGCCTGGATGATCTTCGCCACGTCGGAGCAGTAGGGCCCGGAGCGCGAGTTGATCGGGTTCGTGGTGAAGCCGATCTGGTTGTTCACGATGAAGTGGATGGTGCCGCCAATTCGGTAGCCCTTTAGCTCCGAGAGGTCGAGGGTTTCCGGCACTAGGCCCTGGCCGGCGAAGGCCGCATCGCCGTGCATCAGCAGGGCCATGACTTCGCTGCGATCCTGGTACTTGTCCTGTTCCTGCTTGGCGCGCACCTTGCCGACCACGACGGGATTCACCGCCTCCAGGTGGGAGGGGTTGGCGGTCAGCGAAAGATGGATTGTGTTGCCGTCGAACTCGCGGTCCGAGGAGGTGCCGAGGTGGTACTTCACGTCGCCGGAGCCGCCGACATCCTCGGGATGGGCGGCGCCACCCTCGAACTCCGAGAAGATCGCCGAGAAGGGCTTGTTCAGGAAATTGGCCAGCACGTTGAGGCGGCCGCGATGCGGCATGCCGATGACCACTTCCTTGAGCCCGAGCTGACCGCCGCGCTTGAGGATCTGCTCGAGCGCCGGGATCATCGACTCACCTCCGTCGAGGCCGAAGCGCTTGGTGCCGGTATACTTCTTGTTGAGGAATTGTTCGAAGGTCTCGGCCGCGGTCAGGCGCTCGAGGATGGCACGCTTGCCGTTCACCGTGAAGTCGGGCTGGTTGCGCACCGTCTCGATGCGCTCCTGGATCCAGGCCTTCTGAGCCGGGTCCTGGATGTGCATGAACTCGACGCCGATCGGGCCGCAGTAGGTGGCGCGCACCACCTCGACGATCTTGCGCAGCGAGGCCGTCTCCAGCCCCAGCACGTTGTCGATGAAGATCGGGCGCTCCATGTCCGCCTCTGTGAAGCCGTAGCTCCTGGGGTCGAGCTCCGGATGCGGCTCGATGGTCTTCAGGCCGAGCGGATCGAGATTAGCCTCCAGGTGGCCACGCACGCGGTAGGCGCGGATCAACATGAGGGCGCGGATGGAATCGAGGGTGGCGGCCCTGACCGCGGCTTCGCCGACGGCGGTGTGCGGGGGCGTTGTTGCCGCGGGAGCCGCCGCAACGGCAGCGGCGGCGCCAAGGGCGCCGCCGTTCAGTTTCTCGATCACCGCCTTGGCTTCGTCGTCCAGGTCGGCGAAGAAGCCTCTCCACTGTTCATCCAGGGACCCGGGATCCTCGATGAACTTATGGTAGAGATCCGCAAGCATTGCCGCTTGGGAATCGGAGTAGATCGTCATGGTCTTTCCCGACCCGGGCCGGGCAACCCCGACCGCAGGCCGCCTTCCGCGTTAAGCGCCACTAGCCTCGCATGGCTTGCAGCATGGTCGAACCAAGGCTGGCCGGCGAATCCGCCACCAGAAAGCCGGCCGACTTCAACGCCTCGATCTTGTCGCTCGCACCGCCCTTGCCGCCAGCGATGATCGCCCCGGCATGGCCCATGCGGCGGCCGGGAGGCGCCGTGACACCAGCAATGAAACCACAGATAGGTTTCTTAACCTTTGAGGCCCGGTAGAACTCGGCCGCTTCTTCCTCGGCGGTTCCGCCGATCTCGCCGATCATGATGATACCTTCGGTCTTGGGATCGGCAAGGAAGGCGTCCAGGCAATCGATGAAATTCGTTCCGTTCACCGGGTCACCACCGATTCCGATGCAGGTGGTCTGCCCCAGGCCGGCCGCGGTGGTTTGGGCGACCGCTTCGTATGTAAGCGTACCGGAGCGCGAAACCACCCCGATCTTGCCGGTGGAGTGGATGTGTCCTGGCATGATGCCGATCTTGCACTCGTCGGGGGTGATGATGCCCGGGCAGTTGGGCCCGATCAGCCGCGAGGCCGAGCCGCCGAGGGCGCGCTTCACCCGCACCATGTCGAGCACGGGAATGCCTTCAGTGATGCAGACGATCAGTTCCACCTCGGCGTCGATGGCCTCCAGAATGGCGTCGGCCGCGAAGGGCGGCGGCACATAGATGACGCTAGCATTTGCAGCGGTCTTTTCAACCGCTTCGGCGACGGTATCAAACACCGGCAGGTCGAGGTGGGTGGTACCGCCCTTGCCGGGGGTAACGCCGCCGACCATCTTGGTGCCGTAGGCGATCGCCTGCTCGGAGTGGAAGGTCCCCTGCGCGCCGGTGAAGCCCTGGCAGATGACCTTGGTGTTCTTGTCGACCAGCACGGACATCAGGCAGCCTCCCGCACGGCCTTGACCACTTTTTCGGCGGCGTCGGCCAGGTTGTCGGCAGAGACGATCGGCAGCCCCGAGTCGGCGAGGATCTTCTTGCCCAGTTCCACGTTGGTTCCCTCCAGGCGTACCACCAGGGGCACTTTCAACTCCACCTCGCGGGCAGCCGCCACCACGCCCTCGGCGATGACGTCGCAGCGCATGATGCCGCCGAAGATATTGACCAGGACGCCTTCCACGCTGGGATCGGAGAGAATGATCTTGAAGGCTGCGGTGACGCGCTCCTTGGTGGCCCCGCCGCCGACGTCGAGGAAGTTCGCCGGCTCGCTGCCGTAGAGCTTGATGATGTCCATGGTCGCCATGGCGAGGCCGGCGCCGTTCACCATGCAGCCGACCTGGCCGTCGAGCTTGATGTAGTTGAGCTCGTGTTTGGCTGCCTCGAGCTCCATCGGGTCCTCTTCGTCCTCGTCGCGCATCTCGGCCACGTCCTTGTGGCGGAACAGCGCGTTGTCGTCGAAGTTCATCTTGGCGTCGAGGGCGATGACTTCGCCGCCACCGGTCACCACCAGCGGGTTGATCTCGACGATGGAGGCGTCGAGCGCCAGGAAGGCCTTGTACATGGCACTCATGAATTTCACCGCGGCGCCGACCTGCTTGCCCTTGAGGCCGAGACCGAAGGCGATCTTGCGGCCGTGGAAGGGCATGAAGCCGATGGCCGGGTCGATGGCCAGCTTGAGGATCTTCTCCGGGTGCGCAGCTGCGACCTCCTCGATCTCCATGCCGCCTTCGGTGGAGGCCATCAGGGTGACCCGGCTGGTCGCCCGGTCGATCAGCATGCCAAGGTAGAGCTCACGCGCGATGTCGCAGCCTTCCTCGATGTAGAGGCGCTTGACCTGCTTGCCCGCCGAACCCGTCTGCTTGGTGACCAGCACGTGGCCCAGCATCTTGCCGGCGTTGGCCTTGACCTCCTCGACCGACTTGACGACGCGCACGCCGCCCTTGCCATCGGGATCGTCCTGGAAACGCCCGGCGCCGCGCCCGCCGGCATGGATCTGCGATTTTACGACCCAGACGGGCCCGCCCAGATCGCGTGCCGCGCTCTCGGCTTCCTCAGGCGTGTAGGCGACCGCCCCCCGGGGCACTGCAACGCCAAACTTCGCCAACAGGCTCTTGGCCTGATACTCGTGAATGTTCATTGACTGCCGCTTCAGTTTGATTGGAGAAGATCAGGCATACCGGACAGGACAGTTCCCAATAACGTGCATGTAATTCCGTGACGCCCCCGCCTTCCCCCGCAGATCCCGGCAAAATCGCCAGGATCGGCCGCGTTCCAGCATTGTCCGGGACCTGCGATACCTTAACACTCCATACCCTCAGCGCAACCTGGCGAAAGCCTGAAAAACGGGCCGTTTTCGGTCCAGAATCCGGCCCAATTCTGGGCTTTATTTCAATCCAGTCGAGCAGTTCCGCCGACTTTTTCCCTACTTCTTCACTGCTGCTTTGGAAGTGGTCTTTTTAGTTGACGACTTCTTTGCGGCCGACTTGCCGGCCGGCACTGACTTCATCATGCCCTTGCAGATCTCGACCAGGCCCCCGACCGCACCGACCGACTTGGCCAGCATCGACTTCTCGGCCTTGGTGAGCTCCAGCTCGACGATCCGCTCGACGCCCTTGGCACCGATCACCGCGGGCACGCCGACATAGAGGTCCTTCACGCCGTATTGGCCGTCCAGACAGACCGCGCAGGGGAGCACCCGCTTCTTGTCCTTCAGAAAGGACTCGGCCATGAGGATGGCCGAGGAGGCCGGCGCATAGAAGGCGGAGCCGGTCTTCAGCAGGCCGACGATCTCGGCACCGCCGTCGCGGGTGCGTTGCACGATCTCGTCGAGGCGGCCTTTCGACAGCCAGCCCATCTTGATGAGGTCCGGCAGCGGAATGCCGGCGACGGTGGAATAGCGCACCATCGGCACCATGGTGTCGCCGTGGCCGCCCAGCACGAAGGCACTGACGTCCTCCACGGAAACACCCATCTCCTCGGCCAGGAAGTAGCGGAAGCGGGCCGAGTCCAGGACGCCGGCCATGCCGACCACCTTGTGGGCCGGCAGGCCGCTGGCCTGCTGCAGCACCCAGACCATGGCGTCGAGCGGGTTGGTGATGCAGATCACGAAGGCATTGGGGCAGTTCTTGCGGATGCCCTCGCCCACCGCGGTCATCACTTTGGTATTGATCTCCAGCAGATCGTCGCGGCTCATGCCCGGCTTGCGGGCGACGCCGGCGGTGACGATCACTACGTCGGCGCCCTTGATCGCGGCGTAGCTGCTGGCACCGGTGAACTTGGCGTCGTAGCCCTCGACCGGGGTCGACTCGACGAGGTCCAGCGCCTTGCCCTGGGGCACGCCGTCGACGATGTCGAAGAGGACGATGTCACCCAGTTCCTTCAAGCCGGCGAGCAGTGCCAGGGTGCCGCCGATGTTGCCGGCACCGACCAGCGCGATCTTGTTGCGAGCCATTTCCTTAGATTCCCCAATCGATGTGAACGGTCACAAGCGGAAGCCGCGGATGCCGCAGGCCCGCCTGTGCGTGTGCACTGCGACATCGCCGCGTTTCCTAGCGCGATTCAGCAGCCGGAGCAAGGCGCCCGCAGCACGAAGAGCGCAGGCAACCGTGACATTCATGTCATATGCGCCTTGGCGATGTAATCGGCCGATCGCATTTCCTGCAGGCGGCTGACCGTGCGCTGGAACTCGACGGCGCCGTCGCCAGCGGGATAGAGCCGCTCCGGCGGCGCCTCGGCCGAAACCACCAGCTTCACGCGGTGCTCATAGAGCGCGTCGATGAGGGTCATGAATCGGCGCGCCTCGTTGCGCTTTTCGGCCGAAAGCGTCGGCACGCCCGACAGCACCAGCGTGTGGAACAGCCCGGCGATGGCCAGGTAGTCGCCCGGACCGAGCGGCTTTTCACAGAGCTCGGCGAAGGAAAAGCGCGCGACGCCGCGGGCGGCCAGCGGCACCGGGATGACGCGGCCCTTGTAGTGCAGCCTGTCCGGCGCCGGCTCGGCGCCCTCGGTCAGCTCGGCGAAGGCCTTGTCGAGCGCCGCCTCGGCACGCGGTCCCAGCGGCGCGTGATAGGCGGTGATGTCCTTCAGACGCTGCAGGCGATAGTCGACACCGCTGTCCAGTTCCAGGACGTCGAGACGCTGCATCACCAGCGCGATGAAGGGCAGGAAGTGTTCGCGCTGCAGGCCGCCCTCGTAGAGCCGGTCCGGCGGCCAGTTGGAGGTCGCAACCACCACCACACCCTGGGCGAAGAGCGTCTCGAAGAGGCGGGCGAGGATCATCGCGTCGGCGATGTTGACCACGTGGAACTCGTCGAAGCAGAGCAGCCAGGCCTCCTCCGCCAACGCGCCGGCGATGTCCGGCAGCGGATCGGATCTGTCCTTGTTGGCGGTGTCCCGGCGCCAGGCGTGCAGGCGCTCCTGCACCTCCTGCATGAAGGCGTGGAAGTGCACCCGGCGCTTGCGCTCGAGTGGCGCCGACTGAAAGAAGAGGTCCATCAGCATCGACTTGCCGGTGCCGACGTTGCCGAAGATATAGAGTCCCTGAGGCGGCTCTGCCCGGCGCCGGGCGAGGCCGAGGCGCGCCTTCCAGCCGCCCCCGTCGCCGGCCGGCCGGTAGCCGCGCAGGGCGTTGTGCAAGGACTGCAGCTTCTCGGCCGCCAGCAACTGGCCGGCGTCGTGGCGCAGGCCGCCCTCGCGCCGCAAGGCGCGGTAGGCGGCCAGCGGCCCCTCCGGCATTCCCGTGTCTGTCTCTGAGCCCTGCCCCATGGCGCCGTTGTTTACGGCAAAGCCACGTGCAGGAAAAGGCCTGCCGTCGCGCCGGCTCAGCGTCCGCCGGCCACCCGCAGCACGGCGCCGGTGGTGTAGGAGGCGGCGTCGGAGAGCAGCCAGATCACCGCCTCGGCGATCTCCATTGGCTCCGCGGCGCGGCCGATGGGCATGGTGGGGGCGATCTTCTCCAGCCGATCCGGCATGCCGGAGGCGGCGTGGATCTCTGTCCGCACGAATCCCGGCGCGACGGCGTTGACCCGGATGCCCTCGCCGGCATTCTCCTTGGCAAGGCCGAGAGTGAAACTGTCCACCGCGCCCTTGGAGGCGGCATACCAGACATACTCGCCAGGGCTGCCGATGGTCGCCGCGCCGGAGGAGATGTTCACGATGGCGCCGCCGCGCCCGCCGTAGCGCCGCGCCATGCGCCTGACGGCCGCCCGCGCGCACCAGATGCTGCCCAGCACGTTCAGCTCCATGACCTGGCGGATGGTCTCGGCCGGCGCATCTTCGAGGCGGCTCACCCGGCCGGCGAGGCCGGCATTGTTGACCAGCGCCGTCAGCGGCGGCAGGGCGCCGTCGAGGCTGGCGAAGAGCCGCTCAACCTCATCCTCGCGCGCCACGTCGGCTTGCAACGCCAGCGCGCGTCCGCCGGCACCGGTGATCTCCGCCACCACGGCCTCGGCGGCCTTGGCGTCGCGCAGGTAGTTCACGCAGACGGCATAGCCGCGCGCGGCACCGAGATGCGCCACCGCCGCTCCGATCCCGCGGCCGCCACCGGTCACCAGCAAGGTTCCAGACATGCGCTTCCGTCTCCTCTATTCGGCTGCCAGCGGTGGCGCCGCACGGCGGCCGCCGAGCAAGACCAGCAGGTTGCCGCCCAGCACCAGCGCGACGCCGACGAGGGCCGTCGGCGTCCAAACATAGTCTTCCACGACGGTTGAGATCGCCAGGGCGACGAGCGGAAACAGCACGGTGGCGTAGGCGGCGCGGTCAGCCCCTATGCGCCCCAGTAGGGTCAGGTAGGCGCCGAAGGCCATCACCGAGCCGCAGACCGCGAGATAGAGCAGCGCGGTGACATAGGGCAGCGCGGGATCGAAGGTGAAGGGCGCTCCGCCGAGCAGCGCCAGGGCGAACATGGCGGCGGCACCGTAGGCCATACCCCAGGCGTTGCAGGACAATACCGGCCAGCCGAGTGCCTGGGCCCGCGCCGAGGCAATGTTGCCAAGCGAGAAGCACAGCGTACCGGCGAGCGACAGCAGCAGGCCCAAGGTGCCGCTGTCGGCGAGATCGAAGTGCCTGAGCTCCGGCCAGAACAGCGCCGCGATGCCGGCCAGGCCGAGCGCGGCGGCGACCAGGGTGCGCGGTGCGGCACGGCGGCCGAGCAGGAGGCGACCGTTGATGATGTTCAGCACCACGGTCATGGAGAACACCACCGCCAGCAGCCCGGAGGTCAGGTAGGCGGCTGCGCTGTAGAAAAAGTGGAAGTTGAAGGAGAACATGCAGAATCCCATCGCCGCCAGCAGCAGGTGCTGGCGCGCGGCAAAGCGCAGACGCTGGCGTGCCAGCAGCGCCCAGGCGAAGACCAGGGCGGCGGCAATGGCAAAGCGGTAGGCGACGGAGAGCTCTGGCGCCACGATGCCGACCTGATGTTTTATGGCGATCCAGGTGGTGCCCCAGATGAGCACCGTGAGGCCGTAGAGGCCGCCGTTGAACAGGGACGAGTTGCGCATGGGGGCGGAAGCGTCTTTGATTCGGGTGCGGTGATCAGGGGCGGATGCCGGTCGGCGCAGAGAACCGCGGTGAGACGGGCACAAGGATAGCTTGGCCGCCGAAGGGACCACAACAGAAGCATTGTCTGCGAACAATCCGGCGTCAGTCGGGATGCCCTTGGCAGCGGCCCGCGTCTCGGCCACCATGCAGCGCTGAACCTAGCGGCGGGAGATTGCCATGGCCCTGGTGCTTTACGAAAGGCTCTGCGGCGATGACCGGCGCCCGAGCCCGTTCTGTTGGCGGGCGCGTCTGGCGCTGGCTCACAAGGGCCTTACGCCGGAGGTCCGCGCCATCAAATTCACCGAAGGCGAGAAGGTCGCCTTTAGCGGCCAGACTAAAGTCCCGGTGCTGGTCGACGGCCAGAAGGTGATCCACGACAGCTGGGGCATCGCCTGCCATCTGGAGGACGCCTACCCCGACGCGCCCACACTGTTCGACGGGCCCGGCGGCAGGGCTGTGACAAGGCTGTTCAATCACTGGGTCGATCAGGGCCTGGAGCGCGCCCTGGCGCCGATCCTGGCGCCCTATCTGCTGGCGGCGGCGCATCCCGATGACCGCGCTTACTATCGCCGCACGCGGGAGGCGCGCTTCGGGCTCGCCATGGAGCAGCTGGTACTGCGCCGGCCGGTCTATCTCGAAGCGCTGCAGCCAACGTTGGAGCCGCTGCGCCAGCGGCTAGCGGAGACGCCGTTTCTCTGCGGCGACCGGCCGGCTTATGCCGACTACCTTGCCTTCGCGGATTTTCAGTGGGCCCGCTCGGTCTGCGACCGTGACCTGCTTGGGCCGGAGGAACGCGAGCTGCGCGCCTGGCGCAGCTGCATGCTGGATCTCTTCGGCGGTCTCGCCCGCTCGGTCACGGCCTTCGAGACCGCCGCCTGATTGCTTCGCCTTCAGGCTTCAAACGCGCGGATCTTCGGCGACCTGCATCGGCGCGCCGCGCCAGCCTTCGCCGGAGGAAACCAAGCAGGTCGGCCCGCCAGGCACCGTGATGATGATGGTCCAGCTGCCCTCTGGGCTGGCGAGGACCTCGAGCAGGCTGCCGGTGGCGGTAATGCCGATGCTCACCGGTTCTTCATGATAGTGGTCGGCAAGCCGCGTCAGCATCGCTTCGCGGGCGGCGCATTGATGGGTCTGGGCCGCCGCAGGCTGGCCAGAGACGGCCAGGATCGCGGTCACCGGCAGTAAAACTGCCGGCACTGCGGCAAACATTCTGGCCGGACGCGGCGAGGGGGGCTCCAGGATAGCTGTGCTGCTGCGCATGGGGGCGGCTCCTTTTCTCGGCTCCGGCGCTACTGGTTTTCACCACTGCAAACACCGGAACGGTTCGGAGGGTTCCGAAGCTAAGGCCCAGTGTGCCGCAGTCACAGCAAGGTCACGGTGGGTTTTGCCACAAGGTCAATCGCTTGCATGGCGCAGCGGGACTACTCCCTTCGCGCAGGGCCTTTCATTGGCACAGCGCTATTCCGCCGCCTGACCGACCCGGTCGGCGAAGCGCCGCTCCATCGCGCGGCGGCAGCACAGGGTCGCATCGCCGTCGTCGACCGTCACGTCGTCCCAGGCGAGGCTCTGGCCCTTGGCGACCGGACGCGCCAGCTTCACCCCCTGGGCAAGGCCGAGCGGCAGCGATCCGGCGGCCAGCGATTCCGAAGCCGGGCAGAGCTTCCCCCAAACGGTGTAGCCGCCCTCGCCGTCAAGGGTCTCACCGGCCTTGAGGTCGCGCTTGGCCGTCGCCACCACATCGCCGCGCCAACTGCGTGCGGTGCCGGTCGACTGGCCGTGCAAGGCGGCATGGGCGACCGAGATACCGAGCTCCAGGCCGATCAGATGGTAGGGCTTGTACATGGCGGCGTAGCGCCCGCTGGAATCGGTCGCGAGGCCATACTCCTTGAAGCAGCGCTTCGCGTAGTCGCTCGGCGCCTCGAAGACCACATAGACGCCCCAGCGCAGATCGCGCGCCACCGGGCTGCCGTCGCGCTGCAGACTGGAGATCACCTCGACCTGGCCCTTGCGCTCCAGCAGGCCCCCCTCGGCCTTGGGGCGCAGCGCCTCGGCGAGGGCGTCGCAGCCGACCGGCGGGAACGCCAGGCCGCCGGGCGCCGGGCTGAGGTCGCAGGCATTGGCGACGGCCGCCATCTCGATGGCCGACTTGGTACCGTCCATGAAGGAATTGAACATCTGCGCATTCATGCCGCCGGCTGCTGCTTCCTCCGCGGTGATGCCGTAGTGGTCCCAAACGTCGTCGGGAGTGAGGTCGTGATAAGATGGCAGGTACTTGGTGCCCTTGCCGGCGGCGACCACGGGAAAGCCGCAGGCCCGCGCCCAGTCGACCATCTCTGCGATGAGCGCCGGCTGGTCGCCGTAGGCGAGGCTGTAGACCAGGCCCGCCTCGGCCGCCTCGGCCGCCAGCAGCGGCCCGGCCAGCGCATCTGCCTCGACGTTCACCATCACCATGTGCTTGCCGTGGTCGCGCGCCAGGCGCGCATGGCGAATGCCGGCGGGCGGATGGCCGGTGGCGTCGATCACCACCTCGATCTCGCCCGCGGCGAAGATCGCACCGGCGTCGTCGGTCACCCAGGTGGTGCCGATCTTCAGCGCATCGCCGAGTCCAGCCGCTGCGAACTGCTCGGCGGACCAGCCGGTGGCGGCCAGCGAGGCGCGCGCCTTGGTCGGGTCCAGGTCGGCGACAATGACGACGTGGAAGCCCGGCGTGAGGCGCGCCTGGGCGAGGAACATGGAGCCGAACTTGCCGGCGCCGATGAGGGCGATGCGGATGGGACGCCTCTCGGTGGCGCGCGCCTGCAGCAGGTGGTGAAGGTTCATCGAGCCGCTGTCCTCGCTGGTGTTATTCGGCGGCGCGGCTGGCGGCAGCCAATTCGCTGAGGCAGTCGTCGGCGAGCGGCTGGATCGGCGCGAAGTCGCGGTGGGCCACCCACTCCGGGCGCTGGAATCGGCGGATGTGATTGTCCACGTGGCAGAGGCTCAGGTAGACGATGGTGCGCCCCCAGGGGCTGATGTTGGGCGGACTGGCGTGCACCAGGTTGCAGTGGAACATCAGCACCGAACCGGCCGGCCCCGTCGGCGCCACGATGCCGCCCTCGTCGGCGAGCCGCGCTACCGTCGCGCGGTCGAGCGTCCACAGCGGATAGGAAGTTGTCTGCAGGTCATGGCCGGCCTCCAGCGTGCCGTCCTTGTGGCTGCGCGGAATGAACATCAGCGGCCCGTTGACCGCCGTCACCTCGTCGAGGAAAAGCGCGATGTTCATGGCGCGCGGCTCCGGCATATCGTCGTCGCGTGCCCAGGTGCCATAGTCCTGGTGCCACTGCCAGACCTCGCCGTCGAATGCAGCCTTGGCGTTCACCTTGTATTGATGCAGGTAGACCGGGCCGTCGAGCAGTTGCATGACCGGCCCGATCAGCCGCGGGTGCAACCCGAGGCGCCGGAAAGGTTCGCTGTAGGTCTGTGCCGCGAAGGCGGTACGTGGCGCGCCGGAGCTCTCGCGCCAGACCTCCTCGCGCTCGAGGCTGTAGACCCGATCGGCCTCCTCGCGCAGCAGCGCGGTTTCCGCCGGGGTGAAGACCTCCGGCAGGAAGAGGTAGCCGTCGCGACCAAAGATCTCCAACTGTTCAGGCGTCAGTTTCATGGGGGCGTTCTCCTCGCGGCGCGTGGGCCAGCTGTGGCGGCCCTCTTTCGGAGCCTGACTTTGACGCCTAGCTTTTCGTATACGCGCCCGCTTGGCAAGGGCTCGACCCAGGGTGGAAATGCCTTCCAATTCTCTTGGCCTAAGGCCGGCGGGTCGATATCAAGAGGGCCAATCCCAAACAAGAGGAGACAACAGGCAGATGGACGAAGAAATCTTCAACATGGAGCTGCGCAAGTTCCTGAAGAAAGTCGGCGTGACCTCGCAGCGCGAGATCGAGACGGCTGTGCGCGACGGCATCGACGCCGGCAAGCTGAAGGGTTCCGAGACCCTGAAGGTGAAGGCGGTGCTGACCATCGACGGGCTCGGCCTCAGCCACGACATCGACGGCGAGATCAAGCTCGGCTGACGCCGCTACCAGAAGGCGGGCTTCGCGACCATCAGGACGATGATGCCGGCGAGGCTGCCGAAGCCAACCCAGCCGAGCTGGACCCAGAGCCGGAAGCGGGACGCGAAGATTTCGGGAAGGGCCGTGCCGCTGCGCGCGGCCAGGGCCGCAAGGCGCTCCATGTCGATCTGCAGCGTCACCACCAACAGCCAGGCGGCCCCCGCCAGACCGAAGAGCAGATAGCTGACAAGCAGCCAGGGCTCGGCGAAGCCGTAGCCCGAGAGATGCACCAGCCAGAGTCCGGTGACCGGTTGCGCCACCGCCGCCGGCGTGGTGAAGAACCAGTCGGCCTGAACCACCTGGCGGCTGACCCGGGCAATGCCGGGAACGTCGCCGCTGCGGCAGGCTGCGTACATCTGGAAGGCGGTGCCGAGGCCGGTCCCGAGCAGCACGATGGCGCTGACAATGTGCAGGCCGCGCGCGATTAGATAGCTTTCCATCAGCGCTCCTCCGCCATCACCATCTGCACCAGGACCAGCACGAGGATCGGCAGGTTCTTCAGCAGCGGCCCGAAAGGGTCGATCCATAGCGCCGGCACCAGCCAGGTGAGTGCGGCGGTGTAGGTCGTGATGACCGCGAGTTGCAGGAGGCCGGTAATCTGCGGGCGCCAGTTCGTCGCCAGCAGCCCCGCGACGAGGAGATCGAGCAGCGAGGCGGCCACTACGACAACCGTCGCCGCCGTCGCGGGAATCCCTGCGCCCGACAGCAGCGGCAGCGCGAAGCCCTTCAGTGTCGCCAGGCCGAGCAGGCCGGAGACCGCCCAGAGCAGGATCAGCACGATGCGCAGCAGGGGCCGCAGCAGGTAGAGCCGCGCGTGCCAGAGGTCCTGGGTCTGCGATGGGCGCAGCTGCAGCCGGTGCGCCAGCGTCGCCGGCTGGAAGCCGATAGTCTCGCTGAAGCCGGTCTCGCGCCCGGCGTTGCCGTATTCCATCTGGGCCAGGGATGTGGAGGAGATCGGCCCGCGCCCGAAGAGATCGCCGAGACGGCACAGCAGGAGGATGAGCGGCAGCGGCAACGGCAGCACCCTCACCGGCGGCCGGCCGAGCCAGGCGCGGTACTGCGAGATGATGGACTTCACGGTCTCGACCTGCGGGCCGACCGGCTCCAGCACGCGCCGCGCCAGGTCCGCGCGCCCGAGGCATCGCAGCACGGTCCTGGCGAGGTCCTCCACGTGCAGCGGGCGGAAGACCTGCTCGCCGCCGCCGACCAGCGGCGTCATGAAGGGAAACGCGGCCAGCGCACGCAGCAAAGCGGTGCCGCCGTAGGCGCCTTCGCCGTAGATCAGCGACGGCCGCAGCACCACCCAGTCGAGGTCGAGCGCCTTCAGGTGATCGTCGGCGCGCTTCTTGGAGAGGGCGTACTCAGTACCAGCCTCGGCATCGGCGCTGATGGCGGAGACCTGGATGACCCGCCTGACGCCGGCCTGGCGGCAGGCATCGAACAACGCCGCCGGAGCCAGGTGATGGATCGCCTCCATGTCCTGGCCGCGGCCGCCTTGCAACACGCCCGCGCAGTTGATCGCTGCATCGACGTCGTCCAGCCGCGGCAGCCAGGCCGCCGGCGTGGTGTCGCGGTTCATGTCGGCGCCGACAGTCTCGATGTCCGGAAACCGCAGCGCCAGCGCGGCGGGATTGCGCACAGCCGCCACCACCTGATGGCCGGCAGCGAGCAGCGCGGCGGTGAGATGGGCGCCGATGAATCCATTGGCCCCGGTCAGCAGAACGCGCACCGCAGAGACCCCCCAAAGCTGTGCGACAAACAGATCTGGACTCTAGCCGGATATCATTCGCCTGGATACGCGATTGGCAGCGGCAGGCCCTTGTCCGTCATTACCCGGCGGGCGCGGTCGGGATAGTCGGTGATCAGGCCGTCGACGCCGAGATCGATGAGCGAAGCCATCTCGGCGGGATCGTTCACCGTCCAGACCACCACCTTGAGGCCGAGGCCCTGGGCCTCGCGCAGTTCGGCCTCGCGCAGGTCGCGGTAAAAAGGCGACCAGACGGCGCCCCCGGCGCGGTAGATCGCCTGCGGCAGGCTCACCTGTGCCCAGTCGATGTCGAGGTCGCCGATCCACGGCGAGGGCGTGGCCTGGCCGCGCTGCAGCGTGTCGAGCCAGGACTGCTCTGCCGTCAGGTAGACGGTCGCGATCTCCGGCGCCCTCCGCTGCACGCTCTGCAGGCTGCGCCAGTCGAAGGACTGCACCGCCGCGCGGCTCTCGACGCCGGCCGCGCGGATCGCGGCGATGAGCGCTTCGGCAAAGGCCTCCGGGTCAGCGGAGTCCGCCGGCGCATCGGGTGCAATCTTGGTCTCGATATTGTAGCGGATGGCCCCGCCGCTTGCGGCCTCGGCGCGGTTCAGCACCGCGGCCAGGGTCGGGATCGCCACGCCGTCGAGGCCCGCCTGGTCGGGGAAGTCCGCCGCGGCACGGCTGCCCGGCTTCGCGCGCCCGATGTCGTAGGCGGCGAGTTCGCTGGCGGTGAGGTCGAGGATGGCCGGCGCGCCTTCGTCGGCGATCCAGGCGCCGGCAGCGTCGCGGGTGCGCTGCGGCGCCAGGCGGCGGTCGTGATGTACCACCACCACGCCGTCTGATGTCAGCACCGTATCCAGCTCCAGGGTGGTGACGCCGAGGGCCAGCGCCTTGTCGAATGCCGGCAGGGAGTTCTCCGGCATCAGACCGCGGGCGCCGCGGTGGCCCTGCAGGTCGAAAGCTTCGGGCGCGTTCTGCAGTGCGGTCGGCGGCGTGCCGGGATAGAGCGCGGTAACCGCGCCGAGGCCGACCAGCAGTAGGGTGAAACCCAGCCAGAAGCGCGTGCCGCCGGAGAGTCTCGGCTTGGATTTGGCGATCTCTTCCGGCCCTTGCTTCATGCCGCTCCCGCTATGACGTCTGCTATGCCTTCTGCTCCAAGGCCCGGCGCATCCAGGCGCCGGTCTCGCGCGCCAGCGGCGCCTCCGCCACCTCCAGCACCGTCGTGGCGGCGGCCAGCTGTCCCGCCGTCTTATTCTGGCTGAGCTTGGCCTTGGCTTCCAGGCGTGAGACGGGAATGCGGAAGGCGACCAGACCGCGCAGCATGCCGGCCATGAACTTCTCCGTCAGCCCGGCGGTGGACCAGGGCGGCGTCAGTCCGGCTTCCTGGCGCACCACCAGACGTTCGAGCAGTGCCCGCGCCGCTGCCGGCTCTTCCATCACCTCGGGGAGGCCGTAGGCATGCACGGCAACGTAGTTCCAGGTCGGCACATTGGGCGGCCCCTCGCCGTACCAAGTCGGCGAGATGTAGCTGTGCGGACCTTGGAAGACCACAAGCGCCTCGCCGCCACGCTCGGCCAGGACGGCGAATTCCTGCCACTGCGGATTGGCGCGCGCCATGTGGGCGTAGAGCGTGCCCTCGGGGCCCGCATCCGGATCGTAGAGGAACGGCAGGTGGCTCGCCTGCGTGCGGCCCTCGGGCGCGGTCACCAGCAGAGCGAAGTCGAAAGCCCGCACGACCTCGGCCACGCGGGCCCGGTCGGTGAGGCGGAAGGCCTCGGGAACGTACATGGCAAAACATCCAGTGCGAGGGGCGGCGGCGCGAACCCTATGCCGCTGGGCCGCGCGGGAAAAGGACCAGTCCAACGCCGGCGGTGCGGTCCACTATGCCGCTTACGCCGCCCGGCTGCCGAGCACCAGTCGGTAGGCGACGAGTGCGGCCAGCGCGTAGACGAAGTTGAGGGCCAGTAGTACCGGCCAGGCCGCGAAGCCGCCGAAGACCAGCTTGTTCAGCAGACTGGGCGCGAGGGTGAGGAAAACCAGGGCCAACAGCGCGCCCCAGGCACCCGGCACAACGCGATAGATCGCCGGGATTGCGACGGCCAGCAGGACGGCGATGGCGTAACGCCCCGGCGCCAGAGCCAGGATCCAAAGCACCGGATTCACGAAGACTACGGCCGCCAGCGCATTGGCCAGGGTGCCCGCGACGCCGGCCAGGACCACGGCGAGAAACGTTCTGAGAATCATTGTCTAGAGATAGGGCGGCGCCGGCAGCAATGCCAGCGCGCCGAAGCGGACCGAGGGGCGTCAGCCCTTGCGCTCGATCATCAGCTTCTTGATCTCGGCAATGGCCTTGGCCGGATTGAGGTTCTTCGGGCAGGTCTTGGTGCAGTTCATGATGGTGTGGCAGCGGTAGAGCCGGAACGGATCTTCCAGCTGGTCGAGCCGCTCGCCGGTCGCCTCGTCGCGGCTGTCGGCGATCCAGCGGTAGGCCTGCAGCAAGATGGCGGGGCCGAGGTAGCGGTCGCCGTTCCACCAGTAGCTCGGGCAGGACGTCGAGCAGCAGAAGCAGAGGA
The DNA here is from genome assembly GCA_964472095.1 of uncultured Pelagibius sp. Classification (GTDB taxonomy): domain Bacteria; phylum Pseudomonadota; class Alphaproteobacteria; order Kiloniellales; family Kiloniellaceae; genus Pelagibius. The sequence continues at coordinate 19,562 of CAYYIV010000051.1, forward strand.
TGCATTCCCAGAGGCCGTCGAGCCGGGCGCGCTCCTCCGGACTCTGCGGGCGCTCGCTCTCCGGCGCCGGCGTCTCGGCCTTCAGCCAGGGCTCGATGGAGGCGTACTGCGCGTAGACATGGGTGAGATCTGGCACCAGGTCCTTCACGACCGGCATGTGCGGCAGCGGGTAGACCTTCACCTCGCCCTCGACGTCGTTGACGTACTTGGTGCAGGCGAGCGTGTTGGTGCCGTCGATGTTCATGGCGCAGGAGCCGCAGACGCCCTCGCGGCAGGAGCGCCGGAAGGCCAGCGTCGGGTCGATCTCGTTCTTGATCTTGATGAGCGCGTCGAGAACCATCGGCCCGCAGCCGTCGAGGTCGACTTCAAAGGTGTCGACCTGCGGGTTCGCGCCATCGTCCGGGTTCCAGCGGTAGACCCGGAAGGTCTTGGTGTTCGTCGCGTCGGCCGGCTTCGGCCATGACTTGCCGGTACCGATCTTGGAATTGGCGGGAAGGGCGAACTCGACCATCGAAATCTTTCTTTAAATCTGCGCTCGTCGAAGCGGCCTCGGTACAGTCGGGCGTCAGTACACCCGAGCCTTGGGCGGGAAGGCCTGCACCTCGTTGGTCAGCGTGTTGAGGCTGACCGGGCGGTCGCCGAAGCGCACCCTGCCGTCCTCGCCGCACCAGGCGAGAGTATGCTTCAGCCAGTTCACGTCGTCGCGGCTGGGGTAGTCCTCGCGCGCATGGGCGCCGCGACTCTCGGTACGGTTGCCCGCCGACTCCATGGTCACCTTCGCCTGGAACATCAGGTTGTCGAGCTCCAGGGTCTCGACCAGGTCGGAGTTCCAGATCAGCGTGCGGTCGCTGACCTTCACGTCGCCGCGCTTGGCCCAGGTGGCCTGCAGCTTGTCGATGCCCTCGGCCAGCGAGTCTCCGGTGCGGAACACGGCGGCATGGCCCTGCATGGCACGCTGCATCTCCTCACGCAGCGCCGCCGTCGGGATCGGGCCGTCGGCATGGCGCAGGCGGTCGAAGCGGTCGAGCGCGGAGTCTCCGGCGCCGACCGGCATCGGCGGCTGCTTCTCGCCGGGGGTGAGGATCTGCGCGCAGCGCTTGGCGGCGGAACGACCGAACACCACGAGATCGAGCAGCGAGTTGGAGCCGAGGCGATTGGCGCCGTGCACCGACACGCAGGCCGCCTCGCCGATCGCCATCAGGCCCGGCACCACGGTATTGGGGTCGCCGTCCTTCTCGGTCACCACCTCGCCGCTCCACAGCGCAGGGACGCCGCCCATGTTGTAGTGGCAGGTCGGGATGACGGGGATCGGCTCCTTGGTGACGTCTACGCCGGCGAAGATGCGCGCCGATTCGGAGATACCCGGCAGACGCTGGTGCAGCAGCTCCGGCGAGAGGTGCTCAAGGTGCAGATGGATGTGGTCCTGGTGCGTACCGACGCCGCGGCCCTCGCGGATCTCCATGGTCATGGCACGGCTCACGACATCGCGGCTGGCGAGGTCCTTGGCGGAAGGCGCGTAGCGCTCCATGAAACGCTCGCCCTCGGAGTTCGTGAGATAGCCGCCCTCGCCGCGCGCGCCCTCGGTGATCAGGCAGCCAGCGCCGTAGATTCCTGTCGGATGGAACTGCACGAACTCCATGTCCTGCAGCGGCAGGCCGGCGCGTAGCACCATGGCGTTGCCGTCGCCGGTCTGAGTGTGAGCGCCGGTGCAGGAGAAGTAGACGCGCCCGTAGCCGCCGGTCGCGATGATCACCATCTGCGAGCGGAAGCGGTGGATGCTGCCGTCGTCCAGGTTCCAGGCCATGATGCCGCGGCAGACGCCCTCCTCCATGATGAGGTCGAGGGCGAAGTATTCGATGTAGAACTCGGCGTGCTGGCGCAGCGACTGCTGATAGAGGGTGTGCAGCATGGCATGGCCGGTGCGGTCGGCGGCCGCACAGGTGCGCTGGGCAATGCCCTCACCGTAGTGCGTCGTCATGCCACCGAAGGGGCGCTGGTAGATCTTGCCTTCGTCGGTGCGGCTGAACGGCATGCCGTAGTGTTCGAGCTCAAGGATCGCCGGCACCGCCTCGCGCACCATGTACTCGATGGCGTCCTGGTCGCCGAGCCAGTCGGAGCCCTTCACAGTATCGTACATGTGCCAGCGCCAGTCGTCTTCGCCCATGTTACCGAGCGAGGCGGAGACGCCGCCCTGCGCCGCCACGGTGTGGCTGCGGGTCGGAAACACCTTGGTGATGCAGGCGGTCTTCAGCCCCGCCTCGGCGAGGCCCAGGGTCGCGCGCAGGCCGGCACCGCCGGCGCCCACCACCACCACGTCGTAGGTATGATCGATTACCTCATAGGACTTGGTCATGTCGGGTCCTCGAATTACGACCTGGGGCCTGGAATCTAGGCGCGGGAGAACAGCAGGATGAGCACCGAGAGGATGCCCGTCAGCGCCAGCACCAACGCGGCGGCCTTGATGGCGAGCAGCAGCACCAGCTTCGCCATCTCGTGATGCAGGTAGTCTTCGACGACCACCTGGAGGCCGAGCGCGCCGTGGTAGAAGGTGGCGCCGATCAGCAGGATCAGCAGGCCGCCGACCAGCGGCGAGCCGGCCCAGCTGGCCACCGTCGCGTAGTCGGCGCCGGACATGGCGATCACCGAGATGCAGAACCACACGGTGAGCGGGATCAGCGCCAGCGCGGTGAGGCGCTGAGCCCACCAGTGGGCAGTACCGTCCTTGGCCGAACCAAGACCGCGTACGCGGGCGAGCGGGGAGCGCAGGCTCATGGCTCAGGCCCCTCCCATCGCGATGTAGCCGGCCACCCAGCACAGCAGGGTCAGCACCGTCGAGGCCGCCACCACGATCCAGCCCGTCCGTGTCGCCGTGTCGATCTCGAAGCCGTAGCCGGCGTCCCAAGCCAAGTGACGGATGCCGTTGCAGAGGTGGTAGAACAGCGCAAAGCTCCAGCCGAACAACAGCAGCCGGCCGAGGATCGAGCCGATCAGTCCCTGCGCGTCGGCGAAGGCCTCTGGCCCCGAGGCCGCGGCGACCAGCCAGTAGGTTAGCAGCAGCGTGCCGACCGCCAGCGCCACGCCGGTGAGGCGGTGCAGGATCGAAAGGATCGAGGTGATCTGCGGGCGATAGACCTGCAGGTGAGGCGACAGAGGCCGGTTGGAAGAGGTCATACGTCGGCTGCCTTCAGGCTCAGTGCCACGGCGCGGCGCCTTCGAGAAGAGGCGCAGTTTACCGTGGAAGTCTCAAGAGACTCTTTGTTTTCTCGTTGGCTGTGATTTAGACCGCAGCGCAACATTAGTCAACGCACCCCCCTTCGCCGGGGGCACCGCGAGGGCTTTGCCACTCACCCTTGTGGACAGAGCTGTGGGCAAGATGTGAAGAGATTGTGCAGTTCTGGCGAAACTATACACAAGATTTCCGGCCTCTTCGGCAATTTTGTATTGTCGCTCCCTGCAATTCGCGCGAGCATCTTCTTGCACGTGAAAGCGCCGGATATCGGCGGTGTGGCCCTCTCCCGAGAGCTTCGGTTCAACGGAGAAGCAGCTTGGAGGGTCGGGAGCTTTCGGGTATCTGATCCGTACAAGATGCAGCGGTCTTCGAGGAAGCTTCGGTTTCCTCCGGCCTTGTCAGGCCGGCCTTCGGGCCGGCGGCAGCAAGGTGCAGCGGCCCTCGGGCCGGAAGACTGGTCCGGTTCCAAGAGGTTCCCTCGGGAGCTTCCAAAGATCGGGTGGTGCGCCAGCCGGGGTCCGGGGGTGGAGAGCCTCCTCGGGGGTTATCCGCCCGGCACCGGGAGTCGGGTTGCCCTGCAGATCCTGGCTTTCGGAGGGAAGGTGCCGGTCGAGCTTCGGCCACACCTTTCCGGCAAAGGCCGCTTCCCTTCCTCCGCGTCGGGGAGTCGGTCGATCCGGGACCGCGCAGGTCTTGCAAGGAGGCTGCGTGAAGGTCTTGACCGGTCGAGGAAGGCGCCCGCAAAGGCACCGACCACGGCCCGGCCAGCCACCTCGCAAGAGGCAGCTTGCCGGAGACCTTGAAAGGACGGGAGTACGCCTCGCGCTGCCTCCGTCTGGACGGGATCCTTCGGGACCCCGCCCACGCCCCGGGAAGATTCCGGACGACTTCGAGGAGGCTTGCCTCATGCGAAGATGCCTGGAATCGGATGTCGGAGAGGCGGTCGAAGGCATGGCAGGCCCGACCTGGTGAGTTCGCTCCCCTCGGGGAGGTCAGCGTCTCGCTGCGCTTTATCGGTCACGCCAGGCCCGGTATCCGCGCGCGAAGGCTGATGAAGAACCCGCCGCCGCTGCAATCGCGTTGAGCTGGATCCAGCTCTTGAGGCGTCGGGTTAGTGCCCTCTCTTCCGGGGCACGCCGCAGTGGGGGGCCACCCGTGCTGCAACCCGGCGCCTCACTCATTACAGCAGCGATTCTCGCGATTCAACTAAATTTTGTGGTGCGAACTCAAATTTGCACCACATATCGATCTTACCGCGGCAGCAGCACCGTGTAGTCGAGGTCGAGCACGACCGCCGGGTGGTAGCCGCCGCGGCCTTCCTCGGAGACCGCCTGGTAGGGAAAACCGCAACAGGCGAGATCCTTGCCCGCCACGGTGCGCAGACGCAGGGCGCCGAGGTCGCTGCGTCCCGGTACCTCCAGCCGGTCGAGCACTTCCGACCAGGCATAGATGGTGTCGCCGCCGAAGCTCGGTGCGGCGTGGCTGCCGGCATTGATGGCGGCGATCTTCACCGCGCTGCCGAGGCCGTTGAAGGAGAGCGCCCGGGCCAGCGAGATCACATGGCCGCCGTAGACGATGCGACGGCCGAAGCGGCCCTTGCTTTCGGCGTGCTGGTTGAAGTGCACCCGGGCGGTGTTCTGGTAGAGCCGGGTCGCCAGCTGGTGCTCGGCCTCTTCGATGGTCATGGCATCGCCGTGGTCGATCCGCTCGCCGACCTCGTAGTCGCCCCAGCGGTGCGGCGATCCGGCTGCCGCGAAGTCGAAGCGGGAAAAATCGAGGCCCTCCGGCACCGTCAGGAGCTCAGCCGTCACCGCCGCCGGCAGCTCGGGCACCACCGCCTCGGGCGCCGGCGCGGCGGTGTCGCCTTTGCGCACCATGACCCAGCGCGTGTACTCCACCACGATCTCGCCGCGCTGGTTGCTGCCGCGGGTGCGCACGTAGACCACGCCGGTCTTGCCGTTGGAGTTCTCCTTCAGGCCGACCACCTCGCTCTCGGACGAGAGGGTGTCGCCCGGATAGACCGGCGCCAGGAAGCGCGCGTCGGCATAACCGAGGTTGGCGACGGCGTTCAGCGAAACGTCGGGCACCGTCTTGCCGAAGACGATGTGGAAGGCCAGCAGGTCGTCGACCGGCGCCGCCGGCAGGCCGCAGGCCCGGGCGAAGACCTCCGACGACTGCAGCGCGAAGCGCGAGCCGTAGAGCGCGGTGTAGAGCGCCTGGTCGCCGGCCGTCACCGTGCGTGGGGTGGCGTGCTGCAGCACCTGGCCGAGACGGAAGTCCTCGAAGAAGTTGCCGGGGTTGCACTTGGTCATCTGGCGTCCCTCTCTCAGGCGGCCGATTCCAGCTCGCCGATCGCCTCTGACAGTGCCACCAGGCGTTTGGCGCTTTCGACGTGGAGGTTCTCGACCAGCTTGCCGTCGACCACCACGACGCCCTTGCCGGCCGCGGTCGCCTCGGCATGGGCGGCGATGATCCTGTGCGACC
>CAYYIV010000052.1:0-24780 GCA_964472095.1 uncultured Pelagibius sp.
TGGAGCCGGTGCGCGAGCTGCTGCTGCAGATGTTCATGGGCGAGAAGTTCGGCCGTGACTCGATCTGGGAAGGCCACCTGACCGCCGAGCTCTGGCAGACCGATATCTCTATCGACGCGGTGCTGGACCAGGTCGAAATGCCGCTGGGCAAGGTCCTCGAATGGATCGAGGGCAGCCAGCTGGAGCTCAACTGCACCCCCAATTCCAAGGTCGAGCTGCGTTGCGGCGACGTGCCCATGTTCCGCGGGCGCATGGGCCGGCGCGGCGGCCACATCGCCGTCCAGGTTTCCGACAAAATCGTGAGGGAGGGAGAATCTTGATGTCTTGGCTGCAGGACTACGGTCTTGTCTTCGATGTTGTCATCTGCCTCCTGCTGGTGACGACGATCGGCTTTGCCATCGCCCTCAACCGCAAGCTCAGCGTCCTGCACTCGGCGCGCGGCGAGCTGGAGAAGCTCTTTGCCGACTTCGCCTCCGCCACCGGCCAGGCCGAAGGCGGGCTGCAGGCCCTGAAGCAGGGAAGCGGGGAAGCCTCCCAGGCACTCGCTAAGAACGTCGCCGACGCTTGCCGCCTTGCTGAGGAAATGACCTTCCTGGTGAAGAAGGGCGACGAGATCGCCGACCGCCTGGAGGTGTCGATCTCCGCTTCGCGCAAGGCAAGTCAGGTTCAGGCACCGGTTCATGCCGCAGCGCCGCTGCGCGCCGCCACGCCACAGGCAGCAGCGACGGCATCCGGTCCGCCGCCGCCCGCCGCCGCCTCGCGTCACGGCATCGACACGGGTGCGCCGCAGGGCGCCCCGGAGAAGGCGGCGCCCCGCGGCATCGGTAAGATCGTCAAGCGTAAGCTTTCGGGTGCGGACAGCGAGCTGATGCGCGCTTTGCAGGTAATCCGCTGACCTACCGCGCGCAACAGGGCCGAATCATGCGTTTTCGCTTCCTTCCGCTGTTCATCGTGGTGGCCGCGCTCGGTACCGGCGTGAAGCTGGCCGACCTCTGGCAGGGTTTCGGCGGGCCGGCGCCGGCCTTCGCCGCCGGCGATCCGCCGTCCGCCGGGCTGGGAAGGCCGCTGCAGACCGATGCCGGCGAAGCCACGGCCGACGAGTCGCCGGCGACCGGAGTGCCGCAAGGCGCGATGCCGGAGGGGCCGATCCCGGAAGGACAGATCACCAACCTGCCGACTGACCTCTTCGAGATGACCAACGAGGAGCTGGTGTTGCTGCAGTCGCTGTCGCAACGCCGCGAGGTGCTGGAGCAGCGTGCCCGCGAGATCGACGAGCGGGAAGTCCTGCTCAAGGCGGCAGAACAACGCATCGATCAGAAGATCGGCGAACTCGAGCAGCTGCAGGCTTCGATCGAGTCCTTGCTGGTGCAGCATGACGAGCAGAGCGAGGCGCAGATCCTCAGCCTCGTTAAGATTTACGAAAGCATGAAGCCCAAGGACGCCGCCCGCATCTTCGAGGAACTCGACATGGAAGTGCTGCTTGAGGTGATAGAGCGGATGAAGGAGCGAAAGACCGCGCCGATCCTGGCCCAGATGAATCCCCAGCGGGCCAAGACGGTGACCCTGGAGCTGGCCCAGCGGCGCGATCTCCCGATCCCCCGGCAATAGTCCTAAGAACACGATTTTCTTGACCTTTTTACTGAGTGTTAACGCCGATTCGTTAGCTTTTCGGTGAATTCGCACGCGTCTCCAGCGAGCCAGATTAGCCATACGGGAGTTTGAGAAATGTCGTCAGTCGACATGAGCATGCCGATCCTCATCGTGGATGATTACAAGACCATGCTGAGGATCATCCGCAACCTGTTGAAGCAACTCGGCTTCAACAACGTTGATGAAGCCACCGACGGCAGCGCCGCGCTGCAGAAGCTGCGCGACAAGGAATACTCGCTGGTGATCTCCGATTGGAACATGGAGCCGATGAGCGGTATGCAGCTGCTCACCGAGGTCCGGGCCGACACCAAGCTGAAGGATCTCCCCTTCATCATGATCACCGCCGAGAGCAAGACCGAGAACGTGATCGCGGCGAAGCAAGCCGGCGTCAGCAACTACATCGTCAAGCCGTTCAACGCGGCGACCTTGAAGACCAAGCTGGCTACCGTCCTCGGCAACTTCTGAGCCTTCATCAAGACGCTCCCGTATATGGGCAAGGAGGCGAGCCATGGCTGTCGCGGCGGTCAAAGAAAAAATTGCAGCTCAGCTCACTGAGCTGAAGAAGAACGACGGGTCGATCAACCCTGAAGATCTCGTCGGCATCGTCGAGGCCGTCATCGACAGCATCGAAGGCGACATGACGGCGGTCGGTCTCAAGGTCTATGCCGACATCGAGGCCCTCGCGCGCTACATCAATACCGCGCGGGCCGAGATCGCCGAGCTGCGTCCTGACGACATCAACTCGGAGCACCTGCCTGCGGCGACCGACGAGCTGACGGCGATCGTCGGGTCGACCGAGCAAGCGACCCATACGATCTTCGAGGCGGTCGAGAGTATCGAGACGCTCACCGCAAAGATGGAGCCGGAAGTGGCCGAGCAGGTCTCGGCCGCGGTCACATCGATCTTCGAGGCTTGCGGATTTCAGGATATCACCGGTCAGCGCATCACCAAGGTCGTGACGGCTCTCCAGCAAATCGAGTCGAAGGTGGATGCCTTGCTGCAGGCTTTCGGCGACGACATCAAAGTCGATGGCGCGCCGCGGTCTCCGCAGAAGAAGTCCAAGACGCCGAGCGGGGCTCCTGCCCGCCCGGACGAGGACCTCCTGAACGGGCCGCAGCTGCCTGAGAACGCCATCAGCCAGGACGACATCGACGCGCTGTTCGGGTGACGCTGTGATGGCTGGTGTCGCAGAGCAACCCGGCCAACGGCAGAGCAACAGCAATATCATTGCCCTGCTCAGCCTGAAGATTCTGCTGCTGGCTTTCTTCATCCTGTTGAATGCGCTCTCCAGCTTCGAGGAGGAGCGGCGGACCGCCGTCGTGGAAAGCGTGCGGCAGGCCTTCCAGGGCCTGCTGCCGGCGGAGCGCAACGTGCGAGCCGACCCCGCCGCGAGCGACATCTTCGAAGGGTCGGAGAGCATCATCGATTCCCTGAACCAGCTGTTCGGCGACAACCTGCCGCTGGTCGAGCGCCAGGATTCATCCGCTGCGCGGACCCTGCAGGTCGACCTGCCGTTGTCCGAACTCTTCGCCGACCAGGGTGACGACCTGCAGCCCGAGGGGGCCGAGACCCTGCGCCTCATCGCCGGGGTGCTGACCGACCCGCGCTTTGCCCGGCAGAACTACCGGGTCGATGTGCTTTATGGCCTTGAAGGCCGAAGCAGCGGTATCGAAGGCAACCGCACCGCTCTGCTGCGCGCAGGCGCCCTTGTGCGCGATTTGGAGCAGCAGGGCCTGCCGTCCGCGCGCCTCTCTGCGGGCCTCCTGCCGGGCTTTCCCGGACAGGTCCGCTTCCACTTCACCATCGAGGCCGAGCCGCCGGCTCCCGCGGCGGGCGGGCAGGGCTAGTCATGGGACAGGACGAGCGCAAGGACGACCGCAAGGACGGCCGGAAGGACGAGCGAAGGGCCGCCGCGGGGCAGGCGGTTCCGGTAGCTGCCGACGGCTGGTACCGGGTCGACGGCTCGTCGCCGGTCTACCGCGGCCGCAGTGCCGACAATTCGCAGGCTTGGCTGCTCACCTTCACCGATCTCTCGGCGTTGATGCTGACCTTTTTCGTGTTGCTGTTCTCGATGTCCACCATCAAGGACTCTGACTGGCAGAACCTCGTCGATTCCCTGTCGCCTCGCCTCGACCGGCTGCAGCAGGTCACCATCGCTCTGCCGCAGAGCGAGAAGACGGCCGAGGCCGTCGAACGCCTGCCGGGGACCGACCTGGACTATCTGGCGGCGGTGTTGAAGGAGCAGTTGGCGGCCGATCCATTGCTGGCGCAGGTGCGCATCGCGCATGTGGGCCCGCGCCTGGTTATCTCGGTCCCGGGCGACCTGCTGTTCGCGTCCGGCGCGACCGATCTCGGTGAGGCGGGGGAGAAGTCGATCTTCGCGCTGGCCGGTATCCTGCGCAATCTGCGCAACGTGATCGAGATCGCCGGTCATGCCGATCCGGTGCCGTCCAAGGGCGCCTATCCGACAAACTGGGAGCTTTCCCTGGCCCGCGCCGCGGTGCTCTCCGGCATGCTCAGCAAGGTCGGCTACAAGGGCGAGATCCTGGTGCGCGGCTACGGCCATGCCCACTACGAAGAGCTCGACCCGTCGCTGGCGCCGGAGACGCGCATGGCGCTGGCGCGCCGCGTCGACATCATCGTCCATGCCTACGCCTCGGAGACGCGCTGATGCGGTACCTGCTCTCCGCGCTGCTGCTGATAATCGCGGCGACGGCACCGCTGCGGGCGGCCGATCAGGTGCCGGTGCGCGACGGCCTGCACGACGGCTACAGCCGCATCGTCTTCGACTGGCCGCGCCAGGTTGACTACGAGGCGCGCATCGAAGAGGGGCGCCTGGTCGTGACCTTCGGTGCGCCCGCCGACTTCACCGGCCCGCTGATGAAAAATGGCCTCGCCGGCTATGCGTCGGCGCCGCAGGCCGCGGAGGACGGCCGCGGTCTTACTCTGCCGCTCACCGGCTCCTATGGCCTGAATCACTTCCGCATCGGCAGCAAGGTGGTGATCGACCTGCAGCAGATGGCCGCAAGCCAGGAGGCTGCGACGCCGCCCGAGGCGGCGCTGCCGACCGTACGGGTGCGCAGCGGCCGCCACGACGGCTTCAGCCGGCTGGTTTTCGATTGGACGGATCCGGTCGGCGAGGTGCTGGAAGAAGCCCCCGGGCGCGCACGCCTGATGTTCGATCGTCCGGCGTCCTTCGATCTCTCCGCCGTGGATGCGCCGCGCCTGCCGCAGATCGACGGCGTCACGGCCACGCGCGACAGCGTGACGGTGGATGCTCCCGCGGGCAGCCGCTTCAAGGTCGAGCGCAGCGGTACCAAGGTCGTACTCGACGTGATCGCGCCGGCCGCGCCGGCGGCTGCGGGAAATCCAACTCCTGAGTCTGCCCCGGTGGCCCCTGCGGCGGCCAGGGTCGAAGATCTCTCGCCGCGGCCGCAGCAGCTGCAGCCCGCTGCCGGGACTGAAGCGCTAGAGGCGGGACCGGGAGCGGCGCCGGAACCGGCGGTGCTGCCGGCGGAGGGACCGACGCCGCTGGTACCGAAAATCATGGGCGGTTCTGTCGCCGCCGAGCCCAAGGAAGCATCGCCGGGCATGGCCGCCGGAGCCCAGCCGGCTGCGCCAGCGGCGCCGCGGGTCGCCGACTCCGAGCGTGGCGGATTGACCGTCGTTACCGATCCGCTGCCGGATTTCATGACCTCCCAGGCGCAGGGACCCCGGGCCGACGCCTTCACGCCGGTGGTCATGACCTTCAGTTGGCAGCTGCCGACAGCGGCAGCGGCCTTCCGGCGCGGTGAGAATCTTTGGCTGGTATTCGACCGCCCGGCGCCTGCGCAGGTGGTGCAGCAGATCGCCGAGGAGGCGCCGCATCTGGGCGAGGTCCAATTGCTGGAGGAGGGCGGCGCCACGATCCTGCTGATCCGTGCGCAGCCAACCGTGGTGCCACGCCTCAGCCGTGAGGGCAGCATCTGGACCGTGGACCTGCGGCCGCGCAGCCCGTTGCCCGAAAGGGCGCTCGCCGCTCCGGTGGTGGAGAGCGAGGAGGGCGGCCGCGTGCGCTACCCGGTCGTCGGCGCCGGACGCATACTCTGGGTCAGCGATCCCGATGCCGGCGATCGCCTTGTCGTCGTGCCGATCCGTGGCGCCGGCATGGGCCTCACGCTGCCTTTCGGCTTTCCGCAGTTCCGCAGCCTGCAGACCCATCAGGGCATTGTACTGCAGCCGCTCACCCAGGCCATAGAGGTCGCCACGGTACCGAGCGGGGTTCTCGTGCGCGACCGCAACGGCCTGCTGGTGTCGAAGCCTGAGGATCGCCGCAGCGCACAGCGCGCCGGCGAGTCGGTCGCCGCCAGTCCCAGCCTGCTGGAACTCGGCGCGTGGCGCCGTGGCGGCATCGAGACCTTCCAGGAGAACCGCCAGGCCCTGCAGAAGGCGACCACCAGCGCGGGGGGCGACCGCCTCGGTATCGCGCGGCTTGAGCTGGCGCGCTTCTTCTTCGCCCATGGTCTCGATAGCGAGACGCTCGGCATGCTGCGGGTGATCGAAGAGGAGAACCCTCGTCTCGCCCGTGATCCGGAAGTGCAGTTGATGAAGGGCGCCAGCCAGCTGATGCTGCAGGACTATGGTGGTGCCAATGCCAGCCTCGCCCATCCGGCGCTGGCCGGTGAACGCGAGGCCCTGCTGTGGCAGGCCGCCCTGGCCGCCCACGCCGAGGACTGGCAGGCGGCGGCGACCGGCTTTGCGGCCTCGCTCGACCTCATCGAGCCCTATCCGAACAACGTGAGGCTGCCGCTCCACCTGGCCGCGGCGGAGGCATTCATGCGTGCCGGCGACCTCGAGGCTGCGACCCAGCAGATCACCCCCCTGTTGAGCGAGAAGCTGGATGAGCGGGAACTGGCGCAGGTCCAGGTCGTTCAGGGCAGGCTGCAGCGCGCCGCCGGCGACCCGGAACGGGCGCGCGAGCTGTGGAGCGCTGTGCGCGACGGTGCCCATCGGCCGTCCCAGGCACGCGCCCGGCTGGCCCTCATCGAGCTCGGCATGGACGAGGGCACGCTGTCGTCCGAGGCCGCCATCGAGGAGCTGGAGCGCCTGCGCTTCGCTTGGCGCGGCGACCTCTTCGAGTTCACGCTGCTGCGCAAGCTGGCCGAACTCTACGTCGGCCAGAACCGGCACCGCGATGCGCTCTATGCCCTGCGCGAGGCGGTGACCGCTTTCCCGGATGGCCCGGCGGCCCGCAACTCGGCCCAGCGCATGCGCGAGATCTTCACCACGATCTACCAGGAGCCGGGCGATCCGGGGGTGCCGCCGCTGCGCGCGCTGGCGCTTTATCAGGAATTCATGGAGCTGACCCCGGTCGGCCCCGCGGGCGACAAGATGATCGCCGGCCTGGCCGACCGCTTGGTCGAGGTCGACCTGCTCGGCCGTGCCGCCGAGTTGCTCGAAGGCCAGGTGCGCTACCGCCTGGAAGGCGAGGACAAGGCTCGCATCGGGGCCCGCCTTGCCCTGGTGCAGTTGCTCCACCGCAACCCGGAGGCCGGCCTGGAGGCGCTCGATATCAGCGAGGCGGAGGGTGTCGACGGACCGGTCGCCCAGCAGCGCCGCCAACTGAGGGCCCGCGCCCTTTCCGATCTCGACCGCATCGACGAAGCTCTGGAGGTCCTGGCTGGCGACGACAGCCTGAGTGCGGAGCAGCTGCGCGCCGACATTCACTGGCGCCAGCGCGATTGGCCCGAGGCTGTCGAGTCCCTCGCCAATCTGATCCCGCTGCTACCGCCGCGTCGGGTGATGGATGAAGAGGAAAGCAAGCTGGTGGTGAACCTCGCCGTCGCCCTGCTTCTGGCCGAGGAGAAGGTAGAGCTGGAAGACCTCAACCGGCGCTACGGCGCGGCCATGGCAAAGAGCCCGCACTCGGAAACCTTCAAGCTGCTGGTCGGCGAAGGCGAGAAGTTCGCCGTTACCTCGATCGCTGACGAGCTCGAGAAGGTCGGCGTGGCGCAGGATTTCATGGCCAGCTACCGCGCCCGCCTGAGCCAGAGCAGCCTCAGCGAACTGAACTGATCGAGCCGCCGCCACGCCGTCAGAGGAACGGAGCTGGTGCAGGCGTGGGCTCGCTGGCGATCGCGATCGCCTCGGACAGTGTGAAGACGCCGCCGAACAGGGCGCGGCTGGTAATGGCGCCGGAGATGTTCTCCAGGAACTTGAGAACGGAGATGTCCTCCAGCGACTTCACTACGCCGCTGGCGATCACCGGCGTCGTGATGCCCGCCGCCAGCTCGGTCGTATGCGACATGCTGCTTTCCGGCGCGTTCTCGTCGCGGTCGATGTCGGTAAAGATAATGGCCGCGAGCGAGACGTCCTGGAACTGCCGTGCGAAGTCGATCGGCGTGAAGATCGTCGCCTCCCGCCAGCCTTCGACGACGACCTTGCCGCCGCGCGCGTCGACGGAAACGACCACCTGATTCGGATAGGCGGTCGCTGCCTCCTTGACGAAATGCGGGTGCTTCACCGCCGCAGTGGCAATGACGACCCGCGCGGCACCGGCGTTGATCCAGTGGTGCACCCGGGCCATTGAGCGGATCGCTCCGCCGACCTGGACCCGGCAGCCGGACTTGTCGATGATCTGTTGGATGATCTCGGCGTTGTCGCCGTCGTTGAAGACGGCATCGAGGTCGACGACATGCAGCCACTCGGCGCCCTGCCTGGCGAAATCGCGGGCCGCGTCCAGCGGTTCGACATCATAGACGACAGGCGCGTCCATCCGTCCCCGGCGGAGGTTTACGCAGCGCCCCTTACGAAGTTCGATGTCCGGATAGATGATCATTGTGACCTCCCGGTCTCATTCCGAGCCCGCCCGCCGGCTTATTCTGCGACAGCCGGACCGCCCTGGGAAGGGGAATCGATGGAAAGTCGTGGCGCTGGACTTCTCGAACCCGCCGCCGGGATCAGATCGCCATGACGCTGTCGGGCTGCCGGCCGACTGCCGCGTCGGACAGCACGGCGTCCATGAATCCGTCGAGCCCGGCTGTCCGGTCGATCGCAAAACACGCGGCCGCGAGCGATTTGCTGCGCCCGTCGCCGAGTACCGGGTCGGCAAGCTGGTGGAACTTTCGGGTCAGTTCCGCATCGCTGAATGGCGCCTCCGCATCGCCGCGGGCCGCACAGGCCCCCGACGTCAGGCAGCGTCCGTCGCTGAGCTCGATGATTGCGTGGGCCCAGCGCTCGGCCGGGAAGCGGGCGCTGTAACCCGCGTCCTCGACCAGGACCATGGTATCGCTGAGGGCGAGAACCAGCGGGTCCGAGAGGCCCGCTCCGTCGATCTCCGCGATCCCCAGCCGGCCGTGAACCAGGGCGGCGGCGACCGGGAAGGGCAGCGAGTATTGCGCTTGGTCGGTGTCCTGCGGTCGGCGGACGGCGAGGCGTGTTGCGGCGCCGAAGCTGTGGATGGTCACCCGCCGGATCTGCTCCGGCCGCAATGCCGGTAGCGCTCCGCCGCGACGCAGCGAGAGCACCGCCTCCACCGCCGGCTGCGCCCAGCGGCACACCGGGTAGGCCTTGATATACTGCTCCTCGATGCGCCAGCGGCGGCCCAGGTCGCTCCAGAGATCCGCTATGTCGTCGCCGGTCACGGTGACCGCTGGCGCGCCGGTGAAGTCGTCGGCCGCCAGCAGGGCAGCGCTGACGCCGCTCATCGCGCCCATGGCCGAGCCGTCCTTCAACATGGTCGGGTGGTCGATCACCCGCATCATCGGGCTGCGCGGGCCATAGTACTCTGCGATGCCCAGGGCATGCGCCGTCTGCGCGAGGCTAAGTCCGAGCGCGCGGGCGCCGATGGCCGCCGCGGCGATGGCGTTCCAGGCGCCGGATGTGTGGTAGTCGGCGGCCGTGCGGTGCAGCGCGATGCCGGCGCGGGTGGCGATCTCGTAGCCGAGGACGAGGCGCGTCAGGAATTCCTTGCCGCCGCAGGGCGCCATTTCGTCGCCGAAGGCAAGCAGAGTCGGGACGACGGTCACGCCGGCATGGCCCTTGGTCAGGCGGTGGCCGTCATGGGCGTCGACGGAATCGATGCTGCCGGCCCCGGCCAGGGCCGCGCCCTGCGGTGCAACGCGGCGGCCGTCGAGCAGCAGTCGGGCGCCGCTCGCGCCGGCGCCGTAATAGCGTGCCGCATGGTCGCGCAGGATGCAGCTCGCCCGGGTAGCGCGGCCGGCGGCGGCGCTGCCCAGGGTGTCGAGCAGGGCGCGCCGCCCGGCGTGGCGCGCGGTCTCCGGAATGTCGGCGTAGCGCAGGTCGTGGATGAAGTCGACAGGTGCGCGCTGCATTTTACTTGTTCTCTTCCCTTCGCGTGGGAAACAGCCTGCTCCCCAGGCGAAGGGGACTCCTGCTTGGAATCGCCCTTCTCTGATCCCCGAAGGACGCCGATCCGAGACGCTGCTCTCAGCGGTGCACCAGCCTGCCGGCGTACTGGTGCTGATGCTGGGCCGGCGGGAGCGCTAGCCGCCGTAGCTCTGCACCAGGCTGCCGGCGACCATGTACCAGCCGTCGACCAGGACGAAGAAGATCAGCTTGAAGGGCAGCGAGATCATCACCGGCGGCAGCATCATCATGCCCATCGACATGAGGATCGAGGCCACCACCATGTCGATGATGAGGAAGGGCAGGAACAGCAGAAAGCCGATCTCGAAGGCGCGGCGCAGCTCGCTGATCATGAAGGCCGGGATCAGCGCGCGCATCGGCGTGACCTCCGGCCCCTCGACCTCGCCGGCCTGGCTGATGTCGAGAAAGAGGCGCAGGTCGTTCTCGCGCACATGGCGCAGCATGAAGTCGCGCACCGGCGCCTGGGCGAGATCGAAAGCTTCCAGCTCGGTGATTTCCTCGTTGATCAGCGGCGCCAGCGCCTCGTCGTAGATCGCCTCCATGGTCGGCATCATGACGAAGGCGGTGAGGAAGAGGGCAAGGCTCACCACCACCGAGTTGGGCGGTGTCTGCTGCAGGCCCATGGCCGTGCGCAGGAAGGACAGGACCACCACGATGCGGGTGAAGGAGGTCATCATCACCAGGATCGAGGGGGCCAGGCTCAGCACCGTGACGAGGGCGATCAATTGGATGATGCGCCCGGTGGTGGTGCCGGCGGTCTCGGCGCCGAGGTCGAAGGTCAGCGCCTGGGCCAGGACTTCGCCCGGGGCCAGCAGCAGGACCAGGCAGGGCAGGGCCCAGCGGGCGAGGGGGCCGGCAAGCAGCCGGAGGCGCTTCATGACGTCTGCCCCCGCAGCTTGATCATGACCCTGCCGAGAACGCCGTCCGGGCTGGCGGCCGCGCCGGCCGGCGCCGGATGTGGTTCCGCGGCAGGCTTGCGCGGCGGGGCGGGAATGTCGCTTTCGATCAGCAGGTCGCTGCCGGCGCCCAGCAGTACCAGGTGCTCGCGGTCGTCGCGGCGCAGCAGCACGAGCTTGCGCTTGGCGTCCAGCGGACGCACCTCGACCAGGGCCAGGCGGCGCTCGCCGCTGCTGCTCGGTGAAATCGCCAGGCGGCCGCCAAAACCGGAGCGCCGCACCAGCGCCGCCAAGCCGGCAATCAGCACGAGGACGAAGCCGAGCGCCAGAATAAAACGGAAGTACTCGTCGAGTTCCATCAGTGTTCCCAATCGCCCCCAGGGCTCGTCGTCTAGTAGCGCTTCAAGGCTTGTCGGTCGGCGGGGAGTTGTAAGCGGTCAGCGCCTTGCGCCGGTCGCTGGCAGCGCTGAGCAGCTGCGCCAGCTCGCCCAGGCCGGCGCGCAGGTTCTCGCCGAGCTCGGTCACTTCCTCCAGCAGGCCGAAGAGGCGCGGGCGCAGCAGCGCGGCCTCGTCCGGCGACAGGGTCTCGACGGAGCGGCAGAGCCATTTCACGTCCTCCTCGATCGGCGCCAGGTCGACGATGGTGCCGCTCGACAGCCCCTGTCGGGCTTTGCGCAGGCGCGCCGAGAGCGAATGAATGTCCGATTCGAGGCTGGCGGTCTGGTTCACGTTCTCTGCTCCTTAATCCGTATCTTCGTCGCGCCCATTCACGGGCTTCTGCTGCTGACGGCTGTCCGGCGCCGCCGCGTCGGTCCGGTAGAGGTAGCGGAGGATCTCCGCGACACCCGCCAGGGCGGCGAGGGGGATCTCGCTGTCCACCTCGACCGCCGCCAGGATCTCGGCGAGATCGCTGTCGGTCCGGACCTTGACGCCACGCTCGAACGCTATCTGCAGGATCTGCTCCGCAACCGCGCCGCGTCCGCTGGCAATGACCCGCGGCGCGCCTTGGCCCGGCGCGCCCGGACCGGCCTTGCCGGCAATTGCCTCGGGGGTCACGTTCTCCAATGCGATGGCGAGGCTGCGCTTCGGGCCAGGCTCCTGCGTCACCGCCGGGCCACCCTCAGTCCGTTCACCCGCGGCCAGTCCATCATCAGTCAGTCCATCGTGCGGCCGCGTCCGACCGACAGCGGCAGTTCACCAATGGTGACCGATCATGCTTAATGAATGGTTAGAGGGGCGCCGGGAAAGGCGCCGCAAGGCGGAAAAAACGCCAGCGATCAGAAACAATTAGTAGCGGGAAGCCGGGGCGGCTGGAAAGTTAAGTGCCGGTTTCCTTCTTCGGGTCGCCAGCGGCGCCCTTAATGGCCTCGGTCAGGGCTTCGTCGTCGCCCACCGCGGCGGCACGGTTTTCTTCCTGGATCCGCTCGAAGATCTCGCGGCGCAGCACCGTGGCATCGCTCGGAAAGGTGAAGCCGAGCTTGATCGACTTGCCGCGGATGTCGACCACGGTCACCTCAATGTTGTCATTTATGATGACAGACTCGCCAATTTTGCGCGTCAGATAAAGCATCGCCCTCTTGGCTCCCCCACCCCATGGCCCGGCCGCCTCCCGTCCGAACCTTGGTTAATATACGCAATTTAGCCCTTTTTACGGATTCTTAACAAGGCAACCGTGATCATAGGGTACGGAGGTCTCCGAAAGCAGGGGAAACCGGGACCTTTCTCGCTGACAATGCAGCAACCAGGGACACTATGGACGGCAAGCCCGGACTCTTCAGCCTGCTCGGCAAACGGATGGACTGGCTCGGCCAGCGCCAGAAGGTGCTGGCGCAGAACATCGCCAACGCTGATACGCCGAAATACGTCCCGCACGACCTGAAGCCGGAGGAATTTCGCCGTGGGGTCGAGCGTCAGTACACCGGGATGCTGAAGCCGGCGGTGACTCAGGCGGGCCACATACAGGCCTCCAGTCTGCGCGCCGACAACCGCAGTGTGGAGCAGAAGGACAACTACGAGACGTCGCCCTCGGGCAACGCCGTGGTGATCGAAGAGCAGCTCATCAAGGTGACGCAGACCCAGAACGATTACAACGCCATCACCAACCTCTACAAGAAGCAGGTGGCGATGATGAAGATGGCACTGCGCGGTCGCCAGTAAACGCAGGACGCGGATAGGACACCAAGGCAATGGACCTCGAGAAATCACTGAATATCTCTGCTGCCGGCATGCGCGCCCAGGGCACGCGTCTGCGCGTGATCTCGGAGAACATCGCCAACGCGAACTCGACGGCGCAGACCCCCGGCGGCGAGCCCTACCGGCGCAAGCTGGTGACCTTCGACAACGAGCTCAACCGCTCGCTCGGCATCGAGACGGTACGCGTCGAATCCATCGTCGCCGACCGCAGCGCTTTCAGCCGGCGCTATGAGCCGGGTCATCCGGCCGCCGACGAGGAGGGCTACGTCCTCACACCGAACGTCAACTCCCTGCTGGAGATGGCGGACCTGCGTGAGGCGCAGAGGAGCTACGAGGCCAACCTGAAGGTCATCGAGTCGTCGCGCACCATGCTGCAGAAGACCATCGATATCCTGCGCTAAGCGGCGCAACAGCCTTTCGCGGTGCCAGGACGGCACCGCCGACCCGCCAGGACGGCTTCCCGAAGCGCTCCCGTGAGAGCGCCCGCTGGAGAGAGCCATGAGCATGAACATCACCGGGGCCGTCCAGGCCTATGACAGAATGCTGCGCCAGGGCGGCTCGGCCGGCCTGGAGGCACGCGACAGCGGCGGAGCCGACTTTTCCTCCATGCTGCGTCGCGCCGCCGAGCGTGCCGCCGACACCGTGCTGGAAGGCGAGAACCAGACCATTCAGGCCGCCGCCGGCACCGCCGACCTCACCCAGGTGGTGATGGCCGTGTCGAAGGCCGAGATGACCCTGGAGACCGTTGTCACGCTGCGCGACAAGGTGGTCCAGGCCTACCAGGACATCCTGCGCATGCCGATCTGAAGGCATGCTCAAGTCCGCCGCCCGCATCGCCCGCGGCGGCACCATCGAGACAGTGGGGAAGGGGAGCCGTTGAACGGCACCGAAGCCATCGAGATCGGCCGCGAGACGATCGTCGTCATGCTGAAGCTCGGCGCGCCGATCATGCTGCTGGCGCTCGTCGTCGGCCTGGCCATTGCGCTGTTTCAGGCGCTCACCTCGATCCAGGAGATGACCCTGACCTTCGTGCCGAAGATCATCGTCATCTTCGTCGGTGTGATGCTGATGCTGCCATTCATGCTGAGCAGCCTGACGATCTTCTCCCAGGGCCTCTTCGACCGCATGGTCGCGCTCGGCTAGGGCGGGGCAACGCCGATGCTGGCCGAGTTGCTTCCCGAGCAGGCGTTCTCTCTGCTGCTGATCTTCGTGCGGCTCGGTACCGCGTTGATGCTGCTGCCGGGTTTCGGCGAGAGCTACATCTCGCCGCGTATCCGGCTGCTGATCGCCCTTACCATCTCCGTCGTCGTCCAGCCGGTGCTGCCACCGGTGATGCCGGCCCTGCCGGACAGCGCCGCGGCCCTCTTCCTGCTGATCTTCGGCGAGGCCTTCATCGGCTTCTTCATCGGTTCGGTGGCGCGCC
Organism: uncultured Pelagibius sp.; assembly: GCA_964472095.1. Lineage (GTDB taxonomy): Bacteria > Pseudomonadota > Alphaproteobacteria > Kiloniellales > Kiloniellaceae > Pelagibius. The sequence goes on from CAYYIV010000052.1 coordinate 14,530, forward strand.
TGATGATGGCGGCGCTTTCCATCGGCGGCATGATGATGGCCACGGTGACTGGTCTTGCCAACGCGCTGACCAACGATCCGACGGCGGCCCAGCAGGGCTCCATTGCCGGCTCCTTCCTCACCATGCTGGCGCTGATGATCATCATTGTCCTGGACCTGCACCATGTGCTGCTGCGCGGGGTGATCGAGAGCTACCAGATCTTCGTGCCCGGTCAGTCGATCCTGGTCGGTGACGTCTCCCAGATGATCACCCGGGTGGTATCGAAAGCCTTCCTGCTCGGATTCCAGATCGCCTCGCCCTTCATCGCGGTGGCGTTGATCTTCAATCTCGGCCTCGGGCTGCTGTCGCGCCTGATGCCGCAGATGCAGGTCTTCTTCATCGCCATTCCGCTGCAGATCGTGACCGGCCTCGGCATCCTGCTGATCGCCCTGCCGGCCCTGATCGGCTGGTTCATCACCGGCTTCGAAGAGGTCACGCTGCCCTTCGCCGGGCTGCGCTGAGCGGGCGGGAGGCGCGCGATGGCCGGCGAAGACGACGACTCACAAAAAACAGAAGAACCGACAAGCAAACGGCTGTCCGACGCCCGCGAGAAGGGCCAGGTCGCGCGTTCCCAGGAAGTCTCGCACTGGTTCATGATCCTCGCCCTGGCGCTGGTGGTCGGCATCTTCTCGCCCAGCCTGATGTCGGACATCGGTGGCGTGATGCGCCCCTTCCTGGAGCGGCCGCACCTCATGGCGCTGGAAGCCGGCGGCCTGCGCGACGTCCTCACCGCTGCCGCCTTCGACATCCTCAAGGTCTCTACGATTCCGCTGGCGATCATCCTTGCCGCCGGCCTCGCCGCCGGCACGATCCAGAATGGAATTATCGTTACCACCGAGCAGATCCAGCCCAAGCTCTCCAAGATCGGCCTCAAGCGCGGCTTCAAGAAGATGTTCTCGACCCGCGCGTTGGCCGACTTCCTGAAGGGGCTGTTGAAGCTCGTCGTCGTCGGCGTGGTGGTCTGCCTGATCATCTGGCCGGACCGCCATATCCTGCTCGCCATCCCGACCATGCCGGTGGAAGCGATGCTGGCGCTGGTGCGGATAGAATCGGTGAAGGTGATCGTCGGTGTGCTCGCGGTGATGTCTCTGATCGCCTTGGTCGACGTGCTCTACCAGCGCTTCCAGCATAACAAGGAACTGCGCATGACCAAGCAGCAGGTCAAGGACGAGCACAAGCAGTCGGAAGGCGATCCGCAGATCAAGGGCCGGCTGCGCCAGATCCGCTTCGAGCGGGCGCGCAAGCGCATGATGGCGGCGGTGCCGGAGGCCGACGTGGTGATCACCAACCCGACCCACTACGCGGTGGCCCTCAAGTATGACCAGAGCACCATGGAGGCGCCGCGGGTGGTCGCAAAGGGCGTCGACAACATTGCGCTGCGCATCCGCGAGGTGGCCGAGGAGCACAACGTGGCCATTGTCGAGAACCCGCCGGTTGCCCGCGCCCTGCACGCCGCCGTGGAGATCGACCAGGAGATTCCGCCCGAGCACTACAAGGCCGTGGCCGAGATCATCGGCTACGTTATGCGCCTCAAGAAGGGCCTGCCGGCGCGCCGCCCGCGCTGACGTCTACGCGCTTTAGTCGTCCCGATAGTGATTCCGCCCACGGTCGGTTCCACAGGGACGGGGGGTTAATCCCAGGCACCACGCATCAGCAAGCGGACGAGCTGTTCCGCTGGCTCAATGGTCAACAGCTGCGCTGGAACCTCCTGGGCGATCGTCCCGGGTGCCGATAACGCTTGGGCCCCTGGTTAATCTCGGTTAACCATTTGCGGCTAGCTTCCCGCTGAACGGATCGAACCAAGAACAGGGAAAGGCCCGCTGTTGCAGAGCCTGCTCGCTTTCCTCGCCGCCGGGATCCTGGGGCTGGCCGCCGGTGCGGCCGGGGCCTGGTACCTGGCACGCCGGCGCAATCTCTGCGCCGCGGTCTTCGCCGCGGTGCCGAAGCCGTGGCAGGTGGTTGCGCCGGACGGCCGCACGATCCTCTCCAATCCTGCGTTGGCGGCCTTCTTCGGCGGCGTTGAGCGGCCGATTCCGGAACTGCTGCTGGAGCAGGTGAAGGACGATGCCGAGGCGCGACGCCTGATCGAGCAGATCGTTCAGCAGGCCCGGCGCGGGCAGCTCGGCCAGGTCGAGGTGCGGGTGCCCGCCGCTGGCCCGGACGGGCGCAAGGGCGGATACGACTGGCGCTTCGTCGCCGCCTATCCGCTGCCAGGCTATCCCGGCTTCGTCTACTGGGTGGTCGACGACATCACGCCGCGCAGGCAGATGGAACAGATCATGCGCGAGGAGCAGGAGCGCTTCGTCGACCTGCTGGAGAACGCGCCGGTCGGATTCTACTCTGCCGATGCCGAGGGCCGCTTCCTCTTCGCCAACCACACGCTCTGCGAATGGCTGGGGATCGCCCAGAACGAACTCGAACTCGGCCGCGTTCGCCTGCACGATGTGGTCGCCGGCCTGCCGGAGGATGCGGCGCCCTACGATCCCTTCGGCCTGCCCGGTGCCTCCCAGGGCGAAGTGCTGCTGAAGGATGCCGACGGCGAGACCTTCCGCGCCTCGATCCGCCAGGACGTGGTGGCCGACGAGAGCGGCAAGGTGCTGCGCACCCGCTCGGTGGTGCGCGACCTGTCGCGCGAGATGGCGATGGCGGCCGCGCTCGAGGAATCCGAGCACCGCTTCGAGCAGCTCTTCGCCAAGGCGCCGGCCGGCATCGCCCTGATCAATCCCGCCGGCGCGATCCAGGAATGCAACGGCGCCCTCGGCCGGCTGATCGGGCGCGAGCCGCGGGCCCTGCGCTCGGTCTCGCTCTTCGATCTGGTCGCTCCGGGCGACGTCGAGGCCCTGAAGGCGGCCCTGGCACCGGGAGCCGGCAAGATCAGCAGCGTCAGGGCGCCCGCGCTGGAGGTCCGCCTGGCCAGCGAGGGGGCGCCGGTCTGCACGCTCTTCGTGAACCGCACCGAGGTCAGCGACGGCACGCTGGCCGGCTTCGTCGTGCACTTCATCGATTCCACCGAGCAGAAGAACCTGGAGCGCCAGTTCGCCCAGTCGCAGAAGATGCAGGCTATCGGCCAGCTGGCCGGCGGCATTGCGCACGACTTCAACAACCTGCTGACGGCGATGATCGGCTTCTCCGACCTGCTGCTGCTGCGCCACCGGCCGGGCGACCAGTCCTTTGCCGATATCATGCAGATCAAGCAGAACGCCAACCGCGCGGCCAACCTGGTGCGCCAGCTCTTGGCCTTCTCGCGCCAGCAGACGCTGCAGCCTCGGCTCTTGAACCTGACCGACATCCTGGCGGAGCTGTCGCACCTGCTGCGCCGCCTGATCGGCGAGAACATCGAGCTGAAGATGAGCCACGGCCGCGACCTCGGCATGATCAAGGCCGACCAGGGCCAGCTCGAGCAGGTCATCATCAACCTGGCAGTGAACGCGCGCGACGCCATGGAGGGGGGCGGCGTACTGACCATCCGCACCGGCAACGAGAAGGTCGAGCAACGGCGCAAGCTGAAGGACGAGTCGATGCCGCCGGGCAACTACACGGTGATCGAGGTGCAGGACACCGGCTGCGGCATTCCCTCGGAGAACCTCGACCGCATCTTCGATCCGTTCTTCTCCACCAAGGAGGTCGGCGCCGGCACCGGCCTCGGGCTGTCCACCGTTTACGGCATCGTGAAGCAGACCGGCGGCTATGTCTTCGTCGACAGCACGCCCGGCGCGGGCACGACCTTCGCCATCTTCCTGCCGCAGGCGGCCGAGGTGGAGGTTGCCGCCAACCTGCAGGAGGCGGAGGTGCAGGACCGCCGCGACCTCACCGGCGCCGGCACCCTGCTGCTGGTCGAGGATGAGGACGCGGTACGCGCCTTCTCGGCCCGTGCCCTGCGCAACAAGGGCTACCACGTCCTGGAGGCGAACTCCGGCGAGACCGCCCTGGAAATCCTCTCTCGCCAGGAGGCGCCGATCGACCTGCTGGTCACCGACGTGGTCATGCCGCGGCTCGACGGGCCGAGCCTGGTCAGGGAGGTGCGCCTGACGCGCCCCGATCTGAAGGTGATCTTCATCTCCGGCTACGCCGAGGACAGCTTCAGGAAGCGCCTCGACGAGGATACCGGGATCCATTTCCTGCCGAAGCCCTTCAGCCTCAAGCAGCTTGCCGGCAAGGTGAAGGAAGTCCTCGGCGATTAGGGACCCTGCAACAGGGCTATCTAGGGCATTTTGTCTCGAATTTTATGGAATGTTCTTATTTTGATCCTCTTTCCGCTTGCCTGGATGAGAACAAAACTGGTACGTATGGGCTTCGTTGCAGTCCCTAGACCCCTATGACATAAGGGAGATCATTCATGGCCCAGAGCGCTTTGCGGTTGGTGGAGAAAGATTCGGTGGACAAGAAAAAGGCTTTGGAAGCAGCCCTGGGGCAGATCGAGCGTGCCTTCGGCAAGGGCTCGATCATGAAGCTCGGTGCCGACCAGGTGGTCGAAACCGAGGTGATTTCGACCGGCTCCCTGGGCCTCGACATCGGCCTGGGCATCGGCGGCCTGCCGCGCGGGCGCGTCGTCGAGATCTACGGGCCGGAGAGTTCCGGCAAGACCACCCTGGCGCTGCATGTGATTGCCGAGGCCCAGAAGCTTGGCGGCACCTGTGCCTTCGTCGATGCCGAGCATGCGCTCGACCCGGGCTATGCTGGAAAGCTGGGCTGCAATGTCGAGGAACTGCTGATTTCCCAGCCCGATGCCGGCGAGCAGGCACTGGAGATCGCCGATACCTTGGTGCGTTCCGGCGCCATCGACGTGCTGGTGGTCGATTCGGTGGCGGCGCTGGTGCCGCGGGCCGAGCTGGAAGGGGAGATGGGCGATTCGCTGCCCGGCCTGCAGGCGCGCCTGATGAGCCAGGCCCTGCGCAAGCTGACCTCCTCGATCTCCAAGTCGCACACCCTGGTGATCTTCATCAACCAGATCCGCATGAAGATCGGCGTCATGTTCGGCAATCCGGAGACCACCAGCGGCGGCAACGCTTTGAAGTTCTATGCCTCGGTGCGCCTCGACATCCGTCGCATCGGCGCCATCAAGGACCGCGATATCGTGGTCGGCAACCAGACGCGCGTGAAGGTGGTGAAGAACAAGATGGCGCCGCCCTTCCGCGTGGTGGAGTTCGACATTACCTACGGCGAAGGCATCTCCAAGACCGGTGAGTTGCTCGACCTCGGCGTACAGGCCAACATCGTCGACAAGGCCGGCGCCTGGTTCTCCTACGAGGGTCAGCGCATCGGCCAGGGGCGCGAGAACGCCAAGACCTTCCTCAAGGAGAATCCGGAGATCGCTCAGCAGATCGAGAAGAAAATCCGCGCGAATGCCGGGCTGGTTTCGGCGGCGATGCTCGAAGGCGGACCGGACGAAGAGGCGGCTGGCGGCGACGAAGCCGAGGCTTCCTGAGCGGGGCTTTCTTCATGCGGCGTGTGAACGCCGCCTGATGTGAGATCTCACTTTATCTGCAACATGAAACGGGCCCATAGTGGGCCCGTTTTTCGTTCAGAATCAATTATATACACTGTAGACTTACAGTATCACTGGATGGAGCCGAAGCCGGCGGTGAAGCCCGTCAACGAGATCGGCAGATTGAGGCCCTCGCCCTCGGTCGAGGCGACCCGGGCCTGCGCCCGGGTGCCGGCCTTGAAGGCGGTGACCGCCACATCGTCCAGCAGCAGGTAGGCCTGGCAGCCGTCGCGGCGGCAGATCTGAAAGGGCACGGTCCTGACTTCCTTGCCGTCGACACTGATCTCGATGCCACGCGCCAGGGGCACGCCGAGCGGCATGGCGATGACGGCGCCGGCCTGGCGCTGCTCTCCGAAGAAGCCGATGGTGATCTTCAGCACCGGGCGCTGGCTGTTCTGGTCCATCACCTGCTGCGTGATGAAGCAGACGTTCTGTTCGCCCTGCGGCGGCGGCGAGGCACCGGGTGGCGGGGTCGGCGTGCAGAGTTCCCTCCAATCGCCGAAGACCTGGCCGGAGGCACCGGGGTCGCCGGCGGCGGGGGGTGGTGGTTCCTGAGCGGCAGGCGGCTGGATCGGCTGTTGCGTCTGAGCCTGCGCGACGGCCGGCAAGAGGGCCAGCAGGCCGCCGGCGGCGACGGCGCCGTAAAGCATCCGGCCCAAGGTTGAACGCCCGGTTTTGCGATGATCGGGTGCGCAGAGAAGCGGCCCGCGCAAGAGGCGGGACAAAGTGTTATGTTGTGGCATGCGGCGAAACTAACTCCTGAGACAGGGCTTGGCTAGTCAAAGTCTTTGATCCGGCGCCCCTTCACATAGTCCCAGGGCTGTGAAATTGCCAGGGCAAAGCCTGGCATCGGGGTGCCCCGAGGCGCTGGCGTGGCCTCGGGGCGGCGCCGGCCTTTCGGTGGACAGCCCCCCTGCCGCGCGCTACAACGCTGCGCTTTCGCACGTTTTCCCTGCCGCTGCGATGGAAATTAGAAGGGTTCCAGCTTGCGCTGCAAGCTAACGGATAATATCTATTTATCATGACCTCCGGCAACGACATCCGCTCGGCCTTCCTGAGCTACTTCAAGCGCAACGGCCACGAGATCGTGGCCTCCTCGCCGCTGGTGCCGCGCAACGACCCGACGTTGCTGTTCACCAACGCGGGGATGGTGCAGTTCAAGAATGTCTTCACCGGCAACGAGACGCGGCCCTACAACCGCGCGGTGACTTCGCAGAAGTGCGTGCGCGCCGGCGGCAAGCACAACGACCTGGACAACGTCGGCTACACCGCGCGCCATCACACCTTCTTCGAGATGCTGGGGAACTTCTCCTTCGGCGACTACTTCAAGGACCAGGCCATCGAGCTGGCCTGGAATCTGGTCACCAAGGAGTTCGGCCTGCCCAAGGACAAGCTGCTCGTCACCGTCTATGCCGAGGACGAGCAGGCGGCGGGGCTGTGGCAGAAGATTGCCGGCCTTCCCGACGACCGCATCATCCGCATCGCGACCTCGGACAACTTCTGGGCCATGGGGGACACCGGCCCCTGCGGCCCCTGTTCGGAGATCTTCTTCGATCACGGCGAGCAGATTCCCGGCGGCCCGCCGGGCAGCCCCGGCGAGGACGGCGACCGCTTCATCGAGATCTGGAACCTCGTCTTCATGCAGTACGAGCAGATCGACAAGGAGACGCGCCGGGAGCTGCCGCGCCCCTCGATCGATACCGGCATGGGGCTGGAGCGCATTGCCGCCGTGCTGCAGGGCAAGCACGACAACTACGACACCGACCTGCTGCGCGCCATCATCGAGGCCTCGGCCGAGGCCTCCGGCCAGTCGCCGGACGGCGAACATGCGGTCTCCCACCGGGTCATCGCCGACCACCTGCGCGCCAGCGCCTTCCTCATCGCCGATGGTGTGCTGCCGTCCAACGAGGGGCGCGGCTATGTATTGCGCCGGATCATGCGCCGCGGCATGCGCCATGCCCACAAGCTGGGCTGCACGGACCCGCTGATGTGGCGCCTGGTGCCGACCCTGGTCGGCATGATGGGCGGCGCCTTCCCGGAACTGAACCGCGCCAACGCCCTCATCACCGAGACCTTGAAGCTGGAGGAAAGCCGCTTCAAGGATACCCTTGGCCGTGGCCTGAAGCTGCTCGAAGAACTGGTCGACACCGGCTCCGGCCTTACCGGCGACGGCCGGCTCGCCGGCTCGGCCGCCTTCGCGCTCTCCGACACCTTCGGGTTTCCGCTCGATCTCACCCAATCGATTCTGCGCGATCGCGGCATCGGCGTCGACGAGGCGGGTTTCGCGGCGGAGCTCGAGGCGCAGCGCCAGCGCTCGCGGCTCTCCTGGGCCGGCTCCGGCGAGGCGACCACCGAAACGCTCTGGTTCGAGCTGCGCGAACGGCTCGGCGCCACCGAGTTTCTCGGCTACGACGCCGAGGAGGCGGAGGGCCAGATCGTTGCCCTGGTGGTCGACGGCAAGGAAGTCCAGGAGGCCGCTGCCGGCCAGGACGTGATGCTGGTCACCAACCAGACGCCCTTCTACGGCGAATCCGGCGGCCAGCAGGGCGACCGCGGCGTGGTGTTCAGCGCCGAGGGCGGCGAGATGCAGGTACACGATACCCAGAAGAAGCTCGGTGACCTCCACGTTCACCTCGGCAAGCTCACCCACGGCACCCTGAAGCTCGGCCAGGCGGTGGAGATGCGTGTCGACGGCCGGCGCCGCGCCGCGCTGCGTGCCCACCACTCGGCGACCCACCTGCTGCACGAGGCGCTGCGCCGCCGCCTCGGCGAGCACGTGACCCAGAAGGGATCGCTGGTGGCCGAGGACCGTCTCCGCTTCGACATCAGCCATCCCAAGCCGCTGACGGCCGAGGACCTGCACGCCGTCGAGACCGAGGTGAACGAGCGCATCCGCCGCAATGCGGAGGTCGAGACCCGCTTCATGACGCCCGACGAGGCCATCGAGGCCGGTGCGCTGGCGCTTTTCGGCGAGAAGTACGGCGACGAGGTGCGCGTGCTCTCCATGGGTGGCGAGGATCCCGCCAAGGGCGGCAAGGCCTATTCCACCGAGCTCTGCGGCGGCACCCACGTGCGCCGTGCCGGCGACATCGGCTTCTTCAAGGTGACCGGCGAGGCGGCTTTGGCGGCCGGCGTGCGCCGCATCGAGGCGGTGGTCGGCGATGCCGCGCGCCGCTACGTCGAGCACCAGGAGCAGTTGCTGCGCGATGCCGCAGCGGCGCTGAAGGTCTCGCCCGACCAGCTGCCCGCGAGGCTCTCGGCCCTGCTCGACGAGCGCAAGCGCCTTGAGCGCGAGATGGTTGAACTGCGCCGCAAGCTGGCGACCGGCGGCGGCGGGGCCGCCAACGACGAGGACGTGCGCGAGGTCGCCGGCCTGAAGTTTGCCGCCAAGGTGCTCGAAGGCATGCCCGCCAAGGATCTGAAGCCGCTGGCCGACGAGTTGAAGAAGCGCATCGGCAGCGGCGTGGTGGTGCTGGTCGCGGTGAATGACGGCAAGGCTTCGCTGGTGGTCGGCGTCACCGAGGACGCCATCGGCCAGGCCAGCGCGGTCGACCTGGTGAAGATCGGCTCCGAGGCGCTCGGCGGCAAGGGCGGTGGCGGCCGGCCCGACATGGCCCAGGCCGGCGGCCCCGACGGCGCCGCGGCGCCCAAGGCCATCGCGGCCATAGAGGCCGCTTTGGCCGCCTCCTGAGATAGGTCCGGCTGCCGGCCTGCACACCGCAGCACAAGGCAGAAACGGCAACGGGCCGAGCGTCAGCTCGGCCCGTTGGCTTTCCGGCGGCCCGCTACGCGGCCGGCTATTTGATGTCGGCTTCGACCTTCAGGGACACGATCTTGTCGGGCCCGCGGACCATGCCGCTCTGATCGCCGCGCGGCGCCTTCTTGATCATGTCGACGTACTCCATGCCCTCGACGACGCGGCCCCAGACGGTGTACTGGCTATCGAGGAAGCGCGCCGGAGCGAAGGTGATGAAGAACTGGCTGTTGGCGCTGTTGGGATCCTGAGTACGGGCCATGCCGATGACGCCGCGCTCGAAGGGCTCGGCGGAGAACTCGGCCGGCAGGTCGGGCAGATCGGAGCCACCGCGCCCGGTGCCGGTCGGGTCTCCGGTCTGCGCCATGAAGCCGTCGATCACGCGGTGGAACACGATGCCGTCGTAGAAGCCCTGGCGTGTCAGCGACTTGATCCGCTCGACGTGCACGGGGGCGAGGTCCGGCAGCATCTCGATCCGAACGATGCCGTCTTTCAGCTCCATGACCAGGACGTTCTCGGGATCCGACTGGGCGCCGGCTTCGTTGGTTTGGATCGTCATCGCGAGTAGTCCAATAGCAATGAGAGATAGGAGGGATTTCATGCGGCGAACTCCCTTCGCGGTTCAGGCCATGGCCTTCTGCAGGTTTTCATCCAGCTTGTCCATGAATTCGTCGGTGGTCATCCAGGTCTGATCCGGGCTGATGAGCAGCGCCAGGTCCTTGGTCATGTGCCCGGCCTCGACGGTCTCGACGCAGACCTTCTCCAGCGTCTGGGCGAAGGTCACCACCTCCGGCGTGCCGTCGAACTCGCCGCGGAACTGCAGGCCGCGGGTCCAGGCGAAGATCGAGGCGATCGGGTTGGTGGAGGTCGGCTTGCCCTGCTGGTGCAGGCGGTAGTGGCGGGTCACCGTGCCGTGCGCCGCCTCGGCCTCGATGGTCGCGCCGTCCGGCGTCATCAGCACCGAGGTCATCAG
>CAYYIV010000053.1:0-24600 GCA_964472095.1 uncultured Pelagibius sp.
CGGTGAGGTCGAAGAAGTAGCCGCCCAGCCAGACGCCGAGGAAGGCGCCGACCTGATGGCTGAAGAACACGATGCCGAACAGCATGGCCATGTGCCGGGTGCCGAAGAACTGGGCGACGAGGCCGGAGGTCAGCGGCACGGTGGACAGCCACAGCAGGCCGATGACGGCGGAGAACAGCAGCACGCTGACATTGCTGACCGGCAGGATGACGAAGAGGGCGATGGCCACGGCGCGCCCGAAGTAGAGCAGCGACAGCAGGTACTTCTTGCTGTAGCGCCCGCCCAGCATGCCGGAGGTGAGGGCGCCGACGATGTTGGCGCCGCCGACGATGGCCAGCGCCCAGGCGGCCAGCCCGGCGTCGAGGCCCATGTCGGTGATGTAAGCCGGCAGGTGGGTCTGGATGAAGGCGACGTGGAAGCCGCAAACGAAAAAGCCCAGCGTCAGCAGGTTGTAGCTGGGGTGGGCGAAGGCCTCCTTGAGGGCGCTGCCGACCGACTGGTAGTGGAGGCCGCCGTGCTCCGAACGGCCGGCCAGCGCCGCCGCGCAGGGCACCATGACGAGGGCGAGGACGGCGAAGATGGTGAGGGCCATCGACCAGCCGTAGGCCGAGATGAAGGCCTGGCCCAGGGGCACCACGAAGAACTGCCCGGCCGAGCCGGCCGCGGTGCCGATGCCGAGCGCCCAGGAGCGCTTGTCCTCCGGCATCAGCCGCGCGAAGGCGGCCAGCACGATGGCGAAGGAGGCGCCGGCGACGCCGACGCCGACCAGCACGCCTGCCGACAGCGTCAGCATGCCGGGCGTCGAGGCGCCGGCCATGAGGTAGAGGCCGAGGGCGTAGATGAGCGCCCCCACGGTCAGCACGCGGCCGGAGCCGTAACGGTCCGCCAGGGCGCCGGCGACCGGCTGCGACAGCCCCCACAGCAGGTTCTGCAGGGCAATGGCGACGGCGAAGACCTCGCGGCCCCAGCCGAAGTCGCCGGACATCGGCGCCAGGAAGAGCCCGAAGCTGGAGCGGATGCCGAACGACAGCAGGGCGAGCAGGCAGCCGGCGGCGATCACCACCAGTGGCGTGCGCCAGCCGGGCAGGGAGGGCCGCGGTGCGGCGGCTTCAGCGGGAGGGTTCATCGGGCAGGGCTCCGTGGGAATCCGAGTGGCGGGCGAAGCCGCCTGCCCTGCAATCTAGGGATGGAAAAATTATTCCGCAAATTCAGTTTGCTGATCGTTGTTATGCGAATTCGGCATGATCTGAGGCGGCCAGCATGTGCTGGATGGCCGTCTCCAGGGCCTCGACGACCGGTGCCAGCGACCCGATGAAACGGCTGCGGACGATCCACACGGCGAGGCGGTAGTCGAGATCGGCCACCTCGATGCAGCGCAGCCGGTTGTGATAGGCGCTGTGCCGCAGCAGGCAGCTCGGCACCAGCCCCAAGCCGTTGCCGCGGGCGACGAGCGAGAGCTGCAGCTCCTGGTCGAAGGCCTCGACCGCGACGGTGAAGGGGGCGCCCGCCTGTGCCAGGGCCCGCCGCAGGGCGCTGCGGTAGCTGCAGCCCTCGGGATGCAGCACCCAGCCGTGCGGGGCCAGCTCTGCCAGCGAGGCGCGCGGCGGCAGCGCCAAGGCGATCGGCGCCACCACCATCAGGCGGTCGGTGCCGACCTTCTTTTTCGGCGCCCCGCTGGCCGGCTCGCCGTGGTCCGGCGACAGCACCACGGCCGCGTTCATGACGTTGCTCTCGACGTCCTTCACCAGGTCGCCGCTCCAGTCGCTGCTGACCTGGAGGACCAGGCCGGGAAACTTGCGGCGCAGGCCGTCGAGCGGCTCGTTCAGGACCAGCTGGGAGAGCCCGAGTGAGACGCCGAGGCGGAAGCTGCCGCGCGGCTCGCCGCCCTCGGCGACACTGCCCGAAAAGTCGTCGAGGGCCTGCAGCACGCGGCGCCCCTGCGCCAGCGCCTGCTGCCCGGCGGGGGTGAGGGTCGGCGGCTTGCTGGAGCGGTCGAGCAGCACCGCGCCGAGCTCGGCCTCGAGCCGCTGGACCAGCCGCGACACCGCCGGCTGGGTCAGGTTGAGGCGGGCCGCCGCGCCGTGCATGGAGCCCGCTTCGGCGACTGCGAGGAAGGCGCGGATCTCGGAAATCTTCATGCCGGAAACTTAATGTAAGAAATCAGATCATGCCAAACCGGAACCGATTCAGGGCCCTGTATGCGCAGATCCGACTTTAAGATTCCAGTCTCAAGAAGAGAAAGAAACGATTTAATATCATTATCTTACGAAAGTTTTCTAACTTCACATTTTACTTTAAGTCGGGTCTCAGGCAGCCACCACCTCGAAGCAGGCGGTGTCGAGGGTGAAGCAGCCGTCGTCGGCGAAGTCGAAATGCGCCGCCACCTCGGCCGGGGCCTGGCGCTGCAGCGCCAGGATGGCCTCGGCCTGCACCGCCGGCGTGCCGATGCGAGCGATCCAGGCGGCGAAATCGAGACGGAGGCGGAAGCGCTGGACGCGCTGCAGGGCGAAGCCCGCCGCCTGCAGCAGGGCGATCCATTCCTCGCTGGCGTAGTCGCGGACGTGGCTCGGGTCGCGCAGCAGTTCGATGCCCTGCAGCCAGGTGTCGAGCAGCGGCCGGCCCGGCGAGACCGCGTCCATGAAGATCGCGGTCGAGCCGTCAGCCAGGACCCGGCGCGCCTCCCTCAAGCTGGCGGCGGTGTCGCCCCAGTGGTGGGTGCTGAAGCGGCTGGCGGCGAAGTCGGCGGCGCCGTCCGCGAAGGGCAGGGCGGCGACGTTGCAGGTGCGGGTTTCGATGTTGGCGAGGCCGCGTGCGACCGCCGCCTCGCCGACCGCCGCCAGCATGCGCGGCGAGAGGTCACAGGCAATGACCCGGCCGGCGTAGGGCGCCAGGGCATAGCTGACATGGCCGCCGCCGGCCCCTAGGTCGAGCGCCATATCTGGCCGCAGCGCGGCGACCCGCGCGGTCAGCCAGTCGAGGTCGGGACCGGCGGCGTGCACCGGGCTGGCTACATAGGCGGCGGCCTGGGCGCCGAACTGGCGCTCCACCAGTGCCGTCTGGCTGTCGTCGCGTGCCATGAGAGAATCTCCTTTCGAGGATGTTGACGGGACTTTAGCCTCCAATGCCTGCGGCGCCTAATGAGCCATCCTGACAGAAATTGAGAAAATCTCATGTTCGAGCGGCCCAGCCTGAAATCCCTTCGGGTGCTGCTGGAAGTGCAGCGGACCCAGAGCTACGCAGCCGCCGCCCAGCGGCTCGGCGTCACGCCCTCGGCGGTCTCGCACCTCATCGCCGCCCTCGACACCGAGCTCGGCGGCACTCTCTTCGAGGACCGCCGCCGCGCCCGCCTCAGTCCGCGCGGCCTGCGCCTGGTCGAAAGCCTGGAGCCGGCCTTTCAGTCGATCGAGCACGCGGTCGGCCAGTTTCGCGCCCGACGCGCCTCCATCCGCGTTTCCACGCTGTCGTCCTTCGCGGTGCTCTGGCTGATCCCGCGGCTGGCGCGCCTGCGCGCGCGGCTGCCCGACGTCGATATCCTGATCTCCACCGATACCCGGGCGGTCGACCTCGCCGCAGAGCCCTACGACTGCGCCATCCGCTGGGCCGCCAGTGCGCCGGGTGGCCCCGGACTCGCCAGTCTGACCCTGTTCAACGAACAGCTGGTGGTGGTCGCCAGTCCGCGCCTGCTGAAGGGCAGGGCGGCGGAACCGCTGGCCAGCCTGCCGCGGCTGCAGGCCCGCTCGCGCGGGGACGACTGGGCGCTGTTCCTGACGGCGGAGGCGGCAGCGGCGACGGCGCCGGGCGGGGTCACGATCTTCGAGACACGCAGCCAGATGATCGAGGCCGCGGTAGCCAGCCTCGGCGTCGCGGTGATCGACCGCCACCTCGCCGCGCAGAGCCTGGCAGCCGGCCACCTGGTGGAGGTCGGAGACACCGCGTTGGAGCAGCCGGTCGGCTACCACTTCGTGTGCCGCCGCAGCGCCCTCGACGAGCGTGCCATCCGCATCTTCCGCGACTGGCTGGCGGAGGAAACGAGGGCCGGCAGCGCGGCAGGCTGCCGCCCATGACCGAAGAATGACCGCCTGTCGCTGCACCGCGATAACCGACCTTTTCAACCTTGAAGCGGTGTGCCAACATCGAGATCGGCTGGTCGGCTTTGATGGCCTTACCTTCCTGATGGCTTTCCGGGTCAGGGGTGTTTCTTCTTCTTGGGGAGCGCGCCTATGAAGTCCCTTATGCAGAACAAGAATTTCACGCCTTCGTTGCAATCTCTGCTCGGTGGCGACATGCAGAACCCCGCGGAGGGCCTTCTGGATGCCCTGCCTGCGGCGATCTACACGACCGATGCGGAGGGGCGGATCACCTCCTACAACGAAGCTGCGGCGGAGCTGTGGGGCGTTCGCCCGGAGCTCCAGTCGCAAAAGTTCTGCGGATCGTGGAAGCTTTACTGGCCGGATGGCACGCCCCTGCCGCACGACCAATGCCCGATGGCCCTCGCGCTGCAGTCTCAGAGCCCTGTCAGGGGCATGGAAGCGGTCGCGGAGCGGCCCGACGGCACCCGGGTCTCCTTCCTCGCCTTTCCGACGCCGTTGTTTGACGCCGCAGGCGCTCTCGCCGGAGCGGTGAATATGCTGGTGGACCTCGGCGCGCACCATGAGACGGCCGCGCGGCTGCGCCGCAGCGAGGCGCGGTACCGGGCGATCTTCGACAACGCGCAGGTGTCGGTCTGGGAAGAGGACTTCTCGGATGTCGCCACGCTGTTGGACGAGATCCGCGCCACTGGCGTGAGGGACCTTCGCGCCTACCTGGGGGAGCACCCCGAGCGGCTTCGGGAAGCGGTCGGCCGGGTGCGCGTCAAGGGGGTGAATGCCCACTCCCTCAAGCTGTTCGAGGCCGAGCCGGAGGACTCCCTGCTCGGATCACTGGACAGATTCCTGATTCCAGAGACGGTACCGATTTTTGTCGAGATCCTGGTGGCCCTCTGGGAAGGGCGCCGCCGGCTCGAGAGCGAGACCGTCGTGCGAACCCTGAAGGGCCGCCTCCTCGACGTGATCGTGACGGTCGCCTTCGCGGGCGAACGCTTCGATTGCACCATCGTCAGTGTCCATGACATTACCCAACGCAAGGCCGCCGCACTTGATGCGCAACGGCTGGCGGCCATTGTCGGCTCGTCGAACGATGCCATTTTGGCCAAGACCCTCGACGGCATCATCACGAATTGGAATGATGGTGCCGAGCATCTGTTCGGCTACACGGCCGAGGAGGCGGTCGGCAAGCCGGTAACGATGCTCATACCGGAAGAACGACGCGACGAGGAGGCCATGATTCTGGCCGCCGTTCGTCGCGGCGAGCGTGTCGACCACTACGACACCGTTCGCCAACGCAAGGATGGCAGCCTCGTACACATCTCTTTGACGGTTTCCCCGATCAAGGCAGCCGACGGCACGATCATAGGGGCCTCCAAGATCGCCCGCGACATTACGGAGCGAATCGAAGCGCAGGAACAGCAGCACCTCCTGCTGAGGGAGATGAGCCATCGGGTGAAGAACCTGCTGGCACTGTCGAGCAGCATCGTCAGCCTGAGCGCACGTTGCGCGGCATCGCCGGAGGAGTTGGCCGAGGCGGTCAAGGCCCGTTTGCACGCGCTGGCGCTGGCGCATGATCTGATCCTCCCGGACCCCAACGACGCCGACAGCGCGGCCAGGAATTCGACGAAGCTGCACGACTTGATCAACACGATCGTCTCGCCGCACGACGAGGTGACGGATGCGCAAGGCTCGCGCGTCTCGGTCCGTGGAACCGACGTCGAGGTTTCCGGTCGCTCCGCGACGGGCTTCGCGCTGCTGCTGCACGAGTTCGCGACCAACGCGGCCAAGTACGGCGCGCTCTCCACCGCTGAAGGGCAGATCGAAATCACCTGTTCGGAAGAAGCCGGCAATTTCGTCATGATCTGGAAGGAGCGTGGCGGTCCGCCGATCACTCAGGAAATCGATGGCGAAGGCTTCGGCAGCCTGCTCAGCCGCGGCACGGTGGAGGGCCAACTGCGCGGCCAAATCTCAAGGGAATGGGCCCCGGAAGGGTTGACGCTGCGTATCTTGGTCCCGCGCGACCGCCTCGCCGGGTAGCGGGCATCACCTTTCCGCTTAGCTGACGACGATCGAACGCGCGACGGCAGGCTCCGGCAGCCTGATCAGTCGTGACAACGTCCGGCAGGCGGGTAGACTGCGCACATGATCCTCGTCGGCCAATACGATTCGCCTTTCGTGCGCCGGGTGGCGGTGTCGCTGCGCCTGCTCGGCTTCACCTATGAGCACGACAAACGCTCGGTCTTCGGCGACTTCGATTCCATGCGGCAGACCAATCCGCTCGGCCGCATCCCCTCGCTGGTGCTCGACGCCCAGGGGGGTAAGGGCGGCGAAGTGCTGATCGATTCAGCCGCGATCCTCGACTGGCTCGACGAGACCGTCGGCCCCGAGCGCGCCCTCATCCCGCCGGCGGGCGCGGCGCGGCGGCGCGCGCTGCAACTCATCGCGCTGGCGACCGGGGCCGTCGACAAGGCCGGCGCCGCCGCCTACGAGCGCATCATCCGCCCGGCGGCCTATCGGTGGCCGGAGTGGATCGTGCGCTGCCGCACCCAGGCGGAGGGCGCCATCGCGGCGCTGGCGGCCGAGCCCTGGCCGGCCGACGCCCCGCTCGACCAGGCGCAGATCACCACCACCTGCATGCTGCGCTACCTGCAGATGACCGATCCCGAGCTGCTCGGCAAGGGCCGCTACCCGACACTCGAGGCGCTGTCTGAGCGCTGCGAGGCACGGTCCGAGTTCCAGGCCAGCCATATACCCGCCGTCGTCTATCCGCAGGGGTGAGCGGCGCGATTCCCCCTCACCCAACTGCGGCTAGCTTCGCTTCGCTCAGCAAGCCTGCGTAGCCCTCTCCCACGAGGGGAGATGGCATTTTATCGCGCCGCCTCAACAGCTTACCCTCTCCCCTCCGTGGGAGAGGGTTGTGCAGCCTTAGCGAACCGAAGGGTGAGCTTAGGCGGAGCTGGGTGAGGGGGGAGCGGCGAAGCGCGTGCAGAGGAAGTCGACGACGGCGCGGACCGCCGGCAGCTGGCCGCGCCGGTGCGGCATCAGCAGGGTGGTAGTCACCGTTCCCGCCGACCAGCCCGCCAACACCGGGACGATCTCGCCCCGCGCGACGGCGTCGCGGCACACTCCCTCCGGCAGGCAGGCAATGCCGAGACCGGCGGCAGCCGCCTTCAGCAGCACGACCGACTCGTCGGCCACCATGCGCGCCCGCGGCGTTGCCTCCACCGCCTCGCTCTCGTCGTCGCCTTGGCGCAGGCGCCACGTTGTGGCCGACGGTCGGGTCAGCAGGCCGTCGTGGACGGCGAGGTCCTGCGGCCACCGCGGGGTCCCGCGCCGCTCCAGGTAGGCGGGGGCGGCCACCAGCACGATCGGCTCGCGCATCAGGCGGCGCTGGACCAGTGCCGAATCCGGCAGCGGGGTAAAGTGGCTGCGCACGGCGATGTCGAAGCCCTCCTGCACCAGGTCGACGAAGCGGTCGCTCACGTGCACGACCACTTGCAGCTTCGGGAAGGCGAGGGCCAGCGCCGGCAAGTGGTCCGCGAGATCGAGCTGCGCGGTCGGCACCGAGGCCGTGATCCGCACCCTGCCGCTCGGCTCGGCGAGGCGCCGGCGCACCACGCCCTCGGCGGTTTCGGCCTCGATGAGCGCGGCCCGGGCATGGTCGTAGAAGTCGCGACCGACGTCGGTCAGCGTGAAGCTGCGCGAGGTCCGGTGGATGAGGCGCGCGCCGAGGCTCGCCTCCAGCTCCGCGACCCGTTTGCTGACGGTCGACTTCGGCACGCCGAGATGCCGGCCGGCGCTGGTGAAGCCGCCGCTTTCGACGGCCTGCACGAAGAAGCGGAGGTCGTTGAGGTTCAGCATCGCTCAATGTCCATAGATGTGGACGATCAGTCTCCTTTTTGCCGACTACCGCGTCAATGTCCACGAAGGCAGGGTGTCGCGGTCCTCACTGCAACCAAGGAGACCTGCGATGCTTCCCATCCTGTTCTACGGCGTGCCGGAAGGCTGTTCCTTCGGCTCCATCGTCGCCCTCGAGTGGACGGGGCGGCCCTACCGCCTGTGCCGCATCCAGATGCCGGAGGTGGTGTCCGGTGACGCCTACCGGCGCATCAATCCGGTGGGCGAGACGCCGTCGCTGATGACTGGACGCGGCGACGTCATCAGCGAGAGCACGGCGATCCTGAACCACATCGGCGCCACCGCCCTCGACAGCGGCCTCGCCTTTTCGCAGGGCAGTGCCGAGTTCGACCGGCTGAATGCCATGCTGGCCTTCCTCAACACCACCTTCTTCGACGCCTTCAGCCCGCTCTGGTACCTGCTGGACCACGGCGGTGATGAAACGGAGGAGGCGGCGCTCGCCGCCTACGGGCGGGGCATGGTGGCGAAGGCGCACGCGCAGCTGGAGGCGCTGCTGGACGGCGGCGAGTGGCTGCTCGGACGCCGCACGCTGGCCGACGCCTATTTCTTCGGCATCGCGCGCTGGGCCGACTTTCACCACGCGGTCGACCGCAGCGACTACCCGGGGCTGCAACGATTGTTCGAGACGCTGAAGGACGATGCGGGCGTGCGCTTCGCGACCGCCATCGAGCACGGGGAGGCGGCGCAGAGCAGCGGCGGCTTCGCCGGGCATGTAAGCCTGGCAGAGGCGTTGGCGATGGTGCAGGAGGCGGCGTGAAGGGCGGCGCGACCGGCGCCCCCTCACCCAGCTTCGCCTAAGCTCACCCTTCGGGTTCGCTAAGGCTACGCAACCCTCTCCCCTGGCGGGAGAGGGTTACGCCGGCTTCGCTTCGACGCCGTTGGTGTTGAGGAAATCCTGCAGCTCGCCGGACTGGAACATCTCGCGGATGATGCCGCAGCCGCCGACGAACTCGCCCTTCACGTAGAGCTGGGGGATGGTCGGCCAGTTGCTGAAGTCCTTGACGCCCTGGCGGATGCCGGGATCCTGCAGCACGTCGATGCCTTTGAACTTCACCGCATACGATGAAACGATTTGACTAGTTATGTTGACAATTATACCATGTCAATTATTAGAGGTAATAACCGAAGTCACCCTGCATCTTTACTGACCTGTCGCAGGCCAGTAACTTGGGCTTTGTCTTAAGGCCCGGAAAGTCGCGGTTCTTTGGCGCCAGTGCCTCGGGACGCGCTAGAGCAATCGGCTGTGGCTTGAGTTGTCCTGACGCCGATTGCTGTCCCGCTTCAGCATACGTAGAGGCCAAGAAGTCGCGAGGCTTACTTCCCGGGAAAGTGGGGAGGCTTTGGCGGATACTCCGGCTGCGAGGGCAGGCACGATGACGCGGCTCGTGACTTTAGGTGGGAAACGCATTCAGACCGCGGATCTGCTCCGCCGCAACAAGGTCCTCTTCCTGAGGATGCTTTGTCCTTTGCCCTGCCTTGCCGCCGTCGCCGCTTGCGGCCTGTCAGGCGTGCCGGAAGTGCCGGTTGCCAAGCAATGGACTGAAACAATCAACAACTTCTCGATGATCCCGGTCTATCCGATGAGGGAGAACGTCTACGTTGGCGACATGCGCCTGACGGTGTTGCCGGAGACGCAGGATCTCGGCCAGCTCTCGTATCGCAACCTCGGACACCTCGACCTTGGCGAAAAGCTGAACGATTACTACACCAACCGTCCTTCGTTGCCGAAAGATGCGACCGCTCCCCAGAATACCCAGAAGCCGGAAACGCCATGGCCGCAGCCATCATCCACTGCGAGCATCTTTCTGACCAAAGCGGATCCCACCAACACGCACCGTCCGCGTCTTGCCGCCTTGCCCGGGGTCAAAGTCGCGACGGTCGCGCAAGGAACCTTGGCCGCCCAGATCCCCGTTTCAGGCATTGGCAATGTCGGGGGAGCCGCAGCAGCCCGTGGCAGCCGGCTGCTGGACATCAGCCTCAGCGGCGTCGAGGAAATCGAAGCGCCCGCGGATTGGGTCGTTCTTGCTGCGTTTGAGGCGCACTGCAAAAAAGAGGTCAACAACGCGCTGTCGAACAGGAGCTATCGCTTCTCGCTCGGGCAGCTGATTCAGCCCAGCGGCTACGACACTGATGGCAACCCGCAGTTTGCCGATGAAATGCTGCAAGCGTCGCGGCCGCAGGTCGTCATCGTGACGCGGGTGCTATACGCCCGTTCGATAGATTTCACGTTCAAGACCGATCAAGGGTACAGCGCAGACATTGCTGCGGTGTTGGGTGCGCTGGAGAATCTCCAGGGGGTTTCCACCGCACTTGCCCAGATGCAGCGCAAAACTGACGACGGGGCGGCGGCTCCGGCCGCCGAGGCGGACATTGCAGCGTTCGAAACAGAGCTCGCCAGTCTCGTTGCCGGCCTGCGCAGTACAGTGTCCGCTTCTGCGGCGCCCGGAGTTGTGCTTTCCACAGTTTTTGTCGATGCGCGAGGCATCACGCTTCGAGATGTGTTCGAGAGGCCGATGGCTTTTGCCGCCCAGGCGGTCGGATTTGATCTCGACTTAGGCGGCTCTGCCAACGGTTGCTTCGTGAAGGCGGCGCCTGCTCATCCGAACGCGGTACGCTGAGCGGTAGCCGGATCCGCTCCGCAGGCGCGACGGATTGCTCCACCACGCTTCGCTTCCGGGTCTGGGGAGGAGAAGTTTCACCATCAAGGATTGGCGAAGCGGGCAGTCGAAAACCCCGCTTCACCCTATCAACATCCCACTTGCGAGGCCGCAAATGTTCACCTTTGGCCGAGTTCCGACCTACCAGAGTACAGATGAGTTCGGGCTAGATATTTCTGACGACCGAAGGGCCTTCACCCTGTCGTTCTCCGATTTGCAGGTGTCGCTTCAGGGCGGCAAGTCGGCTGAGCCGATGTCCGAACGCGATTTTTCCATTGTCGTCCCGATTGAAGGGCAGGGATCGACGGTGGAGATTGAGTTTGGCGTCGGCGGTGCCGCACTGACGACGGAAAACGCGACAGCAACCATGGTATTCAGCGTCAACGGTCAAACAACTGTCGCCGACTTCGCCGAAGAATCAGACGAGAGTTTCGTTCGGCAGCTCAAATTTGCGGCCAAGTCGCCTTCCGAGTGTCGGCTTAGCATCTTCCTTGTCGGAGGACGAGACTCGAACGTGTCCGACGCAGCAGCATCACTCAACGTGCTCAGCGTTGACGCTGAAATTCTTCCGCGGCGGAAGTAGTCAGGGTCAAGCTCCACCCGCCACGGCAATGGGCCGCTGCCTTGCTGGCAGCGGCCCCGTCTCTTTCGGCTCGGCCGAGGCTCACGCCGCCGGCTTGGCCTCGATGCCGTTGGTCTGCAGGAATTCCTGCAGCTCTCCGTTCTGGAACATCTCGCGGATGATGTCGCAGCCGCCGACGAATTCGCCCTTCACGTAGAGCTGCGGGATGGTCGGCCAGTTGCTGAAGTCCTTGATGCCCTGGCGGATGCCCGGGTCCTGCAGCACGTCGACGCCTTTGAACTTCACGTTGAGGTGCGAAAGGATCTGCACCACGGCGGCGGAGAAGCCGCACTGCGGGAACACCGGGCTGCCCTTCATGAAGAGAACCACCTGGTTGTCACCGATCTCCTGCTTGATCCTCGCGGCTACGGTATCATCCATCAGCCAAACTCCTTTTTGCGAAAACGGTTGGGCGGTGCCGCTGCACGGTCCGCCGCCTCAGTGTTTCTTTGCGGCTTCCGGCCCGGCCTCGGCCGGGGCCGAGGTCTGCAGCGCCAGGGCATGCAGCTCGCCACCCATGCGTCCCTGCAGCGCCTCGTAGACCATCTGGTGCTGCTGCACCCGGGTCTTGCCGCGGAACGCCGCTGAGACGACGTAGGCCGCGTAGTGGTCGCCGTCGCCGCGCAGATCCTCGATGCGTACCTGGGCGTCCGGCATCGCCGCCTTGATCATGCCCTCGATATCCCCGGGGTTCATCGGCATGCTTTTGGTCCTTGTCCCTCAATCCTGCCGGGGCCGCTCGCAGCGGCCCTCGTTGTCTTCCTTGCCGGCGCCTTCAAGACCCCATGTAGCCGGGCAGCCAGCCTTCGTGGCCGGCCCTGAGGTCAGCCAGGGATATGGCCTCTCCCGCCGTCAGGATCAAGCGGTCGCCGCCGGTCCGCCCGAGGACCCGGGCCGGCACCCCGGCCTGTTCCGCCGCGGACAGCAGGGCCCCGGCGTCGCCGGTGGTAACAAGATAGCGCGCCTGGTCCTCTCCGAACAACCACGCCGCCAGAGGGGGATTATCCTCAGCCGCGGCGCCCGCGGCGATGTCGGCGCCGCAATCCCCGGCCAGGGCCATTTCGGCCAGGGCGACCGCGAGGCCGCCATCGGAGAGGTCGTGGCAAGCGGTTACGCCGCCGGACTGGATCTGCGCGCGCACAAAATCGCCGTTGCGCCGTTCGGCGGCGAGGTCGACCGGCGGCGGCGCGCCCTTCGGGGTGCGCTCGACGTCGCGCAGGTAGAGCGAGGCGCCGAGGTGGCCCCTGGTCTCGCCGATCAGGACGATGATCTCATCCGGGCCGGTGAAAGCGGCGCCGGCGATGCGGTCGAGGTCGTCGATCAGTCCGACGCCGCCGATTACCGGAGTTGGCAGGATGGCCTGGCCGTTGGTCTCGTTGTAGAGCGACACGTTGCCGGAGACGACGGGGTAGGCGAGGGCCTCGCAGGCCGCCTTCATGCCGGCGATGCAGCCGACGAACTGGCCCATGATCTCCGGTCGTTCGGGATTGCCGAAGTTCATGTTGTCGGTGACCGCCAGCGGCCGCGCGCCGACGGCGGTGAGGTTGCGCCAGCTCTCCGCCACCGCCTGGGCGCCGCCGCGTTCCGGGTCGGCTTTGCAGTAGCGCGGCGTGCAGTCGCTCGCCATGGCGAGGCCGCGGTTGGAGCCGTGGATGCGCACCACCGCGGCGTCGCCGCCGGGCCGCGCCACGGTGTCGGCCATCACCATGTGGTCGTACTGCTCCCAGACCCAGCGCTTGGAGCTGAGGTCGGGCGTCGCCATCAGGCGCTTCAGCGCCTCGGCGGGCGCGACCGAGGGCGTGAAGCCGGCCGGGTCGACGTCGCCCTGCGCCGGGGTCGGCTTCCAGGGCCGGTCGTACTCGGGGGAGGCCTCGGCCAGCGGGTCGATCGGCAGGTCGCCGACCACCTGCCCGTGCATCTTCAGCACCATGCGGCCGGAGTCGGTAAGCCGTCCGATGATCGCGAAGTCGAGATCCCACTTCTCGAAGATGCCGCGCGCCAGCGCCTCCTTGCCGGGCTGCAGCACCATCAGCATGCGCTCCTGGCTCTCCGAGAGCATCATCTCGTAGGGCGTCATGCCGTCCTCGCGGCAGGGCACCTTGTCGAGCTCCAGCTCGACGCCGGAGCCGCCCTTGGAGGCCATCTCGAAGGAAGAGGAGGTGAGGCCGGCGGCGCCCATGTCCTGGATGGCGACGATGGCGTCGGTCGCCATCAGCTCCAGGCAGGCCTCGATCAGCAGCTTCTCGGTGAAGGGATCGCCGACCTGCACGGTCGGGCGCTTCTCCTCGGAGTCCTCGGCGAACTCGGCCGAGGCCATGGTGGCGCCGTGGATGCCGTCGCGCCCGGTCCTGGAGCCGACGTAGACGACGGGTTTGCCCACACCGGCGGCGGCGGAATAGAAGATGCGGTCGGCCGGCGCAATGCCCACGGTCATCGCGTTGACCAGGATGTTGCCGTTGTAGGAGGCGTCGAAGTTCACCTCGCCGCCGACCGTCGGCACGCCGACGCAGTTGCCGTAGCCGCCGATGCCGGCGACCACGCCGGCCACCAGGTGGCGCGTCTTGGGGTGCTCCGGCGCGCCGAAGCGCAGCGCGTTGAGGTTCGCCACCGGCCGTGCGCCCATGGTGAAGACATCGCGCAGGATTCCGCCGACGCCGGTCGCCGCGCCCTGGTAGGGCTCGATGAAGCTCGGGTGGTTGTGGCTCTCCATCTTGAAGATGACGGCGAGGCCCTCGCCGATGTCGACCACGCCGGCGTTCTCGCCGGGCCCCTTGGTGACCCGCGGACCCTTGGTCGGCAGGGTCTTCAGCCACTTCTTGGACGACTTGTAGGAGCAGTGCTCCGACCACATGACCGAGAAGATGCCGAGCTCCAGGAGGTTCGGCGCGCGGCCCATGATGTCGAGGATGAGGTCGTATTCCTGGGCGTTGAGGCCGTGCTCGCGCACCACTTCGGGTGTCACCGGGCGCTCGTTGGCCATCACCGAACTCACGACAGCGCCTCCACCAGGCCGTCGAACAGGGCGCGTCCGTCGGTGCCGCCCAGCCTGGGGTCCGCCAGGCGCTCGGGGTGCGGCATCAGGCCGAGCACGGTCTTGGTCTCGTTGTAGACGCCGGCGATGTTGCGCAGCGAGCCGTTGGGGTTGGCCTCTTCGGTGATCTCGCCCTCGGCGTCGCAATAGCGCAGGGCGATCTGGCCGCGATCCTCCATGGCCGAGAGGGTAGCTTCGTCGGCGAAGTAATTGCCGTCGTGGTGGGCGACGGGCACGCGGATCGCCTGGCCCTGCTCGTACTTGGCGGTGAACAGGCTCTGGCTGGTCTCCACCTTCACCCTGACGTCGCGACAGACGAAGCGCAGGTTGGCGTTGCGCATCAGCACCCCCGGCACCAGGCCGGTCTCGGTCAGTACCTGGAAGCCGTTGCAGATGCCGAGCACCGCGACGCCCTTGCGGGCGCGGGCCACGACCTCCTTCATGACCGGCGATTGCGCCGCCATGGCGCCGCAGCGCAGGTAGTCGCCGTAGGAGAAGCCGCCGGGCAGCACGATGAGGTCGACCTTCGCGAAGTCGCTGTCCTTGTGCCACACCATCAGCGGTTCGCTGCCCATCGACTGGTCCCCCATTGCTCGTTTGAGGGCGACCTGCACGTCGCGGTCGCAGTTGGAACCTGGAAACACGATGACCGCGGCTTTCATGCGCGCTCTCCCAAGAAAGTCCGGACCGACAGTTTTCGACTCAAGACCGCCGGGCTCAGCCGTTCAGCTCGATGGCGTAGTTCTCGATGACCGTGTTGGCGAGCAGCTTCTCGCACATGGCCTCGACCTCGGCACGGGCCTTGGCGGGATCGCTCTCGGCCAGCGAGAACTCGATGACCTTGCCCTGGCGCACATCGTTCACGCCGCCGAAGCCGAGGGCGGAGAGGGCGTGTTCGATGGCCTTGCCCTGGGGGTCAAGAACGCCGTTTTTCAGGGTGACGTGAACGCGGGCCTTCATCGGCAGGATTGGCTCCGACTCGCGGGGGTGAAAGTTGGCCGGACCTTAGCCGCGACGGCTCCGCAAGACAAGCTGCACACGAGTGTTCGGCAGCCATTGCGATGGCCATTTTCCAAGGTCGTCATCCCGGCACCAGCTGCCGGGCGCCGGGACGACAGGGTCGCGTAATTAGTTGACTAAGTCATATAATTTGCTGGATGATGGCACCTATTCGGGCCCACATACGAGTTGCCGCTCATGAATTCCCTCGCAGCCCGGGTGGACGCCGTCCGGCGCTTCACGCGCTTCTACACCCAGCATATCGGCGTGCTGCACCGTCGCCTGCTGGAGAGCCCCTTCTCGCTGACCGAGGGGCGGGTGCTCTACGAGCTGGCCCATCACGAGGCCGCCAGCGCCTCGGAGCTGGCCGCCGAGCTCGGCCTCGACAGCGGCTACCTGAGTCGCATCCTGAAAGGCTTCGAGAAGCGCGGCTTGCTGGAACGCCGGCGCTCCGAGAGCGATGGCCGTGCCGCCGACATCTCGCTGACCCGGGAAGGCCAGGAGGCCTTCGCCCAGATCAATGCCCGCTCACGCGCGGAGGTGAGCGCGATGTTGGAGCGTCTCAGCGAGGCGGAGCAGGCCGAGGTGGTAGCGGCGATGGCGGCCGTCGAGAAGCATCTCGGCGCCCGGCTGCCGCGCAAGGCGCCCTACATCCTGCGCCCGCCGCAGCCCGGCGACATGGGCTGGATCGTGCACCGCCACGGTGCGCTCTACGCCGAGGCGTACGGCTGGGACGAGGGCTTCGAGGCGCTGGTCGCCAAGATCGTGGCGCAGTTCATCGAGGACTTCGATGCCCGGCGCGAGCGCTGCTGGATCGCCGAGAAGGACGGCGAGGTGGTCGGCTCGGCCTTCGTCGTGCGCCAGAGCGACGAGGTCGCCAAGCTGCGCCTGGTCTACGTCGAGCCCAAGGCGCGCGGGCTCGGCATCGGCCAGCGGCTGGTGGCCGAGGCGATCCGCTTCGCCCGCCAGCAGGGCTACCGGTCCCTCACGCTGTGGACCAACGACATTCTGGTTTCGGCGCGGCGCATCTACGAGGCCGCCGGCTTCAAGCTGGTGAAGGAGGAAAAGCACCACAGCTTCGGCAAGGACCTGGTCGGCCAGTACTGGGAGCTCGAACTGCGGTGAAGCGATGACGCCGCGCGCCTGGCCGGCCATCCTGGCCGCCGTTGCCGTCGGCGTGCAGGTGGGTGCCGCCACCGTGGCCTCCCGCGCCGTGGTGGCGGAGGTCGGCCCGGCCACGCTCGCCCTGCTGCGCTACGCCATCGGCGCCTGCTGCCTGCTGCCCTTCTTCCTGGCCGCGCCGCGGGTGCACTTCCAGGCGCGCGATCTCGCCGCCGTCGCCGCCCTGGGCATCGGCCAGTTCGGCATCCTCGTCGCCCTGCTGAACTTCGGCCTGCTTCACATCACCTCCGCGCGCGCGGCGCTGCTCTTCGCCACCTTCCCTTTGATGACCATGCTGCTGGCCGCCGCGCTCGGGCGCGAGCGGCTGTCTTTCGCCAAGACGCTGGGGGTGGCGGTCTCCTTCGCCGGGGTCGGCCTGGCGCTGCTCGACAAGCTGGCGGTCGAGGTGGCCGGCGCGGGGGCCTGGGCCGGGGTCGCCGCGGTGCTCGGCTCGGCCCTCACCGGGGCGGTCTGCTCGGTGCTCTACCGGCCCTACCTGCAGAAGTACCCGACGCTGCCGGTGAGCACCCTGGCAATGCTCGCGTCGATCGCCTTCCTGGCCCTGCTCGCGGTGCCGGAAGGGGCGCTGGACAGCGTGCCGCGGCTCGGCCCCGGCGCCTGGGCGGCGATCGTCTTCATCGGCGTCTCCAGCGGCATCGCCTACTTCGGCTGGCTCTGGGCGCTCGGCCGGCTGCCGCCGACCCAGGTGACGGTCTTCCTCTCGCTGAGCCCGATCACCGCCGCGCTGCTCGGCCACCTGCTGCTCGGCGAGAGCCTGACCCTGCTGACCCTGGCGGGCCTCGCCGCCGTGGTCTCGGGGCTGGTCATCGCCTTCGCGCGGCCGCGCCGCATTTAGATCCAGCGCCGCACGCGCGCCCGGTAGTCGCGATAGGCCTGGCCGAAGCGGCGCTCGAGATAGCGCTCCTCGCGGCGGATGACGCCGAATTCCATGGCCAGCAGCACGACGGGCAGCAAAGCCAGCGCGCCGAGGCTGGCGAAGCCCGCCACCAGGCCGAGGTAGAGCAGCGTGATGCCGAGGTAGATGGGGTTGCGGCTCAGCCGATAGAGGCCGCCGGTGACCAGGGCGCTGGCGGGCTGGTGCGGCTGGATGGCTGTGCCGGCCCTGAAGAAGCGACCGGCGGCGATCAGCACCAGGGCGAGGCCGAGGAGGCCGAGGGCAGCGCCAAGATAGAGACCACCGCGGCCGGCGAGGCCCGGCAGGGCTGGCAAGGCGAGCAGCCGGTCGGCGAGGAGTCCCGGCAGCAGGCCGCCGAGATAGATGACCGGCGGGGGCAGAACGACCCCCGCCGTGTCT
The DNA here is from genome assembly GCA_964472095.1 of uncultured Pelagibius sp. Classification (GTDB taxonomy): domain Bacteria; phylum Pseudomonadota; class Alphaproteobacteria; order Kiloniellales; family Kiloniellaceae; genus Pelagibius. The sequence continues at coordinate 17,789 of CAYYIV010000053.1, forward strand.
TCCGTTGCCGAGGGAGGCAAAAGTTATTCCGGATTGATGCGGGTGATCTTCGTGCCTTCGATGGTGAGGCCGGCCATCAGGCCCTTCTGGTCGAAGAAGAAGACGTAAATGTTTTCCTTGGCCGAGGTCGTGGTCAGCGAGGTGCCGGCGCCCTCGTCCACCACCACGACGTTGGGGGCGGTGCCGATTTCCCAGCCGTCGCTGCTGTCGAGATAGGACTCGGCGCTGGCGTCGAGGAAGAAGACGGCATAGCCGAAGGTCTGCAGGCCGGCCTGCAGGCCGAAGGACGCCGCGGCGGTGCTGTAGTACTGGCTCACCGCGTCGTTCTTGAAGAGGGCGCCTTCGCCGTACTGGCCACCGATGATGAGGCCGCCCTTCACGATCTTGGGAAACACCAGGATGGCGCTGGCGTCGGTGGCCAGGCGCCGGGCGCCTTCGGAGTTCGCCTTCAGCAGGGCCAGGGCCTCGCGCGAATTCTGTTCGATCGTCGCTGCCTTCTCCGCCCGGGCCGGAGCGGGTTCGAAGCTGACCGCGGCGGCGAAGACCGCCACGATCGCGAGAAGCATGGGGATCCGCTTACGCATCATTTTCTCCTGTCGGATTTGCGAGCCTGAAAAAATCGCGGCCCACTCTATGGCGAAGAGGCCAAACGCGCACAGCGCGAAGGGGAGTCGGGCAGTGCCGCTGTGGCGCTTCAGGCACTACTGCAGAAGACGGGGTCCCTTGAGGTCGACCGGGCCGGCCTCCGGCAGCACGCCGAGCCGCCGCGCGACCTCCTGGTAGGCCTCCTCGACGCCGCCCATGTCGCGGCGGAAGCGGTCCTTGTCCAGCTTCTCGTTGGTCACCACGTCCCACAGGCGGCAGGAGTCCGGGCTGATCTCGTCGGCCAGCACGATGCGCATCTCCTCCTCCTCCCACAGGCGGCCGAACTCCAGCTTGAAGTCGACCAGCTTGAGGCCGACGCCGAGAAAGAGGCCGCTGAGGAAGTCGTTCGTCCGCAGCGCGTACTGCAGCATCTCGTCGAGATCCTGGGTGTTGGCCCAGCCGAAGGCGGTGATGTGTTCCTCGGAAACCATCGGGTCGCCGAGTTCGTCGTTCTTGTAATAGTACTCGACGATGGAGCGCGGCAGCGGCGCGCCTTCCTCGATGCCGAGACGCTTGACCATCGAACCGGCGGCGATGTTGCGGATCACCACCTCGATCGGGATGATCTCGACTTCGCGCACGAGCTGCTCGCGCATGTTGAGTCGGCGCAGGAAGTGGGTTGGCACACCGATGCTCTCGAGCCGCGTCATCAGGTATTCCGAGATGCGGTTGTTCAGCACGCCCTTGCCGGTGATCACACCCTTCTTCTGGTTGTTGAAGGCGGTGGCATCGTCCTTGAAGTACTGGACGAGCGTCCCCGGCTCCGGCCCCTCGAAAAGCACCTTCGCCTTGCCCTCGTAGATCTGTCTGCGTCGCATCTCTTACACCTGAAGTTGGGCACCGCCAGGGCGGCGGCTTGCACCCGTGTTAGGGATTTTTCCCCATTTCGTAGAACGGCCGAGACCGTGGCGTGTCGGCTCCCCCGCGCGGGAGTGAGCCTTGTGATATAGCAGGAGAACCAGGGCAAAACAATGACGCCCGCGGCAAGAGTTAACAGTTTGACCTAAAACGACTTTTATCCGGCGCCGGAGGGCGGCTCCAGGGCTTGCACGGGGGCGTAGGGGTGGCGGTCCGGGCGGCCCGGGGCGAACAGCCAGACCGGCCGCCAGGGCGTCCCGGCAGGCCCCGCCAGCCCCGGCGCCGGTAGGGCGAGAAGGGAGGAGGAGACGGTCTGGAAGCCGCCGCGCTCGACCGTCATCGCCGCCTCGCTGCCGGGCTCGCTGCGGGCGAGGATGGCCTGCCAGGCGGCCCAGTCTCCCGCCCAGGGTTCTGGTGCCGCCGCTGCCTCGAAGTCGGCCAGGTGGCGGGCCGTGCGCGGGCTCGCCCGGTCGTTGAGGTCGTAGGCGGTCAGCATCGAGAGGCCGTCCGGCACCGGGGTCACCTCGACGACCCGGGTCTCGGGCCTGCCCGGGTTGCGCAGCCAGTAGACGTCGCGGTTGTCGGCCACCACCATGTTGAAGCTGCGGTAGGCCCCGGGGTTCAGTTCGGCCAGCGCCTCGGCGGCCGTAACGGCGTCGGCGTGGTCGAGGGCCTCCAGTACCAGCTCGCCGCGGCTGCGCTTGCCGGCGGCGGGCCCCAGGGTGCCGCGGCGGTTGAGGATGGCCGCCACGACCCCGTGGTCGTTGAGGCCGAGCCAGGAGCCACCGGCGCTGCGGTCGAGCCCGGCCACCACCTCCGGCCGGTCCGGCCAGTGGCGGCCCGGCGCGGCCCAGGGCCGGTCGATCATCTCGTCGCGGTTGGCGGCCAGGATCACCGGCCAGGCATGGTCCGGGCGGCGCAGGATGACCAGGGTGCACATGGCGGCTCGCGGAGAACTTTCCTTGGCAGGCGGGAGCGAAGCGGTGCCGGGCAGCGCAGATCCGGTGCGAAAGCCGCGAGTGGGTGGTTTGAAGTGGTTTAACGCGGCCGCGAAGGGCGCTATAAACCAAGCTGACGAAACACCGCTGCCTGACGCAGCAGAGCATAACCGCTATGGCAAGGGCCGGCCAATCGATTCCCCCTCGGGGAGCGCGATAGCGAGCCGCTCCAGGAGACTATCGACCGATGGCGACATTCAACGATCGTGAAAAGGCTTTCGAGGACAAGTACAGGCACGACCAGGACCTGCAGTTCCGCACCGATGTGCGGCGCAACAAGCTGCTCGGGCAGTGGGTCGCGCGGGAGTTGCTTGGCCTCGAGGGCGACGCCGTGGATACCTATGCCAAGGAAGTCGTTGCCAGCGACCTCGACGAGCCTGGGCCTGACGACGTCATCCGCAAGATCATGGGCGACCTGCAGGCCAAGGGCATCGACTACAGCGAGCACCGCCTGCGCCATCGCTTGGAAGAGATGATGGCCGAGGCCAAGCTGCAGATCATGAGCGAGTAGGCGGGGGGCTTCTCCTTTCGTTTCGGTATCCCATTCCTCTCCCCTTGCGGGAGAGGGATGCGCAGCCTTAGCAAGCAAAGCGAGCTTAGGCGAAGCTGGGTGAGGGGTCAGCGGTCTCGCAGCGCCCCGGCAATGGCGGTGAGCACACCGTCTATGTTCTCCAGCACTTCGTTGTTCCAGAACCGCAGCACATGATAGCCTTTGGCTTCGAGCCGCGCCGCCCGCCATCCAGCTCGATGATCAGACGAAGCTCGAAGCAGACGAAGTCGACGATGAATGGGCCGAGGGCGACTTGGCGCCTGAACTTATGTCCCTCGAGCTGGCGGTCACGCAGACGAGATCACAAGCGACGCTCTGCTTCGGCCTGATTGCGCCTTAGCTGTCGGGTGCGGCCGGTGGTCATGCGGAAGTCATAAGAGACTGCACAGCGGCGGCGACAACCCCTCACCCTCCCGCTTCGCGGGCCCCTCCCTCTCCCGCAAGGGGAGAGGGAATTTTTAAGCCACCGCCTTGGCTGCCGCGTCCTTGCCGAAGACGCGGGCGAAGATCGTGTCGACATGCTTGGTGTGGTAGCTGGCGTCGAAGCAGGCGGCCAGCGCCTCGTCGGAGATCTTTCCGGCGATCTCCGGATCGGCCTTCAGCAGGGCCAGGAAGTCGGCTTCGCCGCCCCACACCTTCATGGCGTTGCGCTGGACCAGGCGGTAGGCATCCTCGCGGCCGATGCCGGCCTGGGTGAGCGCCAGCAGCACGCGCTGCGAATGCACCAGGCCGCCGAGCTGGTCGAGGTTCTTCTGCATGGTCTCGGGATAGACCAGCAGTCTCTCGACCACACCGGCCAGCCGGTTCAGCGCAAAGTCGAGAGTGACAGTCGTGTCCGGACCGATCATGCGCTCCACCGAAGAATGCGAGATGTCGCGCTCGTGCCAGAGCGTCACGTTCTCCAGCGCCGGGACCACCGCCGCGCGCACCAGGCGGGCGAGCCCGGTGAGGTTCTCGGTCAGCACCGGGTTACGCTTGTGCGGCATGGCGGAGGAACCCTTCTGGCCGGGCGCGAAGTATTCCTCGGCCTCGCGCACCTCGGTGCGCTGCAGGTGGCGGATCTCGGTGGCCAGGTTCTCGATGGAAGCGGCAATGACGCCGAGCGTCGCGAAGAAGGCGGCGTGGCGGTCGCGCGGGATCACCTGGGTGGAGACCGGCTCCGCCTGCAGGCCGAGCCGCCCGGCGACGTACTCCTCGACGAAGGGATCGATGTTGGCGAAGGTGCCGACCGCGCCGGAGATGGCGCAGGTGGCGATCTCCGCCCGCGCGGCTTCCAGCCGCGTGCGACCGCGGGCGAAGGCGGCGTAGTGGCCGGCCAGCTTCACGCCGAAGGTGGTGGGCTCGGCGTGGATGCCGTGGCTGCGGCCCAGGCAGACGGTGTTCCTGTACTCCAGCGCGCGTTTCTTCAAGGCGGCCAGCACGCGGTCCATGTCGGCCAGCAGGATGTCGGCGGCCTGGGTCAGCTGCACCGCCAGGCAGGTGTCCAGCACGTCGGAGGAGGTCATGCCCTGGTGGACGAAGCGGGCCTCGGGGCCGACGTGCTCGGCCAGGTTGGTGAGGAAGGCGATGACGTCATGCCGGGTCTCGCGCTCGATCTCGTCGATGCGCGCGACCTCGAAGGCGCCGCGCTCCCACACCGCCTTGGCGGCCTCCTTGGGGATGACTCCGAGCTCGGCCTGGGCGTCGCAGGCATGGGCCTCGATCTCGAACCAGATGCGGAATTTGTTCTCCGGCTCCCAGATAGCGGTCATTTCGGGGCGGCTGTAACGCGGAATCATGCGGGTTGCTTTCTGAGACGAAGGAGGGCCGGGAAGGCCCTGTTATAGCGGCGGGCGCGGGCAGCGGCAACGCCGGCGGGGCGTAGCGCCGGCCGCCACGCCGGGCGTCACGCTGATGCCTCCGCGCCCAGCGCGTCAGCCAGAAGCGTCGCGATGGCGCGGCCGGCCGCGCCGTCGCCGTCCAGCAGGGGGTTGTAGATGGTGACCTCCAGGCCGACGGCCTTGCCGCTGGCCAGCGCGATGTCGAGCGTGGTCCGCACCTCGTCCAGGGTGAGGCCGCCGGGGAGGCGGTAGTCGACGGCGGGCATGATCTCGTCAGCGAGGCAGTCGGCGTCGAGATGAATGAAGAATCCCTCGAGCCCGTCCCGCGTCAGGTGTGCGACAGCCGCTGCGGCTGCCGCCGCGGCCCCCATCCGCTGCACCGTCGCGCAATCGAAGGACAGCAGGCGCTGCGGCAGGGGCGGGCTGCCGTAGGCCGCCTGCTCGTCCCCGTCGCGCCAGCCGAAGGCGACGGCATCCTCCTCCCGCACGAGAGGGCCGCGGCCTTCCAGATCGGTCAGCAGCGCGGGGCCGTGTCCGGTGGCGAAAGCGAGGTCCATGGAAGCCGCCTCGCCGTTCGGATTGCTCTGCGGATCGTAGAAATCGGCGTGCCCGTCGATGAACAGGAGGCCATAGCGGCCGCGCCGCTTCAGCGCCAAGGCGGAGCCGAGCAGGATCGAGCAGTCGCCGCCGAGGATGAGCGGGAAGTCGCCGGCGGCGAGAACCTCTTCGGTCGCGTCGGCGAGGCTGGGAGACCATGCGGCGATGGCATGCGCATTCAGCGTCTGCGTCTGCGGATCGCGGCTGGCACTGTAGGCCGGCACGTCCAGCCGCGCCGCAAGGCGCGCCCGCAGGCGCTCGGCCAGGCCGTGGCCGAGGAGGGCTTCGGGCAGCTTCTCGACACCGGTCGGCTTGAGGCCGAGGATCGACGGCGCCTCGATGACGGCATAGGTCCGCTGGCGGGTCGGCATCGCTCTTTCCCGCAGTGAAGAAGAGCTGAGGAGTTATAGCGGCGGCGGCCGCGTGCGGCAACGGCAGGGGCGGCGCCGGAAGGTCGTCCTAAGGATGAAACGTCGACTGGAGGACGGCGTTCTCGGCCCGGAATACGCCCCAGCCGTCAATCACCTGGCCCTTGGAGAGCTGGATCGCCTTGGCACTACCGGAGCCTTTGAGGACGGCACCGCGCTCGTCCGCAATCGGGTGGCTATACGGCTGGCCGGCGGCGAGGGCGCAGTCGTAGGCGGTGATGTTGCCGAGAATCTGACTGCCGCTGCCGAGCGTGGTTTTCCCAAAGAGATTGACGATGCCGCAGTAGCGCCCGTTGTCGCCGATCTCGATGGCTGCGCAGGGCGAATTGGCCTTCATGCAAACAGCGCCTTCGCCGAAGAGGTTGCCGTCGCCGATCGTTATGTCGTTCGCTACCGCTTCGATGACGGTGTTGCTGTGGAACACGTTGCCGGAGCCGATGTGAAGCGTCGCGCTGCCATGACAGTCCGCGCGGATGTTCGGATGGAAGACGTTGAGCGTGCCGATAACCGCCCGGCAGGAAATGAGCGTGGAAAACGGATCGAAGATCACGTTGCCGCCGTCTTCCAGCGCCAGCAACTCGTCGAAAGAGAGAAAGCCGGCTCGTTTTCTGGTCCGGTCGATCGCTTTGAGCAGCTCCCCTTGATGCGGCATTCTGTCTTTCCCGTCGATGAGAGGCTAAAGCAGCCCCAGACTCCTGAAACTGGCGTGGCCGGCGCGGCCAATGACCAGGTGGTCGTGGATAACGATGCCGAGCTTCTCGGCGGCGCTCCTCAACTCCTCGGTCATGGCGATGTCGGCGGCCGAGGGCTCGGTGTCGCCCGAGGGGTGATTATGGACCACAACTAAAATGCCTTTTCCATTTCGTTCGGTGGCACAGGCACTTAGTCGATGATCGTAGAAAAATCGCGGCATTCC
>CAYYIV010000054.1:0-23390 GCA_964472095.1 uncultured Pelagibius sp.
AGAACTTGTAGCCGCGGCGGTACTCGAACTTGTCGACCGCCTTCATCAGGCCGATATTGCCTTCCTGGATGAGATCGAGGAACTGCAGGCCGCGGTTGGTGTACTTCTTGGCGATTGAGATCACCAGGCGCAGGTTGGCCTCGACCATCTCGGTCTTCGCCTTGCTGGCTTCCTTCTCGCCGGTCTGAACCGTCTTCACGATGCGGCGGAACTCGCTGATCGGCAGCTCGCTTTCGGCGGCGATCTCGGAGACTTCCTTGCGGATGCCCTTTACCTCGTCGCCGTAGCGGTCGGCGAACTTCGACCAGCCCTTGCCGGCCAGACGCTTCACGCGGCTGACCCAGCGCGGGTCGAGCTCACGCCCGAAGTAGTGGTCGAGGAAATCCTGGCGGTCGACGCCGCAGCGCTCGGCCATGCGCAGCATCTTGCCTTCGAAGGTCAGCAGGCGGCGGTTGAGGCCGTAGAGCTGGTCGACGAGCTGCTCCAGGCGGTTGTTGTTGAAGTGCACCACCTCCATCAGCTCGACCAGTTCCTGCTGCAGCTTCTCGTAGCGCTTCTCGGTCTGCGGCGTGATCTTTTCGCCGCGCTGCAGGTGGGTGAGGCGCTTTTCCTGGACCTTGGTGATCTTCTTCCAGGTCTTGGAAATCTCGTCGAAGGTGTCGAGCACCTGAGGCAGCAACGCCGCCTCCATGGCCGCGAGGGAGATGGAGTTCTCCTCCTCCTCGTCGTCATCCTCTTCCGCCCCGCCCTCGGTCTTTGCCGCTTCGGCCTCCGGCTCTTCGTCCTCCGCCTTGGCGGCCTTCTTGCCCTTGGACTTGGTGTCGTCCTCTTCCTCGACCCTGGCCGCCTTGCCCTTGGCCGCCTTGGAATCATCGTTGGCCTTGGCGTCCTTGCCCTTGGCGTCCTTGGCGTCTTCCTTGGGCGCGGGCTCGTCTTCCATCTCGGCGATCTCGCCGACCGCCTGGTTCATCGCGTCCTCGGTCGGCCCGCCGCCGTAGGTGGCATCGAGATCGATGATGTCGCGCAGCAGGATACGCCCTTCGATGAGGGCCTCGCGCCAGGCCAGGAGAGCGCGGATGGTCAGCGGACTTTCGCAGATGCCGCCGATCATCTTCTCGCGGCCGGCCTCGATGCGCTTGGCGATGGCGATCTCGCCTTCGCGCGACAGCAGCTCCACCGAGCCCATTTCGCGCAGGTACATGCGCACCGGATCGTCGGTACGCCCGATGTCGTCGTCGTTCAGGTTGCCGGTGGCGGCAGCGCTGCTTTCCTTGCTGTCGTCGTCGGGTGCCGCGTCATCCTGCTCTTCGCTCTCGATGACGGTAATGCCCATCTCCGACAGCAGGGACATGATGTCCTCGATCTGCTCGGAGGACATCTGATCCGGCGGCAGCACGGCATTCAGCTCGTCATAAGTGACGTAGCCGCGCTCCTTCGCTTTTGCGATCATCTTCTTCACGGCCGCGGACATGGAGTCCATCAAGGGCCCGTCGGAAGTCTCGTCCCGCGATTCCGTCGCTTCAGCGTTCTCGCTCGCCTTGGTCGCCATTCAGTCTTTTACCTCAAGATGCCCTGGCCGGAGCCCCGGCCGCGTCGCTCAGTGCCCGGCGCCGTCATGCGCCAGCGCACTCCATTCTTTCCGCGCGCTCTCGTCGGCGCGCTCTGGTCCAAGTGCCTGCGGTCTAAGTGTCCGCTTTGTTGCCGTTCGACTGAAGCATCGCTTCAAATCGGTCCAGGTCCACTTTGCGGCCGTCTTCTTCACTCTGCAGACGCTGGCGGGCCTGCACCCGGTCCAGCTGCTCCGCCGTCATATCTGCCGCCAGGGCCCGCGCCTCCTCGGCGCGAATCACCCCCGTCTGGCGATCACGCAATACCCCAAGAATGTGCAGCACGGATTGCCGCGCCACCTCCGCTGAGGCGTCGGGACGGGCAAACCTGCCGTGAACATATACCTCCGGGCTTAAGAGCGAGGCCAAAAGCCCTGAATACCCCTGATTGGAGAGGTGGCATTTCACACCTTCGCTGTCAAGTTCCGCATTGCGGGCCACGCAATCGATCAGCGATTGCCGGAGGGCGTTGAGATCGGCGCTGACGAAGTCGATACCGGCCAGATCCTCGACAAACTCAATTAATAAACTGTTATGGTTAGTCAAGGTGGCAAGGAGCAATTGTTCGGTTCTTTCCGGGCGCAGCAGATCGCCGGGTCGGCGCTGCTTGGCCGGCAGTTCCGGCGGCCCTCCCCACTGGCCCGACCAACGGCCGCCGCCTTTTCCAAACCGCCCCGCCCCGAAGCGGCGGCTACCCGCGGCCCGGCCGGCGCCCTGGACCCGGCCGCTGTGGCTGCTCTGTCCTCCATAACCGAAAACCGCCTCGAAGCGGCGCTCCATCTCCTGTTTATAGTCCTCACGCAACTCAGGGTCTCGGATGGCGCGGACCTGTGTGCGCAGCTCGGCACGGATCGCCGCGCGCCGCTCCGGCGTATCCGCCGCGCGGCCCTCGGTGGCCTTGCGCCAGACCAGGTCGGCGAGCGGCTGGGCGGCCTCCAGGAGGGCACGCAACGCGCCGGCGCCCTGGCTGCGCAGCAGACTGTCCGGGTCCTCACCCGGCGGCAACAGGGCGAAGGAGAGGCTCTTGCCGGGCTTCAGGAGGGGCAGCGCGCGCTCCGCGGCACGAAAGGCGGCACGCTGGCCGGCGGCATCGCCGTCGAAGCAGAGCGTCGGCTCGGCGGCCAGCCGCCAGAGCTCCTCGATCTGCTCCTCTGTGAGCGCCGTGCCGAGCGGCGCCACGGCAGCGGGAAAGCCGCCCTCGGCCAGGGCGATGACGTCCATGTAGCCCTCCGTCACCAGCAGTTCGCCGGTGTCGTGGGCGGCCTTGCGCGCCCGTGCCAGGTTGTAGAGCACGCGGCCCTTGTGAAACAGCGGAGTGTCCGGCGAATTCAGGTACTTGGCCTTGGAATCGCCCAGCGTGCGGCCGCCGAAGGCGATGACCCGGCCGCGCCGGTCGGTGATCGGGAAGATCACCCGGTGGAAGAAGTAGTCGCGCAGGTCGTCGCCGCTGCTGCCCTCGCCACCCTCCTCGGCGCGCTTCACTAGGCCGGCCTCGAGCAGCTGGTCGACGGTGATGCCGCGCGCCCGCAGGGCCTTGGCCAGCACGCCGCGCTGGCGCGGGGCGAAACCGAGGCGGAAGGCCTTCACGGTCTGCGGGTCGAGGCCGCGGCCGGCCAGGTAGTCGCGCGCCTCGCGGCCGTCCGGCGCGCGCAGCTGTTCCTCGAACCAGGCGCAGGCTGCCTCCAATACGTCGATCAGGCCGGCACGCTTTTCGGACCGCTGGCGGTCCTCCGGGCGCTCCTGCGGCACCTCCATGCCGGTCTGGGCGGCCAGGCGCTCGACCGTCTCCGGGAAGCTGAGGCCCTCGCTGTTCATCACGAAGTCGATGGCGCTGCCGTGGGCGCCGCAGCCGAAGCAGTGATAGAAGCCCTTCTCGTCGCTGACCGTGAAGGACGGCGTCTTTTCGTTGTGGAAGGGGCAGAGGCCGGTGTGCTCGCGGCCGCGCTTGACCAGCTTCACGCGTCGGCCGACGACCTCCGACAGGGTCAGGCGGTTACGCAGTTCGTCCAGGAATTCCGGTGGAATAGCCATGGGCTGTGGCGGCCTAGGTCCTTCTGGCGACGGCGGTCTTGCGGCGCCGGCAGCGGACGGCGGCCTCCGACCCCGGCGCGGCGGCATTCGAGAGAGTATCAGGGATAGTCTTCCGCTCCGGCGAAGAATAAAAGCGTCCAGGCCGGGCCACCTGGGGCTGATCCCGTTGAAAAGCTGTGGGAAAGCCTGTGGAGAACGCCATGGCGCCCTGGGAAAACTCTTGCGGAGCCACCGCCCGCGTCATTCCAGGCGCATCTTGATCCACGGCACCGTTCCGCTCGTGCCTTCCTCGACGCCGCGGAAACCGGCCTTTTCGTAGAGCCGCCGGGCGCCGCGATTGGGACCGTCGGTCTTCAGCTCGACCGGCCGGCCGATGGCCGCCAGCACGAAGGCCAGCAGTCCGCTGCCGAGGCCAAGGCGCTGGTACGCCGGGGCGACGTAGAGATTGTGCAGGAACCAGTATGACGGCGCCCGCCAGACCGAGGCGAAGGCCAGGACGGCGCCGCCTTCGGCCGCGGCGACCCAGATCGATTCGCCGTAGGTCGAGCCGGCGAACTCCTCCAGGCCGTAGTCCCGACTATCCCAGTAAAAGGCGTCCTTGCGGGCGTTCAGATAGATCTGCGCGCAGGCCGGACGGTCCTCTTCCAGCGCCGGGCGAAAGATCGCCAAGGTCAGACCAGCGCTTCCTTCACGATGCCGCTGGCCTTGCCGAAGTCCATGCGGCCGGGATAGCGCTCCTTCAGGGTGCTCATGACACGGCCCATGTCCTTCACGCTGTCGGCGCCGAGCTCGCCGATCACGCTCTCGATGGCCGACCGCATGTCGGCCTCGTCCATCTGCTTGGGCAGGAAGCGCTCGATGATGTCGATCTCCTCGGACTCCCGCTTAGCCAGCTCCGGGCGTTCGCCGCGGGTGTACATTTCGATGGATTCGTGGCGCTGGCGCACCATCTTCTGGAGCATTTCGAGGATGGCTTCGTCACCCAGGCCGTCGCCGTTGCCCTTAGTCCGCTCGGCGATATCGCGGTCCTTTAGGGCGGCCAGGATCAGGCGCAGGGTCGAGGTGGCCCTGGCCTCCTTGGCCTTCATGGCATCTTTCAAAGCGTCGCTAAGACGGGTGCGCAGCATGGGTATTCTTCCCTCCAACTCGCGAGGCGCGGGAGGTTAGCTCAATTCCTCGCAAATGGCAAAATGCCCGATATCCTTTTAACTTATTGATTTTGAAAGATTATAGACTTTTGCTTTGGCTTGACCAAGACGGGGCTTTCCCTTAAACATCAGGCCGCTCGCGTTCGAGGATCCGCTTCATGAACGACACACCTGAGAGCCTGACCCCGTCCGTCAAGGACGGGCCGTCTCCCGCTGCGCCGATTTCCGTGCCGCCGGGGGTCACCGGGGCGTTGGTGCTGGCCGACGGCAGCGTGTTCTGGGGCAAGGGCCTGGGCGCCAGCGGCCGGGCGGTAGGCGAGGTCTGCTTCAACACCTCGATGACCGGTTACCAGGAGATCGTCACCGATCCCTCCTATGCCGGCGAGATTATCACCTTCACTTTCCCCCACATCGGCAATGTCGGCACCAACCAGGAAGACATCGAGGCGGTGAATCCGGCGGCGCGCGGCGTGGTGCTGCGCGCCGACATTACCGAGCCGTCCAACTGGCGCAACGGACAACACCTCGACGCCTGGCTGCGCGCCCACAACCTGATCGGCCTGTCCGGCGTCGACAGCCGCGCCATCACCCGCCGCATCCGCGACCTCGGCGCTCCGCACGGCACCATCGTGCATTTCCCCGACGGCAGGACCGACCTCGCCGCCTGCCGCGCCCTGGCCGCCGACTGGCCGGGGCTGGAGGGCATGGACCTCGCTGCCGAGGTGAGCTGCCGCCAGACCTATCACTGGAACGAGACGAGCTGGGTGTTGGGTCAGGGCTACGGCAGCCAGACCGCGCCGCGCCACAAGGTGGTCGCCGTCGACTACGGCGCCAAGCGCAACATCCTGCGCTGCCTGGCGAGCCTCGGCTGCGACGTCACCGTCGTGCCGGCCAACGCGACCGCCGAAGACATCCTCTCGCACCAGCCGGACGGCGTGTTCCTCTCCAACGGCCCGGGCGATCCGGCGGCGACCGGCGTCTATGCGGTGCCGGCGGTACAGAAAGTGCTGGCGAGCGGCCTGCCGGTGTTCGGCATCTGCCTCGGCCACCAGATCCTCGCCCTGGCGCTCGGCGCCAAGACCGCCAAGATGTCGCGCGGCCACCGCGGCGCCAACCATCCGGTGAAGGATCTCACCACCGGCAAGGTCGAGATCACCAGCCAGAACCACGGCTTCATGGTCGACACCGCGACCCTGCCGAAGGGCGTGGTCGAGAGCCACGTCTCGCTCTTCGACGGCACCAACGAGGGCATCGTCGTCACCGGCCGTCCGGTGTTCTCCGTGCAGTACCACCCCGAGGCCTCCCCCGGCCCCAAGGACAGCCACTACCTCTTCGAACGCTTCGTCGCGATGATCGAAGCCCACAAGGCCCGCGCCGCCCAGCATGCCTAAACGCACAGATATCAAATCGATCCTGATCATCGGGGCCGGGCCGATCGTCATCGGCCAGGCCTGTGAGTTCGACTATTCCGGGGCACAGGCCTGCAAGGCGCTGAAGGAGGAGGGTTACCGGGTCATCCTGGTGAACTCCAATCCCGCCACCATCATGACCGACCCGGACCTCGCCGACGCAACCTACATCGAGCCGATCACGCCGGCCATGGTCGCCAAGGTGATCGAGCGCGAGCGGCCCGACGCCCTGCTGCCGACCATGGGTGGGCAGACGGCATTGAACACCGGCCTGACGCTGGAGCGCGACGGCACGCTGGCGAAGTTCGGCGTCGAGATGATCGGCGCCAAGGCCGACGTCATCGACAAGGCAGAGGACCGTCAGCGCTTCCGCGAGGCGATGGACAAGATCGGTTTGAAGTCGCCGCGCTCCCACTTGGTGAGATCCTTCGAGCAGGCCCTGGAGGCGCTGCCGCAGGTCGGGCTGCCGGCCATCATCCGCCCCTCCTTCACCCTCGGCGGCACCGGCGGCGGCATTGCCTACAATCCCGACGAGTTCGAGGAGATCGTGAAAGGCGGCCTGCGCGCCTCGCCGACCAAGGAAGTGCTGATCGAGCAGTCGGTGCTCGGCTGGAAGGAGTACGAGATGGAGGTGGTCCGCGACTGCGCCGACAACTGCATCATTATCTGCTCCATCGAGAACATCGATCCCATGGGCATCCACACCGGCGACTCGGTGACCGTGGCCCCGGCGCTGACCCTGACCGACAAGGAATATCAGATCCTGCGCGACGCCTCGATCGCCGTGCTACGCGAGATCGGCGTCGACACCGGCGGCTCCAACGTGCAGTTCGCGGTGAACCCGGAGGACGGCGAGCTGGTCATCATCGAGATGAACCCGCGCGTCTCGCGCTCCTCGGCGCTGGCGTCGAAGGCGACCGGCTTTCCGATCGCCAAGATCGCCGCCAAGCTTGCGGTCGGCTACACGCTGGACGAACTGGACAACGACATCACCAGGGTGACCCCGGCCTCCTTCGAGCCGACCATCGACTACGTGGTCACCAAGATGCCGCGCTTCACCTTCGAGAAGTTCCCCGGCGCCGAGCCGATCCTCACCACCTCCATGAAATCGGTGGGCGAGGCCATGGCGATCGGCCGCTGCTTTGCGGAGTCGCTGCAGAAGGCGCTGCGCTCCATGGAGACTGGCCTGACCGGCCTCAACGAAGTCGACATCCCCGGCGCGCTCGATGCCGACGGCAAGGTCGACCGCGATGCCGTGCGCACCGCGCTGGCCGCACCGCGGCCGGACCGCCTGCTGACCATCGCCCAGGCCTTCCGTCACGGCCTGACAGTGGTGGAGATCCTCGAGACCACGCACTTCGACCCCTGGTTCCTGCGCCAGGTGCAGGATCTTGTCGCCGCCGAGGAGGGCATCCGCAAGGCGGGCCTGCCGCAGGACGCCGACGAATGGCTGCGCCTCAAGCAGCTCGGCTTTTCCGACGCGCGCCTGGGCGAGCTGACCGGCGTCGCCGAGGAAGCGGTGCTGGCGGCGCGCAAGGCGGCCAAGGTCATCGCCGTCTACAAGCGCATCGACACCTGTGCCGGCGAGTTCGCCTCCATCACACCCTACATGTACGCCGCCTACGAGAGCGGCCACCAGGGGCCGGACGGTCCGCTGCCGCCGGAGTGCGAGGCCGACCCCAGCGAGCGCACCAAGGTGATGATCCTGGGCGGCGGGCCGAACCGCATCGGCCAGGGCATCGAGTTCGACTACTGCTGCGTTCACGCCGCCTATGCCCTCAGCGCGGCCGGCTACGAGACCATCATGGTCAACTGCAACCCGGAGACGGTGTCGACCGACTACGACACCTCCGACCGGCTCTACTTCGAACCGTTGACCACCGAGGACGTCGTCGGCATCGCCCGCAAGGAGCAGAGCCGCGGCCACCTGAAGGGCGTCATCGTGCAGTTCGGCGGCCAGACGCCGCTGAAGCTGGCCAACGACCTGGAGCGCGCCGGCATTCCGATCCTCGGCACCGCGCCCGACGCCATCGACCTCGCCGAGGACCGCAGGCGCTTCCAGGCGCTGCTCGCCGAGCTCGGGCTCCGGCAACCGCCCAACGGCACCGCAACCTCCAAGGAGGAGGCCCTCGCCGTTGCCGAGCAGATCGGCTACCCGGTGCTGATCCGGCCGTCCTACGTGCTGGGCGGGCGCGCCATGGAGATCGTGCACAACCCGGAGCGGCTGGAGCGCTACATCGCCACTGCGGTGAAGGTCTCCGGCAAGAACCCGGTGCTGATCGACAGCTACCTGCGCGAGGCCGTCGAGGTCGACGTCGACGCGGTGGCAGACGGCAGCGACGTCTTCATCGCCGGCGTCATGGAGCACATCGAGGAGGCTGGCATCCACTCCGGCGACTCGGCCTGCTCGCTGCCGCCCTACAGCCTGGCCCCAGCCATCGTCGAGGAAATCGGCCGCCAGACCGAGCAGCTCGCACGGGCGCTCGGCGTGGTCGGCCTGATGAACGTGCAGTTCGCCGTGCGCGGCGAGGAGATCTACATCCTGGAGGTCAATCCGCGCGCCAGCCGCACGGTGCCCTTCGTGGCCAAGGCGACCGGCCTGCCGATCGCCAAGATCGCTGCCCGCGTGATGGCCGGCGAGAAGCTGGCCGACTTCGACCTGACCAGCCGCGGCGGCAAGCACGTGGCGGTGAAGGAAGCGGTCTTCCCCTTCGCGCGCTTTCCTGGCGTCGATGTGATGCTGGGCCCAGAAATGCGCTCAACCGGGGAGGTGATGGGCCTCGACCGCGATTTCGCCCGCGCCTTCCTGAAGGCCCAGCTGGGTGCCGGGGTGACGCTGCCCCAGAGCGGCACGGTCTTCATCTCCGTCAAGGACGACGACAAGGCGGCGATCGCCCCGGTGGCGCGTGCCATCACCGCCCTCGGCTTCCGGATCCTGGCCACCGGCGGGACTGCCAAATACCTGGCCGAGCAGGGCCTTGCCGTCGAGCCCATCAAGAAGGTCCGCGAAGGCCGCCCGCATATCGTCGACGCCATGAAATCGGGAGAGGTACAGCTCGTCTTCAATACCACCGAAGACGCCAAGGCCATTGCCGATTCCTTCGAACTCCGGCGCACCGCGTTAACCAATTCGGTACCCTACAGCACCACGGTCGCCGGGGCCCGGGCCGCGGTGAAAGCCATCGAGGCCCTCAAGTGCGATGATCTTGCAGTCGCCCCGCTGCAGTCTTACTTTAAGGCGTCTTACTGAGGCAGCTTCTTTCATTGCTGCTAAGGATCGGGCAAAGTCACTCTCTTGGCGAATTTGGAAGTTACTAGGCTTGCTCCATGAGCGATAAAGTACCGATGACGGCGGGGGGCTTCGCCCGCCTGGAAGAAGAGCTTCGTTACCTGAAGTCGACGGCCCGGCCGGAGATCATCCGCGCCATCGCTGAAGCGCGCGAGCACGGCGACCTCTCCGAAAACGCGGAATATCATGCCGCGCGGGAGCGCCAGAGTTTCATCGAGGGCCGCGTGGCCGAGCTGGAAGACAAGATCGCCCGTGCCGAGGTCATCGACGTCTCCAGCCTGAACGGCAGCACCGTGAAATTCGGGGCCACCGTCACCCTGGTCGACGAGGACACCGACGCCAAGACCGCCTACCAGCTGGTCGGTGAGATGGAGGCCGACGTAAAAGAAGGCCGCCTGTCAATCACCGCGCCGCTGGCCCGCGCCCTGATCGGCAAGGAGGTCGGCGATTCCGTCGAGGTCATGACCCCGGCGGGCTCCAAGGCATACGAAATCCTCAAGATCAAATACATCTAAGCGGCGCAGCGGGCAGGTCCCGCCGCCGCCCCGACTTGCACGGCTGGCACGTGGACAAGGCCCGGGCCATTTCCTATACCGCTCTGCTACACTTGCGGCCCTAAGGCGAGGGCCATGCCGCCAAACGAATGAGACGGACCGCAAACAAGGTCGCGGGTTGAGGACCAGATGCTCGTACTGACCGGGCTGACGAAAGACTTTGGCGGCTTTCGGGCAGTCGACCATTGCAGCTTCGAAGTGGCCGCGGGCAGCGTCACCGGCCTGATCGGACCCAACGGCGCCGGTAAGACCACGCTGTTCAATCTCATCGCCGGCGCGCTCTGGCCGGAGGCCGGCCGCGTTGCCTTCCTCGGGGAGGACATCTCCCGCCTGCCGCCGCACAAGCGCTTCGCCCGCGGCCTGGTGCGAACCTTCCAGATCCCCCACGAGTTCCACCGTCTGACCGTGCTGGAAAACCTGATGGTGGCGTCTGACCGCCAGGACGGCGAACACCTGTGGTCCAACTGGCTCGCCGCCGGGCGGGTGCGCCGCCGCGAGGCGGAGGTGCGGGCGCGCGCCGAAGACACCCTCGCCTTCCTCGGCCTCACCCACCTCGCCCGCGAGCGTGCCGGCAATCTTTCAGGCGGCCAGAAGAAGCTGCTGGAGCTCGGCCGCGCCATGATGACCGAGGCCAGGCTGGTGCTGCTCGATGAGCCGGCCGCCGGGGTGAACCGCACCCTGCTGCGCGAGGTGGAGGAGAAAATCCAGCGCCTCAATCGCGAGCGCGGCTTTACCTTCCTGCTGGTCGAGCACGACATGGCCTTCATCGAGAAGCTTTGCGACCCGGTCATCTGCATGGCCGAGGGACGCGTGCTGGTCGAGGGCGACTTCGAGACCGTGCGCCGCAACCCCCAGGTCCTTGAGGCCTACCTCGGCGAAAGCACGGCATGACCGGCACCACCGGCGATCCGATTCTGAGCGTCACCGGGGCCGTCGGCGGCTACGGCGGCGCCGACATCCTGCACGGCATCGACATGTCCGTCGGCCAGCGCGAGATCGTCGCCGTCATCGGCCCCAACGGCGCCGGCAAGTCGACCGCCCTGAAGGCCATCTTCGGCCTGGTCAGGCTGCGCCAAGGCAAGGTCCGCTTCGACGGCCAGGACATCACCGGCTGGGCACCCAACCGCATCGTGCGCTGCGGCATCGGCTACGTCCCGCAGGTCGACAACGTATTCCGCGAGATGACCGTGCAGGAGAACCTGGAGATGGGCGCCTTCCTGCGCCGCACAGGGCTCGAAGCGGCGCTGGAGCGGGTTTACGTGCTGTTCCCCGACCTGGTCGACAAACGCCGCAAGCCGGCTGGCAGCCTCTCCGGCGGCCAGCGCCAGATGGTCGCCTTCGGCCGTGCCCTGATGCTCGACCCGCAACTGCTGCTGCTCGACGAGCCGACGGCGGGCCTCTCTCCGCGCTACTGCGAGCAGATATTCCAGATCACCCGCGACGTGCGGGCAGCCGGCGTGGCGGTGCTGCTGGTCGAGCAGCACGCCAAGCAGGCGCTGGCCTTCTGCGACCGCGCCTACGTGCTGGCCTCCGGGCGCAACCGCGCCGAGGGCAGCGGCGCCGGCCTGCTGGCCGACCGTGAGATCGCCCAGATGTTTCTCGGCGGCTGAGCGGGGAGAGGCCGGACATGGACCTGCTGAGCTTCATAAACTTCTACCTGGTGCCGGGCATCATATTGGGATCGATCTATGCCCTCGGCGCCATCGGCATCACTTTGGTGTTCGGCGTGCTGCGCTTCGCCCACTTGGCGCATGGCGACATGGCGACGATGGGCGCCTTCCTGGTACTGGCGCTGGTCGCCGGCGCGGGCATGAACCCCTGGCTGGCCCTACCCTTCGCCATGGTGGCGACCGCGGGCATCGCCGTCGGGCTCCACTGGCTGTTCTACGAGCACCTGCGCCGGCGCAGCGCCATCCTCACGGTGATCGCTTCGCTCGGCGTCGCGCTGATGCTGCGCGCCGTAGTGCAGGTCGCCTGGGGCGTCGACTCGCAGACCTATGCCGGCGGCATCGTGCGGCCGGAGAGCTACTTCGGCATCCGCATCAAAGACCGCGAGCTCTGGACCCTGGCGGCCACCGCCGGACTGGTCGTCGCCCTGATGCTGTTCCTCGGCTACACGCGCTGGGGCAAGGCAATGCGCGCAATGTCCGACAACCCGGATCTGGC
The DNA here is from genome assembly GCA_964472095.1 of uncultured Pelagibius sp. Lineage (GTDB taxonomy): Bacteria > Pseudomonadota > Alphaproteobacteria > Kiloniellales > Kiloniellaceae > Pelagibius. The sequence continues at coordinate 12,205 of CAYYIV010000054.1, forward strand.
CCAGCTGTCCGGCATTGACACGCGGCTGACCACTGCCCTCACCTGGACCATCATCGGCCTGCTCTGCGCCGCCGCCGGCTTCTTCCTCGGCATCAACACCGAGCTGAAGTCGCTGATGGGCTGGTACATGCTGCTGCCGATGTTCGCTGCCGCCATCCTCGGCGGCGTCGGGCGCGTCGAGGGCGCCGTGCTCGGCGGCATGATCATCGGCATCGCCGAGGAGTGCTCGGTGCTCTTCCTGCCCTCGGAGTACAAGTCTGCGCTGGCCTTCGCCGTGCTGCTCATCATGTTGGCGGTGCGGCCGACCGGCCTGCTGCGCGGCAAGGTGCTGTAGGGAGAACCCGCGATGGAATGGCTCGGCCTGCTGAACTACGCGGTCTACATGGCGATCTTCATCGGCATCTACGCCATGCTTGCGCTGGGGCTGAACATCCAATGGGGACTGACCGGCCTGTTCAACGCCGGCATCGCCGGCTTCTTCGCCGTCGGCGCCTATGCCTCCGCCATCCTGACCGGGCCGGCGGTCGAGGGGCGCCTCGGCGGTTTCGAGCTGCCGGTGGCGGCCGGCTGGCTCGGCGCCATGGTGGCGGCCGGGCTGATCGCCTGGCCGATCGGCAAGATCACCCTGCGCCTCCGCTCCGACTACCTCGCCATCGCCACCATCGGCGTGGCGGAGATCATCCGCCTGGTCGCCAAATCGGAGGATTGGCTGACCAACTCGGCGCGCGGGCTGACGGGCCTGCCGCGGCCCTTCGGCGACCTCGACTACCTTTACTCGCAGCTCGCCTATCTCGGCCTGGTGCTGTTCTGCCTCGTGGTCGCCTACCTGCTGGTCGAGCACCAGTTCCGCTCGCCCTGGGGCCGCATGATGCGGGCGATCCGCGACAACGAGACGGCGGCTGCCTCGCTTGGCAAAGACATCGCCTTCCGGCGGCTGCAGGCCTTCGTCTTCGGGGCCTGCCTGATGGGCCTCGGAGGCGCGCTGCTGGCCCACTTCAACCGCTCGATCACGCCGGAAGGCATCGATCCCATGATCACCACCTTCCTCATCTGGATCATGTTGATTCTCGGCGGCTCCGGCAACAACCGCGGGGCCATTCTCGGCGCCGCAGTGGTGTGGATCATCTGGTCGATGACGGAGTTTGTGACCGATCAGCTTCCGACGGAGATGGCCATCCAGGCCAAGTACATCCGGGCCTTCCTGATCGGGCTGATGCTGCAGCTGGTGCTGCGCTTCCGGCCGGAGGGACTGCTGCCGGAAGATCCCACCCGCGGCGGGCGGAAGACCGGCGGCGGCGGAAGCTGAGCGCCCCCGCCGCCGCGCGGTAACTTGCCTAATCGATGGCGGAGACCATCTTCAGGCTGCCGTCGGCGACGCCGAAGAGGGCGTAGACTCCCGGCACGTCGCCGTTCTCATCGAACTCGTGGTCGCCGGCGGCACCCTGGTAGTTGATTTCCTTGCCCTCGGCGATCAGCTGGCGGGCCTTCTCCCATTCGCCCGGCAGGATGACCTCGCCCGGCGCGGAAGCGACTTCGCGCAGCGCCGCCGAGATCTTCGAGCGGTCGGCCGCGCCCGCCTTCTCGATGGCCAGGGCCAGCAGGAAGGCCGCGTCATAGGAGGTGGTGGCGTAGACTGCGGTCTGGTCACCGCCCGCCGCCGCGTAGAGCTCATTGAAGCGCTCGAGCCCCGCCGACTCCGCGCCGACCGGCGCCGAGGTGGTGAAGCCCTCCAGGTTGTCGGCACCCAGGGCGTTGACCAGGGCATCGGTCTTCATGCCATCGCCACCGACGAACTTAGAGAAGAAGCCGTTCTCCAGGGCCTGGCGCAGGATGGTCATGCCGGCACCGTCGCCGTAGTCGATCAGCACCAGGGTCTCGGCGCCCTTGGCGGCCAGCTCGGCCAGCTCTGAGCGGTAGGAGGCCTTGCCGTCCTCGTGCGCCGAGTAGCCGGCGATCTCGCCGCCCTTGGCCTCGAACTCGCTGCGGAAGGACTCGGCGAAGCCCTTGCCATAATCGTTGTTGAGGAAGGCGACCGCCGTCTTCTGGGTGCCGTCGGCCAGCAGCTTGCGGGCCAGCGCCTGGCCCTGGTAGCTGTCGGATGGCGCGGTACGGAACACCAGGTCCTTGTCGGCCAGCTTGGTCAGCTCCGGCGAGGTGGCCGAGGGCGAGATCATTACGACGCCGGCCGGGATGGTTACGGTGTTGGCGGCGGCCAGGGTGGCGCCGGAGCAGTAGGGGCCGACCATGGCGACCACCTGCTCGACGTTCACGGCCTTGGTGGCGGCGTCGGTGCCGCCCTGCTGGCTGCAGGCCGAGTCGCCGACCACGGCGACCAGCTTGCGGCCGCCGAGCAGGCCACCCTGCTCGTTCACGTGTTGGATCGCGAGCTGCGAGGCCTGGATCATCGGCGGCGCCAGCGCGGCGATCGGGCCGGAGATGCCGCCGACGAGGCCGATTTTCACGTCCTGTGCCAGCGCGGTACCGGCCAGAGCGGTGGCCGCGAAGAGCGAAGCGGCGGCAACCGTTCCGAGTTTCCTGCCCGCCGAGGCAGTGGGTTTAAATAACGAAAAAGGCATGGGAAATTCCTTTCCGCAGAGTGTTTTGCGGCACTGGGGCCGCCTTATAGGCCAGCGGCGGCATGGCGTCCAGCACCGGCATTGATGCCAACATCCTCCCACCGAAGCATCCACGGCCTATCAGGCCCGCGTCGCCCCGTTGTTCGTTTGCACACGATCATAGCATTCGCCCTGCACGCGTGAAGCCTCCGCCGGGAAACGGCGATCATGCGCTGCGCGAATGGAAAGTCCGGGAAAGAGACTAGTCGTGGCTGGCCGGTTCGACGGCCTGGGCGATGTCGATGGGCACGCCGGGGGTCGACTTGGCGGTGCGGATGACCTGGATGGTCTTCACCGTGACCACGTGGGCAGCCGAGGTGAGCCGCCGGGTCAGTTCGTTTTCGTGCGCGGTGTTGCGCGCCACCAGGCGCAGCACGAAGTCGTCCGGGCCGCGCGCCATGTGGCACTCGCGCACCTCCGACCAGCCGCCGACCAGGGTCTCGAAGGCCTTGAGCACGGTCTCCGACTGGCTGTCGAGGCCGATGAGGGCGAAGAAGGTCACTTCAAAGCCGAGTTCTTCGGCGTCGAGGTCGGCGTGATAGCCCTTGATGTAGCCGGCCTCCTCCAGCGCGCGGACGCGCCTGAGGCAGGGCGGGGCGGAGATGCCGGCGCGGCGCGCCAGCTCGACGTTGGTGATCCGCCCGTCTTCCTGGAGATCCTGCAGAATCTGCAGGTCGATTCGGTCCAACTTGACCCGGCGCATAGGCACCCTCGGCAACGAAAAGACAAAATCGCGCCGCCGCGGCGGTCGCTGGGTAACAATATTACCCGGCAACCCCCTGCTGGCAAGCCCCTCCAGGATGCAAAACCGGCTATAAGGCGAAGTTTCGGTTACTTTGTCGGGCCATCGGCCGGCCGCTTCACCCTTGCACCGTCAGGAGCGCACGCTCATAGTCCGGCCCGCCATGAATCGGCCCGACCTGCACCCCCGATCCGACTCGGCGACGGCCGACGACCCACTCTGCGGCATCACCTGCTGGGTGGTCACCGACGGCAAGGCGGGCATGGAGATTCAGTGCCTCGGCCTCGCCGAGGCGCTCGGGCTCGAGGCCGAGGTGAAGCGGGTATCGGTCGGCAAGCCCTGGCGCTGGCTGCCGCCGGCGCTCATCAAGGATCCGCTGAATACCCTGGGGCCCAAGGGCGACCGCCTGGCACCGCCATGGCCCGACCTGTGGATCGCCAGCGGGCGCCAGACCGTGGCGCTGACCCGCGACATCCGGCGCCTCAGCGGCGGTCGCAGCTTCACGGTGCAGATCCAGAACCCGGCCATCGATCCTGCTGCCTTCGACCTCATCGTGACGCCAGAGCACGATCGCCTGCGCGCCGGGAACGTGCTGACCACCCGCGGCGCCCTCGGCCGCGTGACGCCCGAGCGCCTGGCCGAGGCTGCCGCCCACTTCGCACCACGCTACGCCTGCCTGCCGGAAAGGCGCCTCGCAGTGCTGATCGGCGGCAACAACAAGGCCTTCCGCCTCGACGCCAGCACCATGACGCAGCTGACCGACCGGCTCGCGGCGCTGGCGCGCGCGGGTTGGGGCCTGATGGTCACCACCTCGCGGCGCACCGGTGCGCGCAATGAGGAGATCCTGCGCCGCGGCCTCGCCGGCCTGTCGGCGGAGATCTGGGACGGTGCCGGCGAGAACCCTTACTTCGGCATCCTGGCGCTGGCCGACCATGTGGTGGTGACCGGCGACTCGGTGAACATGGTCTCGGAGGCCGCCAGCACCGGCAAACCGGTGCACGTCGTCCACCTGCGCGGGCACTCGCCCAAGTTCACTCGCTTCCACGAGACACTGGTAGCGGCCGGCATCGCGCGGCCCTTCACCGGCACGCTGGAGAACTGGGACTACGCGCCGCTGGCGGAGACCCGGCGCGCCGCCCAGGAGATCCGCCGGCGGCTCCTGGCACGCCGCGCCGCAGGGCATGCGGACCGCGCGGGCTGATCTCGGTCATTTGATCTTTCGCCGCCCGGGTCTTAAATAGTTTGCCTAAGTGCATCGCCGAATGACGACTGCCCAGTGACGACAGCCCAGTGACGACTCCAGGGACCTGCCGCTTGTCGAGCCTTGCCGCCGAAACCGCCCCGCGCTCCCCGCGCCTCGATCTTGAACGCTTCGAGGCGACGGCGTTGCAGCGGGCGCCCTTCGAATTCCTCATCGTGCCCGGCTTCCTGATGCCCCAGGCGCTGCCGGCTGTCGAGCGCGACTTCCCGGCCATCGCCAGCGGCGGCAGCTTCCCCGCGACCAGCCTCGACTGCGGCACGGCCTTCGCCGAGTTGCTCGACGAGCTGCAGGGCCCGGCGGTCACCGCGGCCTTCGCCGCCAAGTTCGGCCTCGACCTTGGCGGCCGGCCCACGATGGTCACCCTGCGCGGCCAGTCGCGCGCCAAGGACGGCGGCATCCACACCGATTCCAAGACCAAGCTGGTCACCGCATTGATCTACCTGAACAGTGCCTGGGAGTCCGACGGCGGGCGCCTGCGCATGCTGAACGGCCCCGACGACCTGGAGGATTATGCCGCCGAGGTGCCGCCCGAGGCCGGCACCCTGGTCGCCTTCCGCTGCTCGCCTGCGGCCTGGCACGGCCACAAGCCCTTCATCGGCCAGCGCCGCTCGATCCAGCTGAACTGGCTGACCGACGAGAGCGTCCTAAGGCGCGAGCTGAAGCGCCACGCCTTTTCCGCCTGGACCAAGAAGCTGCTGCGCGTCGGCAGGTAACCTGGCCCTGAGAGAGAGTTGATTCGAGAAGCTAATGGCCCTCAACATCGAGACATTCAGCAACGCCAAGGGCGGCAACGCCTTCTTCAAGGCCATCGGCCATCCGCTGGCCGCGCGCCAGGCGGAAAAGCTGCTGAGCGGTCTCGCCGACGGCCCCGTCGCGATCTACGACCCGCTCGGCTACGCGAAAGCCTTCGCCGAGATCTACGACCTCTCCGGTATCGACATCGCCGCGGTCTACGTGCAGGACCTGGAAGACCTCGGCAGCGAGATCCTCGGGCAGCAGGCCCAGCCGGTGACCGACCTGCCGGGCTGCAAGGCGACGCAGGTCTTCGTCACCGCCTTCGACGCCGGGCGCCTGATCGCCCACATTCGCCACCTGCTGCCATCGGACGCCACGGTGGTGAGCCTCGATGCGCTGCGGCTGCCCGAGGCGATGCTGACCAACCGGCGCAATTATCTCGATAGCCTCAACTTCGCCACCAACCTGGTGTTCTTCCGCGACAGCGGGGGTCACCATACGCGCCTCGCCACCGCCAACTACTGGTCGACCTACGGCGCTGATGCCCCCGCCGCCTGGTGCTGCCTGATGGATGAAGGCGGCAAGCCGCTCGCCGAATGGTCGGACCCGCTGCCCGGCGCCAACGCCAGCGTGGTGATCGATTCCAAGCAGGTTCGCGAGCGCTTCAGTCTCGGCGCGTTCACCGGCAGCCTCTTCCTGCACGTCTGCGGCATCGCCGGCCACGACGTCGTGAAGTACGCGCTCGACACCTACGGCGACAGCGACGAGATCCTGTCCTGCACCCACGACTCCAACTCCTGGCCGGCGGACCTCTATGCCGGCCTGCCGGCGCCTGCGGAGGACGAGCAGGTACTCCTCTGGGTGCAGAACAGCCACCCGGCGCCGGTGCCTGCCGGCAGCGTTGGCTTGAACCTGATGGGCGATGGCGAGATCGCCTGGCTCGACCGCGAGATCCCGCCCTTCGGCACCCTGGCCATCGACACCGCCGAGCTGCTGCCCGCGGCGCGCTGGCCGCAGCAGATCGAGGTGCAGGCCGGCAAGCACTTCGTGCGCCCGCGCTACGAGGTCATCGCCAACGGCGCGGTGACCCCGCCGCGCCGCCGCATCGCGCACCCCAACGTGGAGCGCGTCGACCTGAAGCCCGACCCGCGCATTCCCGAGCTCTCCAACCTGCTGGGCAAGGGCTTCATTCTGCCGGCGCCGATCCTGCCGCGCGGGCGCTTCCGCTCGCTGGCGCTGCCGACGCCGATGTCGACCTGCCAGGCCAACCTGCCGGTGGCACTCTACGCCTACGATCCCGACGGCGGTGAGATCGGTGGCCGCTCGCTCGGCAAGCTGCCGCGCAACCACGCGACCCTCGTAGACGTCGACGACCTGCTCGACGGCGCCGCCGGCGAGTGGGGCCACATGGAGCTGGTCTACGACTTCGCCGAGGGCGGCGAGGCCGACGGCTGGCTGCACGGCCTCTTCCGCTACGAGGACAAGGCGTCAGGCCATGTCGCCGAAACCTCCTTCGGCGCCCACGTCTTCAACGCGGTGCTGACCTACAAGGGCGAGCCACAGTCCTACGCCGGGCGTGCGCCAGGACTCTCGACCCGCCTGTTCCTCTCCTTCGGCCCGGCGCCCTACGAGGCGCTCTGCCACCTGATCTACCCGGCGTCGACGCCCTGGCACGCGAGGAGCGCCACGACGCTCGTCCTGCACGGTCGCGATGGCGAGGCCATCGCCGAGCACGACGTGCAGATCGCCTGCGGCGGCTCATTGCTCTGGAAGCCGTCGGACTATTTCTCCGCCGCCGATCTCAAGGCCGCGGGGTCGGAAGGCTACGTCATCATCCGCGACACCACCTGCCGCCTCTTCGGCTACCACGGTCTCACCAACGGCGAGAAGGCCTTCTCCTTCGACCACATGTTCGGGTTCTGAGAAATATCAGCCAACTAACGTGTGGTTACTCAATAGCCAAATACTGTCCACTGCTCATGTCAGCCGTCCATAGCTCGCTAATACGGTTGCGCTGCTCGACTGTAAGAACCTTCTCGCCAGTCTCGCTTTCCAAAAGATCCAATTTCTCGAGAATCATCTTTCGTGCAATTAAGTTAAATGGACCAGGTCCTGTGGCTCCGTTCCGCCGCAGTCTGCATCGGTAAGTTGGCTGATTGCGAATATCCAGCAGCCACTGTCGGAAGCTCAGATACGGCTGAAGCTCATCATACCCTCGGCTGATTAAAGTCTCTGCTGACTTGTCCCGCCGCACCACTGTGCAAGTCCAACAACCAAATCTCGATTTTGAGCATGGCTTGTCTTTGAAATCTCGGACAGTCGGGCACTCCCCGCTGCCATCCTTGTACAGCTGCGCCAGAAACTCCCCGGAAATGCACTTAGGACTCTCCAATGAAACAAGCGCTTCCCAAACGTCAGCGACGTCAAAATCAATGATCGGCGTGAAGAGCGTGGCTCGCGAGAATCCCTCTCGCTGCTTCTGATAGAAGCTCACTCCCGCATCAACATCCATCGACTTCTTGAGAGAACGATCTCGCTGACGGCTTTCTCCAACTCTTGTGCCGATAGCAATCAACACATTGCCGTCAATTTCATTCAAGAACCGTTGGAATGGGCGAATGCGCACATCCTTAGTGCACCATCGGAATGAGTTTGTAGGAGGCGGATAACCTCTCCCAATCAATCGCACAAAGAAGCTCTGATCTAGTGCGGGTTCTATAACCTTAGTCCTGAAATCTACACGGCACTCTTGCGCCTCTCTATCAAGCGCTAATAGAGTCGATTTCACGCATCGGTCAATTACCGGATTTTCTACTCCCGTATCGCAGTAAACCACGACAAATCTACAATCGGGCTTATACCTAAGCGCAGCAGTGTAAAGAAGTTTCACAACGGCGCTGCTATCTTTGCCACCGCTGAATCCCACATATACCGTTTGGGGAAACGTGACTGCTTCCGTCCCAATGAACCGAATCCGATCTTCAATCATCGATCAAGACGGCGGTTCAGAGGCAAGTTTCTCGAGTCCCGATTTCAGTTCATCCTTGTAGTGAAAGATAATGTAATCGGTCTGATCGTCGCTCAGGCGTTTGTGTCGATCTGTGGCTAACCGCGAGAACCAAAAACTAAGCGAAAACAGAATAATCAGGATCAGAATCGGAACAATCGCACGAATCTCATTGAACTTCGAGAAATCCAGCATCCTTGAGCAAGCAACCGACCCAAGAAACACAATCACACCAACAGCACAAGCCATCCTAAGATCTGCTATTGACGTCCATAATAATCCATTAAACCTTATAATTTCAGATTTAACTTTTAAACTCTCATCTTTGTCTATAAAATGATAGAATAGTTTTTTTGTTTTATTCCACTTTAATTCGCCCAATCCCTGAATATCGCTCAAGAACGGTTGCGTTAGCTTCCTTGTGATGTGGGTATTTACGTCAAAATGATAGGAATTGTTTGATTTCTCCCGAAGCCCCGAATAATGGTACAGGGCGCCAAGTACAAATGCCGCCAATAATTTCGAAGCTTCCTCCCAGTTGGCTGGCATTGCTAGCTCGCACCATTTCGTTGTCCAGCACAGGAGGACAAAGATCCCATACAAAAATAATCCAGGGATCAACAATCGCAGGTACTTCTGCAAATTCAGGCCCAACGGATTTTCCTCACTGCTTTCGAATCCCACAATCAGCCTTTCTTAAATTCCACGCCATTTCAAGTGATGGTTGTTTTATCAGATCGGCCCAAAACGTGCGGAAAGAGCACCTCAAGTGGGTGCGTAAAAATTCGCTCACGGTTTGTCCAGCCTCGGAACATCGATGTCTTTCTTATTATCGATTGGGGGAATGCCGTTTCTTTGCCCTACAAATCCGGCGGCAATGGCCCTAAATTGTGGCCAAGACACGCCCGAAGAACCCCACAATCAGGAAGAGCTTTCGATGCAATACCTGCACACCATGGTCCGTGCGGCCGACCTCGACGCCTCGCTCGACTTCTACTGCAACAAGCTGGGCCTGAAGGAGGTGCGGCGCATGGAGAACGACAAGGGCCGCTTCACCCTGGTGTTCCTGGCCGCACCGGAGGACGTCGCGCAGGCCAAGCAGAGTCAGGCGCCGCTGGTCGAGCTGACCTACAACTGGGACCCGGAGGAATACAAGGGCGGGCGCAACTTCGGCCACCTCGCCTACCGGGTCGACGACATCTACGCCACCTGCCAGCAGCTGATGGACGGCGGCGTCACCATCAACCGCCCACCGCGCGACGGCCACATGGCCTTCGTGCGTTCGCCCGACGGCATCTCCATCGAGCTGTTGCAGCGCGGCGACGCCCTGCCGGCGAAGGAGCCCTGGGCCTCGATGCAGAACACCGGGAGCTGGTAAAGGAGGCAACCGCGCCGCGCCGCGCCCTTCGAGACGGCCCCTTTTGAGTGATTGACTCCATGGTGACGAGCCCGCGCAAGCGGGCGTCTCGAACCACGAGGTCAATCCGGCACCTGGACCCCCGCCCCTTCACTGAGCTTGGCAGCGCCTCGCACTTGGGATAGGTGAGCAGGGGGCCGCGGACGTCGCGGCCCTCCGTTCATCGAGGAGTCTTTCCCAAGTGCTTCGCCGCGGCATCATGGAGTCCTGGCCGCTGTTCCTCGGCATGCTGCTGCTGATGATCAGCAACGGGCTGCTGGTCACGCTGCTGACCGTGCGCGCCACGGCGTTCGGCTTCACGCAGACCGAGATCGCCTTCATGCAGGCAGCCTATCCGCTGGCCGCGCTCTTCGGCTGCCTCGTGGCGCCGAAGATCGTGGCGAGGGTCGGCCACATCCGCAGCTTCGGGGCGCTGGCCTCGCTGTGCTCCACCGCGGCGCTGATCCACATGGTGACCGCCGACCCCTGGAGCTGGGCCGCCATGCGGGCGCTGGCCGGCTTCTGCTTTCCCGGGCTCTACGTGGTGGCGGAGAGCTGGCTGAACGGGCGCGCCGACAACCGCACCCGCGCCGCCCTGCTCTCCATCTACTTCATCACCCAGACCGGCGGCGTGGCGCTGGGGCAGCTGCTGCTCGGCATCCCTGACCGCCAGGGCAACCTGCTCTTCGTCATCGTCTCGGTGCTGATCTCGCTGTCGCTGGTGCCGATGCTGCTCTCGGCCAAGCAGGGCCAGGCCTTCGAGGCGCCGGCCAGGCTCTCGGTGCGCGAGCTCTTCGCGATCTCGCCGCTCGGCCTCTCGGTGAGCTTCCTCAACGGCATCTCGCAGGGCGCCTTCTACGTCGGCCTCGGCCTCTTCGGCGTGGCGCTCGGCCTGCCGGTTAGCCAGGTCGGGCTCCTGGTCGCGGCCGGCACCTTAGGCGGCGTGCTGGGACAGTTTCCGCTCGGCGCACTCTCCGACCGCATCGACCGCCGGCTGGTGATTGCCGGCGCCGCCGGCGTCGCCCTGGTCGTCTGCCTCGCTGTCTGGATGTCGGCCGCCAGCCTGGCCGACGGGCCCTGGCTCTATGCCGCCGTCGCCCTGGTGGGCGCCTTCACCCTGCCGCTCTATTCCCTCGGCGTCGCCCACACCAACGACCGCCTGGCGCCGGCGCAGATGGTGGCGGCTTCCGGCGGGCTGGTACTGGTGATGAACGTCGGCATCGTGCTGGGCCCGCCGGCCGGCGGCCTCGCCATCACCCACCTGGGGGCGCCGGCGCTCTTCGCCTGCCTGGCGTTGCTGCAGGGCGCCACCGCCGTCCTGGCCGTCTACCGCCTCGTCGCCGGCGAGCAGCGGGCAGCGGAGACCGGCACCGCGCTGCCGGTCGGCCACGCCGCCACCGCCGTCGCCAGCCGCCTCAATCCCGAGGCGC
>CAYYIV010000055.1:0-22240 GCA_964472095.1 uncultured Pelagibius sp.
GGACGTAGGCTTCCGGCTGGTAGTAGTCGTAGTAGGAGACGAAGTACTCCACCGAATTGTCGGGGAAGAAGGATTTCATCTCCGCATAGAGCTGCGCGGCCAGGGTCTTGTTCGGTGCCAGGATCAGCGCCGGCCGCTGCAGTTCGGCGATCACCTGCGCCGCCGTGAAGGTCTTGCCGGAGCCGGTGACGCCGAGCAGCACCTGGTCTCGCTCGCCCTGCTTGAGGCCGGCGGTCAGCTCGACGATGGCCTGCGGCTGGTCGCCCGCCGGGGTGAAGTCGGAGGCGATGCGGAAGGGCGTGCCCGCGGGAACTTCCCCAGGCTGAGCGGGGGGCTTGGCCGGAAAGGGGCTGAGGACCGGATCGGACATGCCCCTTTATATGCATTTCTCTCCGCCCGATACCAGGGGCCAGCGGCGGCGGGCGCGCGGACTTCCTGTCACCTGCCTGTCAGGAGCGGTGGGGCCGGCTACAGCAGCGGCGCGAAGAGCAGCAGCGCGGCGCCGATGCCGACGGCGAGGCAAGCGATCAGCAGCAGGCGCTTCAGAAAGCGCCTGAGGGCGCTGCCCCGGGCCAGGGGCTCGTGGCGCGTGATCTGCGCCGGATCAATCAGCATTCACGTTACAAGGCGCCATTGGGGATACCTTCTCCGGACTGGATTCCCCCGAATGTGGTTGTGGAAAGGGCCGCTCCCCCGAGCGGCATGGCGGTTTCGATTGCACTGTTCAGCGCCTCGGCCGTCACCGCATAGCGCAGCGGCCCGCCGGGCGTAACGGCGTCGAAGGGATAGCAGGTGACCAGGGTGAGCAGCTCCGCGGCCTCGGCGGCGCGCGCGGTTACCGGTTGGCGCACGTCGACCATCTGGTGGCCGCGCACCACGTAGTCGCGCCAGGCGCCGCTGTGGTCCTGCAGCTGCAGGCGGCTGCCGCCGGCCAGCTTGCGCAGGAAGGCGAAGTGGGTGTCGCGGTGGCCGCTGAGGATCTGGTGACCGAGGCCGGCGGTGCCGTCGACCACGGCGGGCCCGAAGGCGAGGGTGCGGCCGCTGGCGCCGGCCAGCACGTAGAGGTCGACGTCCAGTGCCGGCACCTTGAGGCGCGCTACCGGCCAGGTGTCGGCCCAGGGCCAGGGCTTGACCTCCCCTGCGCCGGCCAGAGTCTCGGTCCAGGCGCGGTCGAGCAGGCGCTGGGCCAGCCAGGCCTTGCCGTGGATGAGGGCGGCCCCGCCCAGTTGCCACAGGCCGAGGGCCAGCGACAGCGCGGCGAGGCCGAGCAGGGCCCGGTTGAGGGTCAGGGTCCTAGCCACGCAGCCCGCCCGTCTGCCGCCGCCGCAGCACCAGCAGGATCAGCAGCAGCGCCATCACCAGGTAGAAGCCGCCGAGGATGGCCATGCGCTCGGCCGCGGTGGCCGTCTGCGGCAGGGTCACGGTCTGGCCGTTGGCCGCGGCGGCCTGCTGCAGCAGCGGCGCGGGCAGGGCGCGCTGGCGCATCTCGGCGGGAGCCGGGGCCGGTGTCCGAGCTGTCCCGGGATGGCCGAAGATCATCTCGGCATCAAAGCCGGCCGGCAGGTCGCGGGCGATCTCCTCGCTTTGCAATCGCTCGCCCTCGGGTCGGGCCACCACCTCGTCGATCGCCACCAGGGCGGTGTAGCGGGTGACCAGCCGGTGCTCGAGCGCCAGCGCCAGCGAAGCGGCGCGGATCGCCGTCCTGTCGGTGTCGCCGCCGGCGGTGTAGAGGCCGTCCTCAATCTGCGCCAGCTTGGCGCGGGCCCAGACTGAGGCGACGCCGGGCGCCGCGGTGAGATCGGCCAATGCCAGGCGCTGCTGCCAGCCGCCGTCGACGGCGTTGCCGGTGATCAGCAGCTGGCCGTCGAGTTCCTTCAGATCGACACCTTCCAGGCGCGCGGTGAAGGTGACCGGCTCGCCGACGTAGAGGTCGGGCAGCGGAGTCGGATAGAGCTCGATGCGCTTGCCGGCGGCGAGCGGCCAGCCGACTCGGATGTCGGTCAGCGCCGGCTGCTCCAGCTTGCTCAGCAGGGCGTCCATACGCGGCTTCACCTCGCCGAGGTCGCCGATGTAGGTGAAACTGCCGCGGCCGACCTCGGCCGCCTTGCGCATGAAGTAGCTGTTGGGGGCCGAGCCGATGCCGATCGTGAACAGACGGTGGGACCCGAGGCGATCGGCCACCTCGCGGTACAGCTCGTCCTCGTTGCCGACCGCGCCGTCGGTGAGGAAGACCACCTGCTGCAGGTATCCCTCGGAGGAGCCGTCGCGCAGCGCAAGCTGCAGGGCCGGGCGCATCTCGGTGCCGCCGTTGGCCTCGAGGGCGCTGACGTAGTACCAGGCCTGCATCACATTGGCGGCGTCGGCGACGACCGGCTGCTGGAAGACGGCGTGGGTCTCGTTGTTGAACTGGATGACGTTGAAGCGGTCCTCGGGATTGAGCCGCTTCAGGGCAGCGGCGACTGCGGCCTTCGCCTGGTCCAGGGAGTCGCCGTGCATCGATCCGGAGGTGTCGATGACGAAGACCAGCTCGCGCGGCAGCGGTGCGGGCTGCGGCTCCGCCGGCACGGCGCCCTCGGCAGCGCGGGCCGGCGGCACCATTATCACCAGCAGGTGGGCGTCGGGCCCGACCTGCTCGGCGAAGACGGCGGCCTGCGGCGCGGCGGAAGCCGCAGGCGCCCATTCCAGCACGAAGTCGCGGTCGGCGGGCACGTCGCCGTCGCTTAGGGTAATGCTCTGGCCGCCGTCCGCTGTGCTCTCGATCACTACCGGGTGGTAGAGGCTGCGCAGGCTCGCCAGCGGCAGGCCGGCGTCGAGCTGCACGGTGAGCGAGAGCAGGTTGTGTTTCCGGCCGTCGGTGTGGACCGGGCCGAAGAGATCGCGGTCGTCGCCTTGCGGCGCCGTCACCATGGCCGGGTTGACGGCGGGGCGGTTCGGCGCCGGCGCCTCGGCGATGTTGGCCTCTGGCGCCGGGCTGTAGCGCGGCGCCACCACCATGGGGAAGCGCAGGGCGAAGGTGCCGTTCTCGTAGGCGACGGTGTCCTGGAAGCCGATCTCCACGGTAATGTCCTCGCCGGGGCCGATGTTGGCCACCGCGGTGACGAAGACGTTGGGCCGCTCGCCGCTCACCAGGCTGGCGCGCTGGCCGTTGTCGGCCGCCTCGCGGTAGGCGCGCTCGGCCTCCGCCTTCTCCATGATGCGGCCCTCGACGCGGCGCTCGCCGATCGTCATGGTCAGGCGGTCGACGGCGGAACGCTCGGGCAGCGGGAAGACGTAGATGCCCTCCAGCCAGCGGTCGCTCGGGTTGTGGAAGACCTGGCGCACCGTAGCCCGGGCCACCATGCCGTTCACCGCGATGGAAACGTCGCTCTTCAGCACCGGGGCCTCGAGGGCGGATCCCGCCTCGCCGCTGCGGAAGAACAGGCCGGCCGGGGTCTCCGACTCCGCTGCCTGGACCTCTCCGGCCTGGGCCCGGGCCGGCAGGGCCTGCAGGGCGAGGGCGGCCAGCAGGGTGAGGATCGCCAGGAACAGGGTTCCTCCGATCACCAGGACGTTGTGGAGGAGAGCCTTCCCCAGCATGGGCGGGAAGACGCTGTAGAATTGCTGCGGCGGCAGGTGGTGTCGCATGATGTTCCCCCGGGCTCCCTTGAGGCGTTTTGGGCTGGCCGTTTCGTTGCGCTGGGCGACAGGGTGTCGTCCCGGCGTTGCCTGAGGTTCATGAGGCCCGCCGAGCATGGCGGCAGCGGATCGGGAATGGGGCGATTCCGTGATGCTTTGGGAAGCGATTGAGGCAGCGGCGGCGGGCCAGCCATGCGTGCTTGCCGGTTCCAATTGCCGTTCGAAGGCACTAAGTTGCCGCTGATCCGCCCGGGCGGCGGTCCCTAAACGAGCAATTCCGGGAGTTTTATCGATGTCCGTGATCGCGGAACGTCTGTCGCGCATCAAGCCCTCGCCCACCATCGCCGTCACCACCAAGGCGGCCGAGCTGAAAGCCGCCGGACGCGACGTGATCGGCCTCGGCGCCGGCGAGCCGGACTTCGATACCCCCGAGAACATCAAGGAAGCGGCCATCAAGGCCATTCACGAGGGCCAGACCAAGTACACCGCGGTGGACGGCACGCCGGAGCTGAAGAAGGCGATCTGCGCCAAGTTCAAGCGCGAGAACGGCCTGGACTACTCCCCCGCCGAGATCACCGTTGGCACCGGCGGCAAGCAGGTGCTCTACAACGCCTTTATGGCGACACTCAATCCGGGTGACGAGGTGATCGTCCCGGCGCCCTACTGGGTGTCCTACCCGGACATGGTGCTGCTGGCCGAGGGCGAGCCGGTAGCAGTGCCCTGCGGCGCCAACCATAACTTCAAGCTGACGCCGGAGGCGCTGGAGCAGGCGATCACGCCGAAGACCCGCTGGCTGATCCTCAACAGCCCCTCGAACCCGACTGGCGCCGCCTACAGCCGCGCCGAAATGAAGGCGCTGACCGACGTGCTGTTGCGCCATCCGCAGGTCTGGGTGATGACCGACGACATGTACGAGCACCTGATTTACGACGGCTTCGAGTTCGTCACCCCGGCCCAGGTCGAGCCGCGCCTGAAGGAGCGTACGCTGACCGTCAACGGCGTTTCCAAGGCCTATGCCATGACCGGCTGGCGCATCGGCTACGCCGCCGGTCCGCAGCAACTCATCAAGGCCATGGCCAAGGTGCAGTCGCAGTCGACCTCCAACCCGTCTTCGGTCAGCCAGGCCGCGGCGGTCGAGGCGTTGAACGGCACGCAGGCTTTCATCCCCGAGCGGGCCGAGGCCTTCCGCAAGCGCCGCGACATGGTCGTGGCCATGCTGAACGACTGCCCGGGCATCCACTGCCACAAGCCGGAAGGCGCCTTCTACGTCTACCCCTCCTGCGCCGGCTGCATCGGCAAGAAGACGCCGGACGGCAAGGCTATCGAGACCGACGAGGACTTCGTCACCTACCTGCTGGAAGCCGTCGGCGTCGCCGCGGTGCAGGGCGAGGCTTTCGGCCTCTCGCCGCATTTTCGGGTCTCCTATGCGACCTCGACCGAGGCGCTGGAGGAGGCCTGCAAGCGCATCAAGAAGGCCTGCGAAGCGCTGACCGACTGAGCCGGCCGGGGCGGTGTCGATCGACGGCCTGCTCGACGACCATGACGGCGTCGGCCTGGCGGAGCTGATCCGCCAGGGCGAGGTCTCCTCCCCCGAACTGCTGGAAGCCGCCGTCGCCCGCATCGAGGCGCGCGACCCGACGGTCAACGCCGTGGTCCACCGCTTCTACGACGCCGCGCGTGCCGAGCTCGCCGCCGGCGGTCCCGGCGGCACTTTTGCCGGCCTGCCTTTCCTGCTGAAGGATCTCTACACCTTCCGCAAGGGTCGGCCCTGCGGCAACGGCAGCCGCTGGATGGCCGACTACCTCGCGCCCTTCGACGACCCCATGGTGGCACGCTGGCAGGCCGCCGGGCTGGTGGTTCTGGGCAAGACCGCGACCTCCGAGTTCGGCCTCAACGTCACGACCGAGACGCGCCAGCACGGCGCCACACTCAATCCTTGGAACCCGGACTTTTCGGCCGGCGGTTCCAGCGGCGGCGCGGCGGCGGCGGTGGCCGCCGGCATGGTGCCGCTGGCGCATGCCTCCGACGGCGGCGGCTCGATCCGCATTCCGGCCTCCTGCTGCGGCCTCTTCGGCCTGAAGCCGAGCCGCGGGCGCAACCTCACCGGCGATGCCTGGGCCGGACTCGGCGTGTTCCACGCGGTGACCCGCACGGTGCGCGATTCCGCGGCGCTGCTGGATGCGGTCTGCGGCCCGCCCCAGCACCTGCCCTACAGTCTGCCGAAGCCGGCGGCACCCTTCCTCGCGGCGGTCGGTAGAGATCCCGGGCGCCTGCGCATCGCCTGGACGGCGCGCACGCCGGAGGATGTGCCCCTGCACCCGGACTGCCGCGCCGCGGTGGAGCAGGCGGCTGCGCTGGCGGCCTCACTCGGCCACGAGATCGAGGAAGCCGCGCCGGACATCGACTACGGCCTGCTGCGCCAGGCGATGATCGTCATCGTCGCGGCGAACATGGCCGAGGCACTGGCCCCCGGCAACGCCGTGGTGCCGGAGGGAGCGGTCGAGAACGACGTGGAACCCATGACCTGGCGTTTCGCCCAGCGCGGCGCGGCGGTGTCGGCTCCCCAGTACCTGCGTGCCCTGCGTGGTGTCCGCAGCATCGGCGAGCGCCTCAACGACTTCCTCCAGCGCTACGACCTGCTGCTGACCCCGACCATGGCGCAGCCGCCGATGCGCCTCGGTGCCCTGGCGTCGCTCGGCGACGACTTCGAAGGCTTCAACCGGGCGGTTCAGCCCTATGTGGCTTTCACCCAGATGTTCAACATGTCGGGCCAGCCGGCGGCCTCTCTGCCGCTGCACTGGACGGTAGAGGGGCTGCCGATCGGGGTGCAGATCGCCGCGCCGGTGGGCGAGGAGGCCCGGATCTTCGCTTTGGCCTCGCAGTTCGAGGCGGCGTCGCCCTGGTTCGACCGCCGGCCGCCGCGCCGGGCCGGTTGAACCGGCCGGATCGCGCCTCGGCGGTGGTCCTGGCGCTATCGCGGCGGAATCAAGGCCGTTTGTTGCGAACTGAAATCATACAAAAGAAATGTATAGTCTATTGCGCAACCTGGAGTGAAGCCGTCCTGCGGGCGCAATCCTTTGGTTCGCTTATCAAAGTTTACGCTTTCCTAATGCCGATTCCCGACTATCGGACTCAACTGCCGCCACAAGCGCCGAGCGGCTGCTAAAGCCATGTAGAGTGAGAGAGATCAATGAGCCCCTTAGCCGCCGTCAAGAGCATCAAGCTGACGACGAAGACGATGGTCCTGACCATCGCGCTGATCATCGTGGCCGCCGCGGCCTGTGCCACGGCCGCTGTCTTTGCCATCCAGTCCGAGATTCGCGAACAGGTCGTGGTCCGCCAGGCGGCCAGCCTGCGCATTGCCGCGGACATCTTCGGCGAGAACTTCCCCCAGCTGCAGATCACCAAGAAGGGCCTGGAGGTCGAGCGCCTCGAGATCGACGGGATCCCGGATTTTGCGGACCACGACATGATCGACCGCGTCGGCTATCTGACCGGAGAGACCGCCACGGTCTTCGTCTGGGAGGAAGAGTCCAAGGACTTCTGGCGGCGTACCACTAACATCAAGAAGGATGACGGCAGCCGTGCCATCGGCACGCCACTCGGCCAGAACGGCGCCGTCTACCCGGTGGTTACCCAGGGCAAGACCTACTACGGCGAGGCCGTCATTCTCGGCAAGGACTACTACACCGCCTATGCGCCGATCTTCTCGCTCGAGGACAAGGTCATCGGCGTCCTCTACGTCGGCGTGCTGAAATCGAACATCAACGCAATGCTGGACCAGCTGACCAACCAGCTGGCGATCACCTCTGCCATCACCATCCTGGTGACCGCGCTGATCGCCTTCTTCACCTTCCGCATGCTGCTGCGTCCGCTGCCGCGCCTGGCTCAGGTGATGAACCGCCTGGCGCGCGACGACACCCAGGTCGAGGTCGCCTACCAGAAGCAGGGCGATGAGATCGGCGACATGGCGCGCGCGGTCCAGGTGTTCAAGGAGAACGCTCTGGAGAAACGCCGCCTGGAGCAGGAGCGTGTCGAGCAGGAGGCAGGTGCCGCCGCCGAGAAGCGCGCGGCGATGAAGAGCCTGGCGGACGACTTCGAACAGTCGGTCGCAAGCAAGGTGACCTCCGTGCTGGACGCCGCCTCGCACATCGATGCCTCCACCCGGGAAGTGCGCGAGCTGGCGAGCCAGACCAGCGACAAGAGCAACCAGGTGAGCGGTGCCGCCGAGGGTGCCAGCGGCAACGTCGACAGCGTCGCCGCCGCGGCCGAGGAGATGTCGGCTTCGATCGGTGAGATCGCCCGCCGTGCCAGCGAGTCGGCCAAGGTGGCTGCCGATGCGGTGCAGCAGGCCGAGACCACCAACCAGACGGTGCAGTCGCTGGACACCGCTGCACAGAAGATCGGCGACGTGGTGAAGCTGATCAACGAGATCGCCGAGCAGACCAACCTCCTGGCGCTCAACGCCACCATCGAGGCGGCGCGTGCCGGCGAGGCGGGCAAGGGTTTCGCGGTGGTTGCCAACGAGGTAAAGACGCTCGCCTCGCAGACCACCAAGGCGACCGAGGAGATCTCCGGCCAGATCAACGCCATGCAGCTGGCCACCTCGGAAGCGGTGTCGGCCATCGCCAACATCCGCGGCGTGATCGGCCAGGTCAACGAGTCGGCCACGGCCATCGCCTCGGCCGTCGAGGAACAGAACGCGGCGACCCAGGAGATCGGGCGCAACGTGGAGTCCGCGGCGAGCGATACCTCGAAGGTGTCAACGACCATCGCCGAGGTGCGCAAGGCCTCCGAGCAGACCATGACCGCGATTCAGCAGGCGGTCGCCGCCGTCGAGGGTCTCAACGGTGATGCCACGGATCTACAGAATCAGGTCGGCGCCTTCCTCGACAAGGTGCGCCAGAGCGCCTGAGGGCGCGCATGGCACAGAAGTTAGTCCTGGCGTGACAGGAAGGGGCGGCTCATCGGGCCGCCCCTTCTTGCTTGTCGGGCTCCGGCTTGCTTGCCGGAGTCTGGCCGCCACCAGGATTGTCCGTGGATTGGCAGGATTTGCCTGTCGTATCCTGACGGCGCATGAGCCGGGTCACCGCAGTAGAGAGGTGCTGTGTACAAACTTTATTGGGCGCCGAACACAGGCGCCTTCGCGCCCGATGCGGTGCTGACGTTAGCGGGGGCGACCTTCGAGCGCATCGCGGTAGACCTCGATGCCGGTGAGCAGCATGGCGAAGCCTATCTCGGCCTCAATCCGATGGGGCAGATCCCGGTGCTGCTTCTGCCCGACGGACAGCCGGTGACCGAATCCGCTGCGATGGTGCTGCATCTGATCGAGCGCTTCCCCGAGGCGGGACTGGCGCCGTCTCCCGGTAGCGCGTCGCGGGCTGTCTTCGACCGCTGGCTGGTGTTCCTGGCGGTGAACGTCTATGGCGCCATCCTGCGTTTCTACTACGCCGGGCGCTATACGACCGATCCGGCCGGCACGGAAGGCGTCCGGCAGGCGGCGGAGCGAGATCTGGAGCGCCAGTTCGCGATACTCGAGGCGGCGCTCGATCCCGGCCCCTTCCTCCTCGGCGAGACCTTCGGTGCCGCCGACATCTACCTCCTGATGCTGGTTGACTGGTATCCGCCGGCCCGCGCGTTGCCGCGCATCGGGCGCCTGTGTTCCACCTTGGCGGAGGAGTCGCGCATCGCCGAGCTGCGAAGGCTCTACAAGCTGGATTGACGCAGGCGCCATAGACAGCCGTCGCGCATCAGGCCGGCGAAGGCAGCTGCGCCGCGAGCGCCTGTGCCCGTTCGTCCGGCGTGCCGGGCGGCAGCGCGACAATGGCATAGCCGAGTTCCTCATAGACCTCGCGGATCGTCGCGCCGAAGCGGCGCGCCTGCGCGAAGGTCATTCTGCGCTCCTCGTCCTGGCGATAGATCTCTTCCTGAGCGGGCAGCAGGAAAACTTGAGCGTTGTATCGATGGCGCCGCGCGGCGGCGACCGGACCGTCGCAGGGCAGGCCGAAGAGCCTGGCATAGGCGATGATGTCCGGCAGGCCGCGGTCGAACAGCACCGGTTGGATGCCGCCGGCGTGTCGGCGATATTCATAGAGCGCGCGCGACAGAAGCAGCTCGACGAACAGGCCCGGATTGCGTTCCGGTACTGCGCGCCCCCCGAAAGAGCGCTGCTCCGCAAGGATCTGGCGTGCCGGTTCCGCCACCACCGTCTGGCCCAAGGGCCGCAGGCGGTCCAGTACGGTGGTCTTGCCGCTGCCGGGCGCGCCGGTCAGCACGAAGTAGTTTTGCATGGGCTCTTGCTCCTCTCATGGCAAGGGACGTGCGTAGGGTGGCCCGCGGCCGTAGCCGTGGCATGAGGCACGTGCGGGGATGGTGGCCGGCGGGCGAGCGCGAGCGTCCGCGTCAGGCTAGTGCGACACGGCTGCGTTCAGGGAAGGGGACTTGGCAGGGGGCTTTGAGTCACCCCTGCGCCGGAGACGCCGTCAGGCGGCCAGGCGGGCGGCGAGGCCGGCCTGCGGGTCGAGACCGAGCATGAGGTTCATATTCTGCACGGCGGCACCGGAGGCACCCTTGCCGAGGTTGTCGAGCACCGCGGCGAGCACTGCCTGATCGCCGGCGGCATTGCCGAACACGTAGAGCCGCATGTCGTTACTGCCGTTGAGGCCCTCGGGATCGAGATCGGCCTGTGACGCGCTCTCCTCGGCGCTGGCCACGGTGACGAAGTCCTGGCCGGCGAAGTGGCTGGCCAGGACCTGGCGCAGATCCTCTGGCGACGGTGTGCCAGGCAACGCCCAGAGCTGCAGAGGCACCTGCACCAGCATGCCCTTGTAGTAGTTGCCCACCGCCGGCACGAAGAGCGGCGCACGGTCGAGCCCGCCGTGCGTCCGCATTTCCGGGATGTGCTTGTGGGCGAGGCCCAGCGCGTAGGCGCGGTAGGCGGTCTGCAGGTGGTCGGGCGCGTTGGCATCTTCGTAGCGCTGGATCAGGGCCTTGCCGCCGCCGGAGTAGCCGGAGACCGCATTCACGGTGACCGGGAAGTCCTTCGGCAGCAGGCCGGCGTCGACCAGCGGGCGGATCAGGGCGATGGCGCCGGTTGGATAGCAGCCCGGGTTGCTGACCCGCTTGGCGGCCTTCACCTTGGCGGTCTGCGCGCGGTCCAACTCCGGAAAGCCGTAGGTCCAGTCTGGGTCGATGCGGTAGGCGGTGCTGGCGTCGATCACCCGGGTCTCCGCGTTCTCGATCATGGCGACGGCTTCCCGTGCCGCCGCATCGGGCAGGCAGAGAATGGCCAGGTCGGCCTCGTTGAGGGCGCGAGCGCGGGCGACCGGGTCCTTGCGCTCGGTCTCGGCCAGGCGGATCAGGCGGACGTCGGCGCGCGATTCGAGACGCGCCCTGATCTGAAGCCCTGTGGTGCCTGCCTCGCCGTCGATGAAAACCCGCGCCGTCATGTCCTCCGCGTCCTCACGCCTCAAGTGGTCTCAGATCAAATGGTGTCGAATAAACTACGCACAACAACACTCCCCCGCCCTCAGCAGGGGACTCACGTCGTCTGTTATCTTGCGGCTGAGAATTATCGGCGCTCCGGGCCGGGAAGTCACTGAAATTCCATGCAGGCTTGCCGGGCGTGTCCCTGCCCCCGATTTTCGGTTGCCAGCGGGCCGCGTTGTTTGAAACCATAGGCGTACCAAGGCTGACGCGGGCCCCTCCCGGGGGCGCGGCAGCCCAACCAACGAGGACAGTTCGCCCCAGGTTCGCCATGGGGAAGCTCATGGTCCGACTCCCGGAGGGCGACGGGGAGGAAACCATGACGTCCAGATCGGTATCGGCGGCGCGCTGCGCCGCCCTCGTGGGACCTTATACCAGCGGCAAGACAACCCTGCTGGAAGCCCTGCTGCTGCAGGCCGGCGCCCTGCATCGCAAGGGCTCCGTCACCGAAGGCACCACGCTCGGCGATTTCGCGCCCGAGGCCCGCGCCCGCCAGATGACCACCGAGCCCAACTTCGCGCACTGCAGCTATCTCGACGAACCCTGGTCGTTCATCGACTGTCCCGGCTCCATCGAGCTGGCACAGGACGTCCACACCGTGCTGATGGGAGTCGACGTGGTCGTCGTGGTGGCGCCGCCGGAGCCCCAGCGCTGCCTGACGCTGGCGCCGATCTTCAAATTTCTCGACGACTATCAGATTCCGCACATCCTCTTCGTGAACCGCATGGACAAGGCTGCGGCACGTGTGCGCGACATCCTGGAAGCCTTGCAGTCGGTCTCCGAACGGCCGCTTGTGCTGCGCCAGGTGCCGATCCGCGAAGACGACGAGGTCACGGGCTTCGTTGACCTGGTGAGCGAGCGCGCCTGGCACTACAACCTCGACAAGCAGTCCGACCTCATCGAGATGCCCGAGCAGGTCAAGGATCGCGAGGAGGAGGCGCGGCGCGAGCTGCTCGAGTCTCTCGCCGACTTCGACGACGGTCTGCTCGAGCAGCTGCTCGAGGACAAGGTGCCGGCCTCGGTCGAGATCTACGAGCAGCTCAGCAAGGACCTCGCCGAGGATCTCATCGTGCCCGTGCTCTTCGGCTCCGCCGAACTGGGCCACGGCATCACCCGTCTGTGGAAGGCGCTGCGCCACGAAACGCCCGACCCGACGACGACCGCGGCGCGCCTCGGCGTGCCGCAGGACAGTGACCTCGCCGCCAGCGTGATCCGTACCTATCACGCGCCACATACCGGCAAGATGTCGATCGTACGCATCTGGCGCGGCGCGGCGAAGGATGGTGATCACCTGGGCGGCGAAAGGATCTCCGGGCTCTACCGCCTGATGGGATCGGACAGCCAGAAGACCGCCAACGCCGGCGCGGGCGACCTGGTGGCGTTCGGTCGCATGGACTCGGTGGCGACCGGCGACCTGCTGACCGAGGCCGGCCGCCGGGAGAATGCCGGGCTGGTCTGGCCGGAGACGCCGAATCCGGTCTTCACCCTTTCGATCCGGCCGCACAACCGCCAGGACGAAGTGAAGCTGACCGCGAGCCTTGCCAAGCTGATCGAGGAGGACTCCTCCCTGGCGCTCGAGCACAACGACGACACCAACGAGATGCTGCTGCGCGGCCAGGGCGACATCCACCTGAAGCTCGCCGTCGACCGCCTGAAGAGCCGCTTCAACGTCGAGGTCGATGCGACGCGGCCGCAGACCGCCTACAAGGAGACCATCCGCAAGGCGACCAAGCAGCACTCGCGCTTCAAGCGCCAGACCGGCGGCCACGGGCAGTTCGGCGACATCCACGTCGAGATCCGGCCGCTGCCGCGCGGCGAGGGCTTCGAGTTCGTCGACAAGGTGGTCGGCGGCTCGGTGCCGCGCCAATACATCGGCGCCGTGGAGCACGGTGCCAAGGAATACCTCTCGCGCGGTCCGCTCGGTTTTCCGGTGGTCGACGTCTCGGTGACGCTCTACGACGGGCAGTACCATTCCGTCGACTCCTCCGACCAGGCCTTCAAGACGGTCGCCCGCATGGCCATGGCCGAGGGCCTGCCGAACTGCGAACCGGTCCTGCTGGAGCCGATCTACGAGGTGACCGTTTCGGTGCCCAGCGAGTTCACCAACAAGGTGCATTCGCTGGTTTCGGCACGGCGCGGCCAGATCCTGGGCTTTGAGATGCGGGCCGGCTGGAAGGGCTGGGACGATCTCAAGTGCCACCTGCCGGAGGACGAGTTGCAGGACCTCATCATCGAGCTGCGCTCACTCACCGTCGGCGTCGGCAGCTTCGACTGGCGCTTCGACCACCTGCAGGAGCTGACCGGCCGCCTGGCCGAGCAGGTGATCTCCCAGCGCAACGGCGACTAGGGAGCCGGCTTTCCGGAAGGCCCGCCGACGATCGTCGGCGGGCCTTTTCCGTCGCCAAACCTTAACTTGGAAGCGCTCAAAACAACGTTGTAATGGGCTGTAAAAAAGCTATCTATCCTGGATAGACTTTCGTCTAGCGGGCGGCGTCAGGGCGGCCCGGCCGCAAACAAGCGAGGTAAGTCAATGCAGATCAATACTGGAATCGGAGCGGAAGACCGCGCCACCATCGCCGAGGGCCTGTCGCGCCTGCTGGCCGACACCTACACGCTGTACCTGAAGACCCACGGCTTCCATTGGAATGTCACCGGGCCGATGTTTCAGACCCTGCACACCATGTTCGAGCTGCAGTACACCGAGCTCTGGGGCGCACTCGACGA
The DNA here is from genome assembly GCA_964472095.1 of uncultured Pelagibius sp. GTDB lineage: Bacteria > Pseudomonadota > Alphaproteobacteria > Kiloniellales > Kiloniellaceae > Pelagibius. Next base: position 13,825 of record CAYYIV010000055.1, read on the forward strand.
GGTGGCCGAGCGCATCCGCTCGCTCGGCCTGCCGGCGCCGGGCAGCTACCGCGCCTTCGCCCGCCTCACTTCGATCGAGGAGGAGGAAGGGGTGCCGGATGCCAAGGAGATGATTCGCCAGCTGGTGGCCGGCCACGAGGCGGTCGCCAAGACGGCCCGCTCAATCTTCCCGGCCGCCGATGCCGGCCAGGACGAGGTCACGGCCGACCTGCTGACCCAGCGCATGAATGTGCACGAGAAGACCGCCTGGATGCTGCGCTCGCTGCTCGACTGAGCAGTGGCGTCAGCCAGGGCCGGCGGGGGTCAGGCGGGGATCGCCAGGGGCGCAGCCGTCGCTATGGCGACCTTCGCCTTCGCCCATTCGGGCGGCAGGGTGAAGCTCACCTTGGTGCCCTTGCCAAGGGTGCTTTCCAGGATGAAGCGGCCACCGTGCATCTCGATCAGCGAGCGGGCAATGGGCAGACCGAGGCCGGTACCGCCGAAGCGTCGCGCGTAGGTGGTTTCCACCTGTCCGAAGGGGGTCAGCACCTTCGGGATGTCGTTGGGTGCGATGCCGATGCCGCTGTCTGCGACGCTGTACTCCAGCGTGGCGTCATCGGCGGCGCCCAGCCATAGGCTGACCCGGCCGCCCTCGGGCGTGAACTTTATCGCGTTGGACAGCAGGTTGATCAGCACCTGCTTGATGCGCCGCTCGTCTCCGAAGGCCGCCGGCAGGTCGCCGGCGATGTTGGAGATCAGCTCAACACCCTGTTGCTCTGCCTGCTGTTCCACCAACCGCAGGCAGCTTTCCATCAGCGCTACCGGATCGAAGGCCTCGCGATCGAGGTTCATCTCGCCGGCCTCCACCTTCGACATGTCGAGCACGTCGTTGACGATGTTCAGCAAGTGGCGGCCGGAGGTCCAGATGCTGTCCGCGTATTCGCGCCGGGTCTGGTCGCTGTCGGCCTGCGGCAGCTGCGACTTGAGGATCTCAGAAAAGCCGAGGATGGCGTTCAGCGGCGTGCGCAGCTCGTGGCTCATGGTGGCGAGAAACTCGGACTTCAGACGGTTGGCCTCTTCGGCGCGGGCGGCGGTTCGTGCCAGGTCGAGGTTCTTGAAGTAGTGCCGCCTGGTTTGCCTCTCGCTGCGCCACACACCGAGGATCAGCAGCAGGTAAAGCAGCAGGAAGGTGGCACCCACCGCCATCTGCAGCTGCAGCTGGCGGTGCCGCACGGCTGCCAGCAGCTCGGTCACGTCGTAGTAGACCTCGAGAACCCCCTCGATGGCGCCGGAAGCCGAGGTCACCGGGACGTAGCTGGCGAGCACATCGCGGTTCTCCACCATCTGCTCGAAGGCGCTGAAGGAATCGCGGTACGTCAGCTCGCTGGCGCGGTGCCCCGTGCGCGCCGCCAGGAAGCCGCCGTTGCTGCTCTTGTCCTCGCCGATCTGCGACGGCTCGGTGGAGAACACGGTCAGGCCGTTCAGGTCGTAGATCTTGATCTTCAGGATCGAGAGGTCGCGCATCCGCCGCAGCAGGCTGTCGCGGATGGCCGCGGTTTCCGGATGCCGGCGGATCGCCTCCGGGGTCAGGAAATGTGCCGTGGTCAGGAAGCCGGCATGGGCGTCCCATACGACGTTGGAGAAGATCCGGGCGACGGCGATGTTGCTGCGTTCGGCCATGGCGTTGAGGTCGTCGCTGGCAATCTGCTTGTACATGCCGATCAGCAGCAGGCTGGCAGCAATCACCACGAGCCCGGCGAAGAGCGCGAAACGCTTGGTCAGGGACAGGGAGAGATCCGCCATGGCAATGCTCAGCCTGGGCTCTGGGTGATGGCTCTGGGCAGCAGCTGCAGAGTGCCTACAGTGTTGAATAGCAAACGGCTCTTTCCATTTGATTAACCCTGCTTGGGATTTCTTCAGCGCGAGGTTGCGGAAGACCGCGCGCGGCCCGCCGAACACGCTGCGCTCTCGCAGAGTTGACTTGTCGCTGCTTGCCCTGCGGGTTACCTCCTTGATCAGCTAGGCTGCAGAGAGGCGGGCTCTCGAGAGCAGATCAGGAGTGGCTATCGCATGTTGATCCGGATCCGGCGCGGCTGGGAAATCCCCGAGTCCCAGGCGACACCAGAGAATATCTTCCTGAATCGCCGCCAGCTGCTGAAGACCGCCGGCGCCGGCTCGCTGCTGCTCGGTGGGGCCGCTCTCCTGAGCGCCTGCGACGAGGCGGCGGTAGCCGAGATTGCCGTGGACGATCCTTCGGCCAAACTCTACCCGGTGGCCCGCAACGAGAGCTACACCCTCGACCGGCCGATCACCGACGAGTCGCTGGCCACCACCTACAACAATTTCTACGAATTCGGCTCCTCCAAGAACATCTGGGCGAAGGCACAGGCGCTGCCGCTGCGGCCCTGGACCGTCACCTTCGACGGGATGGTCGAGGAGCCCAGGGAGGTCGGCATCGACGACCTGCTGGCCAGGATGCCGCTGGAAGAGCGGCTCTACCGCCACCGCTGCGTCGAGGCCTGGTCGATGGCGGTGCCCTACAGCGGCTTTCCGATGAAGGCGCTGGTCGACTTCGCCCGCCCGCTGTCCTCGGCCCGCTATGTGAAGATGTCCACCTTCCTGGACCCGGACGTGGCCGGCGGTCAGCGCGCTGCCTGGTATCCCTGGCCTTACGTCGAGGGTCTCACCATGGCCGAGGCGACCCACGAGCTGGCCTTCATCGCCACCGGCCTCTACGGCAAGCCGATTCCCAAGCAGAACGGCGCACCGCTGCGCCTGGCGGTGCCGTGGAAGTACGGCTTCAAGCATATCAAGAGCATCGTGCGCTTCGAGTTCACCGACCAGCGTCCAAAGTCCTATTGGGAGGCCGTCCAGGGCAGCGAGTACGGCTTCTGGGCCAACGTGAACCCGCAGGTGCCGCACCCGCGCTGGAGCCAGGCCAGCGAGCGCGTGCTGGGCCTCAACGAGCAGGTCCCGACTTTGCTCTACAACGGCTACGGCGAGTACGTCGCCGAGCTCTACAAGGACATCAACCCCGCCGAGGAAGCCCTGTTCATGTAGGGCGCGCGAGGGGGCTCAGGCCACCTCGCAAGAGAGTGCAAAACGGCCCGCCGGCCCCCGCAAGGGGCGCGGGCCGTTTTGCTTGGCGTCGGAATACGGTGCCCCGAAAAGAAAAATGCCGGGCCCAAGGGCCCGGCAAGTTGAACAGGGAGGCTTCACGTCTGGGAGACGTAGGACCTAACGCGAAGTGGGAACTCCGCCAGAAAGGCCCTTCTCCGAGCGGGGGGCGCTCGGAACTCGTGATCCGGCGCGTGAGCCGGAAAACTCGCGGGATGCTGCGACGCAACATCCGATGACCTGAAAATAGGGATTTGAGTTTCTTTTACTACATACATTCGGGCAGTGGTGATATGCGGACAGCGCATGGCTGTACAAGCATATGATTTTATTGTATTTTTATGACGATTCCGGGCGCATTTCGGGGGTCTGAAATCCGACACCGGGGCGCTGTGGAATAAATATCAGAAGTTGGATTCCGCAACTTTACGTAGCAGGAAGTCCCGGAACACCGAGATCCGCTTGGAGCGGCGCATTTCTTCGGCATAGACGAAGTAGGCGTCGAGCTGCGGGCCGTTCAGCTCCGGCAGCACCTGCACCAGGTCCTGGTTGCTGGCCGCCATGAACTCCGGCAGGGCGCCGATGCCGGCGCCCGACTGCACCGCCTTCATGACGCCGTAGACGTTGTTCACGGTCATCGCGGCGCGGCGCAGCTGGCCGTCCTTGTAGCCGACCCGGAGCAGCCAGTTCACGTCCGGCACCGGCGGGCGCACGTCCTCGCCGTAGACCACGATGCGGTGCTTGTCGAGGTCCTTGGCGGCCTGCGGCACGCCGTGCTTCTTGATGTAGCCGGCGGCGGCGTAGATGTGCATGTTCACCGTCATCAGGTGACGCTGGATGAGATCGGCCTGGCGCGGCGGCGAGAAGCGGATCGCCAGGTCGGCCTCGCGCATGGAGAGATCGACTTCGCGGTCAAGCAGCAGCAGGTGGCACTCGATCTCCGGGTAGATCTCAATGAATTCGCTCATTCGCGCGGCCAGCCAGTGGGAGCCGAAGGCCACCGTGGTGGTGATCTTCAGCGGGCCCTTGGGCCGGTCTTTGCTCTCGGTGAGTTGGGCTTCGGTCATCGCCAGCTTGCCGAAGACCTCGTGCGCCGTGCGGTACAGCAACTCGCCCTGCTCGGTGAGGATGAGGCCGCGGGCGTGCCGGTGGAACAGCGGCACCTTGAGGCTGTCCTCGAGGGCCGAGATCTGACGGCTCACCGCCGACTGGCTGAGGTTCAGCAGCTCGCCGGCATGGGTAAAGCTGCCCGCCTCCGCCACCGCGTGGAAGATGCGAAGCTTGTCCCAATCCATAATGGTGGCCCCGAGCCCCCGCTTCTGGGGCAGACCGACATCGTCCAGCATGCTCGCCTCCTTGCGGGCGACCGGGGCGCCTGCAGCAGCGGCAGCGCCCCCTTCGGCTGTGGGTTTAAAGTCCGAGCAGGCCCGGCTAAACCGCAAATCAGTATAGGCCGGAAGGGTTAATCAGGCTATTCCGCAGCTTTATCCGCGGAATCTTCCAGTTCGGCCAGGAATTTCTCGGCCTCCAGGGCCGCCATGCAGCCCATGCCGGCCGCCGTGACGGCCTGGCGGAATACTTTGTCGACGCAGTCGCCGGCGGCGAAGACCCCCGCCGCGGAGGTGCCGGTGGCGCCGCGGGCGGCCAGGATGTAGCCCTCGCCGTCCATCTTCACGGCGCCTTGGAACACCTTGGTGGCCGGGTCGTGGCCAATGGCGATGAACACGCCTTCGCAGGGCAGCTCGCTCAGGGCGCCCGTCTGGGTATCGCGCAGGCGCACGCCGGTCACCCCGTCCATCGGGCCCTCGCCGCCGAGGATGTCGTCGATCACGGCGTTCCACCGCACCTCGATCTTGGGATGGCGGAACAGCCGGTCCTGGCCGATCTTCTCGGCGCGCAATGCCTCGCGGCGGTGGATCAGGGTCACCTTGGAGCAGATGTTGGCGAGGTAGAGGGATTCCTCAACGGCGGTGTTGCCGCCGCCGACCACCACCACCTCCTTGCCCCGGTAGAAGAAGCCGTCGCAGGTGGCGCAGGCGGAGACGCCGCGGCCGTTGAACTTCTGCTCGCCGGGAATGCCCAGCCAGCGCGCCTGGGCGCCGGTGGCGATGATCACCGCATCGGCGCTGTAGGTGTTGCCGCTGTCGCCCTGCATGACCAGCGGGCGGCGGGAGAAGTCCACCTCGGTGATGATGTCGGAGAGGATCTCAGTGCCGACGTGCTCGGCCTGCTTCTGCATCTGCTCCATCAGCCAGGGGCCCTGGATGACGTCGGCGAAGCCCGGGTAGTTCTCGACGTCGGAGGTGATGGTCATCTGGCCGCCCGGCTGCAGGCCCTGGACCAGCACCGGTTTCAGGTTGGCGCGGGCGGTATAGATCGCCGCGGTCAGTCCGGCGGCGCCGGAGCCGATGATGAAAACCTTGCTGTGGCGGGCCGTAGCCATGACGGGAGAACTCCTGACGGAAAGTACTCCAGGAAAATAGAGATGCCGCCCGCGGGTCGCAAGGCGACGAAGCGCCGCGGCGGCGCAAGGTCGGGGATATCTCGCGGCCAACCTTGACGGCGAGGCGGGCCGGCTCCAGGCTGCGGCTCCGCCCCTGGCGCAGCATCGGACCGGCCAGCCCATGAACCTCGCCATTCGCGCAGCCGAAGCCCGCGACCGCCAGTGCCTGATCGGGCTCTACCAGGCACTCAATCGCCACGAGGACGGCGTCACCGGCGACCGCCGCACGGACCGCGCGGCGGCGGAGGAGAACCTCGATGACAGCATGGCGCGCATCGCCTCCGGAGGTGGCCTCATCCTCGTTGCGGAGGTCGACGCGGAGGTCGCCGGACTGGTCACGCTGGTCTTCAAGGACGGCGCCATCTACCAGCGTCCGGAACTGCGCGCCCACGCTCATATCGTCGAACTGGTGGTCGACCCGGCCCGGCAGCGCCAGGGCATCGGCCGCGCCCTGATGACGGCGGCGGAAGGGCAGGCAGCGGCGCGCGGCTACCGGCGCCTTACCATCAGCGTCATGGCCGGCAACCGCGAAGCCGAGCAGGCCTATGCCCGCCAGGGCTTCCGTCCCCTGGCCCACGACCTGATCAAGGAAATAGGCCCTTCCCCGGCCGACTGAACCGCTCTGGTCTGCACGCGGCGCAGCCCTGGATTTTCCAAAATGCATGTCTCAGACGTGCATAATGATATATGGTGCATCATCCTTGCCTGTGCATTTATGAGGCTTGCCAGATGATCACCGCAGGGCAGATGCGGGCCGGCCGGGCTCTGCTCGGCATCGACCAGCGACGCCTGGCCGAACTGGCCGGGGTTTCGCTGCCGACCATCCAGCGCATGGAGGCCAGCGACGGCACCGTGCGCGGCGTCGTCGACACCCTCACCAAGGTGGTCGCCGCCTTCGAGGCGGCGGGAATCGAGTTGATCGGCGACGAAGCGCCGAGCACCGCCCGCGGACGCGGCGTGCGCCTGCGTGCGCCGGACCAGCCCTTGCAGTCCCGCGCACCGAAATGAGCGATCCCAACGGTTCCGGCGCGGGCGCGCCGTCTCAGCCGTCCTTCTGGCAGCTGTTCAAGCCGAAGGTCATTACCGTCCTCAACGAAGGCTATGGCTTCGCCCACCTGCGCAGCGACGCCGTCGCCGGCCTCACGGTCGCGGTGGTTGCCCTGCCGCTGGCGATGGCGCTGGCCATCGCCTCCGGCACCACCCCGGACAAAGGTCTGGTCACCGCGGTGGTCGCCGGCTTCCTGATCTCGGCCTTCGGCGGCAGCCGTTTCCAGGTTGGCGGGCCTACCGGGGCCTTCGTGGTGGTGGTGTTCAACGTCATCGCCGAGCATGGCTACGACGGCTTGCTGCTGGCCACCCTGATGGCCGGCGTCATGCTGGTGGCCGCCGGCTTCATGCGCTTCGGCACCTGGATCAAATACATCCCGGAGCCGGTGGTGACCGGCTTCACCGCCGGCATCGCGGTGATCATCTTCACCAGCCAGTTGAAGGACCTCTTCGGTCTCATGCCGGAAAGTCTCCCGGCCGAGTTCATTCCCAAGCTGCATGCCCTGTGGTCGGCGCGCGAGACCCTCGACGCGCCCACCTTCGCCATTGCCGCGACGGCGCTGGCCGCGATTCTGCTGCTGCGCCGCTACGTCCCGCGGGCGCCGGGCTTCCTGGTCGCCGTCGTCGGTGCCTCGCTGGCGGTCTGGCTGCTCGGTCTGCCGGTGGAGACCATCGGCTCGCGCTTCGGGGCGATCCCCTCCAGCCTGCCGCTGCCCAGCCTGCCGGCCTTCAGCCTGGGCCAGGCCGTAGAGGTGCTGCCGGCAGCCTTCACCATCGCGTTCCTCGCCGGCATCGAGAGCCTGCTCTCGGCCATGGTGGCCGACGGCATGACCGGCGCGCGCCACCGCTCCAACTGCGAGCTGGTGGCCCAGGGCATCGCCAACACCGCCTCGGCCTGCTTCGGCGGCCTGCCGGCCACCGGCGCCATCGCGCGCACCGCCACCAACATCCGCTCCGGCGCGCGCTCGCCGATCGCCGGCATGCTGCACGCGGCTTTCCTGCTGGGCTTCATGCTGGTGGCAGCGCCTCTGGCCTCCTACGTGCCGCTGGCCAGCCTTGCCGCGGTGCTGGTCATCGTCGCCTGGAACATGAGCGAGATCGACAAGTTCCGCAGCCTGCTGAACGCGCCGCCGGGCGACGCGGTGGTGCTGCTGGTCACCTTCTTTCTCACCGTCATGGTCGACCTGACGGTGGCCATTCAGGTCGGCGTCGTCATGGCGGCGATCCTTTTCATGCACCGCATGGCCCAGGTGGTGCAGGTGGAAAAGGGTGTCGGCTTTCTGCAGGGCGACGTCGACGACGCGCAGATCCCGGCGCTCGACTACGCCTTCCAGACCCTGCCGCCGGGGGTCGAGATGTTCAGCCTGCGCGGGCCGCTGTTCTTCGGTGCCGCGCGCAGCCTGCGCGACGCGCTGGAGGCCATGCCGACACCGCCGCGGGTCTTCATCCTGCGCATGCGCAATGTTCCGATGATCGATTCTTCCGGCGTCGCGGCGCTGTCAGACTTCATGCGCCGCTGCCGCGCCCGTGGGGTGGCGGTGATCGTCTCCGGCATCCGTCCGCAGCCCCGCGAGGTGCTCTCCCGCATGGGCTTCGACGGCCACCACGACAACCTGCGCCTGGCCGAGAACTTCGCCGTCGCGCGGGAGATGGCGGCGGCCATGATCGAGGCCGGGCAGGCGGAATAGGCGTTCAGGTTTCCGGCGGCGCTTCCCGCGCCTCGGGATTGAGGCGGCTGGCGACGGCGGTGGCGGCGTGGCCGACCGGCAG
>CAYYIV010000056.1:0-14709 GCA_964472095.1 uncultured Pelagibius sp.
GAGGAATCGCACGCCTGTTACCAGCCTTTCAAGGTGGAGGACGCCGGACGCTCACCTCAAAAATGGGGGACACCCTTCTGCCTCTTGAGTGGATCGAGATCAGTATGGCACTTGCGCGAGGCGACGCGCTTTCTTGCTCGTCTGGCTTATAGGCCTCCTGGTAGAGTGAGGAGCCGCACTGAATGCTGCTTGACTGAGTTATTGTGGTGTGATTTCTCCCGTTTCTATCGTCCTTCTGATCTTATCTTCATTCGTCGGCTCCTTCGTCGGCACTCTGATCCTGCGGCTGCCAGAGGGGCGGCCGGTGTCCCTCGGCCGCTCGCATTGCGAGTCCTGCAGGCACGTCCTCGGCCCTTTCGATCTCGTTCCCCTCTTCTCCTGGCTGTTTCTCAAAACCCGCTGCCGGCATTGCGGTGCCCGGCTCGGAATCTTCTACCCACTGATCGAACTGGCGGCGCTGGGCGTTGCGGCCTGGGCGATCCTCACCGTGCCAACGCCCCTCGTCTGGCCAACGGCGACGCTGGGTTGGGTCCTGCTGGCGCTGGCGGTGATCGACTATCGCCATCTTTACCTGCCCGACGTCCTCACCCTGCCGCTGATCCCGGCCGGCCTCGCCGTCGCGTGGTGGCTCGCCCCGGACCAGCTCCTGCATCACGCCATCGGCGCCGCCCTCGGTTTCCTCGGCTTCGCCGCGCTCGCTTGGGTCTATCAAAGAGTCCGTGGCCGCGAAGGCCTGGGCCTGGGCGACGCCAAGCTGCTGGCGGCCGCCGGCGCCTGGGTTTCCTGGCCCGGCCTGGGCTCCGTTTTACTCTGGGCGGCACCGCTCGCCCTGGTAGTATCCCTTGCCGCCGGAGTTATTCAGGGTACACTATCCGATAAGTTGGCCGGCCGCTCGGCACTGCCGTTCGGACCCTTCCTGGCGCTGGGTTTCTGGCTCACCTGGCTCTACGGCCCGATCCGCCTCGGTTGGCCCGGATAAACGAGCTTTCCCAAAGCTTTAGTGGGGAAAGTGCGCAACACAGGGGGGCCGTTCCCATGGGGGAATCCAGAACGCTGCTGGCACGCGACCTCAGATTGCCCAGGGTAGAAAGTGATGGGGTGGACGAGGATTTCTCCGCAAGCCTTTCGGTTGAAAGGCTTTCCGGGGAAGTTCGCCCTGCCAACGATGTGCCCGCGCTCCCTTCCGTTGAGCGTTCGTCTCCAAAAACCGTCGGCGAGCTGCTGCTGGCGCGCGGCCGGTTGGAGCCCGCCGCCCTCGCCCGCGCCGAGCGCGCCCAGGCGGAAACCGGCGAGCGCCTCGACCGCGTGCTGACGCGCCTCGGCCTGGTCGGCGAGCGCGACATGGCCGAGGCACTTTCTGCGCTGCTAGGCCTGCCACTGGCGGGCCGGGAGGACTATCCCGCCCTGCCGCTGGCCGAGGAGGCACTGCCGGCGAAGTTCCTCAAAGACAGCCAGGTGCTGCCTATCGCCCTCGATGAAGGGCAGGCGACGCTCGCCATGGCCGACCCGCTCGACGACTTCGCGGCCGAGGCGGTGGGCCTGCGCCTCGGCCTGCCGGTCGTCCGCGCCGTGGCCACGGCGGCCGAGCTGGAAGACGCGCTGGAGCGGCTCTACGGCGGCGGCCGGGGCTCGCTGGAGCAGATCGCCGCAGCGACCGAAACGACCGACGAGGAAGACACCGAGGCCGACGTGGCGCGCCTGCGCGACCAGGCCAGCGAAGCGCCTGTTATCCGCATCGTGAACCTGCTGATCGCCAAGGCCGTGGAGGCGCGCGCCTCCGACATCCACATCGAGCCATTCGAGGCGAGCTTGCGCGTGCGCTACCGCATCGACGGCGTGCTGCGCGAGGTGGAGGCGCCGCCGGCGCGCCTGCGCGCCGCCGTGATCTCGCGCATCAAGATCATGGCCAGGCTGAACATCGCCGAGCACCGCCTGCCGCAGGACGGGCGCATCAAGATCGTGGTGCGCGGCAAGGAAATCGACCTGCGCGTCTCCACCCTGCCCTCGCTGCACGGCGAGGGCGTGGTGCTGCGCATCCTCGACCGCCAGGGCGTGGTGCTGGACTTCGACGCCCTCGGCTTCGACGCGGAGAACAAGTCGAAGCTGCGCGGGCTCCTGGAGCGGCCGAACGGCATCCTGCTGGTGACCGGGCCGACCGGCAGCGGCAAGACCACCACCCTCTACACGGCGCTCAAGGAACTGAACGCGCCGGAGAAGAAGATCCTCACCGTGGAGGACCCGGTCGAATACCAGCTCGACGGCATCATCCAGAACCAGGTGCGCCCCAAGATCGGCCTCACCTTCGCCCATGTGCTGCGCGCCTTCCTGCGCCAGGATCCGGACATCATCATGATCGGCGAGATCCGCGACCTGGAGACCGCGCAGATCGCCGTGCAGGCGGCGCTCACCGGCCACCTGGTGCTGGCCACGGTGCATACCAACACGGCGGCGGCCACCATCACCCGCCTGCTCGACATGGGGGTCGAAGACTACCTGCTGACCTCCACCCTGGTCGGCATCCTGGCGCAGCGCCTGGTGCGCCGCCTCTGCCCCGCCTGCCGCGAGCCCTACGAGGCGCTGCCGGAGCTGGCGCTCCAAATCGAGGAGACTTGTGGTTTGGGCGGCGCTCCGGTGACGCTCTACCGGCCGAGGGGCTGCGTCCAGTGCAACGGCACCGGCTACCACGGCCGCGCCTCGATCCTGGAGATCCTGCCGCTGGCCGACGACATCCGCCGGCTCATCCTGCGCCACGCCGAGTCACGCGAGCTGCACAAAGCGGCCGTGGCGGCCGGCATGCGCTCCATGTACCAGGACGGCCTCCTGAAGGCGCGCGCCGGCCTGACCTCCTTTGAGGAGGTAGCGCGCGTCACCTCCGCCACCGGCGACTGAGGCTCCGGCATGGCCAACTTCCGCTACAAGTCGGTGACCGGCGAGGGCGAGGTGGTGCAGGGCCGCCTGGAGGCCAGCGACCAGGACGGCGCGGTGGCGCGCCTCCACCAGATGGGCCACCTGCCGGTGCGGGTCGAAGCGACCGCCGGCGGGCATCTGCTTGACCTGCTGCAGCGCGAAGTGCTGCCGGCGCGACCGGCGCAAGGAGCAGAGCTCGCAACCCTGACGCGCAAGCTGGCCACCCTCCTGAAAGCCGAGCTGCCGCTCGACCGCGCGCTGGAACTGCTGAGCGAACTCACAGAACGCAAGGCGAGCCGGGCGATGGTCGAGCGCCTGCTGGCGGCGCTCCGCAGTGGCAGCAGCCTCGCCGACGCCCTCGACAAGGAGGCCAAGACCTTCCCCAGCTACTACCGCGCCATGGTGCGCGCCGGCGAGATCGGCGGCAGCCTGGACAGCGTGCTCGTGCGCCTCGCGGATTTCCTGGAGCGCGCGCAGGAGACCCGCGGCAAGCTGCGTTCCGCACTCATCTACCCGCTCTTCCTGCTGGTAACGGCGGGCGTCTCCCTGGCGATCCTGCTGACCTTCGTCATCCCGGCCTTCCAGCCGATGTTCGAGGACGCCGGCACGGAGTTGCCGCTGGTGACGCAAATCGTCGTCGGCTTCGGCGCCTTCGTGCGCGAGGCCTGGTGGATCCTTCTGCTGGCGCTCCTGGCCATCGTCGTCGGCCTGCAGGCCCACCTCGGCACGCCGGTGGGACGCCTCTGGTGGCACCGCCAGGTGCTGCGCCTGCCGGTCGCGGGGGAGCTCTGGGCGAAGGGCGACGTGGCGCGCTTCGCGCGCACCCTCGGCACCCTGCTCGGCAACGGTGTGCCCCTGCTGCAGGCGCTCGAGCTGGTGCGCGAGGTGATGAGCAACGCCGCCCTTTCCGCCGGCGTGACGGCGGTGCAGCCGGACGTGAAGGCCGGTCGTGGCCTCGCCGCGCCGCTCGCGGAGAACCCGCTGTTTCCGCGGCTGCTGGTCCAGCTGCTGCGCGTCGGCGAGGAAAGCGGCCGGCTGGAGGACATGCTGCTGAAGCTGGCGGACATCTACGACCACGAGAGCGAGGAGACCATGCGCCGTCTGCTGGCGCTGCTGGTGCCGGTGCTGACGCTCGGCTTGGGCGCCCTCATCGCCTTCATCGTCTCCTCCATCCTCTTTGCCCTCTTCTCCGTCAACGAACTGGTGTTCTAGATGCCGTACGACAGGACCGACGTACTCGCCCGCCATCGCCGCCTGCAGGCTGCGCGGCGCCGCCGGCAGCAGGCCGGCATGACGCTGCTGGAGCTGCTGGTGGTGATCACCGTGCTGGGCCTCCTGACCGCCGCGGTGGGCACCGTGGCGCTCAACTACCTCGGCCGCGCCAAGACGGAGACGACGCAGCTGCGCATCGACCAGGTCTCGGCGGGCCTCGACCTCTTCCGCCTGGACATGGGGCGCTACCCGACCGAAGCGGAAGGCCTGCGCGCGCTGGTCGAGGCGCCGGCCAATGCCGAGAAGTGGCAGGGACCCTATCTCAAGAAGGCGGAGGCGATCGAGGATGCCTGGGGCAGTCCTTTCCTTTACGCCAGCCCCGGACAGCACGGCGAGGTGGACATCTTTTCCCTGGGCGCGGACAAGGCCGACGGCGGCGAAGGCGAAAACCGCGATGTCACCAGCTGGTAGCCCCTGCCCAGCGCGGTGGCCCGGCGAGCAGGGCTACACGCTGCTGGAGCTGCTGGTGGTGATCACGGTCGCCGGCCTGCTGACGGCCGCCTTTGCCGGCAATGTCTTCTCCGGCCGGGAGACCATCGAGCTGCGCGCGGCGGCCCAGGATCTGACCGCCCTCCTGAAGCGCACCCGGGGCGAAGCCTTGGCTCACAACCGTGAGGCCGCGGTCTTCATCGACGTCAACGGCAAGACCTATGGGATTGAGGGAGAAGCGACCGGGCACCTGCTGCCACCGGACGCGGAGGTCCGCTTCCTGACCGCCGCCGAAGAGATCAGCCGGGAGAGCCGCGGCGCCATCCGCTTCTTTCCCGACGGCAGCGCGACCGGCGGCGGCATCCGCCTCTCCCAGGGCGGTCACAGCTATCAGGTCAGCGTGCACTGGCTGACCGGGCAGGTGTCCCTTGCGCAATAGCAGGAAACGCGAGGCCGGCTTCACCCTGCTCGAGGTGCTGGTCGCCTTCGCCATCTTCGCGTTGAGCTTTGCCGCCCTCCTGCAGATCTTCTCCGGCGGGCTCAGCAACGCCGCGGTGGCGGACCGCGCGCTCATCGCCCTCGGCCATGCCGAGTCCCTGCTGGTGCGCGCCGGCGTCGAGCAGCCCTTGGCCGAGGGGACGCGCTCCGGCACGCTGCCCGACGGCATGTCCTGGCAGGAGAGCACCGCCCGCTACAGCGACACCCAGACCCTGGCGTCGCCGCCGCCATCCGGGATGCAGCCCTACAGCGTCACCGTGACCGTCACCTGGCGCGACGGCCGACGGACCCGCGACGTGACTCTCACCACCCTGCGCCTGGGGAGCGACGCATGACGCCGGCGTCGATCCTGGCGCGGAGCCCCGGCGAGGCCGGCTTCACCCTGCTGGAGCTGATGGTCTCCATCACGGTCCTCGGCCTGCTCAGCGTGATGATGGTGGGCGGCCTCAACTTCGGCGCCCGAGTCTGGGAGCGCACCGAGAGCGCCGCCCAGGACCAGGGCCGCGTGGCGGCGGTGCAGGCCCTGCTGCGCCGCCAGGTCGCACAGATGCAGCCGCAGCAGGTGCGCGGAGCCGACCGCCGGCCGCGCATCGCCTTCGAGGGAACGGCTGGGCGCCTCGTCTTCGTCGCTCCGCTGCCACAATACCTCGGCCAGGGCGGCTATCACCTTATCGCGGTGGAGAGTGAAGCGGCAGGCGCGACGCGCAACCTGGTACTCCGTTGGCAGCCCTTCGACCGCGAACGGCCGGGCCTCGCGCTGAGCGACAGGGCCCACAAAGAGATCCTGGCCACCGGCCTGAGCTCGCTCGCCTTCAAATACTTCGGCCATGACCGCCGCGGCACGCCGACCGGCTGGCTTGCCACCTGGGCCGACACCGACCGGCTGCCGCAGTTGGTCGATATCGCCGTCAGCTTCGAGGAGTCCTCCAAAGAGATCTGGCCGAGCTTCGTGGCCGCCGTGGTGACGGAGGCGGTCGAGCGATGAGGAATGCCCTGCAAAGTCTTTTCGGCATCGTCGGCGGCTTCTTCCGTTGGTGGTTCGGCGAGCTCGCGGCGCTCATCCCCGCGGTGCTGCGTGAGCGCTTTCGTTCCGGCGGCGAGCGGCTCCTGCTCGAGATCGGATCCGGCGAACAGCGGCTCTACCGGCTGCGCGGGCGGAAAGCGATCCTGCTCAACGACGGCAAGCTTGCGACTGGAAAGGCCAAGGTGGCCGTAACACTGGCGCTACCGCGCGCGCAGATCGTCACGCGCCCGACGCAGCTCCCGCTGGCGGCGGAGGAGAACCTGCGCGAGGTCGTCGGCTTCGAGATGGACCGCCTCACCCCCTTCAGCCGGGACGAAGTCTACTATGCCTGCCGGGTGACTCAGCGCCATGCCAAGGCCGGCCGCCTCATGGTCGAGGTGATGCTCGCCCCGCGCCGCAAAGTCGATGCCCTGCTGGCCGGCCTGCGCGACCAGGGCCTGCGGATCACCGCCGTCGACGTCGCCACAAGCGAGCCGGGCTGTCCCCTCGGCATCAACCTGCTGCCGCAGGCTGCCGGGCCCCTCCCTTCTCGGTTCGGGCGCGTTGTCGCCGGCGCCCTGACCGCCGCCGCCGTGGTCCTGCTCTTCGTCGCGCTGCAGGTCCCCTTGCAGCGCAAGGCCGACTATGCGGCTGCCCTCCACGAGCGTGTCGCGGCAGAGCGCGTCCGGGTCTCCGAGCTGCGGCGATTGGAAGAGGAGATTGCCGGCCTCCGGACGCAAGACACCTCGCTGCACGACCTCAAGCGGGAAAACGCCCTGGTCCTGGCGCTGGTCGACCAGGCGACGCGCCTGCTGCCGGACGACGCCTGGCTCAACCAGCTGAGCCTCAATGGCGATCGCCTCGACCTCAGTGGCTTTTCGCCCAGCTCCTCCAAGCTCATCACCGTCTTCGAGCAGTCACCGCTCTTCACCGAGACGGTGTTCCGCGCGCCGGTCACCCAGGACCCGCGGCTCGGGCTCGAGCGCTTCAGCCTCTCCATGCGCGTGATGCCGGAGGCCGGCCGATGAGCCCCCTTTCCCCGCCGATCGGCCGCTTGCTGGCACTGACCCTCCTGATCGCCTGCATCGGCGCCGTCTACCTGTTGCTTGTCGAGCCGCTGCAACAACGCCATGCGGCCCTGGACGACGCCATCGCCAGCTCGCAGGAGCTGCTGCAGCGCTTCGCCGGGGAGACCGCCGACCCCGCCGCCTTGGCCCAGCAACGCGACGCCCTGCGCCGCAGCCCGACCGTCGCCACCACCGGCCTGCTGCGCGGTGACAACGAGACCCTCGCCGGGGCTTTCGTACAGTCTTTCCTCACCACGACCATCGAACGGGCCGGCGGCAGCGTGCGCTCAATCCAGGTACTGCCGGTGCGCGAAGAACTCGGCCTGCGCCGGATCTCGACCCGGGCACAGCTGCACGTGACTTCCACGGCGCTGCGCGACGTGCTGCACCGCCTCGAGGGATCGGATCCCTATCTCTTCGTCGACAACCTGGACATCCGCCAGGCCCAGCAGCCACGCCCGGGCGCGGACGAGACGGAAGAGGTCGAACTGCTGGTCCGCTTCGACCTGCGCGGCTATCTGGCACCCAAGCCGGTAGCGGAGGAGCGGTCATGAGGGCGCTCACCGCATACAACCTGCTGGGCCTGCTGGTCTGCGGCGCCCTGGGCGCCTGGGTTTACGAGGAGGCGCTACAGCCGCTGCCGCCGCTGCCCGATGCGGTCCCCCTCATCGCCACGATCGAGATCGCTGCGGGTCCAGGCGCGGCGCCGGAACCGGGCTTGCGCATGCCGCCCAGAAACACTTTCGCCCAGTTGGCCACCCGCCCTCCCTTCTCGCCCTCTCGCCGCCCGCCGCGGGCCAAGCCGGCCCCGGTGCCGGTCGTCCAGAAGCAGGAGCAGGAAGCGCCGAGGCCGGTGGACGAGCCGCAGGTGACGCTGGTCGGCATCGTCATCAACGCCGACAAAAGCATCGCCATGGTGCGCAAGACTGGTGTCGTGGAGCTGTTGCGTCTCGGCAAGGGCGAAACGCTCGATGGCTGGCTGGTCGAGGGAGTGCTGCCGAACCGCCTGGTGTTGAGCCACGGCGAGAAGCTCCTGGAGCTGGAGCTGACCGAAGGCGCGCAGGGAAACGGCGGCGCCAGCGAGGCAAAAGGGGCGACGCGGCAGCGCCGGCAGTGATTCACGACTTGTACCCATAGATTTCTTATGGCGGGCACGGCTAAACTCAAAGGCGAGAGCTTGCAGGGGGATAAAATTCTTAAAGCATTGAAATACCGGCGGATTGGCAGCGCCCTGGCCCTGCCGTTGCTGGCTCTGATGCTGGTTGCCTGCGAGTCATCCAAGACCGACAGCAGCGCGTTCTTCAAGGACGTCTGGCCGGACCAGGCAAAGGCTTCCGTACCACCCGCCGACCAGGGCAGCGCGGACCCGCTGGACCCGCAGCACCAGCCGGCCGACACCGCCGGCGGGATCCTGCCCTTCGAGGTCCGCGGCAGCGGAAACCTGGCGGGCGTGCCCGCCCGCACGCCGCGCGGATACCAGGTGGCCCAGGTCGAGGACAGCGCCGAGGGCGTCACCCTCAACTTCGTGGACGCCGACCTGCGCGAGGTGATCCGCGCCGTCCTGGAAGACACCCTGGATTTGAACTATGTCGTCGACCCCAACGTGCAGGGCCGCGTCACCCTGCAGACCAGCCGGCCGCTGACCCCCGAGCAGGTCCTGCCGACGCTGGAAGAGCTGCTGGGCATGAACGGCGCCGCGCTGGTGGAAAGCGACGGCCTCTTCCGCGTCGTGCCGGCCGAGCGCGCCGGCCTCGGCATCGGCAATCTCTCCTACGACGGCCCGAGCGGCCGCGGCGTCACTACGCGGGTCATTCCCCTGCAGTTCGTCTCCGCCAACGAACTCGGCGCCATCGCCCAGTCCTTCGTCGCCAACCCCGGCAGCATCCGCATCGATCCCGGCCGCAACCTGCTCTTCGTCACCGGCAGCCGGGCGGAGATCGCCTCGGTCAACCGGCTGCTGGCGGTGCTGGACGTCGACTGGCTTGCCGGCATGTCTTTCGCGCTGCAGCCGCTGGAGGCGGTGACGCCGGAGGTGATCGTCGCCGAGCTGCAGCAGATCCTCGACGACCCCAACGGCCCGCGCCTCAGCGACCTCGTCCGCTTCGTGCCTCTCGATCGCATGAACGCTGTCCTCATCGTCTCCAAGCAGCCGCGCTACCTCGACGAGGCGCGGCGCTGGGTCGCCCGCCTCGACCAGGGCACCAGCAACACCCAGCGCGTTCATGTCTATTACGTGCAGAACCGCCGGGCGGCCGACCTCGCCGACACCCTCGGCAACATCTTCTCCGCGAGCACGGCCACCGCCTCCCTGGCGGGTCAGGCGCAGATCGCCCCCGGCCTGACGCCCGTGACGCTGACCAGCGAGGCGAATGTCGAGGGCGACGAGGCGCCGCTCTCCCTCGCGCCGGCAGCCCCCAGCAGCTTGCCGCCGCCGGGAAACGCGAGCGGCACCGCCCTCGGCGGCAGCGGCGAGATCCGCATCCTCGCCGACACCGCCAGCAACTCACTTGTCATCCTGGCGACGCCGGAGGGCTACCGTCAGGTCGAGGCCGCTCTGCGCCGCCTCGACATCCTGCCGCTGCAGGTGCTGATCGAGGCGACCCTGGTGGAGGTGACCCTCAACGACTCACTGGAGTACGGGGTGCGCTGGTTCCTCGAGTCCGGCAATTCCTCTTTCACCTTCAGCGACGCGGCCACAGACGCCGGCGCGGCGGTGCTGGGATCCTCCTTCCCCGGCTTCTCCTACGTCTTCGACAGCAACAACATCCGCGCGACCCTGAACGCCCTGCGCGGCATCACCGACGTGAAGTTCCTCTCGGCCCCGACCCTCATGGTGCTCGACAACGAGACCGCGCGCCTGCAGGTCGGCGACGAGGTCCCGGTCGTCACCCGCACGGCGACCAGCACCGTCGACGACACCGCGCCCATCGTGAACACCGTCGAGTTCCGCGACACCGGCGTCATCCTGAACATCACGCCACGTGTCAACGCCAGCGGCCTCGTCATTCTCGACATCGACCAGGAGGTGAGCGAGGTGACCGCGACCACCTCCTCCGGCATCGACTCGCCGACCATCCAGCAGCGCAAGGTCGAGAGCACCATCGCCGTGCAGAACGGCGAGACCGTGGCCTTGGGCGGCCTCATCCGTGATCGCCTGGAGCAGGGCACCACCGCCATCCCGATCCTCGGCGACATCCCGATCCTCGGCAACCTCTTCAAGACGACCGACAACTCCAGCTCCCGCACCGAGCTGCTGGTGCTCATCAAGCCGCAGGTCGTGCGCAACCAGGAAGACGCCCGCGCCGTCACCGAGGAACTGCGCCGCAAGCTGCCGGGAATCTTTCCGTCGAATCCGGCGGGAGATCGGGAAGCACCAGAGAGCAGCGGCCCCACTGCGACGGGATCACCAAGCAGCTGACGAGGCTCCGCTATCGCCGCCCTTGCTCCCAAGTGAGCAGGTGAAAAGGCCGGCGCAAGCCCGGCGTCAACGCCACTACCGACTCGCGCACGAACACAGCACCGCTTGGCGTGGTGGCTTCAGATCGTATAGTGACGACCGGTTCGCGCCGCATAGTGATGACGGGAATGTTGCTCGGCACCACATAGGGACTGTCGCCGTACAGCGCGCGCAGGTCCTTGAGAGTCTTACCTACGCGCTGCCCCGCCAGGGCTTCCCCGCCGTCGGCGCCCATCCGTGACAAGGCGGCGAGAGCCAGGGCGGGTGCCGTCGCCGGGTCGATGCCCCTGGAGCGCGAGTAGACGGTGATCGCCGGCGCCACGGCGTCGTACACCTCCCGCGTCATGCCCATGACCTGCAAAAGCTCGTCCCGCCGCTCGAAGGGCCGGTCCTTGGCCTCATGGCCGAGGCCGGCGGCGCGGTAGTCGGCATCCTCCGCCCCGCCCGGCAACGGATCGGAGTCAGCGTCGCGGTAGTCGATCACCGCGTGGGCCAGGTTCCGCGGGTTCGCCGCGCCGGCGCCCGCGAAGAGCCCGGCCAGCAGCTCTGCGTCGGCGCCGTTCAGGTCGACCTTGCCACCCTCGGCCTGCACCGAGGCGATCACCACACCCCCGGCGAAGGCCCACTCGCGCGCCGAGCCATCGCGCGGCAGCGTCTCGCCCTCCGAGGCCAGCGCAATGACGGCTCGGTAAAAGCCGGCATCCGCCAACGACCGAGCCTCGGCGTTGTCGATCTGATTGCGCGCCACCACGACCTCCGTGCGCATGGTCGTGGCGAAACCGGCGGCGATGGCGGCCAGCAGGCTCACGACCCAGAGGACAGCCACCAGCGCGATGCCGCGGGAGCGTCGGTCGGAGGTTACAGCCGTTGGTCGGTCTTCAGGGGTGTGTGCCATACGGTCGAACGGCGTAGCGGGGATAATTGGAACCAAGGCCGCTTGACCCAACACCGGTCAGGAGCGGCACCTGACAGGCGATTACCCTCTCTGTACAGATCGTCAACAACACGATGCGGAAACGGCAAAGCCCACTATCTAAACTATGGCTCGACCCCTAAGGACTCTGCCCTCTCCCACCAGCAGTCAGCAATCTCCTCGTCCTTGTCAACGCCGATGCCGTAATTATAACAGCGTCCGACTTCTCTGAATGAGGTGGAATCACCATAGAGAGCCGCAAGGAGATAGTACCTGAAAGCTAGCCGCGTATCCTTCTCGGCACCCTTTCCGGTTTCGTAGCTGACAGCCATATCATAGCACGCCTCTGGAACGCGCTCCACCGCAGCCTCCTTGATAAGTCCGACCCCTCTAGCAACGTTCTTCTCAATCCCATGGGCGCCGTGTAAGTACCACGTACCTAACCCATATTTTGCCAAAGGATTCCCTTTGGATGCTTCTTCCTGTAAGAGCTTCTCGACCTTGCCGTAGTCGGGACTGTTCTTCTCCATTTCCTGGTATGCCTCTTTGAGGGCCTCTTTGTATCGGTCAGTGGTCATTTGCAATTCCGCTAAAGGATGTCGCAGCTCTCAGGGGTGTTCTCGGGCAAGCAAGCAATGTTGCCCGCAGGTCCTGCTATCCCAAGCCGGCACTGTAGCTGCCAGAGTTCCCACAAGGCTAGTGGCACAAATGCCGGAACTGTTGGCGGCTTGGTTGGCCATGGGCCTTTATGATTTGGTGGCCTCTTGTTTCCATGGTAAGGGCGCTTCTTGTCACCTTTCTCTCCACCATGCTTTCCCCTTTTCTTAGCCTTTTTCCCCTTCTCATGCTTTTCCCTGCTGGAAGGGCGCTGGCTAGTTGTGTGTTCTGATTCTAGCCCTTCCGGATCAACGTATTGCAATGGGTTGGCTTCTACATACCCATAGGTATTGAGCCCACCCCCGAGCCCGATCGGGTCGCTCTGGATGTAGCGTCCCAGCGCTGGGTCGTAGTCGCGGAAGTAGTTGTAGGCGAGACCGCTTTCGGCGTCGGCGTACTGCCCCGGAAAACGCAGCGGGCTGGCGCTGAAGCCGCCCTCCGCCACCGTCTGCCCAAAGGGCGTCTGGTCGCGCCACCAGAGGAGCTGCCCGCCCGCGTCGGTCATCGCCTGTGGCGTGCCGAGGTGGTCGTTGTGCAGGTAGGCGATGTCGGCTGCCCCGCCCGGCCCGCCGACGAAGCGCACGGCGTCGGCGGCGACGCTGCCGTTGTCGTTGGCCGCGAGCGTCACCATCGGGCTCGTCTGCGGATCGAAGACGTAAGAGCCGAGGTAGTGCCAGAGGCCGCCACCGACCCGCTGGTTCACGCTCACCTCCGCCGTGCCGCCCGCATGGGTGATGCTGTAGCGCGCATCCGTCACCCGCGTCTCGTCCGCTGTCCACTTGGCATAGACCTGGTAGCTGCCGCTCGCCGGCAGGCCGGCGCCCAGGTAACGGCATCGGCCAATTCCTCCACCTTCACGATGTAGTGGGCGTCGGCCACCACGATGCCGTTGGCGTCGTCGGAGAGAGTGACGGCGTAGTCGCTGCCGCCCGCAAAGGCGAAGGTGCCGAGCGCGCTCCACTGGCCGCCCCGCTGGGCCTGGCTCATCGTCACCGTGCTGCTGCCGCCCGCGTGCTGGACGGCGTACTTGGCATGGGTGGCGTGCCTCGGCCCCTCCGGCCAGGGCGCGAAGACCCGGTAGTCACCGCTCTCGGGCGCGCCGTAGGTCCAGGTTGCCGTGCGCACCGCGGTAGTGTCGGCCGTCAGGCGCACCGCATCGGCCACCACGTAGCCATTCGCCTAGTCGGTCAGCACCACCGAGCCAGAGCAGGGGATCAGATAGTTGCCCAGCGATACCCAGACCCCGAGGGTCGTGTGCTAGTAGCTAAACAAGCAATTGTCGCCGCAGCCTGCGCCCCGAAGCTCTTTTACCTTCTTTTGCGGGACCTCACGATGGCTGCTCGATACTCCCGCAGAATATCTTCAGAGATTGAACCTGAAGGAAGGTCTACTAAAAAATCGTCCTCGAAATCAATGTCTTCAGATCCTGGCTTGGGTGCGTAATTGGTCAACTTCTTTAGAGTATCTTCCAGGAGGGCAAAGTCGCCAAGGCGGCGTGCGATCCGTGCGCGAGTGTTGTACGCATGCCTTACGAACTGCCCCCTCCTTGCTGCCTTCTCCACCGCAATCTCAACCGTCGATTTCGCCTCTTCTAGATCCTCTTTCGTGTGCAGCAGAAACCCGGCAAAACTGATCCACGGCATCGGATCTTTGGGGAACCGCTTCATCATTTCACGACCAAGCGCTTCACACTCGTCGAGCAGCCCGAACCGACTGCATTCGGATTCAAGCAGTGTCGTTAGCATCACAAAGTCAGATTCGACTTCGGTTTTTGCTCTCAGCGAGCGAAGGAATTCGACGCTTGGAGGGGTTCTATCGTCCTCATCGGGCGCGTACTCAGCCCTAAGCTTCATTAAGTTCCTTCTGAGAGACTTGAGATTTTCTGCATCAATTGCCATCTCAACTCACCTATCATGGATACTTGGCCAACCATCAACATCTGCGTCTGACCAGGGCCTGGGAGCGTCCGGTGGCATCGTTCCCCCACTCCTCTTACAACGCGCCCATCGCTCAGCCGCCCGGCTCATACAACCTTGGAAGATCCAAGTTTTGTATCCGTGGCCTGAGTACTTAGAATAGCACTCGCCTTCCTCGTAATCTCTGATCAAGTCGCATTGATCTCCGCTCTCGCAGCTGTTTGGGTCAGATGGCGCACCACCACCGCCACCTGTGTCCGGCCCGTAGCAAAACTGCGGGAAGGCATTGCAGAAAGCAATCGGGAGCGCAGGGCTCAGTCCCAATGGATCGGCATATCGAAGGGGATTTCCACCCACATACCCGTAGGTATTCAGCCCGCCCCCAAGCCCGATCGGATCGCTCTGGATGTAGCGGCCCAGCGCCGGGTCGTAGTCTCTGAAGTAGTTGTAGGCGAGGCCGCTCTCGGCGTCGGCGTACTGGCCCGGAAAACGCAGCGGGCTCGCACTGAAGCCCCCTTCCGCCACCGTCTGCCCGAAGGGCGTCTGGTCGCGCCACCAGAGGAGCTGCCCGCCCGCGTCGGTCATCGCCT
>CAYYIV010000056.1:14809-22205 GCA_964472095.1 uncultured Pelagibius sp.
GCAAAGGCGAAGGTGCCGAGCGCGCTCCACTGGCCGCCCCGCTGGGCCTGGCTCACTGTCACGATCGAGCTGCCGCCGGTATGCTGGACGCTGTACTTGGCGTTTGTCGCATGTCCCGGCCCCTCCGGCCAGCGCGCGAAGACCCGGTAGTTGCCGCTCTCGGCTGCCGCATAGGTCCAGGTCGCCGTGCGAACCTGCGTCGTGTCGGCCGTCAGGAGCACGGCATCGGCCTGCACCACCCCGTCCGCCTGGTCGGTCAGTTGCACCGAGCCCGACCCGTCGCCGGGGATGAGATAGCTGCCGAGCGATACCCAGGTACCCCAGGTCGCCGCCTGGTTCATCGGAATGGTATCGCTGCCGCCGGCATGATTGACGGTGTAGGGGGCGTTGGTGGCTCTTCCGTCGCGAGTAACCCAACGTGTCTCAATCTTGTAGAACTCGCTCTCCGGCACGTTCAGCGCCCAGGTGACGCTGTTGGGCGCGCCGTCCGAAGGGACCAGCATAATGGCATCGGCCGCGACCCCCCCGTTCGCTTGATTTGTCAGCTCAATGCGGTGATCGCTTGCCGATTCGAATACGTAGGTACCGAGCAGGTTCCACTGCCCACCGGATTGCTGCTGGTTGGCGACGACATCGGAAGTGCCGCCGGCGTGATGGATCGTGTAAGTCGCGTCCGTTGCCCGCGTCTCATTGGAGGTCCAGCGTGCATAGACGGCATACTCCCGCTCCGCCTCAAGCGTCGGCGTCCAGGTCGCCGTCGGGGGCGGGACCGAGGGATCGGGGGTCACTGGCTCGAACTTCACGGCGTCGGCAACGACTATCCCATTGGCCAGATTCGTCAGCTCGACGCGGTGGTTGCTGTCCGGCGCCAAGCTGAACGTACCCAGGAGATTCCATCTATCTTTGCCCGTGCGCTGGTTGACGACGACATTGGTGCTGCCCCCGTCGTGATGAACCGTGTAAGTGGCATTGCTGGCGCTGGTGCTGCTCCTTGAATTCCACCACGCGTAGACCCGGTACGCCTGCGACACCGGAACTTCCGGCGTCCAGGTCGCCGTCAAAGGCGTCCCCTCGACCGGGAAGAGCTGTATCGCATCGGCAATAACACGGCCGTTGGCGGCGTTGGTGATCTCCACGCGGTGACCGCTTTCAGGGTCGAAGGTAAAGACGCCCAGCCGGTTCCATTGCATCTCACCGACCCGCTGGTTCACGACCACGTCGGTCGCGCCCCCGGCATGATGGACGGTGTAGGTTGCGTTGGTTGCATAGGAGCTGAGCGGACACCACCACGCATAGACGATGTATTGCTTGGTTTCTGAAATACCCGGTGTCCAGACAGCCTTTTTTACGGGCTCACCTGCAGCCTGCGGTTCCTGCCGCAGGCAATTGGCACCATAGGCGCGGCTCCCAAGCGGGTTGAGAATCGTCCAGGAGCCAGTAAGGCTAAAGCCGGGATCTCCGTAGTCGACGACCATGGCTTCCGGCGGGACGGGCTTAGAATCCAACGATCGAAAATCTGGCCCGATGACAGCGCCAAAGGCTGTTGTTGTGGAACTCGCCCATGCGCCGTAGGTGCTGAACCCTGGAGAGCGATTGTCTACCGTGATCGTATCTACGGGATCTGCATTCGGATCGATATAGAGGTAATCGTTGCCGTAGTACTGACTGCCTGACGTACTGGAGGGCCAAAACCCGGTTGCGGAAAAGCCGGGCCCGACGTTATCCAGATAGATGGTCTCCGCCGAAACGCCGTTCGGCGTACGCCACAGATAGTTCGGGCCGCTGTGCCCGCCGAGGGTTCGGCTGGCAGTATTCCATGGCCCAGCAACCGTCACGTCCGGATCCAGGTTGTCGATCTCGAGCGTCTCCGCGAAGGGCCCGCCGGCGCTGCGGGTCTGGTAGTTCGCGCCTTCGAATCCCGGCAGGTCGCCGGAGGACGGCCAGAGGCCGGTGGTCGAGAAGGCCGGCGAGCCGTTGTCCAGCACCGTGCCGCCGGCCGGCACCGGGTCGGCGCCGGGGTGGACCAGGTAATCCGCCCCCTCGTGGCCCGGCAGGCCGGTGGCGCTCGCCCAGTTGCCTTGGACGATGATGCCTAGATCCTCGTTGTCGAGGATCTCGTCGCTCTGCGTGGTGCCGCCGCCGACAGGCTCGATCTGAGCGACCGGCAGGCCGTCGAGGTAGATGTAGCCGCGCTGGAAGCTGCCCGCCTCATCGCTCTCGGCGATCAGCTGGCCAGCCTGGTTATAGTGGAAATGGGTGGTCTCGTTGGCGCCGATGAGCTCCTTGGCCACGCGCTCGCCGAAGGCGTTGTGCCGGTAGCCGGTGTCGGCCACGCCGCCCACGTCGAGCTGCACCAGCCGGTCGCTGCCGTCGTAGACGAAGCCCAGGGCGGTGCCGGCCCCGCGGTCGTCGAGAGCGGCGTGGCCGCTGGCGCTATAGGCAAAGCTCTGCACGGTGCCACCGTCGGTCAGGGACAGGAGGCGATTGCTCGCGGTGTCGTAGGTGTAGATCTCCGCCAGGCTACCCAGGCTGTCGACGATGGTGCGGCTCGTGCGATTGCCGACGGCGTCGTAGCCGTAGTCGATGGTGCCGTAAAGGCCGGCCGCCTGGGTAAGCCGGTAGAGGCCGTCGTACTGGAAGCTCTGGTCGCGGGCGGAGTCCAGCAGATCGGTGATGGCCGTGATGTTGTCGGCGTCGTCATAGGCCAGCGCCAGATCCTGCACCTGGGTGGCGCCGTCACCCGCCGTGATCGCCGTCAGCCGATAGTCCTGGTCGTAGCTGTAGGTCAGCGCGACGCCGTTGCCGAAGGTCAGCGAGGAAACCGGGCCGAAGGGCTCGTAGGCGATATCGGAGGCGACCACGACCGGTGCGGCCCCGGCGTCCGGTTGGGTCAGGATGGAGGACACCCGCCCCAGGGCATCACGACCGTAGCTGACGACCCGCCCATCGGGGTAGACCATCTGCAACAGGTTGCCGGCGACGTCGAAGCTGTAGCTTGTGGTGTAGACCACGCCGTCGATGGTGCGGCTCTCCTCGGTGAGGTTGCCGTAGTCGTCATAGACCAGTCCGGCGGATCCGCTGCGGTCGGTCACGGAAGTCAAACGGCCCACGCCCCGGTTGCCAAGCGTCTCATCGTCGTAGCCATAGGCGACGTTCTCCGCCGGGGCAGCCGGATAGCTGCGGGACAGCGGCCGGTTCAAGGCGTCGTAGGTGAAGTCCGTGACGACGCTGCGGGCGTCGGTCTGCGAAACCACGTTGCCGCCGGCGTCGAGCATGAAGACCGTCGCACCGGTATCCGGGCTGTCGAGCTGGATGACATCGCCGAAGCCGTTGTAGGTATAGGTCGTCACCAGGCCGCGCGGGTCCGTCACGGCTGCCAGGTTGTCCTGTGCGTCATAAGCATAGCCGGTGATGCCGCTCAGCGGGTCGGTCTGCTGCACCAGGCGATCGAGGCCGTCGAAGGCCTGGGCCGTCACGCCGCTTAGCGGATCGGTGATGGCTGTCAGATTGCTGTTGCTGTCGTAACCATGAGCGGTGACCTGGTTGCCGGCGCCGATGCTTTGCAGCAGCCGCCCGAGTTCGTCGAAGACCCTGGACTGACTGCGCAAGATGGTGCCGCCACTCGCACGCAAGACCTCTGCCGCGCGATTGCCCATGGCATCGAGCGTGTACTCGATGCGCTCTCCCAGATCGTTGGCAATGGCGGTCAAGCGATGAGCCGGGTCGTATTCGTAGAAGAGGCTGTTGCCGTCCGGCAGCGCAACAGATGTCAGTAGGCTTGCGTCGTTGTAGCCGTAAGTCGTGACGGCATCACCAGCCGCTCCCTTGACGCGGCTCTCGACCAGGCGGTTACGTGCGTCATAGGTGAGTGCAGTTTCGATGCCATTCTCGTCGACCAGCGCCAGTGGCAGGCCGCTCGCAGCCCTTGCCGTGATGCTGGAGATGTGGCCGAGGGCATTGGTGACCGACACCAACTCCCCGAAATCGTCGTAGGCGAAGTCGGTTGCGTCCGCCACGTCGCTGCGCGGTCCGTCAACCGACACCAGCTGGCGCGGCAGGGGAAGCTGGGGAACGTCGGTGAAGATCAGGGTTGCGGCGATATAATCGAAATAAGCGTTGCTGTAGCTGCCGTCGACGAGAAAGCCGCGCAGCTTCAGCCGCAGGCTGCGCGTCCCGGGAGGAACGGGCGTCGTCAGTTTCTGCTTTGTCCAGGCGGTCGGAGCGATGGCAACTGATGCGGCAGGCGCACCCCTATGACCGCCGTTTCCGTCCAGAAATTCGACGATCACCTGGCCGGGATCACCGCCGGAGGAATTCTGGCGCCACGTGAACTCGACATCCCGCTGACCGGAATCGACTGAAGAATATTGGTCCGCAGGTATTGCCAGATCCTGGAAAATCGTGCCCCCGGTGCCAAGGCCTGCGAAGAAGTAGCTGTCTCCCTGGATGGGTAGAGGATCGCTGGATTTTATCTCAAACGTACCCGCCAATGCCGTCCAGCCTGCGAGGCCGGCCTCGGCATCGGCGTTGACAACGGTGAGCTCCTTGGCCCCGATGGGACGCTGGATCAGCTCGGCCGAGATGTCATCGAAGTAGGCGTCGTTGCTGGTACCTGCATTGCGAATGGCACGAAGTTCGAGGCGGATGCTCCGCGCCAAGGGCGGGACATCGGCGACAAACTCCCGTGAAGTCCAAGTCGTCGCAGCAGCTCGCAGATACTCGACTTTTTCACCGATCACCTGATCTGCTGCATCCAAGAAGCGCAGTATCACCGTGCCTTGATCATTCCCCGAGTAAGATCGCTGTCCCCACTTCACACGCGCCGCGCGCAATCCACCGTCCACCTCGGCGAGGCTCGCGCCGGGCAGCGCGATATTCTGATGCATACGGCTGCTGGCTTCGTTACCCCCGAAGAAGTAATAGCTCCCTTGGCTTGGCGCCGGATCGCTTGAGCGTACGCTGAATGCCCCCTCAGTTGTCGTCCATCCGGTCGTATCGGCCGTCTCCGCGTCGGAGTTCACGAGGATCAGGGGAATGTCAGGCAGCGGCGGATCGCCTTCCGGCGCCTCCCCACCTGCGCTGTAGGTATAGGCCCAGGTGCGAGTCTGGCCGTTGGTCGGATAGGGCAAGACATGACTTGTCGTATCGGTTACCTGCCGGCTGACGAGTAGGCCATCGCTGTCATAGGTCAGATCGACGGTCTGGCGAGGCGCAACGATCTGGGTGGGGACACGGAAGTCGTTGTGCCAGGCCGTCGTGGTCGTGCGCTCTGCCGCGCTGCCTGCCGCCTCGGTCCGGCTGGTCAACAGTCCCCGGCTGTCATAGCTGTAGCTGGAGACGTTGCCTTCCCAATCGGTCATGCTGGAAAGAAACCCGTTGGCATCGTAGATGAAGTCGGTTGTGGCAGACGGGCTGCTGGGACCCGCAAGCCTTTCGATCTGGGATATCCGAGGCAGGCCGTTGATCGTCGTGAATTGGTAAACCGTCAGTTGGCCAAGCGGGTTCGTCACAGTGCGGGAATCGTTCGAGTTGTACGCGATGGTATAGAGGCCGGTCGTGCCGGCATGCTCGCCGGAAATGGCTCGCCCTTCCTCATCATAGCTCCAGGTCGCATAGCGCTCTCCGGTCTCGTCGATGACGCCGGTCAGGCTCGCCGGGAACGCCTCGTCTTCATAGAGATACTGGGTCCGCGGATTGTCATCCTGGTCCAGCGGCGTGTCGTCAGGATAGACAACCCCCTCCAGCAGGGTCTTCGGTTGGTTTTCGAAGTTGTAGATCTTGCGGTATCTGTAGACGTGCTTTCGGCCCGCACCGTCGGTAACGGATTCCAACATGCTGTCTGCGTTGTATGCGAATTGCAGGCGGTGGCCATGCGAATCATACGCCAGCGACAGGTTCGAATTGAGGCCGAGATGCTCGAATGCCTGCTGGTAGCCGTCCTTCTCGACGATGCTTGTCAGGCGTCCGTCCTCGTTGAAAGTCTCGACACGGTCCGACTTGTCGGTGAGCCGCCATGCGCCGCCGGCGCTGATGAGCCGCAGCACAACGTCGCTGCTGGGCACCCAGTTACTGCCGACCTTGTTAAAGACGAAGACCTTGCCGTCGGCCGCATGGTAGTCGGTCCGAGTGCTGCTGACGAAGACAAGGCGCCGATCGAAGTTGTGGCGCCAAGCCGGTCCCATGGTCCCGGTGACCTTGCTCTGGCTGTTGTGGTAGCGGGTGAAGGTCAGCGCGTGCGAGCCGCCGCTGCGGTAGTCGGTCACCGCTTCGAATTTGTTGCCGGTCGCCAGGGTGATCGGATTGCCCGCCGTCGGCCCCGCGCCAGGATCGCCCAGGACCTCGAGTTTCTCCTTTCCGCAACTGCGCTCGCAGTTGCCTAACGCACGGGGCGGCACAATCCGTTGGCAGCCTGAAGCGTTGTTCGCGGTCACCTCATAGCCGGACGGGCAGCTGGGATAAACATCGTCATAGTAGTACTGAGCGGCTGGAATGATGTGCTTGATAAAGCAGGTGGCACTGCTGACTTGACCTTGTGAATTATGGTTCAGCCGGATCCGCTTGAGGACGCTCTGGCGGAAGTCGGCCCAGCTCTGGCAGGCGTCGACCACGGTTTCGCACCTACCAGCGATGGTCGTCCCGGTCGGCACGCAATTCTGGCCGCCATCCCACCCTGACCACTCCGCTCTCGCCGGCGCTGCGCTGAAGCACAGAAGGAATAGTGCCGAAACTGCTGCGGTCAGCGGCAAGAAGGCTCTTTTGACACCGGTTCGATTGCAATGAGCGAAGTGCATGCCTGGAAGCTCCCCCTCTCGCTTCGGAATTCGGACAAACCTCTCCCGTTCCGCCCGACTGCACCGGTTCTACCAACCTATCGATCGCTTGCTCAGATGCCGCCTCTAGGGCCTGTGAATTCGGTTCAGTATCCTGACCAAGTCCCCTTCTGCCCTCCTCTTGCCCTCGCGACGCGGCCTCGCGAAGCAACTCACGGTAGATTAGAAGCACTATCGCATAGGTGCAATCCAAGAATCGCTGATGACGACAAAATTGTGCCGGCGCCGATCCGCGCCTGCGTCTCCAGCGGCTCTCGACACCTCAAACCTCGGCACACAGATGCCATCGGGGAAGTCTGACCTGCCCCCTTTAACCGGACCCAGCTGGTGAGTTAGAGAATTGAGGCCCTGGGTACTTTCGAAAGAGGGGATATCTCCGCGCCCGCCGCACGCAGCCGCTCGCACCTCCAGCAATGTAAGGAGATTGAATGCTTAGGTGCTGCAGCCGGAGCGCCAGATAGCGAACTGCCAGTAGAGGGAAGTCGTTCCGATGAACCGAAAGCTTAGGGCTCTGCCCTCAGCGCGGGGCAAGGCATCCTCGCGGGGCCGTGTTGCTCCGCTTCGCT
>CAYYIV010000057.1:0-21427 GCA_964472095.1 uncultured Pelagibius sp.
CAGCTCTCCCGCCACAGCCTGATCGACATCACGCTGAAGGCCGAGGGCGACCTGCATATCGACTACCACCACACCACCGAGGACAGCGGCATCGTGCTGGGCCAGGCGGTCGCCGAGGCGCTCGGAGACCGCAAGGGCATCTGGCGCTTCGGCCAGGCGCTGATTCCGATGGACGAGACCCTGACGCGGGTAGCGCTCGACGCCTCCAACCGGCCCTACCTGATCTGGAAGGTGGACTTCAGCCGCGACAAGCTCGGCACCATGGATACCGAGCTGTTCAAGGAGTGGTTCCAGGCATTCGCCCAGCACGCCGGCCTGACGCTGCACGTGGAGAACCTCTACGGCACGAACAACCATCATATCGTCGAGTCCTGCTTCAAGGGTCTGGCCCGCGCTCTGCGCGAGGCCATCCAGATCGACCCGCGCAAGGCCGACGCCGTGCCCTCCACCAAGGGCTCTCTCTGAACGATCCGGCCCGGCCCGGGCGGCGACGGCGCCGCGGGGCCTCGCCCAGCGAAGGATCGAAAGGTCCCGCGATGACCGTTGCGATCATCGACTATGGCTCGGGCAACCTGCGCTCGGCCGCCAAGTCCCTGGAGCGCGCCGCCGCCGACGCGGGCGGCGGCCCCGTTGTGGTGACCGATGACCCGGAGGCGCTGCGCCGGGCCGAGCGGGTGGTGTTGCCCGGGGTCGGCGCCTTTGCCGACTGCCGGCGCGGCCTGCAGGCCATCCCCGGCATGGTCGAGGCACTGGAAGAAGCGGTGATCGGCGCCGGGAAACCCTTCCTCGGCATCTGCGTTGGCATGCAGCTGATGGCGACGCGTGGGCTCGAGCACGGCGTCACCCCCGGTTTCGGCTGGATTCCCGGCGATGTGGTGGCGCTAGAGCCGGCGCCCGGGCCGTCCGGCGCCTTGAAAGTGCCGCATATGGGCTGGAACGAGTTAAACCTTCGTGTCAGCAATCATCCTCTGGTAGCGGGTTTCGGCGACAACCCCTATGTCTACTTCGTGCACAGCTACCACCTGCGCCCGGCCGACCCGGCGCAGCTGCTGGCCACGGTAGACTACGGGGGGCCGGTGACGGCGCTGGTCGGCCGCGACAACCTTGCCGGAACCCAGTTTCATCCGGAGAAGAGCCAGGCCGTTGGGCTCCGGCTGCTTGCCAATTTCCTGAGGTGGCGTCCATGACGGTGAATGAATCCAGTGCAACGATTTCCATGGACCGCCTGACCGGCTTCTACGGGCCGGATCTGCACGACCTCTGCGATGCGGCCGAGGCGGCGATCCTGCACGGCGGCGGTTTCGGCTGGCTGAACCCGCCGCCGCGCCAAACCATGGAGACCTACTGGCAGGGCGTGCTGCTGGTGCCCGAGCGCGAGCTCTTCGTCGGCCGCCTCGACGGCACCATCGCCGGGTCGGCGCAGCTGGTGCGCCTGCCGCGCAACAACGAGGCGCAGAGCCTGACCGGCCAGCTCACCACCTTCTTCGTGGCGCCCTGGGCGCGTGGCCACGGCCTTGCCCCCAACCTGGTCGCCCGCGTCGAGGAGGCGGCCCGTGCCAACGGCCTGCGCGTCCTGAACCTCGACGTGCGCGAGACCCAGGCCCGCGCCATAGAGGTTGTGGAAGAGGCCGGCTTCGTGCGCTGGGGCACCCACCCGCACTACGCCTGGGTCGACGGCCGCTGGGTCACCGGCCTGTTCTACTACAAGGACCTGCACGGCAACGGCGCCCTGCCGCAAGACGTACCTGCCCGATGATCCTGTTTCCCGCCATCGACCTGAAGGACGGTCAGGCCGTGCGCCTGCTGCGCGGCGATATGAAGACGGCCAAGGTGTTCAACGAGGACCCGGCGGCCCAGGCCAGCAGCTTCGCCGCGGCCGGCTTCCAATGGCTGCACCTGGTCGACCTCAACGGCGCCTTCGAGGGCCGTCCGGCCAACGTGCCGGCGGTGGAGGCGATCCTCGAGGCTGTCGACCTGCCGGTGCAGCTGGGCGGCGGCATCCGCGACATGGCGACCATCGAGCGCTGGCTGGAACTCGGCGTGCGCCGCGTCATCCTCGGCACCGTGGCGGTGAAGAATCCAGACCTGGTGCGCCAGGCCTGCCGCGCCTTTCCGGACCGGGTGGTGCTCGGAATCGATGCACGCGGCGGCAAGGTCGCCGTCGAGGGCTGGGCCGAGGTCAGCGAGATCACGGCGCCGGACCTGGCGCGCCGCTTCGAGGACGCCGGCGCCGCCGCCATCGTCTACACCGACATCGACCGCGACGGCGCGCTGCAGGGCGCCAACGTGGCGGCCACCCGTGCCCTGGCCGAGGCGCTGGAGACGCCGGTGATCGCCTCCGGCGGGGTGGCATCGCTCGACGATCTCGCCGCCTTCCTCGCCATCGCCGGGGTCGGCATCGAGGGCGTGATCTCCGGGCGCGCGCTCTACGACGGGCGCATCGATCCGGCCGCCGCCCTGGCCCTGCTGGCGAAAGAGCCGAGCGGAGCCGCCTGATGCTTACCGTGCGCGTCATCCCCTGCCTCGACGTGAAGGACGGTCGCGTGGTGAAGGGCGTGAACTTCGTCGACCTCGTCGATGCCGGCGACCCGGTGGCGCAGGCCCAGGTCTACGATGCCGCCGGCGCCGACGAGCTCTGCTTTCTGGATATCACGGCGAGCCACGAGAACCGCGGCATCCTGCTCGACGTCGTGCGCCGTACCGCCGAGTACTGCTTCATGCCGCTGACCGTCGGCGGCGGCGTGCGGACCATCGAGGACATCCGCCAGCTGCTTCTGGCCGGCGCCGACAAGGTCTCCATCAACACCGCCGCCGTGCACAAGCCGGACTTCGTGCGCGAGGCGGCGGAGAAGTTCGGCAGCCAGTGCATCGTGGTGGCTGTCGACGCCAAGTCGGTGGGACCCGGGAAGTTCGAGATCTTCACCCACGGCGGACGCAAGGAAACCGGCATCGACGCGGTCGAGTGGTCGCGGCGCATGTGCGATCTGGGTGCCGGAGAGATTCTGCTGACCTCGATGGACCGCGACGGCACCAAGGCCGGCTACAACCTGCCACTGACCCGCGCGGTGGCCGACGCGGTGCCGGTGCCGGTGATCGCCTCCGGCGGCGTCGGCACGCTGGAGCACCTGGCCGAGGGCATCGTCGAGGGCCATGCCTCCGCCGTGCTGGCCGCCTCGATCTTCCACTTCGGCACCTACTCCATCGCCGAGGCCAAGGCCTGCCTCGCCGCCCACGGCCTGCCGGTGCGCCCCGTCCACTAGCCGCCGCCGGCCCGCAATGAAAGACGCGACTGCCATGACCCCTGGTTCCCTGAACGGCTCCCTCCTCGACAGCCTCTACGCGGTCATCGAAAGCCGCCGCGGCGCCGACCCGGAGAGCTCTCACACCGCCAAGCTGTTCCACCGCGGCGTCGACAAGATCGCCCAGAAGGTCGGCGAGGAAGCGGTCGAGACCGTTATCGAGGCGACGCGCGGCCGCAGGGACGGGGTCGTCGGCGAGTCCGCCGACCTGCTCTACCACCTGCTGGTGCTGTGGGCCGCCAGCGGGGTGAAGCCGGCCGAGGTCTGGGCCGCGCTGGAGGGCCGCAAGGGCATTTCCGGGATTGTCGAGAAGGCCTCGCGCAAGCAAGACTGACGCTGCGCGATGCGACCGAAACTGTGGGGGAGAAGCGAGATGGCCTACGACGACAGCAACGTCTTTGCGAAGATCCTGCGCGGCGAGATCCCCTGCAACAAGGTCTACGAGGACGACCACGTTCTCGCCTTCCACGACATACAGCCGCAGACCAAGGTGCATGTGCTGGTGATCCCCAAGGGCGCCTATGAGTCCTTCGCCGACTTCTCGCGCGAGGCCAGCGAGGCGGAAATCGCCGGCTTCTTCCGCGCCGCCGGCAGGATTGCCAAGGACCTCGGCATCGAGGACGACGGCTACCGCGTGATCGCCAACACCGGCCGCCACGGCCACCAGGAGGTGCCGCACTTCCACCTCCACCTCTTCGGCGGCCAGCCTCTCGGCCGCATGATCCGCCCGCCGCACGGCTGAGGCTTCGGCAGGACCGCGCCGCTTGCGCGAACCGATGCGCGGCAAACGTAACGCCGCGATCCTACAGATGCACCTCTGTCGTCCCGGGAACAAGTCCCGGGACGACGGTCGTATCGTGGCAGGGACAAGGGTGGCGAAAAGCGGTCGTGATAAACTTCGCTGCGCATCGAAATGTGCATGCAGCCGCTTGCCTCGGGATCACACCTCGCCTACCATCGAAATATGTCGGTAGATCCTTCCTTCGCCCTGGTCGGCGCGCTGATCGGCGTGCCGGCGCGGGCCAACATGATGGCGGCGCTGATGGACGGCCGCGCGCAGACCGCGAGCGAGCTGGCCTTCGTCGCCGGGGTAACGCCGCAGACCGCGAGCAGCCACCTGGCGAAGCTGACCGATGCCGGGCTTCTTGCCGTCGAGCAACAGGGGCGCCACCGCTACTACCGCCTCGCCGGCCCGGCGGTGGCCGAGGCGCTGGAGCCGCTCACTCACCTCGCGCCGAACGCCCGCGTGCCGGAGCGCCGCCGCGCCCAGCTGCGCCGCGTCGGCGAGCTGCGTACGGCGCGCTTCTGCTACGACCACCTGGCCGGGCGGCTCGGCGTCGCGCTGACCGACTCGCTGCTGAAGCGCCGCTTTCTGCGCCGCGAGGCGAATGATTTCCGGCTGGGGCCGAAGGGCCGCGCCTTCCTGGAGGGGCTCGGCGTCGACGTGGCGGCGGCCGCGGCCGAGCGGCGCCACTTCGCGCGCTGCTGCCTCGACTGGAGCGAGCGCCGCCCGCATCTCGGCGGCGCCCTCGGCGCGGCGCTGGCCGCGCAGCTGCTGGGGGCGAAGTGGCTGCGCCGCGACCGCGCCTCGCGCAAGGCAGCGCTCACCGCGCTGGGCGAAAGCCACTTGCCGCAGCACTTTCCCGGGCTGCTCCAGGGGCTTACAGTCGAGGACTGAACCGCCGCCGCAAAGGCGCCCCGCCCCGCCCGACCAAGAGGATCTCCCATGCAGAAGGACTTCACCGTCACCAGCGGCCGGGCGCGCCTTGCTGGGGTCGAGGCGGGCGACGGCCCGGCCGTGGTCTTCCTCCACGCCGGCGTCGCCGACAAGCGCATGTGGCAGCAGCAGCTCGCCGCCTTCGCGCCCGGGCACCGCGCGATCGCCTACGACCGCCGTGGCTTCGGTGAGACGCACGGCAGCCCCGAGACCTACTCCCACATCGACGACCTGCTGGCGCTGCTCGATCAGCTGGACATCGATTCGGCCGCGCTGGTCGGCTGCTCCCAGGGCGCGCGCATCGCCATCGACTTCGCGCTCAGCCATCCCGGCCGGGCCGCAGGGCTCTTCCTGATTGCCCCGGCGGTGACCGGCGCGCCCTCGCCGGAGGCCTTCCCGCCGGCGGTGGAAGCCCTGCTCGAGATGCTGGAGGAGGCCGAGGAGGACGAAGACCTCGACCGCATCAACCTGCTGGAAGCCTGGATGTGGCTGGACGGCCCGAACAGCGAGGAGGGCCGAGTCGGCGGCACTCTGCGCAAGCTCTTCCTCGCGATGAATGGCACCGCGCTCCATGCGCCGGATCCGGGCGCGGAGACCAACCCGGCGGCCTTCCCGGCCGCCTACACGCGGCTCGCCGATCTCGCGCTGCCGGCCCAGGTGGTCTGGGGCGACGGCGACTTCCCGCATATCCAGCAGCGCTGCGTCCACCTCGTGCAGGCGATCCCGCGGGCGCTCGGCACCGTCATTCCCGGCACCGCCCACCTGCCCAGCCTGGAACAGCCGGAAATCTTCAACCGCCACCTCAAGGCGTTTCTGGACGGACTTTAGACGGCGCCTAAGCCGCGTCGATGCGGCGCCAGAAGACATAATGCGGGCCGGTGCCCGGCGTCTCGTAGAGCGCGCCGATAGCCCGGAAGCCGTGGCGCTCGTAGAAACCCTGGGCGCCGGTGCGCCCGCTGCACCACAGCGCCGCCGATGCCTGCCCGGCCGCGGCCAGGCGCCGGGCGATCTCGACAATTCCGAAGTCCAGCACCCGGCCGCCGAGGCTGCGGCCCTGCAGCGCCGGCTCGCTCGCCATGCCGCGCAGGCGCCACTGCAGCGCACCGAAAGCTTCGGCGTAGTCCGGATGCGCCTCGATGAGGAAGCCCGCGGTGCTGACCACGCGGCCGCCCTGCAGCGCCCCGACGTGGAAATGCTCAGGCGTGTCGGCCCAGCTCGCGCGCGACTCCTCGAGCGTCAGCCACGGCCTGAGCACCGCCTTGCGCAGCGCGAAGGTGTCGTCGAGCTCGACGAGCTGGACGGTGACGTCGGAGAGGTCGGCGGGCGCGTGCATGCCGCTGCCAATAGCGCGGAACAGCTGCGGCGGCAACCGGCTTTCGCAATGATCACTTGCGGGTCAGTCCGGACTTTTCTCGATGATATTGAATGAACGATCCATCTTGAGATCGTATTCGATGCCGTCCGCGCCGATGGCGTCGTCGATCTCCCAAACCTGGTCGTCATCGTGATCGTCGTCGAACTCGATTTCTTCCCAGGAGGTGAATCCCGCCGCGCGAAGGGCATTCTCGATGACCTGCCGTTCTTCGGTCGTGGGGTCACGGTCGGCCAGAGCGGCATCGAAAACCGTGACCGACATCGCGACGATCAGGGGCAGGACGCAGCGCTTCGCAGTCGGCATTCGGCTTCTCCATAGCTTTGTGAATTCCGGCAAGGCCGAACGCAGCAAGACATCGCCTCCGGATTGCCTCCTCTTCCTTAGATACGGCGCATTCCGATCGTTGCAATGCGACGCTTCACCGCCACGGCGACGCCCGGCGGCAGGTGAGGGTTTCGGCGACTGCTACCTGGTGCCGGAATTCTCTGCGAAAATGCGTATGCTGGCGAACCGGTAGATTTCCTCAAGGGGAGTCAATGAAATGTGGTCGATTCAAACCATCGAGCTCGAACTTACCGAGGGCAGGCACGATTTTGTCATTCCCAGGCGTGAAGGCGAGGAACAAGCCATCGTTCTGGTAGAACAGGTTGTCGGCAGACCCGGCGATCTGGGCGCGGAAATCCAAAACATACCGCCAAGACAGTTGTCTCGATATGAACGGGTCAAAGTCTTCATGGGAGACTTTGCCGAGGGCTCGCGGGACCTCACCCTTCAGGTCTATATGAAGGCCTCGAGCTTTGTCCGCATCACGGTCGCCACCCTCCGGTCCGGGATCGCGAGTGCTTTTCGAAAGCTGCCGTGCCGACTGTGCAAGAAGCTGGTGAACCTGCTGTTGACGACGGCGCTCGCGCTGTTGGGTGTGCCTTACATGGACACTTCGGTGATCTTCGATGAAGACCTCGTGAGTGCATTGAAAGGTCTACTCGACAACCCAAGCTACGCCACCTTCGCCAAACTCGTGCAAGAGGTCGACCTCGGCATATGGGATGCAATTCTAAAGGCCGCCGCCGGGATTGAGTTCGTCTTCGAGTTTGCCGACAAGCTCTACGACAAGGTCTGTCAGTTGATCGGCTTCTGCCCGAAGACCGCGTAGATGGCCGGAGTTCACCGCCCCGGCGGTGTCCTCCGATAGGTGAGCGCCTCGGCGATGTGGGGGCGGCGGACGGCCGCGGCGGCTTCGAGGTCGGCGAGGCTGCGCGCGACGCGCAGGACGCGGTGGTAGCCGCGGGCGGAGAGCTTCATGGCCTCGGCGGCCTGGGTCAGCAGCCGGCGACCCTCGGCGTCGGGCGCGGCGATCTCCTCCAGCAGCTGGCCGTCGGCCTCGGCGTTGCTGCGCGGACGGTTGCTCTCCGGCAGGGCAGCAAAGCGCGCGGTCTGGCGGGCGCGGGCCGCGGCGACGCGGGCGGCCACTTCCTGCGATCCTTCCGCAGGCGGCGGCAGCGAGAGGTCGGCAGCGGCGACCGCCGGCACGTCGACGTGCAGGTCGATGCGGTCGAACAGTGGGCCGGAGATCTTCGACTGGTAGTCGGCGGCGCAGCGCGGCGCCCGGGTGCAGGCCCGCCCGGGGTCGTCGAGGTAGCCGCAGCGGCAGGGGTTCATGGCGGCGACCAGCTGCACGCGGGCCGGATAGGTCACGTGGGCGTTGGCGCGGGCGACCGAGACGCGGCCCGTTTCCAATGGCTGGCGCAGGGCCTCCAGGGCGCCGCGCTGGAACTCCGGCATTATGTATCAACCACACCTAGCCGCATCTGCCCGCCGGGGCGATATATCGCTACCCTGCCCGCATGGCAGAACCCCATGTAGTGACGGCCCTCATCCGCAAGCGTGCGGAGATCGCGGGGCAGATCGAAGCGGCGCAGGACCACATGCGCCAGTTGGTCATAGACCTTGACCACGTAGACGCGACGATCCGCATCTACAGGCCCGATATTGACCTGGAAGAGATCAGGCCGAAGCCGCTGCCGCCACGCCATCAGGCGTTCCGGGGCCAGTCCTCACGCTTCATCCTGGACACCCTCAAGGCCCGCCCTGACGGCATGACCACAAGGGAAGTGGCGAAGCTGGTGATAGAGAACCGCGGCCTGAACCCAGAGGACAAGGGCCTATCCCGCACCATCGTTAAGCGCATC
Organism: uncultured Pelagibius sp.; assembly: GCA_964472095.1. Lineage (GTDB taxonomy): Bacteria > Pseudomonadota > Alphaproteobacteria > Kiloniellales > Kiloniellaceae > Pelagibius. Next base: position 8,581 of record CAYYIV010000057.1, read on the forward strand.
GGGGCTAGCCTCAAGGACATGCGGAATAAGGGACTGGTGCAGTCTGAACAGGGGCCGGGGTCGTTCAATTTGTGGCGGGTGGCACGCTAATGAATCAAGTGCGGGTCCATCGGGAGCAGTTCCAGATCGAACGGCACGATTTCATTTTCGATCACAGCAAGCTGCCCCTCTGTATAGCCCCCGTCCACAAGTGGCTGAGGAATACAAAAGCTGATTCGCTTGCCCTCCATCCACACGCAAAACCAAAGGGAGGTATCTGAGTCCAGACCCTCCCTTCTTTCGGCGCCCTGCGATAAGAGCTTTGCGATGACAAGTTCTTTGTCAGCGCACTTGATCATTTCACCTAAGCAGCCTGCATATTGCCTTTCATCCAAGGCAACATAGCAGCGATGCCGGGAGCAGGACCAGACATATTCAACTTAGCTTGCTGCTCTAGCCAGTGGCGGAATGAGCGAACACCGTATTCCGGCTGGAAATCAATGTCTTCGCCGTAATTTTCTTTGAAAAGCTTATTCAGCTCCACCGAAACAGCATTGTATGCGGTTTCGAGATCAGTATGTGCAACGCAGAGTCCAAGCGTCTTCTCGTCATCAGAGACAAAGAAGTGAGCGCCATCAACATACTTATATAGAATCTTCACCGTCTTCATTGTCAGTCCTCCGCCCACATTCGGCATTCTCTTGCATGACTGTCGAACATGTTTGAATGAGCTGGCACATCCTCCTTGATGTGCATCCACGCTCAAGCGCGTTGTACAATACGCACGAACATGGCGCTTGTTCCACATCCTTGTGATTGAACATAGTGAGGAACGGTGTAGAAATCCATAACTCGGTGCTGTTTCCAGACTCTTAGTTGTTGACTTCGCAAGGAAATATCGTTAAGGGCGGCCGAGTCGTTCTAACGTTGCCAATATCCCTTCCACTGGCGGCTAACGCCGTGGGCCAGAGAGGCGGCGGCGATCAGCAGGAATTGAGTCCCATTCGGCTCCCGGCGGTTGTCCTCGCGCCACGCCATTTCGTTGGCGTAGGAATTGAGGTACTGGCCGGAAATGTGATGGTGCGTGCCGACCTCGGCCCGGCGCAGGCGGGAGAAGAAGCTTTCGGCCTGATTGGTGCAGGCGTCCTCATCCCGGAAATTGATGGAGTGGTTGACCCGGCGCGTCTCGTACCGGGCGTGCAGGCCATCCCAATTGCTGGACTCGTCGGCATAGATGGTGCTGCCGGTCTCGACCCGCGCCCGAATGGTCGGCAGGCTGTCCGCCTCGCCCTTGAACACGAAGGGCAAGGTCCGTCCGCCACGCTCGCGCATCACCACCACGCAACGGCGCTTGCCTGACCGATTGGCCTTCAAGCGAAGGTCTTTCCGATCTTCCTTGCGGTTCTCAGGCTTCACGTAGCCGCCGAAATAGGCGCCATCGATCTCGACCTCACCCTTGACGGTGCGGGTCCGGTTCTCAGCGCCCAGGGCCTCGCGCAGCTTGTGCGCCAGGACGAAAGCTGTCTTGTACTGGCAATCCAGATCGCGGCTGAGCTGCAGGGCGCTATAGCCCTTGGCGCCATTGGCGAAGATTGCGATAGCGGCCAGGATGTCGCGGATCGCCATCTTGCGGCTGGCAAAGATGGTGTCGGTCGTAACCGAGAACTGAGCGCCGCAACCCTGGCACTTGAAGATGCGGCGGGCCTTGTAGGTGTAGACGGCGCAGCAGCCGCAACGCGGGCAGACCGGCTCGCCCTCGGTATCGGCCCAGCGGATTTCCTTGAACACCTCGAAGGCCTGGTCGTCGCTGAGGCGGAAAACCTTCGCCAGCGAGAGGGTCCGGGCCTTGGCGGAAAGAAGGAAGTGCTGAGCCATTTGTAACTATCTCCGATGCCTATGCATCGAATGTAGTTACATCATGTCGCCTGTACAAGGGCAAAAGTATCGTATATGATGGCAATCACACTTTAGGAGATTGCCATGACGGACCAGCCCGAATGGGAGGCCCGCGTTAAGGGCCTGCTGAAAGCCGAGCTAAAGCGCCGGGGCGTGACCTACGCCCAGCTAGTCCAGAAGCTTGCAGACATTGGAGTGCAGGAGAGCGAGCCGAATATCCGAAATAAACTAGCGCGCGGAAAGTTTACTGCCGTATTCTTTCTGCAATGCTTAGTAGCAATCGGGGCCTATACCTTGCGATTGGAGGATGCCTAGCCTTCCTCCTGCTGGCGATTCCAGCGTTAGGGCAAAAGTCCGTAGAGCCTCAGGACCGGCCAGCCCAAAGTCAGGAAAGCGGAAACCCCGACCAAGCCGAAGGCGCCCAGGAAAGTACCCAAGACGCACCGCCCGCTGCGGCACTCCCTGCGACTGAGCAACCATCCGGCCCCAATGCCGATGATCGGCAACGAGCCGAAGAAGGCCAAGGTTCGCCATATCCCGCCTTCCAATGGGACGGCCTCATAACTTCCGCCGATACCATCGCGCAGTGGGCTATGGCCTTTTTTGGTATAGCCGCCACTGTGCTTAGTGGAATTGCCGTCTATTTGCTCAAACGCACGCTGGAAGCCACCCGCGATGCCGTAGACGAGGCTAGGAACGGGAACGCGCTTGCCCGCGAGAGCATGGTTATGAATAACCGTGCGTGGGTGGCGCTTGAGGAAGTGAGCCTGCTGCATCCAACTAAGATCACGGAAGACGTAGTTTGCTGGAATATCCAGGCTACCGGCAAGAACTTGGGGCGAACTCCAGCAATCAACACCACCTTCCATTTTGAGCCACGCCTTCTCGAAGGCTCCGAATATCCATTCCGGACCATGCAGGACCGATTTGTAGAGGGGATGAGACGGAAGGTTGCTAGAGAACACCAATTCGGCCCGGGCTTGTTTCCAGACGAACCTTTCGTTGTTAAAGAAATGTCCTGGATGGAGTGGGGCGCAGTGCAAGCCGCAATTCAGACCAACCCCGTCTCTGGCGAACGATACATAAATACCGTTCTGTTTGTTGGTGTGGGTTACATGGTGGTGGGGGACGAAAGGCCTCATGTTACATATAGGCCTTATGGCTTGCTCAGTTTGCCTCTCGGCACCACCGTCCCAGAAGATCAGCGGCTCGAAGTAAGGCAAATGCAATTCCAGGCTGGCATTACCGATTGATGCAGAGAACACCAAGCAAACAAGCAGCCCAGCCAGCTTAATCATGGCCGCCACCCGTAGGTGCGGTAGCTACATAATGCCGTGGAACTCCGGCAGTTCATCCAGGAACAGCACGCCGAGGTGCGCCAGGGAGATCTCCCCCGGCTTGGCGCGCATGCCGCCGCCGGTCAGCGCCGGCAGCGAGGCCGAGTGATGCGGGTCGCGAAAGGGGCGCTGGCGCAGCAGCCGGCCGCCGTTCAGCGCCCCCGCGACCGAGTGGATCATGGAGACCTCCAGCGCCTCGGCCGGGGTCAGCGGCGGCAGGATGCCCGGCAGGCGCGCCGCCAGCATCGACTTTCCGGCGCCGGGCGGGCCCGCCATCAGCAGGTTGTGGCCGCCGGCGGCGGCGACCTCCAGGGCGCGCTTGGCGCTCTCCTGCCCCTTGATATCCTTCAGGTCCAGGCCGGCTGCCGCGGCCTCCGCCAGGGCCGGCTTCGGGGCGGTGAGCACCTGGCTGCCCTTGAAGTGATTGATGAGGGCCAGCAGGGTGCCGGGGGCCAGGATCTCGAGCCCGGCGGCCCAGGCTGCCTCGCCGCCCTGGGCGGCCGGGCAGATCAGCCCGCGCTCCCTGCCGAGGGCATGGATCGCCGCCGGCAGCACGCCGGCGACCGGCGAGACGCGGGCGTCGAGGGAAAGCTCGCCCAGCGCCGTGTAGCCGGCCAGCTCGTCGCCCGGCAGCACGCCCATGGCGGTCAGCAGGCCGAGCGCGATGGGCAGGTCGAAGTGGCTGCCTTCCTTCTGCAGGTCGGCGGGCGCGAGGTTCACGGTGATGCGCTTGGGCGGCAGCGCGAGACCGAGGGCGGCGAGCGCCGCGCGCACCCGCTCGCGGCTCTCCGCCACCGCCTTGTCGGGCAGGCCGACCACGGTGAAGGCCGGCAGGCCGCTGCCCATCTGCACCTGCACGTCGATGTCGAGCACCTCGACCCCGGCGAAGGCGACTGTGGTGATGCGGGCGACCATGGCGGGATACGGCCCTCCTGTTCTCTTGTGGTTGCGGGTGGCGTTGTTGGGAGCGGGCGGGACAGTCAATCTTAGGTAGAAGCGCCGCCGACGCCAAAAAGATTCGCCCGGCGCCCGGCACGATCGCCCTGGCGGCCCGAAAAAATAGGTCGAACTGTCACAGATCAATCATGGTTGCGGGCTCAACGGCTATGCTAGTTTCAATGAAGGTGCTGCCGCAGGGGATTTCCGCTTCCTATGCCCGCCGTGCACTCGAGCAGGGGCGTCGGGCACGCCGCAAGGCGAAGCGGATTGCAGCCGTCGACTAGAGATCAGCCTTCGACTTTCCGGGGGGAAAGGGGCCGGTGCACCGCGCCGGCTGTCCGCTAACCTATGGACGCAGGGAGACTGTACGTCATGCCTACCGCCCGCACCGAAAACACCACCTCCAAGAAAGCCTCCGCCGCCCCCGCAGCCGCCGCGACGGCCGATGGCCCTGCCGCGGAGAGCCTGCTGACGCCCGGCACCATCCTGGCCGAACGCTATCGCGACACTGCTTACGAGGCCCTGGTCGGCAAGAATGGCGAGAACGTCAGCGCGGTGATGAGTGCCGGCGAGGCCATGCTGGCCGGCATGGCCGAGGTCAGCCAGGAGATGATGACCTTTGCCGGAAACCGTCTGCGCGACGACGTGGAAACCGCCGAGGATTTCGCCAAGACGGCCTCGCCGGAGGAGCTTTTCGAGAAGCAGTGCTCCTTCGCCCGCCGCGCCGCCCAGCAGTACGCCGAAGAAACCAGCAAGCTGATCGCCATGATGGCGCGCATTCAGCAGTCCTGCTGGCAGCCGATGGAGGACTGCACCAAGGCCGCGCTGCAGGGCCTCAACGGTGCCGAGGACAAGACGAAGAAGTAGGCCGGCCTGCCCGGACAGCGTCGTGCCGCCGCACCTGCCGTCTGCCTAGAGCAGATTCACGCGGTCAGTCGGAACCACCGCGCGGTTCCGACTGACCGCGATCCGATCTAGCAGGCTGCTGAAAAATCCGTCGGACCTGTGGCGCATCCTTCGAGACGGCGCTGCCGCGCCTCCTCAGGATGAGGTCAGAGATTGATATGTTGTCCTCATGCTGAGGAGCGAGCGCTAGCGAGCGTCTCGAAGCACGAGGTCAACACTGTTGCGAGGACTTTTTCAGCGCCTGCTAGACGGTGGGAGCGGTGTGGCTGGCGCCGTAGCGCTCCTCGATGACATCCCAGATCTCCGCTTCCAGGCAGACACCGTCGAAGCGGTTGATCTCCTGCAGGCCGGTCGGCGAGGTGACGTTGATCTCCGTCATGTAGTCGCCGATCACGTCGATGCCGACGAAGATCAGGCCGCGCTCCTTCAGGGCCGGGCCGATGGCCTCGCAGATCTCATGTTCGCGCCGCGTCAGCTCGGCGCGCTCCGCACGGCCGCCGACATGCATGTTGGAGCGCGACTCCCCCTTGGCCGGCACGCGGTTGATGGCGCCGGCCGGGCGGCCGTCGATCAGGATGATGCGCTTGTCGCCGGCGCGCACCTGGGGCAGGTAGCGCTGCACGATGATCGGCTCGCGGTAGAGATTGGTGAAGAGCTCCAACAAGGCATTGAGGTTCTCATCCTCCGGGCCCAGGTGGAAGACGCCGGCGCCGCCGTTGCCGAACAGCGGCTTCACGATGATGTCGCCGTGCTCGGCGCGGAAGGCAGTGATCTCCTCGCGATCGCTGGTGATCAGTGTCGGCGGCATCAGCTCGGCGAAGTGGGTGACGAAGAGCTTTTCCGGCGCGTTGCGCACGTGCACGGGGTCGTTTACCACCAGGGTCGCCGGATGCACGTGCTCCAGCAGGTGCGTGGCGGTGATGTAGGACATGTCGAAGGGCGGGTCCTGGCGCATCAGCACCACGTCGGCGGTGGCGAGGTCGATGGTCTGCGGCGCGCCGAGACTGAAGTGGTTGCCTTTCTCGCGGCGCACCTCCAGCGGCTGCATGCGCGCGTAGACACGCCCGTCCTTGAGGCTCAGGCGGCTCGGCAGGTAGTGGAACAGGCCGTGGCCGCGGCGTTGGGCTTCCAGCGCCAGCACGAAGCTGCTGTCGCCCTGAATGTCGATGGCTTCGATGGGGTCCATCTGGATGGCGACTGCCAGACTCATCGTAGGGATCTCATGTCGTGGGTTCCTGTACCGACTCGGTTAGTTGAGCTGGTGGCGCAGCTGGCGCAACAGCTCGGCGATGTCCTGCCGGCCGGCCTCTCCCGGCGCAGCGAGTTCCAGATAATGCTCGAAGGCCATGATCGCCGCACGCATGTTGTCGAGGTGCGAGTGCAGGATGCCGGCCTCGCGCCACAGCCCGGCGCGGTCCGGCGCGATCATCAGCATGGTCTCGACGATCGCCAGGGCCTCGCCGGAACGCTCTTCCCGGACGTGCCTCAGCTTGATGTTGTTCTGCAGACGCAGCAGGACATCGCGGCAGCCGACCGGCTGGGTGTGCTCGGGCTGCAACTCCGCGTCGTCGCCGGCCATGGACTTCAGCAGGGCGCGCAGTGCCATGGCGTCGCGCGGTTCGCCACCGTGGAAGGGGTCGATGATGGCGCGCTGGGCGCCGAGGTCGAGGCGCAGCAGGAAGTGGCCCGGAAAGTTGAGGCCGCAGATATGCCAGCCCTGGGTGCGGGCGCCGTGCAGGTAGAGGATACCGAGCGCCACCGGCAGGCCGCGCCGGCGGTCGATCACCCGCATCAGGTTGGCGTTGTGCAGGTCCTCGTAGGTCTCGCTGTCGCCGCGGTAACCGTAGCGCTCGACCAGCACGGCGTTGAGCACGGCGATGCGCGCCGCCAGCGACCCCTCGGCGCCTTCCCGCTCGGCCAGGTCGGCGATATCGCGCGTCAGCAGCGACAGGTGGTGATGGTAGCGCTCGAGGCTCAGCTGCGGGCGATCGAGCGCGGCCAGCAGCAGCGCCGCCTCGGCGATGTCGATCTCCGCGTCCTCCTGTCCACCGATGCGGCGCAGGCGGTTCTCCACCTCTCGCCGGTTGCTGGCGCTTGACCAGCTCATGTGATTTCCCCCTCGCCTGTCGCCGGCGCCGCTCAGCTGCTGCGCTTCGGGTCGTCCTGCAGCAGCACGTAGCTGACCACGCGGCGCACGTAGGAAATTTCCTTGGCGTGGCCGATCACGCGGTCGAGCTCCGCCTGGGACTGCGCGACCCCCATAAGGTAGATCACCTGGTTGACGGTTTCGACGGAGTAGTCGATCGAGGAGACCTCCTTGTCGAACAGCAGGGTCGACTTCAGCTGCGTGCTGATCCAGGTGTCGCGCGCCAGGTTGCTGAGGCCGGAGGAGTCGTTCACCTCGATCTCGTTGATCACCTCGCGAACGCCCGGTGCCTGCCAGGCGAGGCGCACCGCCTCGACGCGCTGCTCAGGGAGCCGCACGTTGCCGGTCAGGAGCACGCGGCCCTCCTGCACCTGCAGGTTCACCTTGCGAAACATCTCCTCATCGGCCTGCAGCCAGAGATCGTTGATGGCGATGCGGATCTCGGTGTCGGCGACGCTGCGTCGGAAGCCCTTTTCGGACTGCGCCGCAGTGGCGCCGACGGCGCCGGCTCCGGCGGCGGTGCCCCAGAAACTGCAGCCGCCGGCTGCCAGGGCGAGGGCGAGCAGGGCGGCAAGGCCGGCAAGAAAGGTCGGGCGGAAAGTCATGGGATGTCGCGGTCCTCAACGATGATCGTTCGTCGTCCGCCGGCCCCTTCCTTGGCGCCGGCGCGGCGGCAGATTGCCTTCCTATTAAGGCAGGAACGTGTCGGCGTTCCAGGCGTCTTTGACATGGCGCGGCAGATGGCGCGGCACCAGCAGCACGGCGTCGAAGCGCGGCTGCAGGCCGGCCAGCTCCGGGTGGCGCTGCAGGTAGAGTTCGGCGGCGCGGCGCAGGCGACGCTGCTGGCGCCGGCTGATGGCCTCGCCGGCAGCGGCAAGGGTCGCGCGGCGCTTCACTTCGACCACCGCCAGGATGCCGCCGCGCCGGGCAATCAGGTCGATCTCGCCGACCGGGCTGCGCAAGCCCTGCGCCAGGATGCGGTAGCCGTGGAGGCGCAGCCACCAGGCGGCCAGGCGCTCGCCCCGCCGCCCGCTTGCATAGGCGCGGCGGCGCGCCGCGGCGGTCATGACGCCCCACCGCGGCCGCCGGCTTTGGCCAGCTCCAGCGCGCGGGCATAGACCTGGCGCCGGGGCAGGCCGCTGGCGGTGGCCACCGTGGCGGCGGCGTCGCGCAGGCTGGCGTGTTGAAGAGCATCGCCGAGCGCCGCATCGAGGTCGAAGTCCGCGCCGGCTCCGGTGGCGGCCGGCGGGCCGACGACGATGACGATCTCGCCCCTGGGCGCGCCGGCCTCCTCGTAGTGGGCGGCCAGCGCGTCGAGGCTGCCGCGGCGCAGTTCCTCGTGCAGCTTGGTGAGCTCCCGCGCCACCGCGGCCTCGCGGTCGCCGAGCACTGCGGCCATGTCCCTCAGACAGGCGGCGAGGCGCTGTGCTCCCTCGAAGAAGATCAGGCTGGCATTGAGGCCGCGCAGTTCCTGCAGTGTGCTGCGTCGGGCGCCGCTGCGGGCCGGCAGGAAGCCGCCGAAGAAGAAGCGGTCGCTCGGCAGTCCGGAAAGCAGCAAGGCGACCAGCGGCGCCGAGGGGCCGGGCAGCGCGGTCACCGGCAGGCCTTCGGCAATGGCCTCGCGCACCAACTTGAACCCGGGATCGGAAACCAGCGGCGTCCCGGCGTCGGAGACCAGTGCGATCGCCTGCCCCTCGGCCACCGCCTGCAGCAGGCGGTGGCGGTCGTGCGAACTCGAGTGGTCGTGGTAGGTGCTGAGCGGCGTCGCGATGCCTTCGGCGCTCATCAGCTTGCGGGTGACGCGGGTGTCCTCGCAGGCGATGCGGTCGGCGCCGCGCAGCACGTCGAGGGCGCGTCGGCTGATGTCGCCGAGGTTGCCGATCGGCGTCGCCACCAGGTAGAGCCCGGCCGGCAGGGGGGCGCCGGGAGCGGCTTTCCGCGCAGAACCGCGACGGGCCGCTTGCGGTTTACTTCCCGACGCCGCCTCGCTAGGCTCAGCGCTCTCCGTGACGGATGGATGGTTCTTTGATCTTGCTGACATCAGGGCCGCGCCGAGGCTTCGCACCAAAAAAAGAAGTGATTGAGGGGTGGCGGTCTTTGCTTGTAGCAGGGCTGGCCTTGACCCTGGCCGCTTGCGCTTCGCCCAGCGTACCCACGCCGGAGCCGCAGGCGCAACCGCCCGTCGACGAGACGTCGCCGGAGCCTGAGGATCTTTACGATACCCTCACCAGGCCGCTGGAGCAGTTCGAGGAGCCGCTGGCCGAACTGCAGCCGGTGAAGGTCGCCCTGTTGCTGCCGCTGAGCGGGTCGCGCGCCGACGTCGGCCAGGCGCTGCTCAACGCCGCGCAGCTGGCGCTCTTCGATCTCGGCGGTGAGCGCTTCACCCTGGTGATCCAGGATACCCGCGGCACGCCCGAGGGCGCCGCCGCCGCCGCCGAGGCAGCGCTGGCCGAGAATGCCGCCCTTATCCTCGGGCCGCTGTTCTCCCCCTCGGCCGAGGCGGTGAAGCCGATCGTCGATGCCGCCGAGGTGCCGATGATCACCTTTTCCAACAACGCCGCCATCGCCGGGCCGCTCAGCTTCGTCATGGGCGTGACGCCGCGCATCCAGGTCGACCGGCTGATCGACTACGCGGTGGCCCAGGGCCTCCGGCGCTTTGCCGTGCTGGCGCCGGAGACAGCCTACGGCAACGTCATCGTGCAGTCGCTGCAGGAGGCGGTGTTTCGCAACGGCGTCGAGCTCAGCCGCGTGGTGCTCTACGATCCGGAGTCAACCGACGTCTCGGCCGAGGTGCAGGTGCTGGCCGATTTCAACCGCCGCCAGGGTGCCGCCGAGGCACAGCGTCGCGACCTGCAGGGACGCACGGATGAGGCGGCGCAGCGCGCCCTGCAGCGCCTGCAGGGGGTCGAGACCCTCGGCACTCTGCCTTTCGATGCCATCCTGCTGCCGGCGAGCGGCCAGCAGCTGCTCTCCGTGGCGCCGCTGCTCGCCTACTACGACGTCGATCCTTCCGAGGTGCGCTTCCTCGGCACCTCGCTCTGGGAGGACCCGCAGCTGCTCAGCGAACCGACTCTGCAGGGCGGTTGGTTCCCGGCGCCGCCGCCGGGCCTGTGGAAGACCTTCCGCGACCGCTACGAGGAGAGCTTCGGCAGCACGCCGCCGCGCGTCGCCTCGCTGGGCTACGATGCCGTCGCCCTGGCTGCGGTGCTGGAGCGGCGCGGTTCCGCCGAGGGGTCATTCCTGCCCTACACGCCGGAGGCCATCGCCCAACCCCTGGGGTTCGCCGGCATCGACGGCATCTTCCGCTTCCTGCCTAGCGGCGAGGTGCAGCGCGGGCTCGCCGTGCTGGAATTGCAGCGGGCGGGCTTCATCGAGCGCGATCCGGCGCCAAGCGCCTTCCCGCGCGGCATCAACTAGAGAGCCTCAGGCGAGGAGATAGCCGAGCACCGCGTCGAGGCGCTGGCGCCCGGCCGCCGTGGCGCCGAGGCCTGCGGCATCGAGTTCCAGGTAGCCCTCGCCGACCAGCCGTTCGAGGCGATCCTGCGGCAGCAGATCTTCGGGTCCGGCACCCAGTTCCGCCTCGAAGGCCGTGCGGGCGATGCCCTCGGTGAGGCGCAGGCCCATCATCACCATCTCGGCGAGCCGCTGTTCGGCCCGGATCACCTCCACTTGGCGCCAGCCGTGGCCTTGGCGCGCGATCAGGTCGAGCCAGGCTTCCGGCGCACGGTGCTGGCGCGTGGCATGCTTCTCGCCGTCCCAACGCAGTCGGCCGTGGGCGCCGGGTCCGATGCCTGCATAGTCGCCGTAGCGCCAGTAGGTCAGGTTGTGACGGCATTCTCCGCCCGGGCGCGCGTGGTTGGAGATCTCGTAGGTAGGCAGGCCGGCCGCGGCGAGACGCGCGGCGGTGGCCTCGTAGAGGGCGGCCGCTGCCTCCTCTTCCGGCAGCACCAGCTCGCCGCGGCGCCAGGCGCCGTGGAAGACTGTGCCTTCCTCGATGGTGAGCTGGTAGAGCGAGATGTGCTCGGGGCCGAGGGCAAGCGCCGCGGCCAGCTCGGCCTCCCAGGCTTCGGCGCTCTGGCCGGGCCGCGCGTAGATGAGGTCGAAGGAGATGCGGGCAAAGGCGTCGCGCGCCAGTTCCAGCGCCGCCAGGGCCTCGCCGGCCGAGTGCTGGCGGCCGAGGAACTTCAGGGCCGCGTCGTCGAGCGCCTGCACGCCGAGCGACAGGCGATTCACCCCGGCCCGGGCGAAGGCGGCAAAACGCTCGGCTTCGGCCGAGGTCGGATTGGCCTCGAGGGTGACCTCGGTGCCGGGTGCGAGGCCCCAGAGCGCGTCGATGCGCTCCAGCGCGGCAGCGACGGTTTCCGCCGGCATCAGCGAGGGCGTGCCGCCGCCGAAGAACACGGAGGTGACCCGGCGCGGTCCGCTCCTGGCGGCGGCGTGGTCGAGGTCGGCGAGCAGCGCTTTGCGCCAGCGCTCCTGGTCGACGGCCTCCCGCACGTGGCTGTTGAAGTCGCAGTAGGGGCACTTCGACTTGCAGAAGGGCCAGTGCAGGTAGACGCCGAAGCCGGCTTCCGCGCCCGCTCCCTGGACCGCCCGCGTTGCTGCGGCGGGGCCGGTCATGGCCTCAGGCCTGCTCCAGCAGGGCCTTGGAGAGCTTGGCGAAGGCGAGGGCCCGGTGGCTCATGGCTTCCTTCTTCTGCGGGTCCATCTCGCCGAAGGTTACCGCGAAGCCCCTGGGCTGGAACATCGGGTCGAAGCCGAAACCCAGCGCGCCGCGGATCGGCCAGACGAGGATGCCTTCCAGGCGCCCCTCGAAGGAGGCGGTGGCGCCGTCCGGCCAGGCGACCGAGAGGTTGCAGCAGAAATAGCCGCGGCGATCGGGGTTGTCGCCCAGCTCGTCGTGGACCCGCTTCATGGCGACGAAGAAATCGCGCTCCGGGCCGGCCCAGCGGGCGGTGTGGATGCCGGGCTGGCCGCCGAGGGCCGGCACGTCGAGGCCGGAATCGTCGGCGATGGCGGGCAGCCCGGTGGCCTTGCAAGCGGCGCGCGCCTTGAGGACGGCGTTCTCCGCGAAGGTGGTGCCGGTTTCCTCCGGTTCCGGCAGGCCGAGGTCGCCGGCCGACAGCACCTCCAGGCCATAGGGCGCCAGGAGGGCGGCGTTCTCGCGGTACTTGCCCTTGTTGTGCGTGGCCAGCACCAGGCGGTCGCCGGGTTGAAAGCTGCGCGTGGTGGTGTCGCTCACGGGAGGTCTCCTGCGTTCAGACGAGGCCGAGGGCGCGGTCCTGGTGGGCGCAGAGCTCCTTCACGCCCTTCTCGGCAAGGTTCAGCAGTTCCTCGAACTGCTGGCGGCTGAAAGGCACGTCCTCGGCCGTGCCCTGCACCTCGACCACGCCCCCGGCAGCGGTCAGCACGAAGTTGGCGTCGGCCGCGGCGGTGGAATCCTCGGCATAGTCGAGGTCGAGCACTTCCCGGCCGTTGAAGATGCCGCAGGACACCGCGGCGACCTGGTCGGTGAAGGGAAGCCTGGCGATGGCGCCGATCTCCTTCAGGTGCTGGAAGGCCAGGTGCAGGGCCACATAGCTGCCGGTAATGGCGGCGGTGCGGGTGCCGCCGTCGGCCTGGATGACGTCGCAGTCGATGCGCA
>CAYYIV010000058.1:0-21398 GCA_964472095.1 uncultured Pelagibius sp.
CTGCACACGGCGGAGACGGACGGCTTCAGGAAGGCCGGACTATGACCGAGCTTGATCCCGACGTTGCCGACGACGTGCCTTGGTCGGACAGTGTCACCCCCTACGACGTGCAGCACTTCGTCACCTACCTCCGGCTGTTGGATGCAGACGACGAGGGTGCCGATTGGCGAGAGGTGGCTCGGATCGTCCTGCACCGCAATCCGGCGGCCGAGCCCGACCGGACACGGCGCTGCTGGGAGGCGCATCTGAAGCGGGCCAAATGGATGACGGAAAGTGGCTACAATAGCCTGCTCAGAGAAGCAGGGAGGCTTAAGTAGGGGCGGAATGAATGAAGGATGGGCCGACAAATAGATCGGCCCCAAGCGCCAGGGTTGCCGACAGTAGCTGGGTGTCCTCAAATTCAGCTTGTTCTCGCCGCGGCTGTCCCGTGGGGGAGACCCCAATCAGCGACCTCTCGGCGGAGCTCATCCAAGTGGCCGCCGGGGGAGACGTGCGCGAACACCACCTCGTCGGCGAACGCCGCGACGAAGCGGTTGCGCTCCATCGCCAAGTCCTTGGTCACCCGGCGATCGGATGAGGCAAAGGGCGACAGGAGAAGGAGCCGACCCTCTGCAAGGGGTTTCTTCAGTTCGGTAGGCAAGCGCATGCGCTCCAGGCTGCGCGCGGGGCAGACGATGATCGGCTGGCGTCCGCGGAGCAGAATGCGAAGGCAGTCCTTCTCCAGCGGGGAATGGAATCCGCCAATGACGCAACGACCCTCGTCGCGCCACCGCGCGGCTAGGTCGTGCGCCGCCAGAATTGCGTGACCCGGTGTATGCGCCGAGCAAAAGAGCGCGGTCTTCTGAAGGCTTAGCAGATCGAGATTGCCCAGCGCCGTGAGTTGTCGCGGCACATGCTCACCCAACCGCATCTCCAGACGGTGCAGATGGCGGGCCTCCATCGGGACGTTCGCGATCGGGGTCATTCATATCTTCAGGGCGTTGGACGTGCTCTTCATCGCTCGCCCCGAATCGCCAAATGTGGACACAACCTTCTCTCGCACCGGCGTCTTCACATCTGCAGGTGCATTCCGAATGTAGTCCAGCGCCACAGCTTTCGTTTGCTCTGGCAGGCGAGCGAGATAGCGAACGGTGGCATCGATCGAGAACGGCTCGCCCGTTTTCTCTCTGAACCTCGGCCCTATCGCGGTCCAGACAACCGCATCAAATTGCCTCTCTCCCGCCCACGCCCGAATGCGCTCGCAGGCACTGGGATGTTTCACTTCCGCTCGCCGGCAATGGCGATTGTGCAGGAGGTCCGCAAAACCAATGCGGTCTCGGTATGGAGTACCCTCCCGTTCCTGCAGATCTGTGATGGCCAGATCCAAGGCAGTCAGTGAGCTACCAGCGTAGCGCGTCGGCACATCAACCCCGTGCTCTTCGTCAATCACGAGCGTCAGGCGGCCGTTGTCCGAGATGCGCGAAAATTCAATAGGGAGGATGGGGCCGTCTTCCTGCCAGCCGTCTGCGAGCTGCAATTTGCGTGGGTCCCAAATCAGCGAGCCCCAACCGAGGATGGCTATTTTCATTGATCCCCCTTCCAATCCCACGACTGGCCCACCCTCGCAGCCATCGCAACGTCAGTCCTCGTCTACGACCTCTTCCTCATCTCTCACGTCAGCTCGGGAGAAGGATGCATTAAAGTTCCGGATATCCTCGAAGAATTCCAGCGAGAGGGACGGCACCGATGTTCCAAGGAATGTGTCGATTGCTATTGTTTGGTCTTCGCACGCCGGCAAATAGAAATTGCCGATACGGCCCTTGTTGTCTTTGTACACGTAGTTGCGCTTCAGCTCTCGACGTAGATGCGCGCCAAGCTCAGCCAACTCTTTCCGAGCCGTTGGTGGAATCATCGAAGTCGATACCGGAAAGCGTTCGAGCAGCCACTTTTTCAAGTTAAACCCGTCCGATGCGACGGCCCACCACCAATAGCCCATCGAACTGCATAGTAGGGCAAATACAACATTGGCGCCTTCTTCGTTCCGGAACCTGTATCCTGCCGTTCGCGCAGGTAGCGATGCCTGGCCACTCAAGTTGGTTGTTTCAGGAATGTCACGCCACGCGGGAAACCAATTGTAAGCGGTTCCGCCGACATACACAGATGGCTGAGGAAAATTCGGGGCCGCGCTCGCAAGGTCATTGAAAGAAATAGATCTCGTAATGTCGAGAGCGAGCGGAGCGTTTGCGCGAAGCAGTCCTGTGAGCACGTCGGCTTGGACCTGGCTGGCAAGCTTTGGGATACCCGCGGAGACGTCGAAATCGAGGCGAGCGAAGCGCAGATTCTTGAATAAGTACTCGCGATACTCGGCGTTCCATCGTTGCAAGGAGGTTGTTGCGGCCTCAAACCCATGCGATTGGGGCGAACGCGATAGCACTGCGATAGTGCAACGGGTGCGGACTTCATTGCCGAAGAGGGCGCTCGGTATTCGGTCAAAATGGGACCAGAGCCACAGTCCTGCTTCCGCAGCCAAGATTCGCCGCAATATTGCGAAAGGTCGTTTTGTCGAAAAGGCCACGGACAGCGGCAGAATCATTCCGAACTGGCCAGTCTCCTGCTTAAGTAAACGTAAACTCCGCTCGACTACCAATGTGTACAGGTCCTCGTCACGGCTCCATCGTTCTAATGCGCTCTTGAACGCGTTGCGTAGCAGAGAGCGGTTCAGCTCTTTCGGGATTTCGACATAGGGCGGATTGCCGAGGATGACGTCGAACCCGCCGTTGTTCATCGTGCCGTAGAACTCGACAAACCAATGAAACGGCTGATGGGACTTGAGCCACGTGGTGTAGGCTGACTTTTGGTCCGTGCTGACGCCGCAGTCGCCCGCTAGGTATTTGTTGAGTTCGTCTTCCAGCGCCTTGAGGCGTTGACGTAGCTCAACCTTGTGCTCTGCTGGAACTGAACCGTCCCCTTCCGTTTGGCGATCGCGAAATGCGTCGAAGGTCTGTTGCAGGTCGGCGGCCTTGCGTGCGATCCTTTCCAGCGCGTTATCGAAATCCAGTTTGCCTCCCACCGCCTTTGCAACTTCGTCGTAGTTGGCGTAGCCAACGAGAGTGTTGCCGCCGCGGATGTTGAAGTCGATGTCCGGCAGTGGCTCGATGCCGATATTTTCGGCTGTCGTGTCCGGATCGACCTGCGCGGCGAGCTTCAGGAAGAGGCGTAGCTTACAGATTTCGACGGCCTCTTCCATGATGTCGACGCCGAACAAGTTGTTCAGGATGATGCTCTTGAAAATGAAATACCGGCGGTTGGGATGTGTCGCCACGCGCTCCAGCACGTGACGAAAGTCGGAGAACTTTTCTGGCCGGTGCTTTTCGCCGGATCGTTCGAGATCAGCGACGAACGCCTCCATGCGTTCGAGGCAAGCCTCATAGAGCGGTTCGAGGATATTGAGCGCGGCGAAAAGGAAGGCACCTGAGCCGCAGGTGGGATCCAGGATCGTGATCCGCTCGATCGCGCGCCAGAAAGCACGGAGTAGTTCCGGTCCCTCGCTGTTCTCGATCACGTCCTGCGCGAACTGGCGGATATCGAGATTGAGGGTGATGAGGTTGTCGATATCGCGCACTTCGCCGGCGGCGAGCTTGGCCTTGGCCTCTTCGTAGCGCTCCCGGCGGACCACGACTTCGCGCCAGATCTCGGTGGGAAGGCCATAGTCCTCGGGTGCGTGCCTATTCCAGGACTTGCGGCGCTCGGTCAAAGGGGGCTTGGCGGCATCTAGTCTGGCGGCGATCTCCGGGGGAAGCGGCTTGCCGGCACCGTAGCGGACCGTAGCATAAATGTAGCGGTCGGGATCATCCTGCAGCAGGTTCCAGACGGTCGACCCGTTCGGATTTTCGAAGGCGATCCTGCACTTGGAGCGAGCAGCGTCAAAAAGGAACGGGAGGACGGTATTCTTACCTATGTACTCGGTGATGTCCTCCTTGGTGTAGTAGGCGCCCATCTGCTTTTGGTTGATGTACTTCTCGAAGATGTAGCCGAGCACATCGGGATTGATCTCGTTGTCGGCCCTGAGCGGGCGCTCGTCGAGGTGCCATTGGTACTGGTCGAAATAGTCGAAGATGCGCTCGAAGGCCGCGTCGGGAATCTCGATGGTCTTGCCGTAGCGATCCGGACCTTCGAGTACATGGATATCGAACAAGCCGCCATTGAGGTAGGGGATGCGTCCGACGAGCTTCTCTAGCTCGACACTGCGCTTCCGACCACCGAGCCCCTCGTGAAAGAGGCGCAGGAGGAAGTAGCGGTAGAACGAATAGAACCTGTCCCGGCCATGCTCGGCGCGCATCCGAGCGAGCCGGTTGCGCAGATAGTCATGGTCGCCGTCGAGGAAGCCCTTGCGCTGAATGAAATAGACGAACATCAAGCGATTGAGCATGACCGACGCATACCACTCGCGGTCGGCGACCTCGGTGATTCCGGCAATGAAGTTGAGAAACGCCGCGTGCTCCTTCTGAAACCGGTCGTAGAATCGCTTGGTGACGCGCTCCACGTCGAAGCCGGCACGCGCGCGGCGGGTGACGTCCGTCAGCGACAGCGTCTCTTCTTCATCGAGCGTGAAGGCGATCGCTTGAAGCTTCTGGAGGAGCGCGTCTCCCGGCTGCGATGGGTGGAATGTATGTTCGCGACAGGCGGCAGGCTTGCCCGGTTCGCGTTTCACCCATTGCCAGATCTGGGTGGTTTTGGCCAAGTCAGTGAAAACGATGAGGTGCTCATGCGCAGCCTTGGCGACCTGGTGTTCGATCTTTCGGCGTTGGGCGTAGTCGGGCAAAGGCTGGCCCTTTGGCGTCGGACAGTGGTAGGCGACCATGCCGCGTTTCTGAGCAAGCGCGGAAAGCGTTATCGGCGAGCCGAGCGCCACGATGTCCAAAGGGGCGTTATGGCGGTCCCAACCGAGCTCCTCGATGAAGAGGGCACGGAAATCGAAATTCCGGAGCAACTGGCGGGCATGGGCAGCGTTCATGGGCATCGTCCGCGTCTCAAGTCTTCGGATCCGTCGCAGGCGCCAAGCCCAGCGAGCAGATGATCTGCGGTTCGCCCGATTGCTCCTCCTCGTGGACGACGCACAGGCGGTCGTCGTCGCGTAGCGCCATCACCAACTCGGCCAGCTTGTCGTCGGCGATACCGGCGCGGAGCTGGCGATTGAGTGTGTCCGTCGCCGACTGGCGGAGCGGGAAGCGGTAGATTTCTTCAATGGCCTTGGCCAATTGCGGTGTGTCGAAAAGCGTCCCCTTCACCTGCTCGGCGTAGCGTTTGAGCCGCTCGTAGGTGCGGAAACGGGCGCCACTCGGGCGGCCCAACTGTCCTCCGACCGATTTTTCCTCGGCGGCGATGAATTCGACACCCTTCCGCACGAGGTCATGATGGTTCTCTTGTCGCGCCAACGCCGGTGTTTCGGGCAGGCATTCGGCGGCCTTGAGGATTTCAAACTGTGACTCGGTGACGTTCTTGCCGTCCTTGTCCACCCATGCCAGGGCGTCATTACCCTCGGCCGTCCGGAGATAGACGAGCACGCCGTGGGGCTTCGCGTCGGTGGCCTGGTGCGGACGGGTGGAATAGACCACCGGCGGAAGATCGGGGATGACCTTTTGGAGTTCGGGGAAGCGGTCGATGGCATTCTTCCAGATTTGGTAGGCATAGGACGCGAGGTCCACCTCAGTCTCGGTATCGCCGTCGAGAATACCCGCCTTCTCATGGTAGAGGTCGAAAAGCTTTTGCCGCTCACGCTCATCCTCGAAGAAGGCTTCATCGGTGCCGACAACCTCGGCGTTCTCGTGGAGTCGCTGGCGCACACGGACGCGCAGACGGATCAAATTCTCCACTCCGTCGGCGGGCAAAAACGAATAGCAGAGAATCTTCTCCGACTTCTGCCCAATGCGGTCAACGCGACCGGCCCGCTGAATCAGCCGGATGATGGCCCAGGGCAGATCGAAGTTCACGACGATGGCCGCATCCTGGAGGTTCTGACCTTCGCTCAGCACGTCCGTCGCCACAAGGACGCGAAGCTCCTGTTCCGGTCCGACCTGGTCGCGTTTCTTGTTGCTTTCGGGGCTAAACCGCCATGCATACCCAGTGGGATTTTCGTCGCCGCCAGTGACCCCCGCGAGACGCTGAAGGCCTCGGGCATGGAGCTGCGTCTCGAGATAACGCACGGTGTCTGCAAACTGCGTGAAGATGATAACCTTGTCTTTAGGGTGGTCCTTCGTAAGGAGGGTAAACAGCGCCTCGAGTTTGGCGTCGGTCTCCGGCTTCCACTCGCCACAGCGTTTCAGGACATTCGACAAACTGGTGGCGTCGGCTGCCAAATCCTTGCCGAGCGACGGCACGAACAAATCGGAACTAAGCCACTTGAACCGGCTTTTGAACTGTGTGGCGTACTGCTCGTAGACCTCGGCAGCGCGTCTCTTGGAGTCGGCCTCAGTGCGCGAAGCACGCCTGCTTGAAGGCTTGCTTTCCCCGCCATCGTTGTCGTCGAACAGTTCCGCGCTGGCGCTCTCGTCATCCACGTCTTCGTCGTAGTTGCCGGCGTCGAGCAGACCAGAATCCTGCGTGCCAATCGGCAGCGGCAGACCGTTCTCAATGGCGTGAACGAAGATATGGTTTCGCAGGATGTGACGCTCGATCGACTGCTGGAACGCCTCGCCGCTGCTCTCCAGGCGTTTGAACAGGTTCGTCCTGCAGAAGCCCATGAGCCGCTTTCCGGCGCGCGATAGGTCGGCCAACTGTTTTGCCTCGGCGGGAGTCGGCGGCTTGTGCGGCGTGGCGGCGACGTAGTTAGCCAGGCCATACCGTGGCAGGTTGAGGGCGTTGATCGCCGCTACCACATCGACGGCGTAGAATCTGGCGTATTGGTCAGCAGGGTCGCGCTCGTCGATCTTGAACTTTACTGTTTGCGGCACACGCTCGGGAAAATAGGAGCGCGTACCATCCTCGAAGGTGAGAAACTTGCGCCCATTGGCCGGGTCGAGCGCAGCGTAGTTGTCCTGAATAAAACTCCGGGTGCGGCGCACCATGTAGAGTCGCATCAGTTCGCGCCAATCGTCGGCGTATTCGCTCTTCTCGAAAGCAGCCAGCGAACGAACCGGGCTTTGGTGGCGTCGGAGGAATTCGGTTTCACCAAGGTCCCTCAGAAGCCGCTCCGGGCGAATGCCCAATTCCTTATCCTCGGGCACGAACAGTCGGAGCTGGTTCGACAAGTCGACGTATGTCTTGTTGTACGGCGTGGCGGAAAGCAGGATGCACTTGCTCTCGTTCTCCTGGATGTACTCCTGGATGGCACGATAGCGTTTGCCCTCGCGGTTGCGGAGATTCTGGCTCTCGTCGATGAGTACGACCCGATAGCGTCTGAGATTGGGTAGCTCGCGCGCTGCTTGCGTTATCGACAGTACCTTGGCGAGCAGACGATACTCGGCGACGTAGTCCTCCCACATTTTCACGAGATTCTTCGGGCATATGATCAGTGTTTCCGTGAAATGATCGTCTTGGAATATCTTGGCGAGGGCGGTCGCCATCAGCGTCTTGCCCAGGCCGACCACATCGCCGATGAGGACGCCGCCACGCTTGTTGAGATGGTGGGCGGCGATCTTTACTGCAGCGACCTGATAGTCGAACAAGCGTTGGCCGAATTCGGGCGGAATGCGGAATTCGGAGAGCCCAGCCCGGGCTTCCTGCGCCAAGTGGTAGGCCATCTTGACGTAGATGTGGTACGGCGGCAGCGGCACTTCGCGCGCCCAGCTTTCTTCGATGACCTGAACCAGCTCGGGGGAGATGTCCACGCACCACCGATCGTTCCAGCGGCCGTCGAACCATTTCGCGAGCTTGGTAGCGGCATCGTGGTCGAGTACGTCTACGTTGAGCTCGCCTTGATGAGAAAGGCCGCTCAGCGTGAGATTGCTGCTGCCGAGATAGCCAACAATCGGATTCACAGGATCGTTACGGAACAGCAGATACAGTTTGGCGTGAAGCGGATGGCGCAGGAACAGCTTAACGATGAGCTTTCCTGATTTAATCTGCGTGGCCAATCGGCGCAGTCCCGCCTCGTCGGCGTTGTTCGGCACACCAAACGTCAACTGCGTGCGGAATTCTTCGGCCAACTTCCGCTTGAGGCGCAACGCGGTCTGGTTATCGAGTTGGTCCTGGCTCCCCGTCAGGCTGAATGCTGCACGTAGGTCGTCTTGCGGCAAACGCTGCATTCCAACGAGCAACCGGCATTGCCGTCCCGCTCCACCAGACCACTGCTCGATTAGATCGTCGATCGCCTTCCAACCACGCAGGTTGAAATACCCGGCGCAGAAGTCGGCGTGAGCGGCCAGTTCGAGTGTCTGTCGCAGCGTGGGAAGAAGCGGCTGTTCAATGTTGTCGAAGATACGAGGCATCGCTCTTCCTATCGTTCGCTCGACAATAGACGAGGCCGTTTCGCCGATTTCGGTTTATCCAACGCCTTCAGCCGCTCGAACTCCTCCACTGCCATGACGACGACGACTGGCCGACCGTGCTTGGCCACTGCGACCGGCTCGGCGCGGGCAAGGTCGATCAGCCGGCCGAAGCCGTACTTGGCGTCCTTCGCGGTCAGGGTCTTCATCGGGATCCCCCCAAGCTTGCCATCAGTTTTGGCCAATATGGCCGAATTTGCAATGGTCTGTGGCAGGGGAAGGAAGCCAGAAGTGGTCACTCCATGGAGAAAAGCGCCGTACGTGATCGTAAGCAAAGTCGAGTTGGCCAGGGACTCTCCAATCCCATGATCCTCACCGGCGGAATCGCGGAGTCCACCGCTCTTCGAGGTCTTCGTCCTCATCCTCGTCGTCGGCAAAAACATCGCAGGAGAGGATGGTCAGGGTCTTGCCGTAGCTTCCGAGCCCCACGAGTTCTTCGGTGGCCGGGATGCTGCGATTCCCGCCGAACCAGTCGCGCAGTTCTGTCTCGCCGTTGCCGCGACGGGACAGGCGGACATTGTCTGCATCGGCGTTGAACAGGTCGGTCTTGGTGCCGCCCGGAAGCGGCTGGCCCTTGCGCGGCCATTCCAGCCCGTCGAAATCCTGCAGCGGCTTGGACATGAAGCAGTAGTCGATGCGAGGACCGGTGCTGACCACCATCGCGACCGGGACGGTCGTTTTCTGGACATAGCGGTTGGCCGCGGCGGTGAGGGAGGTCACGCACCGGCCAGCCATCGCTTCCACCGCTTCGAGACCGTCGCCCAGCCTGCGCAGCTCCCGCGAAAAGAGTCCGTCGGGCATCAACAGAGTGGCGGCAAAATGGTCGGCTTCGCGCTCAAAGGGATCGTCTGCGACAAATCCCGCGTGCGATTCATGGATGTCGCCATGTGCCAGCACGGCATCGATGTGGCCGGGGATGCGGTAGTGGCCGAGTTCGTGGGCGATGCAGAATCGTTTGAAGCCTTCATTGTCGATGTGGGTGGCGTAGCCGATCGCGAATTCATTGCCGAGGCGCACGAGCATGCCGGAAACGCCGCCCGATGCGGACTTGGGCTGAACCAGAATGGCGAGCGATTCCGCGATGGCGGCCGGGTCAACGGGCAGGCTGTCGATGCCAAGCTCCTTGATAAGCTGCTCGGCTTCGTGCGCTGCTAGCTGATCCCGGCTGCGGCCCGCCATCATTCTTTGCCCTGCTTGTCGCGCTCCTTGGCACGCTTGGCCAGGGCCTCGATCATCTCTTCGGCGAACAGGCGGTCTGAATCCTTAAGCTGGCCGAGATGACGGTGAATCCTTTCGGCGTCGGCGGAGCTGTCAGGATCATTGACGCGTCCAAGCAGATAGTCGGTCGTTACGTTCAGGGCATCGGCGAGCTTCTTGAGATTGTCGAAGGACGGCTTGCGCGCGCCGGTCTCGAAATGGGACACGGCCGAAGCCTGAAGCCCTGCACGACGGGCTAGCTCGCCCTGGCTCAGCTCCCGCCGCTCGCGGGCCGCACGCAGGCGTTGAGGAAAGATGGCGGACGGCGCGGTTGACTCTGACATTACGACTCCGTATAGTTCACTCTACGATTTCGACATGGCCGGGACCGGCCATTTTTTCGGCCCGCTAACATGACGATATCGTGGAGTATAGACGACGAATTCGTCTTTGGCAATTTTCACCATGCCCTGCCGGCGCGGCCGGCCAAGGCGAACCGAAGAGGTAACTAAAGAGATGGCTTCCCCAACGCCCCGGCCGCTCCGGCGGCCGCCCTTGTCCGAGCCGGTGGACGTGCTGCTGGCCGATGTCGCGATCCGCATCCAGCTCAGCCGCACGGCCTATCGCAAGGCCGAAGAGCGCTACGGGACCCTGGGCGAGTGGATCGACCGCAAGGACAACCCGCTTGCCGGGCGGGTCCAGCTCGTCTACCCGCAGGGCTCAATGGCGACCGGCACGACCATCGCCTCGCGCCTGACGACCGACGAGCACGATGTCGATTTCATCGCCCAGCTCGGTCTGCCTTACGGCACGCCGCCGAAGACGGTTCTCGACCTTCTGTATGAGAGCATCCGCGGCGAGCCCGGCTCGCTCTACCATGACATGGCCGAGCGGCGGAACCGGTGCGTTACCGTCCATTACGCCGACAAGATGCACGCCGACATCACGCCTACGATCCGGCTGCTTGGCCGGCCCGAGCGCGAGAGCAACCTGTTTCACGACAAGCCCGAGGCCTCGGCGGAGCTTGACCTGACGCTGGTCGCGAACCCGCACGGCTTCGCAGAATGGTTCAAGGTGGTCACCCCGGTTGACCATGAGTTCGCGGAGGTCTTTGGCAAGCGGGCGGGCGAATACGAGCGCCTCGTCCTGATGGCCAAAGTGGACAGCGAGGACATGCCGGATCAGGAGCCGGCGCACCGGAAGTCGAAGGCGGTGATCGTGCTCCAGCTCATGAAGCGCTGGCGCAACGTCCGGTTCGATGATCGCAAGACCCGGCGCCCGCCCTCGGTGATGATGGCGAAGCTAATTGCCGACGCGGCGAACAGCACCGAAACGCTGTCCGAAGAGCTGTTGCATCAGGCGCGAGCCATGCGCGAAGAGCTGGGCCGGTGGCACCGGGCCGGGCTGCTGATCCATGTGGTCAACCCGGTCTGCGCCGAAGACGTTCTGACAGATCGCTGGCCGGGATCGCTGCATGAGCAGGCGGCCTTCATCGCGGACCTGGGCGACCTGATCGCCAAGGTGGAACGCCTGATCGCCGGGTGCAGTCTCGAAGAAATGCGCGCGATCATGGCCGATTTGTTCGGCAAAGCGCCGACCGGGGAAGCATTCAAGACCTTCAACCGGCGTACGGGCGCGGCGATCGAGGCCGGGCGCAGTCAGCACACGCCGGGTGCGGGCCGACTGAACCTGCCGGCCAGTGGCTTGATTACCGGGGTGGCGGCGCCGTCGGTGGCGCGGCCGACGCCGAAGAACACCTTCTTCGGCACGGAGCGCCGCAAGCGGTGATTCTGTCGATCGCCGACCAGATCGCGCTGATGCGCCGGCACTGGCCGGACTTCCGGGTGCTGACGGACATTGGCTGGCTCGTGACATGGGAGGGGAGCCTGCGCCCCTTCCACCAATCTTATCGGGTGCGGATCTTCTACTGCCTCGGCTGCGATCTCGACGGCGCCGAGATCCTGCAGAGCCCGCCGCGCGTGACCGTCGAAGAGCCGCTGCTGGCGCGCCGCCCAGACGCGCCGGGCGAGCCGATACCGCATCATTTCCCGAATGACGCGGCCCCGGAGCGCCCGATCCTGTGCCTGTACGACCCGCGTGAAGGCGAATGGGGGCTAGATCAAGCCATCGCCGAAACGACGATACCCTGGGCCGTAAGCTGGCTGGCCTGCTACGAGGGCTGGCGCGCGACGGGGGAATGGGCGGGCGGCGGCCGCCACGCAACCGAAGAGGAGTTCAGGTCATGGCAGGCGAAGATGAACCGCCAAAACGATCAGCCGGCGCGCTGCAACGCCGCCGCGTTCCACAACCTTGGCCGAAGGATCGGGACTTTCGCATCCTTTCCATTGATGGCGGCGGCATCCGCGGGATTTACCCAGCCGCTTTCCTGGCAGGACTGGAACAGCGCTACCTTGGCGGGGCTTCGGTGGCGCAGCACTTCGACCTCATCGCCGGCACATCGACCGGCGGAATTATTGCCATCGGCCTTGCCGCCGGCCTTACCGGGGCGGACCTGTCCGACCTCTATATGTGCCGGGGACGCGAAATCTTCCCGCCTGCTGGAAACGGATGGTTCGGCGCGTTCGGACGCCGCATGGCCGACTTCCGCCAGCTTTTCAGATACCGCTACGACCGCGACGCCCTGAACACCATCCTCGCCGAAACGCTCGGCGAGAAGAAATTCGGGATGGCCTGCAACCGGCTGTGCATCCCGTCCTTCGACGGGCGGCATGGCGAAGTCTACATCTTCAAGACGCCGCACCATCCCGATTTTCGCAAGGACGGATACGAGCCCATGACCAAGGTTGCCGCCGCCACCGCCGCCGCGCCGACCTTTTTCCAGCCGCTCCGGGACGGCGGCTATACATTCGTCGATGGCGGCGTATGGGCCAACAATCCGATCATGATCGCGCTGGTTGATGCGCTGACCTGCTTCGATGTCCCGCGCGAGAACGTGCGCATCCTGAGCCTGGGCTGCGGGGACGATCCCTACGTGGTCGGCAACCCGAAGATCAACCGCGGCGGCGCTCTGGCCTGGCGCGATATCATCTACGCGGCGATGCGGCTCCAGTCGATGAACGCCGTCGGTCAGGCCGGCCTGCTGATCGGGCCGGAACGGATTATCCGCGCTGACGCGCCCGCCAGCGAAGAGAAGATCGCGATGGACGACTGGACGAGGGCCAGCGCCAAACTGCCCGGCGCAACCGAAGCGGCGCTGGATGAGCTGGGCGAGCGTATCGCGGCGATGTTCCTGAAAGACGCGGCGGAGCCCTACGAGCCGCTGATCGATGTAAGCCAATGTTAGCCGGCACGTGGGACCAAGCGGACGGAGAAGATACGAGGGACATTTGTTGGGTGCTATTCGGAAAAACCGAAACACACTAAGGTAATTGACGCCATGCAGAAGATCGGGGGCACTTTCCGGCTCAGCGCCGGCGATCTCGTCGGCTATCTGAACTGCCATCATCTGACCGGCCTGGACCGGGCGGTCGCCGAAGGTGCGCGCGCGAAGCCGAAAGTGTGGGACCCGCTGCTCGATATTCTCCGCGAGCGCGGCGCGATCCACGAACAGAACTACGTCGATCACCTGACGAAGGCGGGCCTGAAGGTCGCGAAAATCGATGGCGTCGATGTCACCGATGCGGCGGTCGGCGAGACGCTCGCCGCCATGAAAGACGGAAACGATGTGATCGTGCAGGGCGCGCTGGCCCATGACGGCTGGGCGGGCCGCGCCGATATCCTGCGCCGGGTCGAAACGCTGGGCGGCTTTGGCGGATGGTCCTATGAGCCGGTGGACACAAAGCTCGCGCGTGAAACCAAGGCCGGGAGCGTGCTCCAGCTCTGCCTTTATGCCGACCTGCTGCGCGTTGCGCAGGGGGCGGCGCCTGAGTGGATGCACGTCATTGTGCCGTGGTCGGACTTCGAGCCGCAGCGCTATCGCTTCGCCGATTACGGGGCCTACTACCGCCAGGTCAGGCGTAGCCTCATCGAGAGCCTTGCCGGGGACGATGCGGGGCAGACCTATCCCGATCCGATCGCGCACTGCGATATCTGCCGGTGGTGCGAGACCTGCGATAAACGCCGCCGCGATGACGATCATCTTTGTCTGGTGGCAGGTATCTCCAGGCTCCAGATTGGCGAGCTGAAAGCGCACGGCGTCGCGACAGCGCAGGGCCTTGCGGTTATGCCCCTTCCCCTCGCCTGGAAACCGGACCGAGGCTCGGCTGAGGCACTGGTGCGCGTGCGCGAGCAGGCGCGGATTCAGGTTGAGGCCCGCCTATCCGGCGCGCGCAAATTCGAAGTGCTGCCGGTCGAGCATGGCTTCGGGCTTACGCGCCTGCCCGCGCCCTCAAAGGGCGATATCTTCTTCGATCTCGAAGGCGATCCGTTCGTGGGCGAGCATGGCCAGGAATATCTGTTCGGCTATCTCTACGCGGACGAACAGGGGAAGATGGTCTACCAGGGGGAGTGGGCCTTCAGGCGAGCGGATGAAAAACACGCATTCGAGCGCTTCGTCGATTTCGTGATGGCGCGGTGGGAAACCTGCCCGGACCTTCATATCTATCACTACGCGCCCTACGAGCCCGCGGCGCTCAAGCGACTGATGGGCCGCTACGCGAGCCGGGAAGACGAGATCGACCGGATGCTCCGGGCGAAGCTGTTCGTCGATCTGTACCAGATCGTCCGGCACGCCGTGCGCGCCAGCGTCGAAAGCTATTCAATCAAGCAGCTTGAACCGTTTTGCGGCTATGAGCGGCAGACGCTCCTGCCCGATGCCAACGCGGCGCTCGCAAATCTCCAGGCAAGCCTTGAACTGGATGACGCGGCTTCGATCCCGGAAGACGCGAAAGGAACGGTGCTGGCCTATAACCGCGATGACTGCCGTGCGGCGGCAGCCTTGCGCGACTGGCTGGAAGCCCTGCGCGGAGAACTGGTCGCCGGCGGAACCGCCGTGCCCCGCCCGGAACCGGGAGACGGCGCGCCGAACGAGAATGTCAGCGCATGGCTCGCGCTGATTGCCCCGATCTTTGAACAGCTCATTGCCGATGTTCCCGCCGACCCGGAAGGGCGCGACGGCGATCAGCAGGGCCGCTGGATTCTGGCCAACCTGCTCGATTACCACCGGCGGGAAGAAAAATCGGTGTGGTGGGAGCGTTTCCGGCTCTCGGACCTCTCAGCCGAAGATCTGCTGGATGAACGGGCCGGGCTATCGGGGCTGAGCTTTGCCGGCAACGCCGGCGGCACGGCAAAGGCGCCCGTCCATCGCTACAGCTTTCCACCGCAGGAATCCGAACTGCGCGGCGGCGAAGAGCTACGCAATATCGGCGGCGCGAAACTTGGCAAGATCGAAGCCATGTCGCTCGATACGTGTACGGTGTACATTAAGAAGCGGCAGGACCACGCGGATATCCATCCGCAGGCCGTGTTCGCGCACAAATTCGTGGGCAAGGATGTCGTCAAGAACGCCATCGTGCGCATCGGACAGTATGTCGCCGAGCACGGCCTTGCCGGTGACGGGCGCTATCAGGCCGCGCGCGACCTTCTGCTCAGGCTGCCCCCGCGTGTCGGCGGGCAGGCGCTGCAAAAAGAAGGCGAAACCGCCGTCGATGCCGCCGTGCGCCTGTGTGCGCATCTGGGCGGCGGCGTGCTGCCGATCCAGGGGCCGCCCGGCGCAGGCAAGACCTATACCGGCGCGCACATGATTTGCGAACTGGTCCGGCTGGGCAAGACGGTCGGGATCACGGCGAACAGCCACAAGGTCATCCGTAACCTGATCGACGAGGTGATCAGGCTTGCCGATGAAAAGGGCATAGACCTGCATTGCTGCCAGAAACCGGACGAGATGGAAGACCCGCAGCCGCGCCTCACCTTCGCAAAACGCAGCGAAGATCTTGACGCTGCGCTCGGAGGCGCCGCGCAGGTCGGCGGCGGGACGGCCTGGCACTGGTCGCGCGAAGAGGCGGCAGGCAGCGTCGATGTGCTCTTTGTTGACGAGGCCGCGCAGATGTCTCTCGCGGATGTCGTGGCGGTCTCGCAGGCCGCGCGAACGCTGGTGCTGATCGGCGATCCGCAGCAACTCGACCAGCCGCGGCAGGGCTCGCACCCGGACGGGACCGATGCGTCGGCGCTCGACCACATTCTTGGCGGCGAGCAGACGATCGCACCGGACCAGGGCCTGTTCCTCGAAGAGACCTGGCGCCTGCACCCGGCTATCTGCGCCTATACCTCCGAGCTGTTTTACGAAAGGAAGCTCCACTCCAGGCCCGGCCTTGAAATACAGGTCATCAAGGGCGCGGCCTCGCCGGTCAGCGGCGCGGGACTTAGGTACTTGCCGGTCGCGCACCATGGCAACCAGAACAGCTCACCCGAAGAGGCCGAGGCCATCGCCGCGCTCGTGAACGGCATTCTCGCAAGCAAGGCGAACTGGATCGACCGCGATGGGCAGGAGAAGCCCATCACGCTGAGCGATATCGTCATCATCACGCCCTACAACGCGCAGGTCTTCGAAATTCAGGAGCGGCTGCCCGGCGCGCGCGTCGGCACGGTGGACAAGTTCCAGGGTCAGCAGGCGCCGGTCGCGATCTACTCGACGGCAACCTCAAGCCATGGCGACGCCCCGCGCGGCATGGAATTCCTCTACAGCCTGAACCGGCTCAACGTCGCCACCTCACGCGCCAAGTGCATTTCCATCATTGTCAGCGCGCCCGCGCTGTTCGAAGCCGAGTGCCGGACGCCACGGCAAATACAACTCGCCAACGCGTTCTGCCGCTATCTGGAGCTGGCCGGGCCGATTGGGGAGGCGGCGGAATAGAGACGCTGTCGTCAGGGGGAACTGTCGAGTTCGTCAGCCGGGGAACGGTCACGGGATTTGGCGATATCCCCTGCGTCGGCGAGCGGTCTGGCCTGGGATAGCCAGTAGTCAGCATGCTGGGTGGTGAAGAAGATCTCGACGATTTCTCCGGTGTCGGGAATCATCATCTCGATTTGCCGCCCCCGGACTTCGGTGATGTCTTGGCCGTCCGCGCCGAACCGAATGACCTTGTTCACGGTGTCGCCGTTAAGCGCGTCGGTTATGGCGGCCCGCGTAAGCCGCCGCCCATAATTGTCGTGATGGAGCTTGCACAGCAGGATTAGGTTGCCGGCATGGCGCACGCCGCCGGCTGATTTGAGATCGACGTGATGCGCCTCGACGACGCGCCGGCGCACTTCCTCCCATTGGATGTAGCTGCCGGGCGGCGCAAGCTCGCGCGGCATGCGTTCGCACAGGCACATCTGGCAGTGGCTCGCGTAGTGACTGCGCTTGAGCGCTTCGATGTGTTCCTGCTCCAGCTCCGGCGCGGGCTTCGTTTGAGAGTGGCCTCCGGTGCTGCCGGAAGAACCGCCGCCGCGCCCGGACGGTCGCGTGGGTGCTGCCGGTCTTGACGAGAGGGGTATGGGATGTGGCGTGTTGCGGGACGGGTCCGGCTCGAAGGGCGAATGCCCGAACACCGCTTCGCCGGGATCGGCGTCGGCGCCATTTCCTTCGTCCTCGAATTCTGCCTGTTCCGCCGCTTCCTCAGCGTCCGCGTTTTCCTCGTCAGCCTGGTCCGGGGACGTGCCTCGTGGCCGCCCGTAGCTGGGATCGCGGATTTCGAGCTCAAGCGCCCGCTCGAGCGCGAGACAATGCACCGGACGGGCCGATGGCTTGAATACAAGCTGGGCAGCAATCGCTTCATAGAGGCTGCTGAGCCCGGTATCGTCGTTCTTTACCCAGAAGGTGCCCGACTCAGGATCGAAACCGCCGCCGGCGGGCACCGGGTAGAGCCTGCCATGAAAGTGATAGCGCGCTTCGACCGTGTCCGCGAAACGAATTTCCCTGATCCGGGAAAGCCGGTCGTGCCAGTCATGCCAGACAAGCTCGGGCTCCACGCCGAGCGCGGCGAGACGCTTCAGGAACGTACGCCGGAAGTGCCTGGAGCGCAGCGCCAGAAGGCGCTGGACGACTTCGGTCGCGGCGGGCGTTGTTTCACCGGCGCCGGACACAGACTCCGGCTCCTTGAGGGCCTCGCGAAGCGACCTGATACCGAGATTGCGCAGAGGTTCCCTGACGGGTTCTGCGACTTCCCTGACATGATCAATCACGAGCTGAACGGCGGGGTCGTGCTGAACAATATTGTCTGCGATCGGCCCGGCATCGGGCAGGTAAACCGGGCGTCGTTTGGCGCTGCGCAGGGATACCAGCCGCAGGCCGTCGCGGCTGCGAGCGGGAATGAACGGGATATCGGTGAAGATGTCAGCCCAATGCGCCGGTCCATCGCGATGAAGGATGTGACGCAGGACGCACGGGACGTGGCGCTGAAGCACGGGCTCGTCCTGTTCTGAGAGCCACTGAAAAAAAGCGCGGCTCGTCTCTCTGTCGGGCGAAGCCGAGGTGACGCCTGCGGCGCGGTAACGGCGCTGATCCTCCTGCGAGAGGCCCTTGCCGGAAAGCCGCGTTTTCCAGGCGCCCCAATAGTCGCCTTTCGGACCAGTGAAGGCGAGCGCCGATGGGGGGAGCGGGCCGCCATGCACAGGAATGATCGGCAAGCCCGCAAGCTGAAGCCGCGTCTCATCGTCCGGTTCGATGAGGCTACCAAACTGCTGAAGCCGCGCTTGCAACGCGGCGAAGTTGCTACCGTCTTCGGTGAAAGCGTTGAGAAGCATCGGAACGGTCGGCGCTGTGAGGACCGGCGACAGACGATCGAGCAGCGCAGCACGCTCCTTGTGCTTCAGAAGGTATCTGGACGGCAGGTCAAGACGCTCGACCGCGCGGCCGGGCATGACCAGCGCAGCGCGTTCGTGGATTGAACCATCCTGGGCGAGCGCCGGCAGACTTGGCGCGGCGCCCTTCAGGATGCGCGCGGTGCTCCCGTCCTGGAGGAGCGTGGCGAGGTTGGCTTCAAATCTCCCTAATTCTGATGCGGTCCGCGCGTCCGGCCTTGTATCCGGCGGGAAAAGCGCCAGCCTGTCATGCAGCCAGCTCGTGACTTCTTCGGCTGTCGGGCTACGCCTGATCGCCGTGCGGGCCTTGCCCCCTGCGGAAGTGAGTCTGGAACGGCGAACCTGTTCGTGCGGCTGCCGTATGAAATCGCGCAGCACGCTTGCCACCCGTCGCGACCGCGGATCACAGAGATCATCGAGCGCGCATAGGCGGCCCTTCTCGTCCGGCCAGACCGGAATCTCCGCCAGCTTCGGACGCTCGTGTGGTGTGATGCGGCGCTCGTTGCGGCGCAGCCAGCTCCAGAACAGCCTGCGCGTTTCCACGTCCGCGTTCTGGAGCGCGCCGCTCTCCAGGAAGCTGGCCATCGTGTAGCGGGGACGGTGCCAGCTACGTCGCTTGAAGAGCGGGTGACCGGCAAGCGCCGGATGCAGGATAGGAGGAAAATTCAGGCCCGGCACATCGGACGGAAGCACCGCACTGGAATGCAACGCCCGCAGGGGCGCCGGCTGCCCCGTTAGATCGGGGAGCTGCAAGGCGTCTTGCAGCGCTTTCTGGGTAGCCTCGTCGCACGAGTCGTTGGCGAGCGCGGTGTGGATCAGATCGAGGTACGCGCGCGCCATGTACGGATGCGCGAATTCAGCCTCCGAGTTGGAACGCGCGTCGAAGTAGTCGTTGCCGCCATCGGTAAGACGGCTGAATGCGTCTTCCTGGTCGAACGTGACAAAGACCTCGCCAAACCCACTCGTCTTCTGGTCCGTCAGTAACGCCGCGACCGCCGGGTGAGTGCGCGGATCGAGCTGCAACTCGGAGCGCGGGCTGACGATGGAAAGGCCACGATCGACCGCCTCTGAAGGCCATGTCGGAGTGGGGACAATAAAGCGGTAGCGACGCATCTCCGACGCGTCCCGTGGGACGTCCGCCTGCCGGGTCGCCGCCTTTGCCTTGCGCGTCTTCGGCTCAAACAGTGCCCTGGCGACGGTCCAGGTGAGCGTCGGCATGGCGCCCTGCTGAGACAGCGCCGCGAGCAGTGGCCGCACCGCTTCGTCCTGATTGTCTGCGCCGGGACTCGGGACGAGCGGATTGAGCCCATGCGCACCCCAGCGGGGAATGGCATGGCGCGCGAGCACGTCGGTCAGCAGCTCTTCGCAGGCGGTGCGCAAATCGCTGTTTGTAGCTTCGTTCCGCGCCGGCCCGTGACGTTTGTTGTCCGAGGCAATCGGTGCGTTGAAATAAGCGCCATGGCCGGTCCGCGCTTCGTGCGAATCCGCCGGATACCCGATCGGGTAGCGGAAACGGCCGGTGCCGGTCTTCGGCTTGCCGTGACCGTCCACAGGCCATGACACTTCGACGAAGAACCGGTTCCCGCGCCTGAAGAAGTCTGCGACGCGCTGCCGGAGGCGGCCCGCGAGCGGAACGAGTCGCCGCGCGGCCTGCTCCTGCAGCCCCTCCGGCAGCGAGGAAACAGAACCGCTCACCGCGCAGCGGCGGCGGAATAGTTCGATCCGCCTGCCAATCTTGCGCGGCCTTGTGCAGGAAAATACAAAGCGCGCCTCGCCAAGGCGCCAGTGCCGGAGGACGATCTCATATTCCGGCGCCACCTCGGGCGACACGATACCGGCGAACTGCTCCGGCGCACTCGTGCAGGCCGTACGAAAGAGAGCGTCTATCTCTTCGGTGCCGACGGCACTGAGCACGTTTGCCTCGCCGTGGGGCGGCTCAATCGCTGCCTGGCGGTACCGGATAATAAGTCGGCACCCTTCCATGGGCGCGTGAGGATCAGGTGCAGGTCCTGCTGACGCCCCCGGATGCGGCGCCTTGTTGCGTCCATGCGCGTACAACGTCTGGACGATCGCCTGGCCGCCGGACATGAGGCGGATTTCATCGCCGATCGTAAAGGCCGTCTTCAGGCCGTGATTCTTGACGCCGATCTTGCCGCGCTTGGCCGGGACGCTGTTCCCGGCACCCTGGATTTTCCGCAGCCGTTTCCAGCCATCGGCCTCGACGGGCCTGCCGTTGCCTTCGCAAACGAGGTGGTCCCGTTCGAACGAGATAATTGTGCGCGTGGCGTCCTGATCCAGATCGTTCTGGACCAGCTCGGCGACGAGGTCGTCGCGGTCAAGGTCGAGAAGGTAGTTCCAAAAGCCCGGAATCCAGTCCGCTTCGGTGACGAACTGCTCACCGGGGTTTTGCGGAACGTCCTGGATTGCGGGTCCGACCATGAGCTTGCTGGCGTGGCCACGCTAAAACCTGGGATCGAGGCAAACAGTAACGATGTCCTCAATGCTCAGCTTGTGTCGCGCCCTGATGGTGCCGGCGTTTGTCGTCGGCGGGTTCTGCGCCCGCGCTTCCTGGCCCTCCGCCATGTCCTCCCCCCACATTCGGTATATCGAATGTTCCCTCAGCCCATATCTTCGCGCGAGCGCTCATCCTACTATCGGGACTTGCAATTGTGGCAGCAACGGCCAGTACGAACAACAGGAGCGCTTTGCAGGTCCCAATCGCCGCGTGCGGCCACAGAAAACTGAATCGCCTACAGACGAGTGGATCGCCTGGCCGATTTCCCTATGCCAAGCGGAGCAGACCTACCCGGCGCCACGTCAGCACCGAGGGCACCAAACCGTCCGAAATCAGATTTCTGCTGGTAGCTATATGGTAGCTTGAGGGCGTATCGTGTGTTGGCCCGCAAAAAGCGAAGCGCCGCTAACTGACTGAGTTAGCGGCGCTTTTTCTGGTTGCGGGGGCAGGATTTGAACCTGCGACCTTCAGGTTATGAGCCTGAC
>CAYYIV010000059.1:0-19931 GCA_964472095.1 uncultured Pelagibius sp.
GGTTCCCATGGGGCCGTAGCTCAGTTGGGAGAGCGCTACAATGGCATTGTAGAGGTCGTCGGTTCGATTCCGTCCGGCTCCACCAGAATTTCCAAGACCCCCGGCCAGCAGCCGGGGGTCTTGCATTTTGGGCCCGCCCCAGCTTGCCGAAACCTCTCCAATGCCCTATTCGGGGCCTCCAATAACGCGAGGGTGGGAGGTTTAGCATGGCCGAGCGCAAGTACCGGATCGCCGTTATTCCCGGCGACGGGATCGGCAAGGAAGTGATCCCGGAGGGCCAGCGCGCCGCCGAGGCCGTCGCCGGCCGCCACGGTTTCGCGATCGAATGGCAGCACTTCGACTGGTCGTGCCAGCGCTATGCCGAGACCGGCCGCATGATGCCGGAGGACGGCATCGCCCAGGTCAAGGAGTTCGACGCCATCTACCTTGGCGCGGTGGGCTTTCCCGGAGTCGCGGACCACGTCTCGCTCTGGGGACTGCTGATCCCCCTGCGCCGCGAGCTCGACCTTTACGCCAACGTGCGCCCGGTGCGCCTGCTGAAGGGCATGACCTCGCCCCTGGCCGGGCGCGGGCCAGAAGACATCGACTTCATCGTGGTGCGCGAGAACGTCGAAGGCGAGTACTCGGAGATCGGCGGGCGGCTCTACGCCGGCACCGATCAGGAGATGGTCTCGCAGCTGTCCTGCTTCACCCGCCGCGGCACCGACCGCATCCTCAAATACGCCTTCGAGCTGGCCGGGAAGCGCAAGCGCAGGCACGTCACCTCGGCCACCAAGTCCAATGGCATCGTCCACACCATGCCCTACTGGGACGAGCGCTTCGCCGCCATGGCCAGCCAGTATCCCGACGTGAAGACGGCGCAGTATCACATCGACATCCTCACGGCGCATTTCGTGCAGCACCCCGACTGGTTCGACGTGGTCGTGGCCTCCAACCTCTTCGGCGACATTCTTTCCGACCTCGGCCCGGCGGTGGCGGGCTCCATCGGCATCGCCCCGGCGGCCAACCTCAATCCGCCGCGCGAGTTCCCGTCCCTGTTCGAACCGGTGCACGGCTCGGCGCCGGACATCGCCGGCAAGGGCATCGCCAATCCGGTGGCCGCCGTGTGGACCGCCGCCCTCATGCTCGAGCACCTGGGCGAGGAAGCGGCGGCGGCCGAGCTGGAGGCGGCCATCGAGAGCGTGCTGGTGGATCCCGCTGCGCGCACCCGCGACCTCGGCGGCCGCGCCGACACCCGCGCCTGTGGCGAGGCGATCCTCAAAGCGCTGGCCTAAAGGCCGACCGCTTGACCTTCCCGTTGCTGGAACCTGCAGGCTGCGGGGACTCCCGCGACCGACAGGAAAAGCCCCGGCCATGCCCAAGAACGCCCGCTGGATCCTCGCCGGCTTTGCCGGCCTCGTCGTCGTCGTGGCGGTGGTCTACCTGCTGACGGCCGCCGTCCCAGGTGGCGGCGTTGCTGCCGGCCTCGACCCGGGCGACTCCGGGAAGGTAGCGCTCGGCGCCAGGATCTATGCCGAGCACTGCGCCTCCTGCCACGGCGAAAGCCTGGAAGGTCAGGCGAACTGGCGTCAGCGCGGGCCCGATGGCCGCCTGCCGGCACCGCCGCACGACGCCAGCGGGCACACCTGGCACCATTCGGGCGAGCAACTCTTCGCGCTCACCAAGTACGGCCCGGCAACGCTCGCCGGCGGGGGCTACGAGAGCGATATGCCCGCCTACGAAGGTACCCTCGGCGACGCCGAGATCTGGGCCGTGCTATCCTATATCAAGAGCCGCTGGCCGGCGGAGATCCGTGCCCGGCACGACCGCATCGGCAAGTAGGCGCGAAGAGGAGAGAGGCGATGAAACCACTGCTTTCACTGCTCGGCGCGGGTGCGATCCTGCTTGGCGCGAGCGTGGCGACGGCCGAGACCGCCGCCCCCTATGCCGGCTGGCAGCAACGCGACATCAAGGCCCTGTCGGCACAGCAGATCGACGATCTTGCCGCCGGACGCGGCCTGTCGCTGGCGTTGGCGGCCGAGCTGAACGGCTATCCCGGACTGCGGCACGTGCTGGACCTCGGCAGCGCCCTCGGCCTGACGGAAGATCAGCGTGCCGCCTTCGAGCAGCTGTTCCAGCAGATGCAGGCAGAGGCGCAGCGCCTGGGTGCGGCAATCCTGGCGGCGGAAGCCACCCTCGACCACGCCTTCCGCAGTGGCCGGGCGGGCGAAGCGTCTTTGCGCGACCAGCTCGCGGCGCTCGCTGCGCTCCAGGGTGAACTGCGCTACACCCACCTGCGCAGCCATCTGGCCGCGAAGGCACTGCTGAGCGAGGCGCAGGTGGCGCGCTACCACGCGCTGCGCGGCTATGCGGACCTCGCCGTTCCGGGCCGCTCGCCCGGCAGCGACTCGCACGGCGGCCACAGTTCTTCGCCGGCACAGCCCTGAGGCCGCCGGCGGGCCGCACCGTCACAATTCCTTCTCCGCAGCGTCACCGCCGGGACATGGCCGGCCCCTAGGCTGGACCCTGCGCGGACCTCGTCCGCGCCTTTCACTCTAGGGGAACCCACCGATGAACCAACGCACTCTCGCCCTGCAGGGCGTGCTGGCGGCGCTGATCGCCCTGGCGCCGGCCGGCCAGGCTCAGGTCCAAGCCCAGACCATGGACATGAAACTGCTGTCGACGGACGACCCGCTGGTCAACTGGCGGTCGATCACCTATCCGGGCGGCAAAACGGCGCGCTTCACCATCGGCCTAGGCTCGGGCGCCTTCCGTCATCCGGGCGATCCGGCCAATGTGATCTACGTGGTCTCCGACCGCGGGCCGAACTTCACTTGCGGTGACGCCAGGACGATCATGGGCGAGGAGAGTCAGGCGCTCTGCAAGGACGTGAAGGGTGCGCGCATCTATCCGACACCGGACTATACGCCTTCGATCTACCGCCTCGAACTCGACGCGACCGCCGGCACCTTCGCTGTGAAGGACGTCCTCGCGCTGAAGACCGCATCCGGCCTCGCGATCACCGGCCTGCTCAATCCGCAGAGTGTGGCGACCACCGACCAGGGCCTCGACGCCCAGGGCAACAGGCTCGCTTTCGACCCGAACGCGGTGGATGCCGAGGGGCTGGTGAAGCTCTCCGACGGCAGCTTCTGGATCGGCGAGGAGATGGGGCCCTCGCTGCTGCACGTGGCCCCCGACGGGCGCATCGTGAAGCGTCTCGTGCCGGCCGACGCGGTGCAGGACTACGCGGGCGCCGACACCGAAATTGTCGGCAGCCTGCCGGCCATCCTGTCGAAGCGTCACGCCAATCGCGGCATCGAATCCCTGGCCGTCTCGCCGGACGAGCGGTTCCTCTACTTCATGCTGCAGAACCCGCTCGACAACCCGGACGCCAAGGCATACGCCCAGGCCAGGAACACCCGCCTGTTCAAGATGGAACGGGAGAGCGGCAAGCTGGTCGGCGAGTACGTCTATCCGCTGGACGACCCGCAGAGCTTCGCCCTCGATCCCTCCGACAAGCAGAACGCACCGCGCGTCTCGGAGGTGGCCGCCATCGGCCCCGACCGGCTGCTGGTGCTGGAGCGCACCGACCGGACCACCAAGCTGCACGAGGTGTCGCTGCAGGGCGCCAGCAATATTCTTGGCAGCAAGTGGGACGACGCAGCGACCGCGCCAAGCCTGGAGCTGAGCAACGGGCTTGCCGGCACCGGCATCGTGGCGCTGACCAAGACCCTGCGCTTCGACACCGCGCGGGACTTCCCGGCGGCGCCGGCCAAGCTGGAGGGCATCGCCTTCCTCGGCGATGGCACGATGGCGCTGATCAACGACAACGACTTCGGCATCGGCGGGGATGAGACCATGGTGCTATTGGTCAGCGGTGCGGTGAAAGCCGATACTGCGGTCTATACGGACTGACCTCCCAGCCTTCCCTGCGGGAGACGGTCCGTCCGGATCTGGGCCGGTCCTCCAGAAGCCTCCCATCGAGCCCTAAACCTGCTCACCTTGCGGCCGGCACCCCTTGCCAAAGGGGGCCGGCCTTTCTCTTGCCGCCCGCAGGCGCGATTGGCGCCCACCCGCCGCTCGGTTAGACTGGCGCCTGATATTTCTTCAGGAGAGCGCATGGCGCGCATCGTCGCCGAGACCAGCCCCTGGCAGCCCGCGCCGCAGTCGTTGCCGGCCGATCGAGCGGTTTTTGCCATCGGCGACGTGCACGCTCACGCCGAGCACCTCTGGGTGTTGCAGGAGCACATCGCCGGCATCATCGCCTTGGAGCACGACCCCGACCAGGTCTCGGTGGTCTGGCTGGGCGACTACGTCGACCGCGGCTGGCAGCCGCTGCAGACCCTCG
Source organism: uncultured Pelagibius sp. (assembly GCA_964472095.1). Classification (GTDB taxonomy): domain Bacteria; phylum Pseudomonadota; class Alphaproteobacteria; order Kiloniellales; family Kiloniellaceae; genus Pelagibius. The sequence continues at coordinate 4,328 of CAYYIV010000059.1, forward strand.
ACCTGGTGGCCGCCGGCCTCGGCCAGCCGGGTGTCGAGGAGATCCGCCTGATCGGCAACCACGAGGTCTACCTGATCGAGGCGGCGACCGGTGAGGATCTCAGTCTGCCGCGGCTGCTCAACTGGTGGCGTTTCGGCGGCGAGGAGACCCTGAAGACCCTGGCGCCCGATGCCCGCATCGAGGAGCCGGCGGAACTCGCCGCGGCGCTCAGCGACAGCCTGGGGTCGGAGCGGCTCGACTTTCTCCAGGGTCTCGCGCTGCAGCATCGCATCGGCGACTACGTCTTCGTACATGCCGGGCTCAACCCCGACCGCGCGCTGGAGGCGCAGACGGAGCAGGATCTGCTGTGGATCCGAGAACCCTTCCTCAGCGGGCGCGGCTGGCCGCACCCGGTGACCGTGGTGCACGGCCACACGCCGGAGGGCCCGACCGCGCTGGCCCATCGCATCGGGGTCGACAGCGGCGTCTTCATGAGCGGCCGGCTAAGCGCCGTGGAACTGCACGGCGACCGTCTGAGGTTCATTTCGACGCGAGAAGAATCCTAGCTTTATCAAAAGGTTAAATGATCTGCTGCCGGCAGCCGCGGGCCTTCCGCGGTCGCTTTCTTAAGCAAACCCTAAGGGTTCCTGCCTTAGACTGGTTAGCGTTTCCGTTTGCATGCCTGGACCACCTTGGCGGGCGCTGCGGGGGCCGGCCGATTATGGGAAAGGCGCCGAAGTTGAAAGCCAAGGAAGCCCGCGAAGTCGACATAGTGCTGACGGAGGCCGAGCAGCTGCGCGAGCAGCGCGACCGTTTCCTCGCTTTTGCCTTTGCCGCCTCGGACCTGCTGCTCGAGGTCGGTGACGACAGTCAGATCCGCTATGCCGTGGGGGCCACCAACCAGTTGCTGGGTGGCCCGCCCGCCTCGGTGATCGGCCAGGGCTGGCTCGATCTCTTCGTTGCGGAGGACCGTGCCCTGCTGGTGGCCAAGATCGGTGACCTGGCCCCCGGCAAGCGCTGCGGCCCGATTCTAGTCTCCATCTGCCCGCCCGCCATCGCTAAGGGTAGCGGGGCAGAGGCGGCGGCGTCGGGCGCCCGGCCCAACGCGGTCAAGGTGGTGTTCAACGCCTGCCGCATTCCCGACCACGAGGACGTTATCTACTGCACCCTGACCGTGGCCAACGTCAGCCTGGCCAAGGCGGCGCGAGCGACCGCGGGGCGCACCGGCAGCGGGCTGCTGCAGCGTGAGGCTTTCGAGACGGCGGCCGTCGAGACTTTGGAGGCGGCCCGCGCGGCCGGTCAGGACGTCGAGATCACCTTCATCGAGTTTGTCGGTGCGGCGGGCTTCCGGGAGCGTCTCGGCAGCGACCGCTGGGAAGCCTTCTACGCCGGTGCCGGCACGGTGCTGCGCAGCGGCGCCATCGACAGCGACACCGCAGGGGCTATCACCGAGGACCGGTTCGGTATCGTCCACAAGGCCGGCGCCGCCGTCGGGACCGAAGTGCGCCAGCAACTGGCCGAACTTGCCCGCGCTTTCGATCCCAGCGGTAGCGGCCTGCAGGTCGAGCAGGCCACCGTCGCCACCTCGTCCGACGAGTTGACCAGCGAGGAAGCGGCGAAGGCGCTGATCTATACCATCAACAAGGTGGCGGCCAAGGGCAGTGGCAGCCTCGGGGTCACCAGCCTTGCCGTCTCCTTCCACGAGCAGGTGATGGAAACGCAGGACCGCATTGCTGCCTTCAAGGCGGTGGTCGCCAACAACCGCTTCGACTTCGCCTTCCAGCCGATCGTCGACCTGGAGACCCGCGAGATCTCCCATTTCGAGGCGCTGACCCGCTTCGCCCACGGAGAGTCGCCTTATCAGACCATCGTCTTCGCCGAAGACGTCGGCCTGATCCAGGATTTCGACCTCGCCTGCTGCCGCCGCGCCATCGACTTCATGGCGGAGCGCGCGCAGAGCTCGCCGGTCAACCTGGCGGTCAACCTTTCCGGCCTGTCGCTGCAGAGCGACGTCTTCGTGGACACGCTGATGGGCCTGCTGCAGAAGCACGCCGACCTTGCCGGCCGCCTGATGTTCGAGGCGACGGAGTCCTCGCGCATGTATGACCTGGAGCGCGTCAGCCGGGTGTTCAACGCCATGAAGACCCTCGGCTTCTCCATGTGCCTCGACGACTTTGGCGCCGGCGCCGCCTCCTTCCAGTATCTGCGCGCGCTGGAGGTCGATTATGTGAAGATCGACGGCACGTACACCCGCCGCCTCCTGAGCTCCGACCGCGACAGCCTGCTGCTGCGCAACCTCTGCGACCTCTGCGCCGACCTCAACATCAAGACCATCGCAGAGATGGTGGAGCTGGACGACCAGATCCCCAAGCTGCGCAGCCTCGGCGTTCACATGGGCCAGGGCTACCTACTTGGCCGCCCGGCACCGCAGCCGGTCTTTGTCGGAGCCGCCCGCCGACGGCGCCATGCCTGACCCGATCCGCGGGCAGCGCTACGCCCGGCTCCTATCCCAGGTTGTCGGCTGCCGCTTGATTGGCCGCCGGCGGCACCCCATCTAACTCTTGGCGGCGCCGCTTTCCGGGCCGCTGGCGGGCGGACAGCCTGGATAGTGGTGTCCGGCCCGTGCCATGTAAGGACAGCCTTGCTCAAGAAGGAGGAGGCAGGACGTCATGACGCGATTGTCACTCTTCAACAGCCCGCTGCTGCTCGGTTTCGAGCAATTCGAGCAGGCTATAGACCGAATCGCCAAGACCGCCGACGGCTACCCGCCCTACAACGTCGAACAGCTCGGCGAGAACCGTTTGCGTATCACCCTGGCCGTGGCCGGTTTTACCGAGGCCGATCTCTCGGTGCAGATCGAGGATCGCCAGCTGGTGATCCGCGGCAAGCAGGCTGACGATGAGAGCCGGATCTACCTGCATCGCGGCATCGCCGCGCGGCAGTTCCAGCGCAGTTTTGTGCTGGCCGAAGGCATTGAGATCGGCGGCGCCACGCTGGAGCGCGGACTGTTGCACATCGATCTCGAGCGCCGGGTCGTCGAGCCGCAGGTGCGCAGCATCAAGATCAGGTCCGACGATACCGCCAAGGGCAAGGGCAACAGCCCGGCCATCGACAACGTTCGCCCCGAACAAGAGGTGGAGGGATAGAAATGAACCAGCAGGTCACATCTGGCGAGCTGTCGCAGCAGGACTTCCTGGTGCTCGGCATCAACGATATCGCTTACGTGAAGAAGGAGCGGCGTGACGGCAAGGAGGTCTTCATGATCCATTCCGCCGACGGCGCCGCCATCACCGCCCTGGACAATCACGACGTCGCCTTCGTGGCGGTGCGTCAGAACGGTCTGGAGCCGCTCAGCGTACACTGACGACGTCAGCAGTGGCCACGGAGGGGGGTTCCCCGTTCACCGCTGAAGTCTGCAAGATAGCACAAGGGCCGCGCCTTCTCGGTCGGGGAGGCGCGGCCCTTTGCTTTTTCCTCGCCGCCACTCGGGCCGGCACGGCCTTAGGCCGCGTGGCTCGCCTGGCTCTGTGTCAGCAGGGCGTAGATCGCCTCGGCGCTGTCGGTGCCGCGCAGCTTCTCGCAGACTGCGCGGTCGCGGAACAGGCGGGACACCCGCGCCAGCGCCTTCAGGTGGTCCGCGCCGGCGGTCTCCGGTGCCAGCAGTACGAAGATCAGATCGACCGGGTGCTCGTCGATGGCATCGAAGTCGATCGGCGACTCCAACCGGGCGAAGAGCCCGTAGAGACGATCCAGCTCCGGCAGCTTGCCGTGCGGGATGCCAATGCCATGGCCGACGCCGGTGGTGCCCAGGCGCTCACGCTCCATCAGCACTTCGAACAGGGCCCTCTCGGGTTGCCCGGTGAGCTCGGCGGCCTTCTTGGCGAGTTCCTGAAGAGCCTGCTTCTTGCTGGTGACGCGAAGGTTCGCGATCACGCTCTCCGGTAAGATCAGATCAGAAATGTCCATCAGCAACTCTTTGTCCCCCGGCGGATCACTCGCCCCGATTTCCACGGGGGTCGATCCAGCCGATATTTCCGTCGCTCCGTTGGTAGATCATGTTCAGGCCGCCATGGGCACTGTTGCGGAACATCATGGCCGGCAGGTTTGCCAGGTCCATGCGCATGACCGCCTCGCTTACCGTGAGCATCGGGATTTCAGTTGTCATTTCCGCAACTACGGCCGGCTGTCCGTCCGCGTTGCTCGCTTCTCCTGACTCCTCCGGATCGTCGCCAGACAGGATGTACTGCTGGGCGGGCAGAGGCGCTGTCTCGACAGCCTTGCTGTTATGGTCCCGCAGACGCCGCTTGTAGCGACGCAGCCGCTTCGACAGGCGGTCGGCCGCTCCGTCGAAGGCGGGATAGGGCTCATTCGCTTCGCCATGAGCCTCCAGCTGGATACCGCGCCCTACATGTGCCGAAATGACGGCGCAATAGAGATGCGCGTCTCGCGAAAGCGTTACCGTAACCTCCAACGCATCCCCGAAGTACTTGTCGAGAATTCGAGAAAGGCTTTCGTCTACGTGCGTTCGCAGCGCGTCACCGACGTCCAGCTGCTTTCCTTTAACGGAGAGCTGCATAACCACTTATTTGGATTGAAACGAGGTGGCTTACCACCATCACAGCATGCCCTATAGCCAGGGCCGGCGCAACATAGAGACCACCCCAGGCGAAGTCAATAGGCGCCCCGAAATGGTTAACGGCCCCCTGCTCAGTCAGTAGAAGTTAATAAAATCAGATAGTTAAACCTGGCTAACTAAGCCTGCCTTCTCGCGCCGCCGCTGCACCGAGGAGGGAATACGCATGGCTTCGCGGTACTTGGCCACTGTGCGCCGGGCGATGTCCACGCCGTCCTTGCGCAGCATCTCCACGATGGTGTCGTCGGACAGTATCTCGCCGCAGTTCTCGGCGTCGATCAGGACCCTGATCCGGTGGCGCACCGCCTCTGCCGAGTGGGAGGTGCCGTTGGCGCCGGCGATGGAGGCGGTGAAGAAGTACTTCAACTCGAAGGTGCCGCGCGGAGTGGCCATGTACTTGTTCGAGGTCACCCGACTGACCGTCGATTCGTGCATCTCGATCTCGGTGGCGATATCGCGCAGGGTGAGCGGCCGCATGTGCTCCACGCCCTTGCGGAAGAAGGCGTCCTGCTGGCGGACGATCTCGGTCGCCACCTTCAGGATGGTGGTGGCACGCTGGTGCAGCGCCTTTACCAGCCAGTTGGCAGACTGCAGCCGGTCGTTCAGGTACTCGCGCTCCTTCTTGGAGCGCAGGGCACCGGAGACCTGCGCATAGTAGTCGGAGTTGACCAGCACCCGCGGCACGGTCTCGCTGTTCAGCTCGACGATCCAACCGCCCTGGCGGTCCGGGCGCATCAGCACATCGGGGATCACCGGCTGCGACACTTCGCCTTCGAAGGTCTGCGCCGGGCGCGGGTCGAGCGCCTTGATCTCAGCGATCATCTCGGCCAGATCCTCCTGGTCGATGCCGCAGAGCTTGCGCAGCCGGGCGTGCTCACCCTTGGCCAGCAATTCGAGGTTTTCCACCAAGGCCTGCATGGCAGGATCGTAGCGATCGCGCTCCTTCAGCTGCAGGGCAAGGCACTCGGCGAGGGAGCGGGCGAAGATGCCCGTCGGCTCGAGCCCCTGGAGTACGGCAAGCACCGCCTCGATACGCGCCAGCGGGCAGCCGAGTTGTTCGGCAAGCTCGGCGAGATCGCCGCTCAGGTAGCCGTTGTCGTCGAGCTGGTCGATCAGGCAGGCGCCGATCGCCCGGTCGGTCGGATCGGAAACCTCGATGTGCAGCTGCTCGGCGAGATGCTGACGCAAAGTGATGGTCTCAGAAAGCCGCTGCTCCAGGGAGTATTCGCCGTCGTCGCCGGATGGCGCTGTACCGCGCGCCGAGAATGCAGGCTCGTTGCCAGGGCCTTCGCCAGCGGCGCCGTTGGTGTAGACGTTTTCGTAGTCGGTATCGAGCGGCGCCTCGGCAGCGGATGGCAGCTGGTCGGCGGTGGAGCGTTCGAGGACATCGAGGTCGCGGGCTTCCCCGGCAGCTTCCCCCTCGCTTGCGGAATCGGCAGTCGTGGCCTGCTGGTCCACCGAGGGGCCCTCCAGCAGGCTGTCGTTGGCGCCCTCATCGCGGTCGAGCAGGGGGTTCTGCTCGAGCTCTCGGTCAACTTCCGCCGCTAGTTCCAGGTTGGAAAGCTGCAACAGCTTGATGGCCTGCTGCAGCTGCGGCGTCATGACCAGAGATTGGCGCTGGCGCAGTTCCAATCTTTGTGTCGCCGCCATATCGCTTAACCTTTTAGAGGCTAAACCTTTCGCCCAGGTAAACGCGGCGGACGTCTTCATGGGCGACGATCTCGTCGGGGGCGCCTTCCATCAGCACGACGCCGTCGTGGATGATGTAGGCGCGGTCGACGATCTCGAGGGTTTCGCGCACGTTGTGGTCGGTGATCAGTACACCGATGCCTCGGTCCTTCAGATGAGAGACCAGGTCACGGATGTCGCTGACGGCGATCGGGTCGATGCCGGCCAGCGGTTCGTCCAGCAGGATGAAGCTGGGCTGCGAGGCGAGCGCCCGGGCGATCTCGACGCGGCGCCGTTCGCCGCCGGAAAGCGCCACCGCCGGGGTGCGGCGCAGGTGGGTGATGGAGAACTCGGCGAGCAGATTTTCCAGCGTCACTTCGCGTGTCTCGCGCACTGGCTCGATAACCTCCAGCACGCCGCGGATGTTCTGCTCCACGGTGAGGCCGCGGAAGATAGAGGCTTCCTGCGGCAGGTAGCCGATACCGAGACGCGCGCGGCGGTACATCGGCATGTCGGTGATGTCATGGCCGTCGAGGGTGACCCAGCCGTAGTCGGGCGAGATGAGGCCGGTGACGATGTAGAAGCAGGTCGTCTTGCCAGCGCCGTTGGGGCCGAGGAGACCGACCGCTTCGCCGCGCTGCAGCGACAGCGTGACGCCGCGCAGCACCGGCCGCTTCTTGAAGCTCTTGCCAATGTTGACCGCCATCAGGCCGGCATTGTCGGTCACCAGCCGCGGGCCTTCCGCAGCACCGCTTCGAGCGGCGGCCTTGTGGCCGTCGCTCTCTCTCGTTGCCTTGTTGCGTGTCTCGCTCACCGGATCCGATCCCCGATCTCCAAGTTGTGCCGCAGTATGGTCACGACCCGCCGCCGGCGGCGGGGGTCGGCGCGGCCCCGCTCTCGGCCGGTTCCTCGCCCGCCGAGTCGCCCGCGTCTTCCGCTTCCTTGCCCCTGTTCGCACGTGGCAATACCAGGGCCTTCACCTGCGCCGGCTGCTCGGCGCTGCCCGGCCGCGCACCCAACAGCTTGCTGATGCCGGTCGCCATGTCGACCTCGGCATAGTTGCCGTCAAGCTGGCTGTCGCCCTGCGTGATCTTCACTTCGCCTTCCAGCTCGGCCCGCTCCTGGTCGACGAAGTAGACCCCCTTGTGACCGCGGGCGTATTCCTTGGCGGTTATGATCTCGACGTTGCCGACGGCGTCGATGCGGCGTACCTCGAGGTCACCCTTGGCATCCTCTTCGAAGTTGGCGGTCAGGATGTCGGCTTTGATCTGCTTGTCCTCGTGGGTTGCATGGGCATTGCCGCGCGCCACTGCCTTGCGCTGGCCCTCCCAGTACTCCAGGCTGTCGCGTGCGGTGACCACGTCGTCCTTGCTGACCAGGCGCAAGTCGTTGCCGGTCATGATGAAGATCTGTTCGTCTAGCTTGTATTGGCCCTTGTCGCCGTAGACCGAGCCCTCCGGCGAATTGATGCGCACGTTGCCGGTGGCTTCCAACAGATAGATCTCGGTCTCGCCCTGCTCGCCCTCGCCCGGCTCGCGGTAGAAGGCGGTGAGCACGTCGGCCAGCACCTCGACATCGCCGCTGGCGGCGCGGGCATTGCCGCGCGCGATGTAGGTCTTGTTGTTGCGGTTCCACTCGATGCCGTCCTCGGCGTTGATCTCCAGCGGCTGGTCGCTCTCGCGCAAATTCTCGACCGACTGCGCGACGGCGGGCGGCCCGGGCAGCGTAAGGGCGATGGCGAGCAGCGCCGCCAGCGGCAGGTGGCGGATCATTGCGCGCCCTCTGGGATGATCTCCTCGGCGGCGGCGTCCTTGGCCTGCGGTAAGATCAGCAGGCGGCTCTTGCCGGTGAAGACGATGACCTGGCCGCGCTCGCTGAGGCGGAAGCCCTCCGACTGCAGCTCGCCTGAGGGCCCCTGTCCGCTGACGGCTGACTCCCCTGCAGCAGAGCCGTCCTTCAAGTCGACGGTCGCGGCCTCGGTGACGATGTCAAAGCCCTTGCCGTGGACCAGGTGCACCTGGCCGGTGAGGTTCAGCGTCTCGTCTTCGCGGTGGTAATGGCCGACGCGCGCGGAAAGCGCGACAAGGTCGCCCTCGGTAGTGCGGATGTCGGCCTTGGGGTGCTGCAGCTCGACCAGGTTTTCGTTGTCCGGCATCTGCGTCGCCATGTCGGCAGCGACGTTGAAGGGCTGGTTGTTCTCGTCGACGCCGCTGTAGCGCGCGTTCAGCATGTTCAGGGTCTTCGCCTGGTCGCGGGCGAACTTAGCGAAGTCGAGACCGGACCGGCTGACCTCGGGCATCAGTTGGGGCCAGGCGACGACCAGCAGCACCAAGCCAGCGGCCAGCGCCGGCAGCAGCACCTTCATGGAACTGACGAAGAGGCTGTAGCTGTTGCGCCCTGACAGCCGCGGCGGCTGCGGCGGCCTCAAGCGCTCGTCGGGCTCAACGCGGGCGACGGACGAACTCGGAATCTCGTGATGGGCTGCGGCTTCGGCCATGTGTTCCCGTCGTCCCGTCAGACTACACCGGCACGCAGACAGTCGTGCATGTGCAGGATGCCTATCGGCCGTTCCGCTGGGCCGGCTTCGTCGACGACGAAGACGCAGAGGAAGGGCGGCGTGCTGGTGTTCATGTAGGAGACGGCTTCGGCGGCCAAGGCGTTGGCGCGGATGGTGCGCGGCTTCGGCGTCATGATCTCGGCCGCGGTCAGGGTGAGGATGTCCTGGTTCATGTGGCGGCGCAGGTCGCCGTCGGTGATGATGCCGATCAGGCGCCGGTTGTCGTCGACGATGCCGACGCAGCCGAAGTGCCCGGCGGTCATGATGAGGATGGCCTCCGACACCACGGTCCCGGGCGAGCAGAGCGGCAGGGCGTCGGCGCCGTGCATCAGGTCGGCGACGCGCAGCAGGCGCTTGCCGAGCGCGCCGCCGGGATGCAGCAGCTGGAAGTCGCTGGAGGAGAAACCTTTGCGCTCCAGCAGGGCGACCGCGAGGGCATCGCCGAGGGCCAGCATCAGGGTGGTGGAGGTGGTTGGCGCCAGGCCCATGGGGCAGGCTTCCGGGGCGCCCTGGCCGGCGCTCGGCAGGATGAGCGCGATGTCGGCCGCCTCGGCCAGGGCGGAATCGCGCCGCGCCGTCAGCGCCACCAGCAGAATGGCGAAGCGCTTGGCGTAGGTGACGATGTCGCTCAATTCCAGCGTGTTGCCGGAATTGGACAGTGCGATCACCGCGTCGCTCGGCGTGATCATGCCGAGGTCGCCGTGGCTTGCCTCGCCGGGGTGGACGAAGAGCGCCGGGGTGCCGGTGGAAGCCAGGGTGGCGGCGATCTTGCGGGCGACATGGCCGCTCTTGCCCATGCCGGTGACGATCACGCGACCCTCGACCGCGGCCAGGCGAGTGACGGCCTCGACGAAGGCGCCATCGAGCAGGCCGGCGAGAGTGGTCAGCGCCTTCGCCTCGACGTTGAGCACGCGCCGCGCCACTTCGAGGTCCGCTACCGGCTCCGCCCTGTCGGATTCCAACTGTGCCTTCATGTCTTGTCTATCTCTCGGCTCTTCCCTAGGGGTGGTGCCGCTCCCGGCCAGCGTGGCCAGAAGCGCACTTGGCCGCGCCGACGGGTCTCTTCGTCGATACGCGACGACGGCGGGCAACATCCCCCAACAATGCCGCGCGGCTGCGGGATACGGGGCAGCTTAGCACAGGCCACCCCGCGCCTTGAAAGCATCTTAAGCAAGACTCGTTCCACAAGGCCGTCCCGACACCCCTTGTACGACCCGTCCTTGTACGATCCAGCGCGGCGCCGGATCAAGCGGTGCGGTCCTGCGCTTCGGGATCAGCGCCGCCGGCGGGTTACCACTCCTCAGGGACGAACCGTCGGACTGCCGCCGCTAATGGGCGAAGATGTCGATCTCCCCCCAGCCGGCGAGGTCGAGGGCGGCGCGCGCCGGCAGGAAGTCGAAGCAGGCGCGGGCCAAGCCATCGCGTCCCTCGCGCGCCAGCATGACATCCAACTTGGCGCGCAGGTCGTGCAGATACAAGACGTCCGAGGCTGCATAGGCCAACTGTTCCTGGCTCAGCTCGGCCGCGCCCCAGTCCGACGACTGCTGCTGCTTGGAGAGTTCGACCCCCAGCAGTTCGCGGCAGAGATCCTTCAGCCCGTGGCGGTCGGTATAGGTGCGCACCAGCCTGGAGGCGATCTTGGTGCAGTAGGCCGGCGCGCAATCCACGCCCAAGTAGTGCCGGATCGCAGCCAGGTCGAAGCGGGCGAAGTGGAACAGCTTGGTGACCCCGGGGTCGGCCAGCAGCACCTTCAGGTTGGGTGCGGCGTAATCGCCCTGGGCGAACTGGACCAGATGGCAGACGCCGTCGCCGGCGGAAAGTTGCAGCAGGCAGAGGCGGTCACGGGCGGTGTCGAGTCCCATGGTCTCGCTGTCGATGGCGACAGCGGCGCCGAGGGAAAGACCCGCCGGCAGGTCGCCTTTATGGAGGTGGATTTGGGGAGTGGCCACGCGGTGTTCCGGTCGTTCGAATCCAGGGTCGGGCGCCGTCTTGAACGGTCGCCAGCCCAAAATAGGCGGTCAATTGAGGCTGTCAACTCGATCCCAGCCTTTGTATAAATCGGCCAGCTTGCGCGCCCACGCGCAGTTGCGGTCCTTCGCGGCAGGTGAGAGGTTCTCTTTATGAGCGGCATTGTGACGGTCTTCGGCGGCTCCGGCTTTGTCGGCCGCTACGTGGTGCAGCGCCTGGCCCGAGACGGCTGGACCATCCGCGTGGCGGTGCGCCATCCGGCGCGTGCCAAGTTCCTGAAGCCGCTGGGTGACATCGGCCAGATCACCCCGCTCTGCGTGCCGGTGCAGGATGGCGAGGCGGTGGCGACGGCGCTGAACGGTGCCGACGCGGCAATCAACCTCGTCGGCATCCTCTTCGAAGGCGGCCGGCAGCGCTTCGAGGCGGTGCATGCCGAAGGCGCCAAGGTCATCGCTACCGCTGCGGCGGAAGCAGGCGTGACGTCGCTGGTGCAGGTCTCCTCGATCGGTGCCGCCCCAGGGGCCACGGCCAAATACGCCCGGTCCAAGGGCGAGGGCGAGGCGGCGGTCCGCGCCGCCTTTCCAGAGGCCGTGATCCTCAGGCCCAGCGTCCTCTTCGGCCCGGAGGACGAGTTCTTCAACCGCTTCGCGGAGATGGCCCGCTTCTCGCCGGCGCTGCCGCTGATCGGCGGCGGGGCGACCCGTTTTCAGCCGGTCTATGTCGGCGACGTCGCCCAGGCGGTGGTGCGGGCGCTGACCGATCCGGCCTGCCGCGGCAAGGTCTACGAACTGGGCGGCCCCAAGGTTTACAGCTTCCGGGAGCTCATGGAACTGCTGCTGAAGGTGATCGGCCGCAAGCGGGCCTTGGTCAGCCTGCCCTTCGCGCTCGCGCGCCTGCAGGCGACTTTCCTGGAGCTGCTGCCGCAGCCGCCGCTGACTCGCGACCAGGTTACGCTTCTGCGCCACGACAATGTGGTTTCGCCCGGTGCGCTAACTCTGAAGGATCTCGGCATCGAGGCGACGGCGCCGGAGGCGGTGATCCCGAGCTATCTGGAGCGCTACCGCCCGGGTGGGCGCTTCGGCGGCCGCAGGTCGACCTGACGGCGTCTCAGGCGTAGACCCACCACAAGAGCCCGAGACCCAGCAGGATGCGGTAGACGACGAAGGGCGTGAAGGACGCCCGGCGCAGCCAGCCGATCATCAGCACGATTGAAATGAGCGCTACTACGAAGGACAGCACGGCGCCGACCAGCGCCTCGTAGCCGAGCGCGACATCGCCGCTGCGATAGAGGTCGTAGCCGGCCAGGCTGCCGGCGCCGAGGATCGCCGGGATCGCCATCAGCAAGGAGAAGCGTGCCGCCTCGACCCGCTCGAAGCCGAGGAAGCGCCCGGCCGTCATGGTGATGCCGGAGCGGCTGGTGCCGGGGATCAGCGCCAGGATCTGCGCCAGGCCGATGAGGAAGCAGGCGGCGAAGGTCATGTGCTCGATGCGCCGGAGGGTCAGGGTGCTGCGGTCGGCAACGTAGAGCAGCAGGCCGAAGCCGAGGGTCGCCCAAGCCACGACGGCGGTGTCGCGCAGATGTGTGGTCACCGCGTCCTTGAACAGCACGCCGACGAGGATCAGTGGCAGCGTGGCGACCACCAGCAGCGTGGCGAGCCGCGCTCCGGGGGTCCAGCGGCCGACCAGCAGGCGGGCGATGCCGCCACCCATCTGGCCGACCTCCCGCCAGGCATAGAAGCAGACCGCCGCCAGCGTGCCGACATGCACCGCGATGTCGAGGGTCAGGCGGTCGTGTTCGGCCTGTTCGATACCCGTCAAACCGACGGCATCGAAGGCTTCCCAGGTGAGCACGAGGTGGCCGGAGGATGAGATCGGCAGGAACTCGGTAATGCCCTGGACGATGGCCAGGATAACGACATGCAAGAGTGACAAGGGGTGATTTCCAGCGGCGCGGGGTCCAGCGAACGCGGCTTATAGCATCGCTTGGTTAACGTTCCATGCAACAATTTAGTACCAGAACGAGACGAGTTTTTTGGAAATATCTCGCAGGACGAGGCCTGTTTTGCTATAACGGCGTCATCTCAGGAACAAATGGGTCATATTTATTGACCTAGTAGTGGTTTCCCCCTGGCAAACTGCGGGTTCTTCGTCTATGGACGAACGCCCACGGGTCGGCCGCGTCCGGCTGTTCCCGCTTGCGGCGTCGGGGACATCATCATAACAACCGCTCCCGGCGCGGCCGAGGGGTGGAATCAGGTCGGAGAGATTCGGGATCGAGCCTATGGCCAGCAGGATGTTGAAGTTCGTAAAGCTCGCGCGCGCCATGCCGGAGAAGCGCAGCGCCGAGGCACGCCGCCACGACTTCGGCGAGATCTACGACGAGTACGATCCCGAGGCGGCCGCCAACCAAGCCGGCCGCTGCTCACAGTGCGGTGTGCCCTTCTGCCAAGTGCACTGCCCGCTGCACAACAACATCCCCGACTGGCTCATGCTGACCGCCGAGGGACGCCTGCGCGAGGCCTATGAGGTCGCCCAGTCGACCAACAACTTCCCCGAGATCTGCGGGCGCATCTGTCCGCAGGACCGGCTCTGCGAAGGTAACTGCGTCATCGAGCAGGCCGGCCACGGCACCGTCACCATCGGCTCGGTCGAGAAATACATCACCGATACCGCCTGGGAAGAGGGCTGGGTGCAGCCGGTCAAGCCGGTGCGCGAGCGCCCGCAGTCCGTCGGCATCGTCGGTGCGGGGCCGGGCGGCCTGGCCGCCGCCGAACAACTGCGCCGCAAGGGTTACCAGGTGCACGTCTACGACCGCTACGACCGCGTCGGCGGCCTGATGATCTACGGCATTCCCAATTTCAAGCTGGAGAAGGAGGTGGTCGGGCGACGCGCCGACCTGCTGGCGCGTGGCGGCGTCGAGTACCACCTCAACTGCGACGTCGGCAGCGCCGAGAGCTTCGCCGCCCTGCGCGAGCGCCACGACGCCGTCCTCATCGCCACCGGCGTCTACAAGGCGCGCGACATCAAGGTGCCGGGCGTCGGCCTCGAGAACATCTTTGCGGCGATGGACTTCCTCACCGCCTCCAACCGCAAGGGCCTGGGCGACGCAGTGCCGCAGTTCGACGACGGCACCCTGGACGCCAACGGCAAGGCGGTGGTGGTGATCGGCGGTGGCGACACCGCCATGGATTGCGTGCGCACGGCGGTGCGCCAGGGCGCCAAGGCGGTGCGCTGCCTCTACCGCCGCGACCGCAAGAACATGCCGGGCTCGCAGCGCGAAGTCGCCAATGCCGAGGAGGAGGGTGTCGAGTTCGTCTGGCTGTCGTCGCCCGAGGCCTTCCTCGGCGACGGCAAGGTGCAGGCGGTGCGCGCCCAGCGCGTTCACCTCGGCATGCCCGACGCCACCGGCCGGCAGACGCCGCAGATCATCGACGGCTCCCACTTTACCCTGGAGGCCGACATGGTGATCAAGGCGCTGGGCTTCGACCCGGAGGATCTGCCGCGGCTCTTCGACACCGAGGGGCTGGAGGTGACCCGCTGGGGCACCCTGCTGACCGACTTCAAGACCAAGATGACCTCGCTGGCCGGCGTTTTCGCCGCCGGCGACATCGTGCGCGGCGCCTCGCTGGTGGTCTGGGCGGTACGCGACGGCCGCGACGCGGCGGAGCAGATCCACAACTACATCCAGGCCGGGGCGGCTGCCGCCGCCGTGGCCGCCGAATAGAGTTCGGCATTCAGCTCCCTGGGGAGGACAGGCATCATGACGGAACAGCGACCCCACGGCGCCCGGCACAGCCACCAGGACACGCCCGGCGATGCCTTCGTCGCCGCCTGGAAGCGCAATGCCGCAAAGCTCGGCAGCCAAGGCCTCTATGACCCGGCGGAGGAGCATGACGCCTGTGGCGTCGGCCTCGTCGCTTCGCTCGACGGCAGCCCGCGGCGCGACGTTGTGGTTGCGGGCATCGAGGCGCTGAAAGCGGTGTGGCACCGCGGCGCTGTCGATGCCGACGGCAAGACCGGCGACGGCGCCGGCATCCACCTGCAGATCCCGCAGGACTTCTTCCGCGAGCACGTCGCGCGCACCGGCCACGAGCCGGGCGGGGAAACTCTCGCCGTCGGCATGGTGTTCCTGCCGCGCACGGATTTCGGCGCGCAGGAGCGCTGCCGCGTGCTGGTCGAGCGCGAGATCCTCAACTTCGGTTATCGCATCTACGGCTGGCGCCAGGTGCCGGTGCATCCGGAGATCGTCGGCGAGAAGGCCAACGCGACGCGGCCCGAAATCGAGCAGGTGATGATTGCCAATGCGCGCGGCATACCGAACCCGCAGTTCGAGATCGACCTCTACATCATCCGCCGCCGCATTGAGAAGGCGGCGGAGCTGGAGTCGATCCAGGACTTCTACATCTGCTCGCTGTCCTGCCGCTCGATCATCTACAAGGGCATGTTCCTCGCCGAGCAGCTGTCGTCGTTCTATCCCGACCTGCTGGACGACCGCTTCTCGTCCAACTTCGTGGTGTTCCACCAGCGCTACTCGACCAACACCTTCCCGACCTGGCGCCTGGCCCAGCCCTTCCGCATCCTCGCCCACAACGGCGAGATCAATACCTTGAAGGGCAACGTGAACTGGATGCAGGCGCATGAGTGCCGCATGGCCTCGGAGACCTTCGCCGACCACGTCGAGGACCTCAAGCCGGTGATCTCGGCCGGTCTGTCGGACTCCGCCGCGCTCGATGCGGTCGCCGAGCTGATGGTGCGCGCCGGGCGCGACCTGCCGATGGTGAAGACCATGCTGATCCCGG
>CAYYIV010000060.1:0-19826 GCA_964472095.1 uncultured Pelagibius sp.
TGCCAACATGCTCGCCGTTGCCTCCGGCAAGGGCGGCGTCGGCAAGACCTGGCTGTCCGTCACCCTCGCCCACGCGCTGGCGCGAAGCGGCAAGCGCGTGCTGCTGTTCGACGGCGACCTCGGCCTCGCCAACGTCGACATCCAACTCGGCCTGCAACCGGACAACGATCTCGCCGGCGTGC
The DNA here is from genome assembly GCA_964472095.1 of uncultured Pelagibius sp. Classification (GTDB taxonomy): domain Bacteria; phylum Pseudomonadota; class Alphaproteobacteria; order Kiloniellales; family Kiloniellaceae; genus Pelagibius. The sequence continues at coordinate 183 of CAYYIV010000060.1, forward strand.
TCGACGGCGCCTACGCCCTGAAGGACGCCGCAATCGCGCATCCCAGCGGCGGCTTCGACGTCATCGCCGGGCGTTCCGGCACCGGCAGCCTGGCCAACATCCCGGCCGGGCGGCTGCAGCAGCTGATGGACGACCTCGGCGCCCTGGCGCCCTCCTACGACAAGGTGATCCTCGACCTTGGCGCCGGCCTCGACCGCACGGTCCGCCAGCTGGCGGCCCTGGCGCGCACCAGCCTGGTTGTGGCGACCGACGAGCCGACTTCGCTAACCGACGCCTACGCCTTCATCAAGCTGGCGCACATGCAGAACCCGACGGCCGACCTGCGCATCGTCGTCAACATGGCGACGTCGCCGGCCGAGGGTGAGCGGACCTACGCGACCTTGTTGAAGGCCTGCGAATCCTTCCTCAAGATCTCGCCGCGGCTGGCCGGCGTGATCCGCCGAGACAGCAAAGTGAAGGACGCCATCCGCCATCAGACCCCGATCCTCACGCGCCATCCCAACTGCCCGGCAGCCGGGGACGTCGAAGCCCTGGTCAACCGGCTCGGCGGCGGGAACTGACCGGACCCGCGGCATGAGCGACATCTTCGCCACGCTTGCCGCAGGAGTGGTGCGCTCCAGCGGCGCCCAGAGTACCGCCGGGAGCGACGCCACCGTCCGTGTCGTCGAACCCTCGCCGGATCTCCAACGTCTCGTCAGCGGCGAGAATTTGCGCGGTACCGTCGTCGGCAAGGACGACCACGGGCACCTGCTGGTACGCACCCGGCTCGGCGTGCTGACGCTCAGCGCGCCGCGTACCCTGCCGGTCGGCACCGAGGTGATCCTCCAGGTGCGCAGCGTCGGTCCTCAGGTGATTTTCAATCTCTTGCCGCTGGCGACTGCGGCGGGTGGCAGTGCCGTGCAGCCCGGGCAGGTCCCGTCGGTCCCGGCCGGGGTCCCGGCGGCGCCAGTGCATCCGCCCAATCCGAGCGACCCGGTGCAGCGCGGCCAACTGCTGCGTGCGGTGCTTCACGCCGCCCCGCCGGCGCCCTCCCTCGCCGGGCTGCCGACTGCCCAGCCGGGCACCGAGCTGCTGGCCCGGGTTCTTTCGGTCGGCGTCCAGTCGCCCGCCCTGGCCGCCGCCACCGGACCGCTGACCGCAGGCCTGCCGGGAGCCGCCGCGCCTGCCCCCGGAGCGCCGGGGGCCAGCCCAGGCAACTCCACCGGCAACGTCCCGGGCAGCCTTCCGGGCCAGGGGTCCGGTGCCGGCACGGCTGCCCTGACCGGCACCCCGGTTACGCCCGGAAGCGGCAGTCCCGGCGGACTTGCCACCGGTGGCGCCGTCGGCAACCCCGCCGCGCCCCAGGCCACCCCACCGACCGGCCCCGCAGCCGTCGCCCCGCAGATGCCACCACCCGCCCTCAGCGAAGCGGCTCCGGGGTTTCGGCTGGCCCCGCAGATGCCGGTCGCCAACACTGGCCACACCCTCGCCACCGCTCTGCAAAGCCTGACCTCGGAGGCTGCCGGCAGACTGGCCGGTGGCAATCTTGCCGGCGGCGGCGCCACAGCCACGCAGGCAGCGGGAGGCAACGGCGCGGCGGCGGATGGCGCCGCCAACCTGCTGCGTGTCACCGGGCTGGTCACCGCCATCAGCAGCGGCGGTCAGCCGATCCTGCACACACCACTGGGGACCCTGACCCTCGATACGCGCGCGGCCCTGCCGCCCGGCACCAGCCTGGCGCTGGAAATCGCGCTGCCCGTCACCAGCGGCACAACGACCGCGCCGGTGCTGGCAAGCACCTGGCCGAGCCTGGGAAGCCTGGAGGAGGCGCTGCTCCACGGCCTGCCCGCCGGCCAAGCGGAGGCCGTCGCCCGCGCCCTGCCCCAGGTCGGTCCGCGGCTGGCCTCGGGCATGCTGTTTTTTCTCGCGGCGCTCAACCAGGGCAACATCGCCGGCTGGCTGGCCAAGGCCGGCGCGGCTGCGGGGCAGAGTGAGCGCGCCGGGCTCTACGAAACACTCGGCCGCGAGTTCGCCGGCCTCAGCCGGACCATCGAGACCGCGGCGGGCGAGTGGCGCTTCGTCAGTCTGCCGCTGTGGAGCGACCAGGGCCTGCGCGAGCTGCGCTGCTACTTCCGCCATCAGGAGCACGGCGGGCGACAGGGCGAGGATGGCGAGAAGGCGACCCGCTTTGTATTGGAACTGGAACTGAAGCGGCATGGCGAGCTGCAGCTCGACGGCTTGGTGCGGCCACAGCTTTTCGACCTGGTGCTGCGCAGCCGCCGCCCGTTGCCGGCGCTGGTGCGTGGCGATCTCTTGGCGCTCTTCGAGGAAACCAATGCCATCGCCGGCTACAACGGCCGGCTGGTGTTCCGGGCCTCCGGCGACTGGCCGCAGCTGATCGCGGCGCGCGCCGCGACGGCGCCGCACGAAGGCCTGAACGTCTGACTGTGTAGCGCCCTAGCTGCGGGTCGCGCCTGCCGCCTGGCGGCGGTGCAGGTCGATGCCGAGTTCGTCGGCGGTGACCTGGTCGCGACGAGACTGCTTCAGGGCCTCGCGGCGCAAGTGGTTGCCGTGCGCCGTTTCGTACTTCTTGAATTCCTGGAAGGCCTCGGTTATCTCGTCGCGCGCGGCGGCGATGGTGCGGTCGATTTCGCTGATAGAGCCCTCGATCTTGCGACGCCGGTCGATGGTCGCCTTGATGAAGGCGGGCAGCGAGATGTTGGCGACGTCCAAATGCTCGGCCGCAGCCTGCTCGCGGGCCAGGTCGGCTTCCAGCACCTCGATGTTGCCGAGCAGCTTGGCGCGGAACCGTTCCAGCTCGGCCAGCTTCTGGCGCTTCTCGTCGAGTGTCCAACGGTGCAGCCGCACCAACTGATCAAGAGCAGTCACGGCAAATGAACTCCTACCAATAACAGTTCCTACACCTTATGGCCTGCAGCGGCGCCGCTGGCCGGGTTCGGTCTTCTAGCCGGTCGCTTTGGTCTGGCGAAGGTTGAGCGCCTCGGCCATGCGTTCGCGGCGTTTCTTGAAATCCGACGCGCCTTCCGCCGACGACGGCGCTGCCGCGGCGGCATCTCCGGAATCCTCGGAGCCACCGTCCCCTTGCCCGCCAGGCGCCACGCTCGCGGCGGCCGGGTCCGGCAGGCCGAGCAGTCCGGCCAACTGGCTGTAGCCGTCGGCGAGGCTGCTTACCTCCTCCTTCTTCTGGCCGAGAAATCCCTCCAGGTCGCCGTAGTAGTGAATTGCCTCGTCGACCGCCGGATCGCTGCCCTGCTTGTAGGCGCCGATGCGGATCAGTTCGGCCATGTTCTCGTAGGTCGCCAGCAGGCCGCGGGCGCGGTTCACCAGGCGGTTCTCCGCCTCGCTGTTGCAGTCCGGCATGGTGCGCGAGATGCTGCGCAGCAGGTTGATCGCCGGGTAGCGGTTGCGCTCGGCAACCTGGCGCTCGAGCACGATGTGCCCGTCGAGGATGCCACGCACGGCGTCGGCGATTGGCTCGTTGTGGTCGTCGCCTTCCACCAGCACGGTGAAAAGGCCGGTCACCGAGCCCTTCTCGACGCCAGGTCCGGCGCGCTCCAGCAGGCGCGGCAGCTCGGAGAAGACCGAGGGGGTGTAGCCCTTGCTGGCGGGCGGCTCGCCGGCGGAAAGCCCGATCTCGCGCAGCGCCATGGCAAAGCGTGTGACGGAATCCATCAAGCAGAGCACTTCGCTGCCCTGGTCGCGGAAGAACTCGCTGAGAGTCAGCGTCAGGTAGGCGGCCTGACGGCGCATCAGGGGCGGTTCGTCCGAGGTGGCAACCACTACCACCGAGCGGGCGAGACCCTCCGGTCCGAGGTCGTCCTCCAGCCACTCCTGCACCTCGCGGCCGCGCTCGCCGATGAGGCCGATGACGTTGACGTCGGCCGCGGCATAGCGCGCCAGCATCGACAGCAGCACGGACTTGCCGACGCCGGAGCCGGCGAAGATCCCCATGCGCTGGCCCTCGCAGCAGGACAGGAAGGTATTGATAGCGCGCACGCCGAGATCGATCTTGCCGCCGAGGCGCCGGCGGCTGTGCGCCGGCGGCGGCGACGCGCGGAGGGCATAGGCCAGCTTGCCGTCGGGCAGCGGTCCCTTGCCGTCCACCGGCTCCCCCAGCGCGTTGACGACGCGGCCGAGCCAGGCAGACGACGGCCGCACCAGCGGCTCGCTCTCCATCACCTCGGCCTTACAGCCGAGGCCGACACCTTCGAGAGACCCGAACGGCAGCAGCAGGGCACGGCGCTGGCGGAAACCGATCACCTCGCAGGTGACGCGGCGGCCGCCCTGCGCGTGGATTGCGCAGCGCGAGCCGATCGACAACGCCTGCTCGAGGCCCGCAACCTCAACCAGCATGCCGAGCACACCGGCGACGCGGCCATAAAGGCGATAGTCCGCCACTTGGCCGATTTCCTTAACAAAGGTGGAAGCTACCATTCCCGATTTTGCCGAAAGCCCCCCTGGCCCGATGATCACGATCGCTGGAGGCAGTCTCGTTTATCAGGCTTAAGGTTGGGTAAAGTTACCCAGTTCGGCAAAGAAACGGCGCAGAAAATCGCTTGTTCACCAAGGTTCTAAGATAATTAACCTTGGTAAGAATTTATTAACATTGCTTTGGCAAATTGGTTAATAATCAGATCCCAAGGGAACCATACAGGCACTAGGTCAACACCATGAGAGTTCTGCTTGTCGAAGACGATACCGCCACAGCCCAAGGCATCGAGATGATGCTGCGGTCGGAGGGCTATGTGTGCGACACAACCGATATGGGCGAAGACGGCCTCGAGATCGGTAAATTGTACGACTACGACATCATCATCCTGGACCTCATGCTGCCCGACATGGACGGCTACGAAGTTCTGCGGCGCCTCAGGGCTGCCCGGGTGAAGACCCCGATCCTGATCCTTTCGGGCCTCAGCGGCCTGGACGACAAGATCAAGGGCCTGGGTGTCGGCGCCGACGACTATCTGACCAAACCCTTCGACAAGCGCGAGCTGGTCGCCCGTATTCAGGCGATCGTGCGCCGGTCCAAGGGCCATTCGGATTCCGTGATTGCGACCGGTAAACTGACGGTCAATCTCGATACCCGCACCGTCGAGGTGGAGGGCCAGCCCCTGCATCTGACCGGCAAGGAGTATGGAATCCTGGAGCTGCTGTCGCTGCGCAAGGGCACCACGCTGACCAAGGAGATGTTCCTCAATCATCTCTACGGCGGCATGGACGAGCCTGAACTGAAGATCATCGACGTTTTCGTCTGCAAGCTTCGCAAGAAGCTGGCCAACGCAACCGGCGGCGACAACTACATCGAGACTGTGTGGGGCCGCGGCTATGTGCTGCGCGACCCGGTGAGCACTGACGGCGCCCAGCCGACCAAGCACGCCGCCAACGGCTGACCCTGCGGCAGCGCCTCCGGCAGCCTGCCGGGCGCCCGCCGCAGTTCTACAAAGCCCGATAGAAAAAAGGCCGCTGTCCTTCCGGACGGCGGCCTTTTTCTTGCCCTTTCGGGAAAGCTCGCCGGCGGTTCAGCCGGCCTTGCGGTTCAGCGATGCGCCGTTGCTGGTCAGGCGGTAGACGCCGCGCTGGCCGGGGACCACCTCGAAGGAGTCCGAGATGCCCAGCACGGTCTCGGCGCCGCCCAGGTAGAGAAAGCCGTCGGGGGGCATGATCTGCGCAATGCGCGCCAGCACCTGGCCTTTGGTCGCCTGGTCGAAGTAGATCAGCACGTTGCGGCAGAACACCACGTCGAAGTGGCCCAATGCCGACGGATTACCCAGCAGATTGAAGGGCTTGTAGGTGACCATGCGGCGGATCTCCTCGCTGATGCGCCACTTCTCGCCCTCCTGGGAGAAGTACTTCATCAACAGAGTGATCGGCAGACCGCGCTGTACTTCGAACTGCGAATAGAGGCCCTCTTTCGCCTTGTTGAGGATCTCGAGCGAAAGGTCGGTGGCGATGATCTCGAATCTCCAGCCAGCCAACCGCGCGGCCTCCTCCTTCAGCAACATGGCCAGCGTATAGGGCTCCTGGCCGCTCGAGCAGGCCGCGCTCCAGATGCGGATCTGCTTGCGCGCCGCGCGCGCTTCCAGGAGGTGCGGCAGCACGATGTCCTTGAACTGATCGAAAGGGCGGTTGTCACGAAAGAAGAACGACTCGTTGGTCGTCATGGCCTCGGTCACGTCGACCATCAGCCGCTCGTCCTTCTTCGACCGCAGAGCGCCGATCAGGGCGTCGATGCCGTCGAGGTCCCACTTGCGCGCCACCGGGTTCAGGCGGCTCTCCAGGAGGTAAGCCTTCTCCTGCGTGATCACCAGGCCGGACCGCTGGTACAGCAGCTGCGCGATGTACTCGAAATCATTCACATTCATGCCGCTGACCTCATGACCAACTTGCGGACGCTGGGGCCGATCTCTTTGATCGGCAGCACAGCGGAGCAGAGGCCGCTGGTGGCGACAGCTCCCGGCATACCCCACACGACGCTGGTGGCTTCATCCTGCGCAATTACCGTACCGCCCGCCTGCACAACCTCGGCCGCACCCTTTTGGCCGTCCGATCCCATCCCCGTCAGGATGATGGTCAACAGACTGGAGCCGTAGATCGGCGCCATGCTGCGTAGCATCGGATCCACGGATGGGCGGCAGAAATTCTCCGGCGGATCCTGGTTCACGCGAATGACGCTGCCGCTGCCCGCGCGCTCCACCACCATGTGGTAGCTGCCAGGCGCCAGGTAGATCCGGCCTGCCGTGATGACCTCGCCGTCCTTGCCCTCGGCACAGCGCACACCGGTGGCGCGCTCGATGTGCTCGGCAAGCAGCGTCGTGAAGGTGGGTGGCATATGCTGGGTGATGAGGATCGGCAGCTTGACGCTGGCCGCCATGTCGCGCAGCACTTCCAGAAGTGCCTGAGGGCCGCCCGTGGAGCTGCCGATGGCGATGATCCGCGGCAAGGCGGCGGAGGGTTTCCGCAGGACGATACTACGGGCGGGCTGCGCCATCCGCGCCGGCGCGACAGAGCCGGCGCGCCGCAGAGTCGTCGCGGGGCGGCCCGGGCGGGCGGCCTTGGCAAGCGCCTTGACCTTCTCGACGAGCTCGCGCTGAAAGGTGTCGGCGCCGGTCAGTTCGCTGGTCGAACTTGGCTTCGGCAGGTAGTCGGCCGCCCCTGCCTGCAGAGCACGCAGGCTCACCTCCGCATTCTTCCGGGTCAGCGTCGAGGCCATGATGATCTTGATGCCCGGTCTCGCAGCCAGGAGCTTCGGCAGTGCGGTCAGGCCATCCATCACCGGCATCTCGATGTCGAGGATGATGACCTCGACGTCGTGACGGTCGAGCGCCTTGATGGCGGCTTCACCGTTGCCGACGGAGGCAATCACCTTGATCATCGGGTCCTTCTCGAGCGAGCGCGTCAGCAGGCCGCGAATGACCGCAGAGTCATCGACCACCATCACGCGGAAAGGATCACCGGACACTTCGCCGGTGCCGCCGGAGGCGGACTGGGGGTCTGACATCAAATGAGACCTGCCTGGACGAACTTCGACTGGATGATATCGCTGTCGAATGGCTTCATGATGTATTCGTTGGCCCCGGCTTCCATCGCCCGCTTGATGTGCTCCATATCGTTCTCCGTCGTGCAGAAAACGACAATCGGCTGACTGACATCCTCCATCGCACGCAGCTCCTGAAGGAACTCGAGGCCGTTCATCACGGGCATGTTCCAGTCCAGCAGCACGGCGTCCGGCATGTGGCGCTGGCAAGCCTCGATCGCCTTCTGGCCATCTTCGGCTTCATCGATATCGAAGCTCAGACCCTCAAGAATCTTGCGCGCCACCATGCGCACAACCTTCGAATCATCGACGATCAGGCAAGACTTCATTTTTTAGCTCCAGCTCACTTCCCGGCTTTGCGAGTTCGTCTCATACCTGTTCAGTATCTCGCCGTGCCGGAAGCTTTCGGTTCCGGGCCGCTTCATGCGACCTGTACGCGGTCGTAGTCGAGCAGACGATTGACGTCGAGTACCACCAGCAGCTTGTGGTCGAGCCGGTAGATTCCCAGCGAGTATTCGCGGAACTTCGGCTCGAGCGTCGGTGGATTGCGCTCCCAATCGGAGGACTTCAGCGCCAGCACCTCGCCGACGGAGTCGACCATCAGACTGTAGAGCTCGCCTTCGTGCTCGGCGACGATGCTCATCGAGGCGCTGTCGTCGCGCGGGGCCAGCCCGAGGCGCAGCCGCACGTCCATGGCGGTGACAATGCGCCCACGCAGGTTCAACGAGCCGGCAATCTCCGGCGGCGCCAACGGAATGCGCGTGATGTTATGCGCACTCAGAACATCCTGCACCTTCAGTACGGGAATGCCGAACAGCTGCTCGGCGATAATGAAGGTGACGAAGTCCTCGGTGTCCGCAAAAGCTTCGGTCGCGGAGCCGCGCTCGGCGGCACCTTCAGTCTTTGACTTGCTCATGCCGCACCTCTTAGTTCAGCCAGGGTGTCGTGAAGTGTGCTCAACAGGGCATCGCGGTCGGTCTTCGCGACGTAGTCCTTGAAGCCCGCTTCACGACCGCGCGCGAGATCGCTCGGATTCGAGAAGCTGGACAGCGCAACGATCGGCGTCTTGGCCCAGCGGGTATCGCTGGTAACTTTGCGCGCAAATTCGAAGCCGTTCATGCCCGGCATCTCGATGTCCGAGATGATGACGTCGAAGTCCTCGCCCGCCTCGCAGAGGCCGAGCGCGGCATCGGCAGAGTCGACGCAGACGACGTCGTAGCCGGCGACCGTCAGCAGCGGCTGCAGCAGATTGCGGAAGAACGGACTGTCGTCCACCACCAGGAGGCGGCGGCCGTTGCCTTCGCCGCCGGCGCTGTCGCGATCGGACACGAACCAATCATGGAAGGCCTGCGTCAGGTAGTAGCCAGCGTCTATGATGTCGGTCGCCTTGCCGTCGATCACGGCTGTGCCGACATAGCCCTCGCGATCCGACGACAGTTCGATGTGCATGCGGCCTTCGACGATATCGACGATCTCCTGCACCACCAGGCCCATCGTTCGATGCCCATCGGCAAAGACGAGAACCGGCTGGCGGCCTTCGGATTCCAGCTTGCGACCGGGGTCCATCATGACCAGCGGCATCAGCTGGCCGCGGTACTGCACGACGTATTGGGCGTTGGAGTACTCGACCTTCGTCAGGTCGATCTCCTCGAGTCGCGCAACCAACGCCAGCGGCACTGCCTTCGGCGTGTTGTCGACCGCGCGGAAGATGAGCATCGCGACGCTGTCCGCGCTGCTCAGGGAGTGGCGGCCCCTGGCTTCGTCCTCGTCGCTCTCGGGAACCGAGATCTCGCCGGTCGCGGCAGCGATGCCGTTCGGATCGAGAATCATCACCACGCTTCCGTCGCCGAGGATCGTATTGCCGGAGAACAGCTGGATGTTGCGCAGGATCGGCGTCACCGGCTTGACCACGATTTCCTCGGTATCGAAGACGCGGTCCACGATGATGCCCATGGAGTAGTTGCCGATCTGCGCCACTACGATGAAGACCTCTTCGTCGTCGGCTCCCCTGACGGGCTTCGCGGCGGCCCGTTCGGCTGCCTTCGCTTCCGCGACGACCTGCTCGGCGGACTTCCTCTTCTCGCGCAGCTTGGCTGTCGCGCTGCTGCCGCTGGGCGTATCCAGCTTCAGCAGGTGGCGCAGGTGGACCAGCGGCAACAGGCGGTTGCGCAGGCGCAGCACCGGCGTGCCGTTGATGCGTTCGATGGTGTGCTCGGTATGGGCCGAGGCCCGCACCAGCTCGACCACCGACAGCTGCGGAATGGCAAAGCGCTCCGAAGCGCACTCGACGATCAGCGCCGAGACGATCGCCAGGGTGAGCGGAATCTTGATGACGAACTTGGTGCCGCGGCCCTCGACCGACGTCAGCTCGATGGTGCCGCCGATCTTCTCTATGTTGGTCCGCACCACGTCCATGCCGACGCCGCGGCCCGACACGGAAGTCACCGCCGCAGCCGTCGAGAAGCCAGCCTTGAAGATGAACTGCTGGATCTGCTGCTCGCTCATGGCGTCGAGGTCGGCTTCGCTCGCCAGGCCGGCGTCGATGCACTTGGCGCGGATCTTCTCGACCGCGAGGCCTTTGCCGTCGTCGGCGATCTCGATGATGATATGGCCGCCCTCATGGAAGGCGTTGAGGCTCACGGTGCCGATCTCGGGCTTGCCGGCCTTTGCGCGCTCGCCCGGCGTCTCCAGGCCGTGGTCGGCCGAGTTGCGCACCATGTGGGTGAGCGGATCCTTGATCAGCTCGAGCACCTGGCGATCGAGCTCGGTCTCCGCGCCCTTCATCACCAGGTCGATCTTCTTGTCCAGTTCATGGGCCAGGTCGCGGATGATGCGGGGCAGCTTGGCCCAGGCATTGCCGATCGGTTGCATGCGCGTCGCCATGACGCCTTCCTGCAGCTCGGAGACCACGTGATTGAGGCGCTGCAGCGGGACGGCGAATTCGCTTTCGCTCTGGCTGCGCAGGATCTGCAGCAGCTGGTTGCGCGTCAGCACCAGTTCGGAGACCATGGTCATCAGGTTCTCAAGCACGTCGACGTTGACGCGCAGCGACTGGTTGGCGACCGAGCCTTCCTTCTTGGTGTCGCCGGCCTTGGCATCGGCGGCCTCCTCGACCGGGACGGCCTTGGCTTTCTTCGGCTGCGCCGCCTTGGCCTTCTCCGGCTTCGGGGCCGGCTCCGGCTCCTCGGCATCGGCAGCTGCTGCTTCAGCAGCAGCTTCCAGGGCGGCCTTCTCGGCTGCCAGTTCCGCCGGGCCCTTGGCTGCGGCAAAGGCAGCCTCCAGCTCGTCGAGCATGGGGTTGCCACTGCCGACAGTCTCGGCCGGCGAGGCTTCGGCCGGCGCTTCGGCAACCGGTGCAGCTTCGGCTGGCGCATCGGTACCGTCGGCAAAGGCGTTCAGGCGGGCAATGAGATCGGAATCGTCGCCTTCCGGCTCGGCCTCGGTGGCCTCCAGCCGCTCCAGCAGGGCGCGGATGCTGTCGAGGCATTCGAGAATCAAGGTCACCGCTTGCGGGGTTACGACCAGCTCGCCATCGCGCACCTTGCCGAGCACATTTTCGCCCGCGTGGGCCACGCTCTCGAGGCGGGGCAGACCGAGGAAACCGCAGGTCCCCTTGATCGTGTGCATCAGGCGGAAAATATTCCCCAAGAGTGCCTTGTCGTTGGGGTTCTGCTCGAGTCGCACCAGCTCGACGTCCAGTTCCGCAAGGCTCTCGTTGGTCTCGGTCAGAAATTCGCTAAGAAGGTCGTCCATCGCCTCAGTCCTACCTTTGCCCGGCCGTCAGGCTCCATGTCCGGGGCGATTACCGGAGTTAACCACTGCCCCTTAAATAACGCTGAACAGTGGCAAACATAGATTAAGAACCCCTTACTTAACTGCCGGTAACCGCTGGGAAATCGCCGCATAGCGGGCATTTGAATCAAAGCTAAGGAGCGGCAATCCAAAGTGATTTCGCCCGCCCCCTAGTCCCGGTCGAAAGGCCGCAGATTGATCGAAGTGACTAGACACTCCGCCGCAGTCCTTGCGTGTCGGCAGCGGCGCGCCGGGGCGCCAGCGCGGGAGTTGCCGAAAGGGCGCAGATGTGAGACAGGACGAGGCATGATCCGTGACCGCCAAGTCCTTCCGGTGGCGGGGCGCTAGGTGTCCGGCAGCGACCCGTTGATCGGCCGGCCCCTCAACCCCGCCGGGCCGCTTGCCCGCCCCCCGCGGCCGCCGCAGGGACTCCGGCTGGGCGGGCACCCGGGAACGGCGCACCGCCCCTGGGGCAGCCTCGCCTGGCTCTCGGTCATCGTTGCCGGCCTGTTTCTCATTCCGGTGGTGAGCGTGCTGTTCAGCCTGACCCAGAGCGGCGGCGGCACCTGGGAGCACATGGTCTCGACGGTGCTGCCGCGCTATCTGCTCAATACCGCCGTGCTGGTGGCCGGGGTCGGCATCGGCGTGCCGATCATCGGCGCCGGCTGCGCCTGGCTGGTCACCATGTGCCGCTTTCCCGGCCGGCGGTTCTTCGAATGGGCGCTGATCCTGCCCCTGGCGGTGCCGGCCTACGTCATGGCGTACGCCTACACGGACTTCCTGCAGCCGGCCGGACCGGTGCAGAGCCTGCTGCGCGACTTCACCGGCCTCGCCTACCGCGACTACTGGTTCCCGGAGATCCGCTCGCTCGGCGGGGCGGTGGCGATGCTGGTACTGGTGCTCTATCCCTATGCCTATATGCTGTCGCGGGCCGCCTTCCTCGACCAGTCGGTCTGCGCCCTCGACGTCAGCCGCACCCTCGGCTGCGGCCCCTGGTCCAGCTTCTTCCGCGTTGCCCTGCCGCTCGCCCGGCCGGCGATTATCGCCGGCACCGCCCTGGCACTGATGGAAACCCTGGCCGACTTCGGCACCGTCTCCTTCTTCGGCGTGCCCAACTTCACCACCGGCATCGTGCGCGCCTGGATCGCCTTCGGCGATCGCACGACAGCAAGCCAGCTGGCCTCCATCCTGCTGATCTTCGTGTTCCTGGTCCTGCTGCTGGAAACCCAGAGCCGCGGCAAGGCGCGCTTCCACCACGCCACCAACCGCTACCAGCAGCTGCCGGGCCACCGCCTGCGCGGCGGCGCCGCGGCAGCGGCCTTCCTCGCCTGCCTGCTGCCGCTGCTGCTCGGCTTCCTGCTGCCCGCCGCCGTCCTACTGACCATGGCGGTGCAGGCCGGTGACCAGCAGTTCGGCGCGCGCTACCTGGAACTGGTGGCCAACAGCGTCACCCTCGCCGCCATCACCGCCCTGCTCGCCGTCGCCCTGGCGACCTTCATGACCTACGGCCGCCGGCTGCAGGGCCGCCCGGCGGTGCAGATCGCCAACCGCCTGGCCGCCATGGGCTATGCCATTCCCGGCACCATCATCGCCGTTGGCGTGCTGGTTCCCTTCGCCGCCTTCGACAATGCCCTGGACGCCTGGCTGCGCGCCTCCTTCGGGGTGTCCAGCGGGCTGCTGCTGACCGGCAGCGTCGCCGCCCTGGTGTTTGCCTACCTCGTGCGCTTTCTCGCGGTGTCGCTGAACACGGTGGATGCCGGCCTCGGCAAGATCCGCCCCTCCATGGACGATGCCGCGCGCGCACTAGGCGCCGGTCCGCTTGGCATGCTGGGGCGCGTCCATGCTCCCATGATGTGGCCGACGCTGCTGACCGCCGGCCTCGTCGTCTTCGTCGACGTGATGAAGGAACTGCCGGCCACCTTGGTGATGCGCCCCTTCAACTTCGACACCCTGGCAGTCCAGGCCCACAACTTCGCCGCCGACGAGCGGCTGACCGAGGCGGCGACACCCGCCCTCACCATCGTGGCGGTCGGCATTCCGCCGGTCATCCTACTCAGCCGAGCCATTGCCCGCGGTCGCCCGGGCCGTCAGAAGGCATCTGCACGCCGTCTCCCGCCCTCCCCGGTAACGGGCTGATATCGATAAATAAAAAAGGGCTCCGCAGCGCGGAGCCCTTTGAGTCGGCAGCGGCACGGAGCCGTTGCGTTGCGATGTTCAGTTCCAGCCGACGCTGTCGAAGATCATCTGCGCCTTCGGCTGGTTGCTGCCATAGACGGCGACGTTCACCGGGTCGACCTTGAAGCCGCTGCCGAGCGCCTTGAGCGCCGGCACCACCTCGGCGTCGGAGACAACGGGATACTCGTTGTTGCCCTCGGCGAAGTAGCGCTGCGCCTCCGGGCTGGCCAGGTATTCGAGGAACTTCACCGCCGCTTCCTTGTGCGGGGCGTTCTTCAGCACGCCGGCACCGGAGACGTTCACGTGGGTGCCACGGCCCTCCTGATTGGGGAACACCCAGCCGATCTTCTCGACCAGATCCTTCTCCTTCGGGTCATTCATCAACCGCACGAAGTAGTAGGAGTTGGCAACGGCCACCTCGCACTCGCCAGCACCGATGCCGCGGATCTGGTCGGTGTCGCCGCCGACCGGGTTGCGGGCAAAGTTGTCGACCATGGCCTGCGCCCACTCTTTGGCACCCGCCTCGCCGTGCGCGTCGATGAGGGCGCTGAGCAGCGATTGGTTGTAGACGTTGGAGCTGCTGCGAATGCAGACCTTGCCCTTCCACTTCGGATCGGCGAGATCCTCGTAGGCCTTGATTTCACCGGGCTGGATCTTGGTCTTGTCGTAGTAGATGAGGCGTGCGCGGGTCGAGAAGCCGAACCACAGGCCGTCGGGGTGGCGCAGGTTCTGCGGGACAGCGTTGTTGAGGACCTCGGACTCGACCGGCTGGAACAAGCCTGCGTCCTCGGCGCGCCAGATGTTCCCGGCGTCAACCGTCAGGAAGACGTCTGCCGGGCTGTTTGCACCCTCGCTCTTGATGCGCTCGATGAGGGCGTTGCTCTCGCCCTCGATCCGGTTGATCTCGATGCCGGTCTTCTCAGTGAACCCGGAATAGAGCGCGTCGTCCGTTTGATAGTGACGCGCCGAGTAGAGATTCAGCACCTCCTGCGCCTGGGCCGGCAGTCCGCCGGCCAATACAACAGCTGAGATCGCAGCCCCAAGGACCGCGCGCCGGCGTAGATTCATCGTCTTCCTCCATGATTTCCGCGGGCCTTCTCGGGTTCCGGCGCCGGGAAAAGGTAATTGGCTGTTTCAGCCATTCGGTTAGTCGAACTCGCTGGCGTAGTAAATGAAACGCATTCGCAATTGTCAAGCCTGGCCGAAAGGGACGGATTCCTTTGCTGCCGCCTGCACCCGAAGGCGCCAGCCTTGAACCTTTCATAGAGACGCGGCAAAAAATTCTACCGGAGGAGTAGGGATATTCCACCCCGCGCAACTTCTGTGCGCGCAAGTAACCTTAAATTAAATGAAGCAGGCTAATTAGTGCGTCACAACGGAAAGGCGTGCGCAGCAGCGAGCGTCTGTTTGAGGAACTCTATTGGAGCCAAGATGATGAATTCGTCCAATCTTATGAAGGGCATCGTTGCCGGCATCGCTGGCACGCTGTTCGCTACGGCCGCCTGGGCCAGTGACGCGCACGTCGCGCCGATGACCGACTTCGCCAATTCCACGGTCAAGCAGTGGATTTCCAACGACTTAGTGGTCCAGGCGATCAAGGCGCAGAACGCCAAACACGTCGGCCTCACCCCGGCCGACATCGACAAGATGGACAAGGACTGGATCGCCCAGACCGGCGCCAGCAGCAAGCCGATGATCGACGCCGTGCTGGCCAATCCCGTGTCCCAGTACCTGAAGCAGCAGCAGGAAGCCGCCCAGGGCCTAGTCACGGAAATCTTCGTGATGGACAACCTCGGCCTCAACGTCGGCCAGAGCGAGATCACTTCCGACTACATGCAGGGCGACGAAGCCAAGTGGCAGAAGACCTACCTGGTCGGTCCCGACGTGATCTTCATCGACGAGGTGGAGATGGACGAGTCGACCCAGGCCTTCCAGTCGCAGCTGTCCATGTCGATCGTCGATCCGGCGACCGGCGAGGTGATCGGTGCGATCACCGTCGGCGTGAACATCGACGCCCTGTAGACCGCCACTCGTTACCAAGCGCCTAGCGGCGCAGAGACGACCCGTCCAGGCAATAGATCCCTTGAAAGGTGGATTCAATGAGCAAGACTCAGAAACCACAGCCGGCTAAATCGCCCAATTCCGGTCTTTCCGGGATGAGCCTGGGCGGATTCTCTCGCTTGTCCGTGGCGCGCAAGGTCATCCTGACCGCCGCCGCCATGGCGACCCTGATCCTGGTCTCGCTGGTCGCGATCAGCATCATGCAGGCCAGCAAGCTGGCTCTCAGCACCGGTGAAGCCGGCTTCTCCACCATGACCCGCCTGATCGCCAATAACGCGGCAGGCGGCATCCGCTGGAACAAGCCGGACGCCATCGAAAGTGCCTACATCGAATTCGCGACGGCAGACGATTCGGTCATCGCCACGGTGGTGGCCCTCGACCAGGAAGGGAATGAGCTGACGCGCTTCAGCCATCCGACGCTGGCCCAGGCCGACCTTTCGGCCTTCATCGCGGCCACCAAGGGGACCCAGTCGGCCCAGTTGCAGCACTTGGACAACCACATCCTGATTTCCAACCCTGCTCTCAATGCCAAGGAAAACACCTTCATCGGCACGGTGATCATCGCCTGGTCCGTGGAGGAACTGAAGGCCGAGATCCAGTCGGCCGCCCTTCAGCAGGGCATCATCTCTGTGATCGCCCTGACGCTGCTGATCCTGCTGCTCGGCTTCGTGACCAGCAGGCTGATCGGCAAGCCGCTGGCCATGATGACCACCACCATGGGCAAGCTCGCCGGCGGCGATACCTCCGTCGAGGTGCCGGCGACCAACCGCCGCGACGATATCGGCGACATGGCGCGCACCGTCGAGACCTTCAAGAACAACGCCATCGAGCTGGAACGCTCGACCGCGGCGCGCGAAGCCGAGAAGACCAGGGCGGAGACAGAAAAGCGGCAAGCGATGCACAAGCTGGCCGATGACTTCGAGTCCAGCGTGCGCGGTGTCGTCAACAGCGTCACCAGCGCCTCCAGCCAGGTACAGGTCACCGCGCAGTCGATGTCGGAGAATGCCGAGCAGGCCAGTGTGAAGACCTCGGCGGTGGCGACGGCGACCGACCAGGCCGCCAACAACGTGCAGACCGTCGCCAGCGCCGCCGAAGAGCTGACCGCCTCGATCCAGGAGATCGGCCGTCAGGTCGCGCAATCGACCACGATCGCCAGCAGCGCGGCCGACCAGGCGCGCACGACCAACTCCGAGGTCGAGGCACTGGCCGAAGCCGCTCAGCGCATCGGCGCCGTGGTCAACATGATCCAGGACATCGCCGAGCAGACCAACCTGCTTGCGCTGAATGCCACCATCGAAGCGGCCCGCGCCGGCGAAGCCGGCAAGGGCTTCGCCGTGGTGGCCAGCGAGGTGAAGTCACTGGCGACCCAGACCGCCAAGGCGACCGAGGAAATTTCGCAGCAGATCAGCGACATCCAGAATGCCACCGGCAGTGCGGTGCAGGCCATCGCCAAGATTACCTCGACCATCGAGGAGGTGCACGGCATCGCCAATGGCATTGCCGCTGCGGTCGAGGAGCAGAGTTCGGCGACGGAGGAGATCTCGCGCAACGTGCAGGAGGCCTCGGCCAGCACCAGCGAAGTCTCTGCCAACATCAACGACGTCACCACGGCGGCGGCGCAGTCGGGCGAGTCGGCCCGGACCATGCTGTCGGCCGCTAACGAGCTTGCTGCTCAGTCAAAGTCGCTGAGTGGCCAGGTCGACAGCTTCCTCGCCAACATCCGCGCCAGCTGACAGCCGCGCCTTAACGGTCCGGGAACGAACGCCGGCGGCGCCGCAAGGCCCGCCGGCGTTTCTCGTTTCAACAGACCGTCCGCGGCGGCTCCGCTTCAGGTCGCGACGGCGACGCGGAGCAGCAGGCTATCGGGGCCCGGCGTCTCGATCTCTAGGTCGCTGCCGAGGCGCTTGGCCACCAGCCGGGTGAAGTAGCCGTGCACGCCGCGCGGCGTCATCTCGTCGAGATTGACGTTGTCCTGCAGTCCCGAGAGCGATTCCGGCCGCAGGTGCGCGTCCTGCCCCGCCGCCGTGACGCGGGCCTCGATGCTGCCCGGCAGGCTGACAATCTCCACCGTCAACTTGCCACCGCGCGGCAAGGCCTCGTGGCCGAGGGCAATCATGTTGAGCACCGCCTTGGCGATCCCGTCGGGCGCGCCCTCTGGCGCCTGCACCGCGATCCAGTCGAGCTTGGTGCGGGAGTTCTCCAGCAGCGCCGCACTGAGGTCCCGGATCTGCGAGTAATCGGCGCCGACGCGCGCACCGGCCAGGCCGTAGGCGAGCCGGAAGAACTGCAGGACGTGGGAGGCCTGGCGGGCAGAGCTTGCGGTCAGCTTCATGGCGTCCTCGGCCATGCCGAACTCGTCGTCTGCCAGCAGTTCCAGGCCGTTGCCCACGGCGCCGATGGGGCCCACCAGGTCGTGGCACAGGCGCGATGTGAGAAGTTCCGCCACGCGCAGGTCAATCTTCAAATCCATCTTATGGCCAACCCCACTCCAGATCGTCGATACGCCTTGCCCGCCGCCGCGGCTGTGACGTGCCCGGGCAGCTTGCACTTCCTTATACACCAAGCCCCGGGATAGACTAACCCCCGCAGGCAGCCCCTGGAATAGAGCTCCGGGGGCCGCGCGGAAGGCGAGCACGATGAGCAGTACCCTGCACCTGTCGCCCGGCATGCGGGTACGCCACCCGGGCCAGCCCGACTGGGGCATCGGGCAGATCCAGTCGGTGATCGCCGACCGGGTGACGGTGAACTTCGAGCATGCCGGAAAGCTGCTGATCATCGCCTCCAAGGTGGACCTCCAGGTGGTCGGCGACGATGCCTCGTAGCGCGCCCGGCGTTCTGCTGGCGCTGCTGCAGGGCGGCCTCCTGCTGCTCTGCCTGCTGCTGCCGCCGAACGGCGCCTTCGCCCAGGCGGTGCCGGACCAGGCCCTGCACCAAGCGGCACGCATCAACGACGTCGAACTCGCCGACTTTGCGCTCGATCGCGGCGCCGGCCTCGAGGCGCGCGATCAGTTCGGCAATACGCCGCTGCAGGTAACGGCCATGTACGGCAGCCCGGCGGTCGCCGAGCTGCTGCTGACGCGGGGTGCCGATCCGGCCGCAGCCACCCCGGACGATGCCTGGACCGCCCTGCACTACGCCGCCTACGAAGGGTATGACCGTGTCGCCGGGCTGCTGATTGCCGGCGGTGCGCCGATCGATGCGCGCGAAGGCGACTACGGCAACACGCCGCTGCACATCGCGGCGCGGCGACTCAAGCGGCCGGTGGTCGCAGCCCTGCTGGCAGCCGGGGCGGAGATCGACGCGCGCGACCGCCGCGACGGCAACACCGCTCTCATCAATGCGGCCTTCGACCCCCTGGGAAGCACCGTTGTCGCCGAACTGCTGGCCGCGGGGGCCGACCCCGGTCTCGCTGCCGGGGACGGCACCACGCCGCTCATCGCCGCCGCCCACGCCGGCGCCGAGGGCTCGCTGCAACTGCTGCTTGCGGCCGGGGCCGCTGCCGGGGCCCAGCGTCACGACGGCTGGTCGGCGCTGCACATGGCCGCCGGCGCCGGCCACACCGCCCTTGTGCGGGACCTGCTGGCCGCCGGCGTCGCTGCCGACCTGCAGGCCGCCACGGGTGCAACGCCACTGGGCGCGGCGATCGAAGGCGCCCAGATCGACAGCGTGATTGCCCTGCTGGAAGCGGGCGCCGATCCCAACCTGCCGGGTGCCGGCGGGCGACCGCCGGTGGTGCTCGCCGCCGCCGCCGGCCAACCCGGCGCGCTCTACGTACTGCTGAATCGTGGTGGCGATGCCGACGCGCGCGAAGCAGAGACCGGCAATACCGCCCTCATGCTCGCGGCCAATCGCGCGCGCCTCGAGGAGGTCGGCCTGCTGCTGCAGGCCGGCGCCGACGTGCACCTGAAAGCCGAGGACGGCTGGACCGCGCTGGCCGCCGCCGAGATGATCGGCGACAGCGAGATCGCCGCCCTGCTGCGCGCCGCGGGCGCCACCGAATAGCAGCCGCCCGCACCGCGCGGGAAACGCCTAGCAGGCTGCTGAAAAAGTCCTCGCGATAGATTTTTAGTCGTGATTCTCTG
>CAYYIV010000061.1:0-19794 GCA_964472095.1 uncultured Pelagibius sp.
ACCACGCGGTAGGGCAGGCCGAGGGTGATGAAGCGCTCCTCGAACTCGCGGGTCTGGGCGCCGGTGCGCACCAGGATGGCGACCTGCTTCAGGTCGTGATTCTTGTCACGGGCGATGAGCGCCTCGATCTCCTCGCCGACGAAGCGCGCCTCGGACTCGCCGTCCCATAGGCCGCGCAGGCGGATCTTCTCGCCCTCGTCGTCCTCCGTCCACAGCGTCTTGCCGAGGCGACCCTCGTTGTGGGCGATGAGGCCGGAGGCCGCGGCAAGGATGCGACCGGTCGAGCGGTAGTTGCGCTCCAGGCGGATCACCTTGGCGCCGGGGAAGTCGTCCTCGAAGCGCAGGATGTTGCCGACCTCTGCGCCGCGCCAGCCGTAAATCGACTGGTCGTCGTCGCCGACGCAGCAGAGATTGCGATGACCTTGAGCCAAGAGCCGCAGCCAGAGGTACTGCGACACGTTGGTGTCCTGGTATTCGTCGACCAGGATGAAGCGGAAGCGCCGATGGTAGTCGGCGAGGACTTCAGGCTGCGACTGGAAGAGCGTGAGGTTGTGCAGCAGCAGGTCGCCGAAGTCGCAGGCGTTCAGCGTGCGCAGGCGTTCCTGGTAGGCCTTGTAGAGCTCCACCGCGCGGCCGCGCGCGAAGTCGCCGGCCTCGCCGGCGGAGACGCGCTCCGGCGTCAGGCCGCGGTCCTTCCAGCGCTCGATGATTGCCAGCATGGCGCGCGCCGGCCACTTCTTCTCGTCGACGTTTTCGGCCTGCAGGATCTGCTTCACCAGGCGGATCTGGTCGTCGGTGTCGAGGATGGTGAAGTTGCTCTTCAGGCCGACGGCCTCGGCATGGCGGCGCAGGATGCGCACGGCCACGGCATGGAAGGTGCCGAGCCACCAGCCTTCCACCGAGGGCCGGTTCAGCAGGACCGCCACGCGGTCCTTCATCTCCCGCGCCGCCTTGTTGGTGAAGGTGACGGCAAGAATCTCACCCGGCGAGCGTGCCTTGCCGGTGACCAGAAGATGGGCCAAGCGGACGGTCAGCACGCGGGTCTTGCCGGTGCCGGCGCCGGCCAGCACCAGCACCGGGCCGTCGAGCGCCTCGACCGCCGCGCGCTGGCCCTCGTTGAGGGCGCGCAGATAGGGATAAGGTTCGCCCGTCTGGGGGGCCGCGGAGAGGTCGGACATGCCCCCTATATAGCGCAGCCGGGGGGCGGGCTCACGCGGTAAGGGAGATTTTTTAGACAGCCGAGAGGCGCCTTGACCTGGGCCGGGCCGCGGCCTTTCATGCGCCGGTCATTCCGTCCCCTTTCGCGTTTTGCTTAGGATCCGCCCCATGCCCGCGCGCAGCGAACGCCTGCCCCTCCTCTCCGTCGGCCCCGGGACCACCCGCGAGCTGACCGTGCACCATTTCGGCCGGCAGAACGCGCGTCCCAAGATCTACCTGCAGGCGGCGCTGCACGCCGATGAGACCCCCGGCCTGCTGGTGCAGCACCACCTCTACGGCCTGCTCGAGGAGGCCGAGCGGCGCGGCGCCATCGCCGGCGAGATCCTGCTGGTGCCCTACGCCAATCCGATCGGCCTCGCCCAGTTCACCAATGGCGAGAACATGGGCCGCTACGAGCAGGGCGGCGGCGGCAACTTCAACCGCAACTGGCCGGACCTCTGCGCCGCCGTCGCCGACAAGGTGGCGGACCGGCTGGGCGACGACGAGGCGGGCAACATCGCCGTCATCCGCCGCGCCATGCTCGACCACCTCGCCGCCCAGCAGCCGACCAGCGAGCTGCAGTCCCTGCGCCTCGCCCTGGCCAGCCTCGCCGCCGATGCCGATGTGGTGCTCGACCTGCACTGCGACGACCAGGCGCTGATGCACCTTTTTCTCATCCCGGCGCACTGGCCGCAGGCGGCCGAGCTCGCCGCAGACCTCGGCTGCCGGGCGGTGCTGCTGGCCGAGGATTCCGGCGGCAGTTCCTTCGACGAGACCTTCTCAGCACCCTGGACACGGCTGGCCGAGCGCTTCCCGCAGTATCCCATCCCGGCCGCCTGCCTGGCCGGCACGGTGGAGCTGCGTGGGCGCTCCGACGTCGACGACGCCACCGCCAGGGCGGATGCCGAGGCCCTGTTCCGCAGCCTGCAGCGCTTCGGCGCCGTGAAGGGCAACCCGCCGCCGCCACCGGCCGCGCTCTGCGAAGCCACGCGCCTGGACGCCACGGACACGGTGCGCAGTCCGGTCGGCGGCGTGGTCGCCTATGCGGTGGAACTCGGCCAGGAGGTCGCGGCCGGCGACGTCATCGCCTGGGTGGTCGATCCCGCCCAGCCACCCGGCAGCGCCCGCACCGCCGTCACAACGAAGACCAGCGGCCTGGTCCTGTCCTGCCGCAGCCACCGCTACGTGCGCCCGGGCATGGTCCTCACAAAGGTGGTGGGCAAGACGCCGCTGGCGCACCGGCAGGGCGGCTACCTGCTGGAGGACTAGACGCCGCCCTACTGGAATTGCCCCGCTGGCGCGCCACATACATTTTGGTGCTACAGTTAAGCAAGACGAGGGGGAGACGCCGCAACAACGAGGAGAGCGGCATGGCGACGAGTTTTTCGGCCTCCCTTGGGGGCCAGCAGTTCGTTACGCGATCTTTCGCAGCCCTGGTTTCAGGTTTCCTTGTCCTATCCTGCCTGGCGAGCCTGCCGGTAGCCGCCCAGACGGCCGCGGATCCCAAGGCCAGTCCGCTGAATGCCGTGGTCGGGGTGCGCGCCGTGGTGCCCTCCACCGCGCGCTCGGCGCAGACGCTGGGCCAGGAGCGCGAGGGCGGCGGCGTGGTGATCGGTCCCGACGGCCTGGTCCTCACCATCGGCTATCTCATCATGGAAGCGGTCGAGACCGAAATTGTCGAGCAGGACGGCCGGGTGGTGCCGGCCGACGTGGTGGCCTACGACTACGATACCGGCTTCGGGCTGTTGCGCCCGCTCGGCCGGCTCAGCGCCACCGCCATCGAGCTGGGCGATTCCGGCGATCTGCCGGAGCGTACCCGGGTGCTGGTAGCCGGCCCCGACGGGCCAAGCCCGGCCATGGTGGTGTCACGCCGCGAATTCGCCGGCTACTGGGAATACCTGCTGCCCGATGCCATCTTCACCTCGCCGCCCTACCGCAGCTTCGGCGGCGCGGCGCTGATCGGCGCCGACGGCCGGCTGCTCGGCATCGGCTCGCTCATCGTGGCCGACGCCGCAGCGCCCGGCGAACAGCTGCCCGGCAACATGTTCGTGCCGATCTCCGCCCTGCGGCCGATCATGGACGACCTGCTGCGCGACGGCCGCTCGGCCAAGATGCCGCGGCCCTGGCTCGGCCTCTACACCCAGGAAATGCGCGGCCACGTTTTCGTCAGCCGGGTCGCCCCCGACGGCCCTGCAGCCAAGGCAGGCATCGCGGCCAACGTCATCGTCACCGCGGTCGGCGACAAGTCGGTCTTTAACCTGTCGGAGTTCTACCGAGCGATCTGGGACCTCGGGCAGGCCGGCGTCGAGGTGCCGCTCACCCTGCTGGAAAGCGGCCAGGGCCGCCGCGAGGTGGTGGTCACCTCCGGCAACCGCTACGATTATCTGCAGCTGAATCCGACCTACTGAGCCGCGCCCGGGCCGGCGCCTCCGGCCTGAAGCACCCGCCGAAAAGAAAAGTGCCAGTCAGATGTGAATGCATCTGACTGGCACCTCGACGACCGCCACCGACCGACCATGGCGCAGAAACTCTGCGAAGACTGGTCGTTGTGGCTGCCCTCCCCGAACTCGGGAACCCAAACCGTCAATAACACTGGCGACGCTAGTCCGGCTGCTTGAAGAAGTCCGTCACCGGCAGTCCGAAAAGTTCTGAGATTCTGTAGAGCTTGCCGGCGGGCACCGATTCCTCGCCCGTCTCATACCGCTCCACCTGCTCGGAACTGACACCCAACATGTCGCCCAGGTCGCGCCTCGTCAGTTTCCTTTCCAGGCGCGCAGAATTTATTTGCCTGCCAACAATACGGCCAGATCTTGCCAAACTCGCCGCCCCGTTCCTGGGATACCCATCCATCGATGACCAGAATCCCTTAAAACTAGAGAGCGAATCAATTAGCCAACTACGTACCTTAGGAGGCATATCTTTGATGCAGCTCGCAACTATTCGTAGCCCCCGTCGGGAAAATAATTATTCAATTTCGGAACAAAATTGTTCCTGACAAAACGACGGATACCGCTACACTGTCGACCGCGGAACCAGCGCGCGAACTGAAGATTGGAAAGCAACCATCTCTGCCACCGACAACCATAGAACCGTGCCTGACGAGTCCCAGCCGTCCACTCTGTTCGAGATCCTGCGGTCCTTTACCACTCTCGCCAGAACGCTCAACCTGAGCGAAACCGTCGAGCACCTCGGCGTCACGCGGCAGACCGTGCGCCGTCACGTCAACGCGCTTGAAGAGATCAAGGCCACCAAGCTCTTTGCGCTGCGCAACCGGCGGTATTTCCTCACCGACGCCGGCGCGCAGTGCTATCTGGACGCCCAGGCCATCCTCGACCAGACCGATGCCTGGCTGTACGGCAAGCCCTGCTTCGCACGCCGCGACGGCAGGCTGGAGCAGGTGACCTATACCGACGAAGATGGGCATCGCTTCCACGCCCAACAGCATCATCTCAGCCGCCTTTGGCTGGACGCGCCGCCTCTGCTGCGCCGCGGCTTCGAGGCCTGGGCCGGCGCCGAGCTTCAGCTCGAACATCCTGCGATGGAAAGGATCAGATCCTACCGGCTGGTCTACCGCCGGCTTCAGGACAGCTGGCTCTGCGTGGAGATCGGCGAGCTTTCGTCCTACGCCACCTGGCTGGGCTGGGAATGGGCGAAGAGCGCCGTCGGCCGCTTCTCCAAGGACGATCCGGCAGGCTCCGAATTCGACCGCTTCATGTCGCAGGCCTATCACGGGCTCTTCGCCGCCGGTGGCGCGCGCCTCGATCACATCGCAGGCATGATCCCGCGGACCCGCAACAGCAGGCCCCAGCCGGTACGTTTCCAGAGGCTCTTGGTGGGCTGCCGCTTTCCGGACGGCGAGCCGGCTCTGGCACTCTTCGTCGCCCGCACGAATGCCGTGGAGATCGCCGGCTTCAACCCCGACGACATCCCCGAGATGCCGCCGGAACTTCTCATGGAAGAGGATGTCTAACGGCCTTCGGGCCGCCTAATTGCAGGTCCGCGAAGCAATAGCAAAGTAAAAACGGCTTTTTCTCGCTAACCTTTGCCGGTGCAAAGCATCAAGGCAAAGGAGTACCCATCGATGTCTGCCTGCGATTTCTACAAAAGGTTCCAATATATCAAAAGCATAGAACAGATCGCCGAACATCACGGTATCACCATCGAGGTGAGCGGCGATTTCGAGGCCTTCCGCAAAGTCCGGACTGCCCAGCCGAAAAGGCTGCCGATCTCACCGATTTTCGACCCTTGGGTCAGCGCGATCGACGACCGCAACGGCTTCTGGATCAAGGGGACCGACGAAGACGGCGAGGTGGTGCACCTGCAGGCCGTGAGCCTGCAGGACCTCGGAGACAGGACCCTGGCAGAGCATCTGCACGGACGGCGGGTGGCCTATGCCCCGCCGGGGGTCGAGGTCGATCTCGACCGCTCCGTGTTTTCCACCGCCCAGGCGTCGCGCAGCATCAGCGGCCAAGTCTGCTACCACGGCGAACTCTGGCTGAAGGGCGGTCCCAACGGCTATCGCGGCCACGGGCTCACCTGTGCCCTGCCGCGCCTCGCCATGGCGCTGGCCTATCTCGAGTGGGCGCCGAGCTTCATGTTCGGATTGCTCCATCCCCTAGCTGCCTGCAAGGGGCTCGCCGCCCGCGAGGGGTACATGCATCTCGAGCCGCGCGGCATCCTCTGGCAACGACCCGAGGATGCCGGCGTCTACGAGGAGTGGCTGGTGTGGATGAGCCGGGACAACCTGCAACAGCTCATGCAGTTCACCCCGAGCGATCTCTACGAACAGCTCGAAGGCAAGAACAAGCCCGGCGATGCACTTGCCAACCGCGTCCAGGTGGCGGCTTGAGCCGCCACCCCAAAGAGTGACAGCAAAATTGAGCCCCGCCCGCTGGCGGTGGCCTCCGGTCAGGGCCCGTGGTAGCGGGAGCGCGACGAAGCCTCGCCGCGCTCCTCCGCCCGGGCCTGATTCAGCGCGCGCTGATAGGCGAGCATCACCTCGTGCTCGTGCACCAGGCCGCGCAGCACCATGGACCGTTTGTCCGCCACCACCGGAATGTGCGGCTCGCCGGTCAGGTTGAAGGCCTTCACCGCGGCCTCCAGGTGGTCGCCGACCAGCAGCAGCGCCGGCACGCTGCGTGCCACGTTTTCTGCGATCAGCTCGGCGTCGTGGCTGGTGTCGAAGGCCGCTTCGTGCAGGTCGGCGTAGGTGATGACGCCGCAGAGGGCGCCATCCTCGTCGACCACGAAAAGCTCGCCCCAAGGCGCCGCCTGCAGCTTCTGGCGCACCTCGGCGATCGGCGTTTCAGGCGTCACCCAGGCGTAGTTCACATCCATCACCGACGACACCTTGACGCGCCGCATCAGTCCGGTCTGGTGGCCGCCGCGAATGGTGACGCCCCGACGCTCGAGCTGCCAAGTAAAGAACGACTGCTTGAAGACTTGCTGAGTGACCACGCTGGCGATCACCGTCGCCAGCATGACGGCAATGGTAAGCTCATAGTCGTTGGTCATCTCAAAGATCATCAGGATGGTCGACATCGGCGCCCCGAGCACCGCGCCGGCGACTGCCCCCATACCGATCATGGTATAGGCGCCGTGGCCGGACGACAGGTCGGGGAAGGCCTGGGTCGCGAGAATGCCGTACGCACCGCCGACCATGGCACCGATGAACAGCGAGGGCGAGAATACGCCGCCGGCAAAACCGCTGCCGAGGCTGATCGCCGTCGCCGCCGTCTTGGCGACGATGAGCGCCAGCAGCAGCCACAACGGGTAGCTGTCGGACAGCGCCGCGTCGGTCGCCTCGTAGCCAACGCCGAGCACTTCAGGAAAGGCGAGCGCGATGAGGCCGACCAGGAGGCCGGCGAAGGCCGGACGTGCCCAGGTCGGCGCCGGCAGCTTGGCGACGGTGTCCTCCGTGAACATGATCGCCCACATGAAGAGCATCGCGGCCAGCGCCGAGACCAGGCCCAGGATGGCAAAGGCCGGGAACTCCCAGAACGAGACAATGGTCCAGCTCTCAGGCAGCACGAAGGCCGGAAAGTCTCCGTAGCGCGCGCGGCTGATCAGGGTGCCGGTCACCGAGGCGATAACGATGGGCGCGAAGGCCGACAGCGCATAGTGACCGACCACCACCTCGAGCGCGAAGAAGGAACCGGCAATGGGCGCGTTGAAGGAAGCTGCCACGCCGGCGGCGACTCCGCAGCCGAGCAGCGTGCGGGCCAGCACGCGCCCGAGGTGGAGGCGCTTGGCCACCCAGGAGCCGAGCGAGGCACCGAGGTGGACCACCGGCCCCTCGCGCCCGACCGAGGCGCCGACGCCGATCGAGGCGGCACTCGCCAGGGCGGCGCGAATGCCGACGGTGAGCGACATCCTTGCATCGTGGAGAGCCGAGGCCTCGATGACGTGCGCCACCGACTGCGGACGGCCGCCCGGCATAAGGTAACGCAGGTAGAGGCCGATCAGCAGGCCGCCGACAGTCGGTGCCAGCAGCAGTTGCCACCAGGGCAGCTCGGCGGCCAGGGAAGCGACGCGCTCGCTGCTGAAGCCGTAGGCCAGCCACTGGAAGCCGCCGATGGCGTCGCGGAAGGCTACGGCCGCGCCGCCGGCGGCCGCGCCGATCACCACCGCCAGGATCGAGAGCACCACCTGGTCGTTGCGGCCGAAGCGCAGCAGCGAAACCCGGACACGGCGCTTGAGGGTGCGGGCCCGCATCATGGTGCCGCGCCCTCACCCCTGCCGGACGCGGCCGGCGGGGCCGCCCCGACGGCGGCGAAGGCAGGGCACTCTATTGCAAATCCAGAATCCAAGCGGCGCTCAACAAATAAAATCGCGACCGCATGAGCTATACCGGACGGTTCGCGGCCATCAATCCACCCACTATAAACGCGATCGGCGGCGAAAGTCCCCCACGCAGCGGAACGGCCGGCGCAGAGTTTCGCTTGCCCGGCGGTCCGCCGGCCCCCACATGCTTCCCAGCAGGCCTGACGAAGCGGGAGAGAAACCATGGCACCTTGCGCGATCCTGCCACGCCGCCGATTCCTGGCCGCCTCCTTGGCCACCGGGGCCGGCGCCACAGCCACCGCCCTCTGGCCTACACCGCTGCTGGCGGCCACGTCGGCGCTGACACCGCGGCAGAGCGAGGGGCCATTCTATCCGGTCGTGATCCCGGCCGACTCCGACCAGAACCTGGTCCAGGTGGCCGGCCGCCCAGAGCCGGCGGCAGGCGAAGTCGTCCAGGTTTTCGGGCAGGTGCGCGACGACCGCGATCGACCGCTGGCCGGCGGCCAGATCGAGATTTGGCAGTGCGATGCCTTCGGCCGCTATCACCACCCACGCGACCGCGGCGGCAATGCCGACCCGAACTTCCAGGGCTTCGGGCGGGCGACGCTCGATGCAACGGGCCACTATGCCTTCCGCACCATCAAGCCGGTGCCCTACCCCGGCCGCACGCCCCACATCCACTTTGCGGTTGCCGGCCCCGGCGTCGAACGGCTGACCACGCAGATGTACCTGGCCGGCCATCCCCAGAACGCCCGTGACTTCCTCTACAATGCGATCCGCGATCCGGCTGCCAGGGACAGCGTCACCGTCGCCTTCCGAGCCGCGCCGGAGCTCGGCCCGGACATCGAGGCCGGCCGCTTCGACCTGGTCCTCGGCCGCGCCCTCTAACTACAGCGCCCGATCGAGCCCTCGGCGCAGACCCGCTTGCCGTCGGTCCAGGTGGCGCCGGTGAGATCGGCACCGGTGAGGTCGGCGCCTTCAAGCTTGGCGCCAGTGAGGTCGGCGCCGGTGAGATTGGCGCCGAAGAGGCGTGTCCGCCGCAGGTCGGCGGTGGCGAGGTTGGCGTTGCTGAGGTTCGCTTTGGTCATATCGGCCTCGCGCAGGTCTGCTTTCGGGAAGCTGGTACCGACCAGCACCGTGTTGACGAACTTGGCGCGGAAGGCGGTCGCCTCGGTAAAGTCGGTGCCGCTGAGGTCCGCGCGATAGAAGCTGACGTCCCGCAGCTCGGCGCCGGTCAGGTTGGCGTTCTTGAATTCCAGGCGGTCGAACACGCAACGGCGCCAGTTCACCGAGGGACCGGGGGGGTCGGTGCAGTCGGCTAGGGCATCGGAGACCGGGGCCAGAACCAGAAACAGAAGGGCAAACAGCCAGGGACGCATGCGAATCATGGGTCTAGCATCACCATCGCGCTCGCGAGAGCAACGGAAAAGTCATCGCGCGGCGTGCGGGCGGGAATCACGTTCACGACAGCGGCAACGGCGGCTTGGCGATCACCCGGCCGGCCTCGGGTGGCAGGGGGAGGTCGCGATGGGCGGCGGCAACCGCCGCCAGGCGGTTGCCGATCGCCGTCGGGAAAGGCGTTACCCGGCGGCTGGTGAGGTCGACGTAGAGGCTGAGACTCTCCATGGTGGCCGCTAGAAAGCCTTCCCCGGCGTGGTACATGTGCTGAAAGAAGCGCAGGCGCTTGTCGTCGAAGCCGAGCAGCTGCGTGGTGATGTGCAGAGGATCGCTCTGCTTCAGCTCTCGCTGATAGGTCAGGTGGATGTCGCCGGCAAAGGTGGTGCCGCCGGAGGCCTCGCGGTGGGCCGCATCGAGCCCGAGGTGATCGAGGAAACTATCGGTAGCATGGTCGAAGGCCAGCAGGTAGTAGGCCACGTTCATATGGCCGTTGTAGTCGATCCATTCCGGCAGCACGACGGCACGGTGACGGTCGAACGGCGCTTCTGATCCGGCCTGCTCTGACATTGATTGCTCCTTTCCGACTTGTCTGCTCCCTTCGAGTTCCGACAGACCGCCGGCCGCTTCCGCCAGCGCGGAGCACGATAGAGCATGGACCGCGGCGGTCAAAGCCGCTCCGTCAGAATGGTTCAATCTTGTCGGACAATGCTCTACCGTCACTCCGCACGAGAATCTTCCAAGGAAAACAATGAGTCGATTGCTCGTCTTCATTGGCGGCCACGCTACCTGGGTGCTTTTCGTCGGGGTCTTCCTCGGTCTGGCACTGCCGTCCCTGGCCGGCCTGGCCCGCCCGCTGCTGGCGCCGGCGGTGGCGGTGCTGCTGACAGCGACGCTGGTCCGCATCGACTGGCAGGTCATGCTGGGTTACCTGCGGCGGCCTTGGCTCACGGCGGTGATCGTCGCCTGGCTGCTGCTGGGCGCGCCGCTGGCGACCGCTGCGGTGCTTGCCTTCCTGCCCCTGCCCGGCCCGCTGACCACCGCCCTAGTGCTGATGGCCGCTGCCCCGCCGATCCTCAGCGCCGCACCGATCGCCATGATCCTCGGCCTCGACGGCGCCCTCGCCCTGGTGGTCGGGTTGATCGCCACCCTGCTGACGCCGATCACCGTGCCGCCGCTGGCCCTCGCCTTGCTCGGGCTCGAGCTCGACATCGGGGTCGTCGAATTCATGTCTCGGCTCGCCGTCGTGGTCGCCGCCGCCTTCGTCGCCGCCCTGGTCATCCGCCGACTGATCGGCCGCGAGCGCCTGCCGCGCGTTGCCACCCACCTCGATGGCCTGGTAGTCGCGGTGATGCTGGTCTTCGCCGTGGCTATCATGGACGGCGTGACAGCTACCCTCGCCGAGCGACCGGCCACGGTGGCGCTCTGGCTGCTGGCCGCCTTCATCGCCAATCCCACACTGCAGATAGCCGGCGCGCTGACCTTCGCCTGGCTCGGCCGGCGCCGCGCGCTCACCGTCGGCCTGGTGTCGGGCAACTGCAACATGGGCCTGCTGCTGGCCGCCTTCCCGCCCGCCACGGACTACGACGTCGTTCTCTACTTCGCTGTTGCACAGTTGCCGATGTACATGCTGCCGGCTGTCTTGCTTCCGATCTACCGGCGCTTGGTGGTGCCCGGAGGCGATCCGGAAAGCCCATCTATTCGAACACGTTAGCGGCAGCACCCGATTGCCTGCCCATTTTGGACAGGAGAGCCGACATGCCTACCCATGAATTGGTGCAATTTTGCCACAGTGATGCAGAGCGATGACAGGGCGTCCACCTAGATCACTAGTCAGCGAAACCTCGCTATGATAGGGGAACTGTGGTTACTGCGGTCGGACTGCCTTTCATCGTCAAAGGGTTCGTTAACAGAATCTTTGTAGCATCGGGTCGGCGTTTCAGGCCGGTTGGTCGGTACCGCCGGGGCCTGATTTTTGTGACTGGGCAAGGAAGGTCGCGGTGCCCGGCCTCCGCTGGAATGCAGCAGCGTGGTCCAGCGGCATTC
The DNA here is from genome assembly GCA_964472095.1 of uncultured Pelagibius sp. Taxonomy (GTDB): domain Bacteria; phylum Pseudomonadota; class Alphaproteobacteria; order Kiloniellales; family Kiloniellaceae; genus Pelagibius. The sequence goes on from CAYYIV010000061.1 coordinate 11,422, forward strand.
GTCGTAAAGGTTTGATTGCCGTACCAAGTGATTTGAAGCCAGCACGTTTTTCTCGGGGGTATGGACTTGTTCAGCGGTGTATTGAGTGCCTCGGTGACGCAACGATTGCGACCTGTTCTCGGCGTTATTGCACTTTCCGTCTTCCTCGGTGCCTGTGCGGCCAACCCGGAGACTGCCAGTCGCTCGCCGGGCGACCCGGAGTTCACCCAGATCGCGCAGACCGGTGCGGATGCATGGGGTCAAAGCGAGTCGGGCGACTTCGGCGATGAGATCGACGACAACGACCCGCTCGAGATACCGAACCGGATGTTCTTCGCTTTCAACGAAGCGCTGGACTTTGCCGTGATCCGCCCAGTCGCCGTAACCTACCGCTACATCGTGCCGACCGGCGTGCGTAACACGGTGCGCAACTTCCTGCGCAACCTGCGCAGCCCGGTGACTCTGGCCAACGACCTGCTGCAGGGCAACTTGGCGCGGGCGGAGATCACCTTCACCCGCTTCTTCATCAACTCGACCATCGGCATGCTGGGGCTTTTCGATATCGCCGCCGATTCGGGATTCGCCTACCACGACGAGGATTTCGGACAGACCTTGGGAACTTACGGCGCCGGCGAAGGGTTCTACCTCGTCCTGCCGATCCTCGGCCCGTCTTCGCTGCGCGACGGCTCCGGCCGCATCGTCGACATCTTCCTCGACCCGCTGACCTACCTTGCGCCGCAGGAATTCAATCTTGGGCGCGCCGTGACCGAGGGCGTGGATTTGCGTTCGCGCAACATCGATGAGCTGGACGACCTGAAGGCCGATTCGCTGGACTTCTACGCCCGCGTCCGCTCTCTTTACCGCCAGTTCCGGGAAAACGAGATCAACAACGGCGCCCCCTCGGGCGATGCGCCGAATTTCACCGAGACGCCCGGCCAAAGCACGTCGTCGCTGGAGTAACGCCATGCGAAGCCGCCTATCGAAGAGACTCATTGCTCCCTTTGTGGTGATCTGCACGGTCTGGCTGCAGCCTGCAGTAGCGGCCGTCGATACCAAGCAAGCCGCCGACTTCCTCGCCAACCTGCAGGAAAGAGCAGCCTCGCGGCTGGGCGACGCCTCGGTCAGCGAAAAGGAGAAGGAAGAGCACTTCCGCAAGCTGTTCAACGAGAACTTCGACCTGCCGACGATCGGCCGCTTCGTCATCGGCCGCTATTGGCGCGCCGCCTCGGAAGCCGACCAGAAGGCCTTCCTCGCGGTCTTCGAGGACGCCATGGTGCAGCGCTTCCTACCGCTTCTGGCGGAATACAGCAGCGAGCGCTTCCAGATCGGCACCGTGACACCGGTCAGCGGCAACGAGAGCGAGGCGATGATCGACTCGCGCATCGACCGCACCCAGGGCGAGCCCTACCGGGTAAGCTGGCGGGTACGGGAGAACAACGGCGACTTCAAGATCCTCGACATCGTTGGGGAGGGCGTCAGCATGGCGATCACGCTGCGCTCCGAGTACGGCAGCGTGCTGAAGAACAACGGAGGCCAGTTGCCGCCGCTGACCGACGCCCTGCGCGAAAAGGTCGCGCGCGGCGCTTTCGCACCGCAGATCAACTAGGATAGGGCCGCAAAGCGCTCCCGCGTTCAGAGCAATTCGGCGTGTCCGCCCGGCGATAAAGCTCTGCCCGGTGCCGCCGAGAATTTTCCTGGGACTGCAGTATGGGATGCGATCGTTGGGGTTTCGGACCGCGCGCGTCTTGCTCCTTGGGGAAGGGCTGTCCTGGCATCTGAAGGCCACGGCCAGGCGCCGGCACTTGCCGTCGCACCGGTCGAGTGGATTGTTGTTATGTCGTGCGGGGCATCGCCGCGACCGCGGTCCGGAGCGATGCAGGAGTGACAACGTGATGCGCATTTCTTTGGTCACCGGCGGCTGCGGCTTCATCGGGAAACACCTTGTGCAGATGCTCTGCGAGCGGGGCGAGCGGGTGCGCGTCTTCGACCGGCGCCCGGCCGCACGCTACGCAGGTGCCGCGACGGTCGAACATCATCAAGGCGACATCGCCGATGCCGTCGCCGTCGACCGCGCCATGACAGGCGTCGGCCGGGTCTACCACCTGGCCGCCAATCCCAATCTTTGGGCACGCGACGAGCGCGACTTCGCCCGCGTCAACCACCTCGGCACCCTGAACGTGCTGGCCGCCGCCGAGCGTCACCGGCCAGAGCGCGTGATCTATACCTCGACAGAATCGATCCTTGCCGGGGAGCGGCACGGCGTGGCTTCCGGCCGAATGATCGACGAGTCCTCCGCCGTCCGCGTGGAGGACATGCCAGGCAGCTACTGCCAGTCAAAGTTCCTCGCCGAACGCGCGGCTCTGGAGGCTGCGGGGCGCGGTCTGCCGGTGGTCGTCGTCAACCCGACCCTGCCGGTCGGCCCCGGCGACAGTCTGCTGACGCCGCCCTCGCGCATGCTGCTTGACTTCCTCAACGGGCGGACGCCCGCGTACCTCGAGACCGAATTCAACATGATCGATGTGCGCGATGTGGCGCTCGGCCATCTGCTGGCGGCCGATCGCGGCGCATTCGGGCGGCGCTATATCCTCGGCGGCGAGAACCTCACCATGAGCGCCCTGCTGAGCATCCTGGAGGAGCTCTCCGGCCAGCCGATGCCGAAGCTTCGCGTTCCCTATTGGCTGGCCTTTGCCTGTGGCGCGGTCGACCAGTTCATCGCCGACCGGGTGACCGGAAAGGCACCGCGGGCACCGCTGGCCGGGGTCAGGCTGGCACGTCACCCGATGCGCTTCGACAACCGCCGCGCGCTTGCCGAGCTGGGCCTCAAGCCGCGGCCGGTGCGCCGCGCGCTGGCCGACGCCATCACCTGGTTCCGCAGCGAGGGCCTGCTGACAGAGACCCTCGGCTCCGGCCCGTGCAGACCGCAACAGCAGGCCAGCCCCGGCGAGTAGTCGGCGGGCGGAGACTCGCTAGCGGCTCAACGGCTTGTACTTGATGCGGTGCGGCTGGTCGGCGGCCGAGCCCAGGCGACGGTGGCGGTCTTCCTCATAGGCCTCGTAGTTGCCCTCGAACCAAACCACCTGGCTGTCGCCCTCGAAGGCGAGAATGTGGGTGGCGATGCGGTCGAGAAACCAGCGGTCGTGCGAGGTCACCAGCACGCAGCCGGCGTACTCGGTGATCGCCTCCTCCAGGGAACGCAGGGTATCGACGTCGAGATCGTTGGTCGGCTCGTCGAGCAGCAGGACATTGGCGCCCTGCTTCAGCATCTTAGCCAGATGCACGCGGTTGCGCTCGCCGCCGGAGAGCTGACCGACCTTTTTCTGCTGGTCACTGCCCCGGAAGTTGAAGGCACCGACATAGGCACGCGACTGGGTCTGGTGCTTGCCGAGCTGGATGACGTCGAGCCCGCCGGAGATTTCCTCCCACACCGTCTTGCTGCCGTCGAGGCTGTCGCGGCTCTGGTCGACGTAACCGAGCTTCACGGTATCGCCGATGCGCAAGGACCCGCTGTCCGGCTTGTCCTGGCCGGTGACCATGCGGAACAGTGTAGTCTTGCCGGCGCCGTTGGGCCCGATGATGCCGACGATGGCGCCCGGCGGGATCTTGAAGCTGAGATCGTCGATCAGCAGTTTGTCACCGAAGGCCTTGGAGAGGTGCTGCGCCTCGATCACCAGGTCGCCGAGGCGCGGGCCCGGCGGGATGGAGATGCTGCCCGGCTCCGGGGCCTTGTCAGTGGCCTCGGCGAGCAGCGTCGCGTAAGCCTGCACGCGGGCCTTGGACTTGGCTTGGCGGGCGCGCGGGCTCTGGCGAATCCACTCGAGTTCCTGCTTCAGCACGCGCTGACGCCCGGACTCGCTCTTCTCCTCCAGGGCCAAGCGCTTTTCCTTCTGCTCGAGCCAGGAAGAATAGTTGCCCTCGAAGGGCAGGCCGCGGCCGCGGTCGAGCTCGAGGATCCAGCCGGCCACGTTGTCGAGGAAGTAGCGGTCGTGAGTCACCGCCACCACAGTGCCCGGGTATTCCTCCAGATAGCGCTCCAGCCAGGCCACGGACTCGGCGTCGAGGTGGTTGGTCGGCTCGTCGAGCAGCAGCATGTCGGGCTTCTGCAGCAGCAGCTGGCAAAGTGCCACGCGGCGTCGCTCGCCACCCGACAGTGTGGCCACCTCGGCGTCGCCCGGCGGGCAGCGCAGGGCGTCCATGGCGATCTCCACCTTGCGGTCGAGGTCCCAGGCATCGGCGGCCTCGATCTTCTCCTGCAACTCAGCCTGCTCGGCGATCAGCGCGTCCATCTGGTCGGGATCAGCCTCGGCAAAGGCGTTGCTGACCTCTTCGAAGCGGTCGAGCAGGCCCTTGGTCTCGGCGACGCCCTCGAAGACGTTGCCGGCAACGTCCTTGTCGGCGTTCAGCTGCGGCTCCTGCGGCAGGTAACCGATCCTGATGCCGTCAGCTGGCCGCGCCTCACCATTGATCTCGGTATCGATGCCGGCCATCACCTTCATCAGCGTCGACTTACCGGAGCCGTTCAAGCCGAGCACGCCGATCTTGGCTCCGGGCAGGAAGAACAGCCTGATATCCTTCAGGACCTGCTTGCCGCCCGGGTAGGTCTTGGAGACGCCGTCCATCTGGTAGACGTACTGATAGGAAGCCATAAGCACTCCGGCGCTTGGGGGAGGGTTGTTGCTGTGCTCGGATCTCTAGGGAGCTAGATAGGGAGCCCCGGGCGCGGTTTTTAGCCCATCGGTCGGCCCCGTGCAATCCATGGCTGCGGCCCTGCGCTCAGACCGCCCGCGGCACCGCGGCTTGCTTGCGCCGGGGCAGCACCATACAGAAGCGCGCGCCACTGCCGGGGGCGGACTCCACCCAGATGCGCCCGCCGAAGTGATCGATGATCTGGCGCGAGATGGTCAGGCCGAGCCCGGTGCCGCGCGGCTTGTCGGTCAGGTCGGTGCTGGCCTGCTGGAACTTCTCGAAGATCAACTGGCGGTTCTCCGGCAATACGCCGCGCCCATTGTCGGCGACCGAAATCAGCAGCCCCTCGGGGCGGGCCTCAGCCGTCACCGTGACGTAGCCAGCCTTCTCGTCGCAGAACTTGGCGGCATTCGAAAGCAGGTTCACCAGCACCTGGATCAGGCGGTCGCGGTCAGCATAGACCGCCGGCAGGTCGCTGCCGATCTGCACCTCCAAGCGCGCAGACTTCTCGGCGAAGAGTGCCGAGGTCACGGTGAGGGCTTCCTCGACCACCGCACGCGAGTCTAGGTGCTCCATCTCCCAGTCGATGCTGCCGGCCTCCATCTTGGCGAGGTCGAGGATCTGGTTGATGAGGCGGGTCAGGCGCTCGCTCTCCTTGACGATAACGGCAAGGAACTTGCGGCGGTCGCTGATCTCGAGACCGGGATTGTCGAAGAGAATCTCGCTGAAGGAGCGGATCGAGGTAAGCGGCGTACGCAGCTCGTGGCTGACTGTGGAAAGGAACTCATCCTTCATATGGTCGAGTTGCTGGAGGCGCGCGTTGGCTTCGCGCAGTTCAGCGGTGAGCGCCTCGAGCTCGCGCGACTTCAGCTCCAGTCCGTGGCTGTACTCGATGACCTGCGAGGTCTCCTCGAGAATCTCCATCACCTCCTCGATGCCGACTGCCTCGCCCTTGGCCACCGAAGCCACCATGACGCGCGCCGAGGCGGCGCCGATGGCACCGGCCAGCAGGCGCTCGGCGAAACTGACCAGGCCGGGGTCGGCCTCGCGCAGCTTGGCGAGGTTGAGACCGTGGATGCGTCCGTAGTCGGCGAAGGCACGCTCGACCCGCCCGGGTCCGACAAATCGCGCCACCAGGTTCCTGAGGTCCGGCACGGTGGCCGAGCCGCGCCAGAAGTGGGAGCCGCCCTGGACGCTGGAATGGCGGAAGACATCGACGAAGAGCACCGCCTGGATGCGCTCGATGGCGCTCTGCCGTCCAAGCAGGGAGACCACCACGTAGCCGCCGACGTTGGCCAGCATGCTCCAGAACATGGCGTGCGACAGACTGTCCAGCCCCTGCAGGCCGAAGAGGGCATAGGGACGCAGCAGCTCGAATCCGAGCGGTCCCGCCTCGATGAAGGAGGTCGGCAGCCAGCCGGGTCGCGCGAAGGACGGCAGCAGCAGGGTGTAGGTCCAGATGACGAAGCCGAGGGTCAGCCCGGCGAGGGCACCCTGGCGCGAGCCGCCCTTCCAGAAGATTCCCCCGATGATGGCCGGGGCGAACTGCGCCGCCGCGGCGAAGGACACCAGGCCGATGGTGACCAGCGCCTCGGGCTGGCCGATGAAGCGGAAGTAAGCGAAGGACAGCAGCAGGATCATCACGATGGCGAAGCGCCGGATGCGCAACAGCAGCACCGAGAGGTCACCACGTTCTGTCATGCGCAGCCAGGAGATACGGATCAGCGCCGGCATGATGAGGTCGTTGCAGATCATGGTGGAGAGCGCGATGGCGGCAACGATGACCATGCCGGTGGCGGCGGAGAGCCCGCCGATGAAGGCGAGCAGGGCGAGGCCTTCGGCACGCTCCGCCATTGGGATGGTGAGCACGAAGGTGTCGGCATCGACCAGGCCGGCGGGAAAGTGCAGCAGGCCGCTGACCGCGATCGGCATCACGAAGATGTTGATCACCAGCATGTAGAGCGGGAACAGCCAGACCGCCTGCGCCAGATGCCGTTCGTTCACGTTCTCCACGACCGTCACCTGGAACTGGCGCGGCAGGCAGATGATTGCCGCCATCGACAGCAGGGTGAGTGTGATCCACTGCAGGTAGCTGCCGCCGGACTCGATGTAGAAGAGCTGCGCGATAGCCTCGTTGGCCGCCGCACGGCTGAAGAGATCCGCGAAGCCGTCGTTGACGCCGAAGGTGACGAAGATGCCGACGGCGAGGAAGGCCACCAGCTTGACCAGTGATTCGAAGGCGACGGCGGCGACCATGCCCTCGTGGTGTTCGGAGGCGTCGATATGCCGGGTGCCGAAGAGAATGGCGAAGGCGGCCATGACGAGGGCGACCCAGAGCGCAGTGTCGGCCAGCAGCGGCACGTTCTGCTGTAGCGGCATGGCCACCACCGGATACTGGCGCAGCACGTTGAAGGAGGTCGAGACAGCCTTCAGCTGCAGCGAGATGTAGGGAATGATGCCGACCACCGCGATGACACTGACCAGCGCACCCAGACTGGTCGACTTGCCGTAGCGCGATGAAATGAAGTCGGCGATGGAGGTGATGCGGTGCGCCTTGCTGATGCGGATGATCTTGCGGATGACGAACCACCACAGCAGGAATACCAGGGTGGGGCCGAGGTAGATCGGCAGGAAGTGGATGCCGCCGGAAGCGGCCCGGCCGACCGAGCCGTAGAAGGTCCACGAGGTGCAGAAGACGGCGATTGAAAGAGTATAAATCCAGGGACTGCCGATGATGCTGCGCCCGGCGTCGGCGCGCTTGTCCGCATAGTAGGCGATGGCGAAGAGCAGGCAGAGGTAAGCGAAGGCGACAGTGATGATGCCCCAGGTGGAGAGCATGCCTTAGCGCGGCTCCCGCCCGCCGCCGGTGCCGTCCGGTGTTGCGCCTTCGTCATCATCCGACAGGCGCTCAGGCAGTGGCCCGTGGATACGCAGCGGCGGCGACTCCTCGCCTTCGATCAGGCTCGAGACGTTCATCGCCAGCAAGGCGATCACGCCCCCCCAGACCAGGAAAATATAGAGGTAGAGTATGGGGACGCCGAGGACTAGCTCCGGCACCGAGAAGATCGACAGGACCGGTGGGTTGAAGGCCAGCAGCGCCACCACGAAGAGCACCACCGACCACTCGCCGCTGCGGCGCAGGCGGTTCATGGGGTCTCGCTAGTCCGGCGGCAGGCCGAGCAGAGCCCGCGCCCGATCGACCAGCTCACGGGTCGAGAAGGGTTTCGTCACATAGTCGTCGGCGCCAAGCTCCAGCCCCTTACGGCGGTCGAGTTCGCGACCCTTGGCCGACAGCATCATGATCCTGACGCCATCGAGCTTGCGGTTCGCCCGGATCGCCTTGCAGACGTCGTAACCATCGCGCCGTGGCAGCATGACGTCCAGCACCACCAAGTCCGGCAGCTGGCTTTCCACCAGCTGCAGGGCCATGGTGCCGTCGTTCGCCACCCGCACTTCAAAGCCTTCCTGCTTCATCAGGAAGCTCAGGGATTCAACGATGTTCGGCTCATCCTCAACGACGAGAACCCGCTGTACCACCCTGTTCCCCTCCCCGCTCATGCGCCGGGCGACGCGGCTTTCGGGGCTCACGACGCCTTCCCTGCGGTTTATCCGGCGAGCATAGCACGAAGCGGCGGACCGTCGCCGCCTCTTTGAATCGCGCTAGCAGGCTGCTGAAAAATCCGTCGGACAGTGGATTTTGCCTCTGGTCCC
>CAYYIV010000062.1:0-18072 GCA_964472095.1 uncultured Pelagibius sp.
CGGCCGAACTTCTCGCCCATGAACATCTGCAGCAGCAGCTCGCGCACCGGCTCCAGCGTGGCATAGGGGATCAGCAACTCTATGAGGCCGCCGCGGTCCTCCATGTCGACCCGCAAGGTGACTACGATCACCGCGTTGGCCGGTCGCGCGATGGTGGCAAAGCGCGGGTTGGTCTCCAGGCGGTCGAAGCGGAAGGTCACCGGCGAGAGCGGGTCGAAGGCGGCCGAGAGGTCGGCCAGCACAACGTGGACCATGCGCTCGACCAGGTTGCGCTCAATAGTAGTGTAGGGACGGCCCTCGATGCGCATGGCAGCGGTGCCGCGCCGGCCACCGAGCAGCACATCGACGATGGAGTAGATCAGTGCGCTGTCGACCGTCATCAGGCCGTAATTGTCCCACTCCTCGGCCTTGAAGACCGAGAGCATCGCCGGCAGCGGGATCGAGTTCATATGGTCGCCGAAACGCGCGGAGGTGATGTTGTCGAGGCTGACCTCGACATTGTCGGAGGTGAAGTTGCGCAACGAGGTCGACATCATGCGCACCAGGCGGTCGAAGACCACCTCCAGCATCGGCAGGCGCTCGTAGGACACCAACGCCGAATTGAGGATCGCCTGGATGCCGGACTCTTCGCCGGCTTCGCTGCTATCGGCGGCAACGCCCAGCAGGCTGTCGATCTCGCTTTGATCGAGCACGCGGGTGGAGCCGGCGGCCGCCGCGGCGCCGCCGGGGCCCGAAGCGCCAGAGCCGTCCTCGGCCGCGCCCTCCTCGGCCATGGCTTCCCACTCCGCCATCATCGCTTCTTCTTCGGCCATCTCAGCCACTAACCCCTTGATCGCACCGACTTTTTAAAGGACGGACATGATCCGATCCGGCCCTGCGCATCGCCGCCCGAGCGGGCGCGCGCTGGCGGCCCTACTGGACCAGCATTTCCTTGAACAGCACGTCTCGCACCTCGATCGGATATACTGCGTTGTTCACCCGCATCAGCAATTCCTCGCGCAGGCGCTGCACCCCGGCGGAACCGCGCAGATCCTCGACCCTCAGCTCCCGCAGATAGACCTGGAAGTTGTCCACCACCCGCGGCAGCAGGCTCTGCAGTTCGAGGCTGTCCGCCTCGCTGGTGAGCTCCAGGGAGATGGCGATCTTCAGGTAGTTGTTCTTGCGTTCGCCGGTGTTCAGGTTCACCAGCATCTGCGGCAGGTCGAAGAACACCGTCTGCGGCGCTGCCGGCGTCCCCTCCGCCACCGGCGCCTCTCCTTTGCCGAGGAGAGGGTCGAGCAGGCCGGCAAAGTACGCCCCAGCGATACCGCCGATCAGCAGGAGCACCGGCAGAATAATGAACAAAACGAGCTTCTTGCCGTTGAGACCGCCCTTCGGGGTCACCTCGATTTCCATGTCTCCGAGGTTTTGCGTCACCGCCTGATCGGCCATACCAGTCAACCTATTTATCTTGAGTTTCCGACCAGTTAGAGCCTAGTCGGGGTTGGTTAAGACTTGGTTGAGGGGCGCGAAATCTCCGACGATTTACGGTAGCCGCGCCCGCAGCGGCAAGAACTGCCCGGCAAGCTCTGCCACGGCCCGCGTGCCGCCGCCGGCCCTTGTCCCCTAACCCACTGGAATCCCTGTTCCCCAGCGCTGGCATGACACTTGCGTCAGGCTAGGCGTCGGGCAGGCAGCCCGGCACTGCCCAAACGAGGAACTGTCAGCAAGATGGAAAACGCCAGCTACATAGCCCTGTCGCGCCAGATGACCCTGCGGCGGGAGATGGACGTGATCGCCAACAACATGGCGAACCTCAACACCCCCGCATTCAAGAACCAGTCCATGCTCTTCGTCGAGTACCTGGAAACCACCGACAGCGGCGAGAAGATGAGCTTCGTCCAGGATATCGCCCTGGTCCGCAACCTGACCGAAGGCCAGATGACCAGCACCGAAAACCCGCTGGACCTCGCCATCTCCGGCGACGGCTACTTCGAGGTCGAGACCCCGGTCGGCTCGCGCTACACCCGCAACGGGGTGTTCCAGCTGAACGCCGATGGCGAGTTGGTCACCTCCAGCGGCCTGCGCGTGCTCGGCGAAGGCGGCGGCCCGATCGCGCTACCGCCCAACAGCATCGATGTGACGGTCACCGGCAACGGCACGATCTCGACCAACCAGGGGCCGGCCGGCCGCCTGCGCCTGGTGCGCTTCGAGAACGAACAGGCCATGGTCAAGCTGGCTGACGGCCTTTACGACGCCGATGGGCAGGAAGCTCTGCCGGTCGACGGCGCCGAGGTGGTCCAGGGAATGATCGAGGGCTCCAACGTCCAAGGTATCATCGAGCTGACAAAGATGATCGAGACGGTGCGCCACTACTCCTCTACCGGCAAACTGGTCAATGACGAACATGAGCGCCTGCGGCGTGCGATTCAGTCGCTCGTCGGCACGGCGCAAGCCTAAGAGAGGTCTAAAGCGATGCGTTCACTCAACATCGGTGCGACGGGCATGCTGGCTCAGCAGCTCAATGTCGAAGTCATCTCCAATAACATCGCCAACCTGAACACCACCGGCTTCAAGCGCCAGCGGGCGGAGTTCCAGGACCTGCTGTACCAGAACCTGCGGCGGGTCGGCTCGAATTCGTCGGATGCCGGCACCATCGTGCCGACCGGCGTGCAGCTCGGCCTCGGCGTGAAGTCGGCGGCGGTCTACCGGATCGCAGGGCAGGGCAACATCATGCAGACCGAAAACCCGCTGGACCTGGCGGTCAACGGGCGCGGGCTCCTCATGGTTGAGCTGCCCAACGGCGAGACCGCCTATACCCGAGCCGGCAGCCTGCAGCTGAGCCCCGACGGCGACATCGTCACCGCCGACGGCTACATTGTGCAGCCGGGCATTACGGTTCCTGCCGATGCCGTGGCCATTTCGATCAACGACAACGGCGAAGTCTACGTCGACCTCGATGGCCAGATCGCCCCGGTGCGCGTCGGCCAGCTCGAGCTGGCCAACTTCGCCAACGAGGCCGGCCTCGACGCCATCGGCAACAACCTGCTGCTGGAAACGGCGGCCTCGGGCCAGGCCTCGGTGGCTACGCCCGGTTCGGCCGGCTTCGGCCTCATCATTCAGGGTGCGCTGGAGACTTCCAACGTCAATGTGGTCTCCGAGATCACCAACCTGATCACCGCCCAGCGCGCCTACGAGATGAACTCCAAGGTCATCGAGTCCTCCGACGAGATGATGCGCACCGTGTCGCAGCTCAGGTAAGCGGGGAAACGGGATGAACGCCACGATGACAGCCCGCCTCACCGCGCCCCTGCTCGCCCTCGGCCTCCTGCTCTGGCTTGGCGCAGCGGCCGAGGCGCGCAGCAAGGCCGATCCTCCTCCGCCGGCCGAGGACCTCATCACCCTGCGCGCCGGCGCCGTCGTCGAGGCCGAGGTGGTACGGCTCAGCGATCTCTTCGACGGCATCAGCGACCCCGCGCTGGCCGCAACCCCCGTGGCCCGCGCGCCGGAGCCCGGTGTCTCGGTGGAGGTCGGCGCACGCTGGCTCTTCGCCGTGGCCAAGGCTCATTCCCTGCCCTGGCAGCCGCGCTCGCGCTACGAGCGGATCGGACTGCGGCGGGCCAGCCACGACATCTCCGCCGAGGAGATCGAGGCGGCCCTGCGCCTGGCGCTGGCCGACCAGGGCATCAACGGCGAGGTGCTGCTGGTGCTCGACAATCCGGAACTGCGCCTGCGCCTGCCGAGCGACAGCGGCGGCGGTCTGCGGGTCACCCGCCTGACCCTCGACCCCAGCAACGGGCGCTTCCTGGCCCAGGTGGTAGCCCCACCCAGCGGCGAGCCCCAGGCCCGCCTGTCGATCACCGGCCGCGCCGTGGAGCTCACCGAGGTGCCTGTGCTCAGGCGCGTCGTGAAGCCCGGCGAGATCATCCGCGAACGCGACATCGAGTGGGTCAGCGTTCAGGTAAACCGCCTGACCCGCACCACGGTGCTCGACAGCGACACGCTCGTCGGCATGAGCCCGCGCCGCGCGATCCGCGCACAGGACGTCATCCGCAGCACCGATCTGCAGACGCCGGTGATGGTGACCAAGAACAGCCTGGTGACCATCCGCCTGCTCACCGAACGCATGGAGCTGACCGTACAGGGCCGTGCCCTGGAAGACGGTGCCGAGGGCGACGTCGTGCGCGTCATGAATACCAAGTCCAACACCGTCGTCAACGCCGTCGTCGTCGAAAGCGGCACCGTCGTGGTGGTGCCCGCGCGCATCAGCGCCCAGCGCTAAGAGGAAATCAGGAAGATGACCCAGACCGGAAAGACAGCCATGAAGAAGGCCGCCACGATGGCGCGCAACACCGCCCTCATCCTGCTGGTCGGGCTCACGCTCAGCGCCTGCAACATGATGAACCGCCTGGCCAACGTCGGTTCGGAGCCGAAGATGAGCTCCATCGACAGCCCGGCCCCGCTGGCCGCGCCGCAGGCAGTCTCCCTGCCGATGCCGGCGCCGCAGGAGATCGAGCGGCAGCCCAACTCGCTGTGGCGGCCCGGCTCACGCGCCTTCCTGAAGGATCAGCGTGCCAGCAACATCGGCGACCTGCTGACCGTCATCATCGAGATCCAGGACAACGCGGCGATCAATAACACCACGACCCGCAACCGCACTGCGGCGGAGAACTCCTCGGCCAGCGCCTTTCTCGGCTACGAGGCCAGCCTCGCCCAGCTGCTGCCGGAAGCGGTAAACCCGACCAACCTGATCGACCTGGACAGCAACTCCACGACCTCGGGCGGCGGCGGCGTCAACCGCAACGAGTCGATCAACCTGCGCGTGGCCGCCCTGGTCACCCAGGTACTGCCCAACGGCAACCTGGTACTGGCCGGGCGCCAGGAGGTGCGGGTAAACTACGAGAAGCGCGAGCTGCAGGTCGCCGGCATCATCCGGCCGGAGGATATCACCTCGCAGAACACCATCTCCTACGATCAGATTGCAGAGGCGCGCATCGCCTACGGCGGCCAGGGCCAGATCTCCGACCTGCAGCAGCCGCGCTACGGCCAGCAGGTCTTCGACATCCTCTGGCCCTTCTGAGCCAGCCTGAGTCAGCCTCGACCTGCACCGCCCTCCTTCGCACACACGGCTCCGCAGGAAAGAGAAAGGGCCGCGTCATCGGCGCGGCCCTTTCGCTTGGGCATTCATATTTGTGGCTTCGCTGCAATCTTGCGAGGCCTGCAGCGGTCTCAGTCGTCGCGGTGCGTCCGCTCCATGCGCTCGTGCCGCTCCTGCGATTCGATCGACAGGGTGGCGATCGGCCGGGCTTCGAGGCGGCGCAGGGAGATTGGCTCCCCGGTTTCCTCGCAGTAGCCGTAGGACTCGTCCTCGATGCGCCTGAGCGCCGCGTCGATCTTGGAGATCAACTTGCGCTCCCGGTCGCGGGTGCGAAGTTCCAGCGAGCGGTCGGTTTCGAGTGAGGCCCGGTCGGCGATGTCCGGCTCGTGCAAAGAGACCTCCTGCAGGTGCTGCAGCGTCTCGCCCGATTCGCGCTGAAGGTCCGACTTCCACTGCATCAGCTTCAGGCGGAAATACTCGCGCATCACCGGGTTCATGAACTCCTCGTCCTCATTCGGACGGTAGTCCTTCGGCAGCTTGACAGTCATCCGTGATCCCGTAAATGAGTACCAAATCGCGCCGGGAGTATATGGAATTTGCCTTGCCCGGCAAGTCCTTGGAATCTTCAATTTTTCTGGGGGCGATTCCGGCCCTCCAGGCTGCTCTCAGCGGCCCCGCTTGGCCAGCTCGACGGCCGCACGAATCTCGATTTCGTTAATGATTTGAGCCAGTTCCGGGTCATCGACCGTACCCTGGCGCTGCGCGAGCAGGCGGGCCAGGTCTTCCAGCCGGTCCAGTGGCACTTCGCCCAGCGCTATGGCAAGTCGCAATTCCTCGAGCTTGCCGAGCAGGTCTTCGGCCCGCCGACGGGCGCGGCGACGGCCCTCCGTCGAGTCGCCGACCTCTTGTAGGGAGAGCAGGGCATTCAACGTATGGACCGGCGAAGCACCGCTCGGCGCGGCCGCCTGGGACGGTCCATCGGCCAAGGCGCTGGCAAAGCCGCCGCCAGCCGGCGCGCTGCGCCCGCTGCGGCGTGCCGCGGCAGCCTTCGGCCCGGAAAAACGTTCAATCTTCATGGACGACCTTGCAATCGCGATACAGCCAGACACTGCGCCTGCGCGGTTAACAACGCGTTAAACCTCTGAAAAACCGGCAAGAATTTCCTATTGGAGGAGACCGGTTTTTGCCGCGGAAGGGCCTCGGGGGCCGCGGGGATCGGCGCAGGCGGGCTGGAAGTCCTCCGTTTCCGCCGTTTTCCCCGCATCCCGAAGTTGGCACGGCATTCGCATTGAATATCCTGAGTCAAACCCTCTGGGATCGCCTCTATGCCCTCTGCAAGCTTCGATACCGCTGCCCCCTGCCCCCGCAAGCAGCCCCGCGCCGCCCTGGCGGTGCGCGTGCTGAGCCTGGCCGCTGCGCTCGGCTTCGCGCTTGGCCTGGTTCTGGACAGCGGCAATGCCGCCGCCCAGTCGCAGTCGCGGATCAAGGACGTCGCAGATTTCGAGGGCGTGCGCGACAACATGCTGGTGGGCTACGGCCTCGTTGTCGGCCTGAACGGCACCGGCGACGACCTCGGCAGCGCGGTATTCACCCGTGAGAGCCTGATCGGCATGCTGCAGCGCCTGGGTATCAACGCGCGCGACGCGGATCTCGACAGCGACAACGTCGCGGCGGTGATGGTGACCGCCGATCTGCCCCCCTTCTCCCGCCAGGGCACCCGTATCGACATCCAGGTCTCTGCCCTGGGCGATGCGGAAAGCCTGCTCGGCGGCACCCTGCTGGTGACGCCGCTGCTGGGCGCCGACGGCGAGGTCTACGCCGTGGCCCAGGGCCAGGTGGCGATCGCCGGCTTCAGCGCCGCGGGCAATGCCCAAACCATCGTCAAGGGCGTGCCGACCTCCGGCCGCATTGCCAACGGCGCCATCATCGAGCGCGAAATCGGCTTCGAACTGGAGCAGCTGCGCTCGATCAAGCTGGCGCTGCGCAATCCCGACCTCACCACGGCACGCCGCGTCGCCGAAGCGATCAACACCTACACCGGCGAGGCCTCGGCCCGCTCGCTCGACCCGTCCACGATCCAGATCACCCTGCCGGCAAGCTACCAGGGCGAAGCCGTTGCATTGATGACCGATATCGAGCAGCTGCGCGTCCACACCGACCAGCCCGCCCGGGTTGTCATCGACGAAGCCTCCGGCATCATCGTGATGGGCGAAAACGTGCGGATCAGCACCGTCGCCATCGCCCAAGGCAACCTGACCATCCGCATCACAGAGACGCCGCAGGTCAGCCAGCCCAACGCCTTTGCCAACACCGGCGAGACCGTGGTGGTGCCGCGCACCGACATCGAGGTGGACGAGGACGCCGACAAGCGACTCGCCGTGGTGCCCTCTGGCATCAGCCTGCAGGAACTGGTCAACGGCCTCAATGCCCTGGGCATCGGCCCCCGCGACATGATCTCCATTCTGCAGGCGATCAAGGCCGCCGGTGCCCTGCAAGCCGAAATCCAGGTGCTGTGACCATGAACGACACGTCGATCACCTCTGCCATGTCCCGCCTCCAGGCAGGCACCCAGACGCCGGCGAAGAGCGCCGCGGAAGCCACCGCCAAGAGCGAAAGCGTGCGGCAGGTGGCGCAGGAGTTCGAGGCCCTCTTCCTTTCCGAAATGCTGGCTCCGGTGTTCGAGAGCGTCGACACCGACGGTCTCTTCGGCGGCGGCGAGAGCGAGAAGATCTTCCGCTCGATGATGGTCCAGGAATACGGCAAGGCGATCGCCCAGTCGGGCAGCGTCGGCATCGCCGATGCGGTGCAGCGCGAGATACTGAAGATGCAGGAGAACCAGCAATGAGCAACCAACAGCCCGAAGCGGCCCCTCCCACCGCGGAGGAACTGCGCCAGGTCATCCACATCGTCGAGGACCTGACCGCGGTCATGAGCCGCGAGGTCGAGCTGCTGCGTGCCATGCGGGTGCGCGACTTCGGCGAGCTGCAGGACCACAAACTCGGCCTGGTGCAGGCCTACGAAAAGCAGACCGAGCACCTGCGCGCCAACTCGAGCTTCGTCGAAGCCATCGACCCACTGCTGCGCGCGGAGCTGACCGACGTAATGGAGCGCATGCACGCTGTGATGAGCGAGAACGAGCTGGCCATAAACGCCGCCCGCAGCGCCAATCAGCGTGTTGCCACCGCCATCGTCAATGCGGTGCAGGAGCACCAGACCGAGGCCGGCGGCTACTCCAGCAAGGGCGACCTCAGCAAGTCCTCCGCCAAGCCGCCGGTATCGGTACAGATCGACCAGCGACTCTAGGCCGCTCATCCCCGAACCCGGCACAAGAGACTTAAAGCGGAACACGAACCATGTCGCTCAGCATCGCGCTATTCAACGCCCTCAGCGGCCTGCAGGTCAATCAGACCGCACTGCAGGTCACCGCGAGCAACGTGGCCAATGTCAATACGCCCGACTACTCGCGGAAGATTCACGATCAGCAGAACCGCATCCTGAGCGGCGTTGGCGCCGGCGTCGAAACCGCCCAGATCGTGCGCCGTATCGACCAGTTCCTGCGCCGCGATCTGATGCAGGAAACCACTGTGATGGGCAATGCCCAGGTCCGCGCCGACTACATGAACCGCATGCAGGCAATGTTCGGCTCGGTGGGCAACAACAATGCCCTCGGCAACACAATCACCGATCTCGCCAGTGCCATCGAGAACGTCGCCAACAGCCCGGAAGTTGCCGCCCATCGTTTCGACGCCGTCAACGAAGCCGTCGAAATGGCGCAGTATTTCAACAACATGGGGACCCAGGTCCAGCAGCTGCGGACGCAGGCGGACGCCGAGATTGCAGCCGCCATCGATGTTATCAATGCGGAGCTGGAGGTGGTGGCCGAACTCAATGCGCAGATCGCCAACAACCTCGTCAAGGGCCTGCCCGTTGGCGATCTTCAGGATCGCCGCGACGTCGCCGTGAAGACCATCTCGGAATACATGGACCTGCAGGAGTTCACCGACACCAGCGGCCAGATCCGCCTGTTCACGCAATCGGGCCGCTCACTGGTATCCGGCACCACGGTCAGCTCGCTTTCATATACCGTAACGCCTTTTATGACTGCCAACGAGAACTATCCGACGACCATCAGCGGCATTTTCCTGAACGGCACGACCAACGACATCACCACCCAAATCACCACCGGCAAGCTGGGCGCGCTGATCGAAATGCGCGACCGGCAGCTGCCGGCGATGACCAACCAGCTCGACCAGTTGGGCGCTCAACTGCGCGACGAGGTCAATCGCGTCCACAATCGCGGAGCCAACACACCCTTCGGCCAGGGCACCGGTGCGACCGATCCGGCGGCAATGTACGGATCACGCAGCATTGCGACGCCGACGGATCCTTTGACCCTCGGCTCCGACGTGACCTTCGCGATCCTCGATGCCGACGGCAACTCGGTGACGGCGCCGATGACCATCGCGGCCGGCGCCACGACGCCGGATGCCATCCTGACAGCTATCGATGGCTACCTGGGCACGGCACCAGGCTACGGCACCGCCGCCTGGAACAACGATCGCATGGAGATCAAGCTCGAGAACGGCTATCGCCTTGCCATTCTCGACAACGGTCCGGCTGCCGACATGGGCGACGCCACCATCCAGTTCGATGCCGACGGCGACGCCGCACAGGAGACCTACCTGGGCTTCTCCAACTTCTTCGGTCTCAACGATCTCTTGGAGACGCCCTCGCTTTCGGGCGGTGTCCTGGCGATGGAGAATCAGGGCAGCGACCTCGGCACCTCCAGCACCCTGCGGGTGCGCCAGTCTATCGTCGACGACCCCTCCTACCTCTCGCGCGGCATGCTGCGCGGCACTGCACCGAACCTCACCCTCGGCGTCGGCGACAACGAGATCGCCCAGCAGCTGGCCGGTGTCTTCGGCGAAAACTTCAGCTACGCCACCGTGGCCAGCGGCCCTTCCGCGGTCAGCACGACCTTCTCAGGCTACGCCGGCGTGATCCTGTCCTTCAATGCATCACAGACCGCTGCGGCCGACAGTACGCTTGAGTACCAGACGTTTTTCTTCCAGGACCTGCGGGCCAAGTTCCAGTCGGAGGCTGGCGTCAACCTGGACGAGGAGCTGGCCAACATGACGATCTTCCAGAACGCCTACAACGCCTCCGCCCGCCTCGTGCAGGCGGTGGACGAGATGTTCGACACCCTGCTGAGCCTAGCCTGAACCTAGGAGCCCCACGATGTTCCGCGTTGCCAATTTCGCCCAGCACCAGCTGACCCAATCCTATGCGATGCGTACGCAGAGCAGCCTTGCCGATCGCTACATCGAAATCGCCAGCGGCAAGCGCGCGCAGTTTTACTCGAGCATTTCCAGCCAGGCAAGCGAGCTGGTCAACGTGGAGCGCTCGGTTGCCCGCACCACGCAGTTCAGCCGCAACATCGACCAGGCGCTGACACGCCTCGGCATCATGGAGTCCTCCGTCGGCATCATGGTGCAGCGCGGGACGGAAGTGCTCGCCATCATGAGTTCGGCGATGTCCGGCGAGAACATCAACGACGTGCCGCTGGAGGAATTTGCCAGAACTTTCCTGGCCGAGATGGAATCGCTGCTCAATACCCAGCACGAGGATCGTTTCCTCTTCGCCGGCTCGCAGACCAACAATCCTGCAGTCGACCTGTCGGCCGCGGCCTATACTCCGCAGGCCGGCCTGCCCGGTGTGTTCACCGCGGATTTCGACTACTACCAGGGTGACAATCTGCAGCTCTCGGTGCGCAGCGCCGAGACCTTCGAAACCAGCTACGGCATCACCGCCGACGAAGCGGCCTTCGAGGAAATGCTACGCTCGCTCTCCTATATGTCCTATGCCGGCGCCAATCTGGACGGTGCGGTGCTGGAGCAGGCCTATACCATGATGAAGTCTGCGGTCGACGGCCTCAGCGACGTCCGCGGCCGCATCGGCGCCAGTTCCAAGGTTCTGGAATCCGCCAAGTCCGGCCACGAAGACTACCTGACCTATGCGAGCAACCTGGTCTCGGCCCTGGAAGATGTCGACGTGGCCGAGGCCACGACCCGTCTGGCCCAGCACGAGGTCCAGCTGCAAGCCTCCTACCTGGCGCTGTCGCGGATCAGTGAAATGGGCCTCCTGAATTATTTGAGATAAATGCGCGAAATAGCGATTTCGTAACCAGACTGCGGCGATAATGGGCCGTCAAGAGTAAGGAGTTGACCATGCCCCGCGAGACACAGGCAGCCAGGATGGCAGCACCAGCAGCCACCTACGGCGGGCTCGCCTCGGCGCCTCCCTCCGGTGTGGATGAGAAAAAGACCGTAAAGACGCGTTTCGGCGTCATCGAGTTCGATCTTAACCAGGCCTTAACCTTCCCGAAGGCGATCCCCGGCTTCGTCGGCTATCAGCTGTTCGGCCTGGCGATGGTGCCCAGCGAGACGCAGTCCAGCTTCATGCTGCTGCAGGCGCTCGAACCCGACGACCTATCCTTCATCGTGCTGCCCTACGATGCCACCGCCGGCTTGATCGACACGAAGGACGTCGAGAGTGCTCAGCAGCACCTCGGCATCCCCCCGGTCGATTGCGCGATCATGCTGATCGCCACTTTCCGGCGCATGGGCGGCAGCTTCGAGACCTCGGTCAACATGCGCGCGCCGATCTTCATCGATACCGCCAAGCGCCTAGCCTGGCAGTATATCCTGCCGAACGACCGCTACGAAGTCCGCCATACCCTCTGAGGACATCCGAGGCGCAGAACACAAAAAAGGGCTGCCCCGCGGGGCAGCCCTTGATTTTCTGCGGCACTCCCATCGCCCCAGACGGGGCGACGCCTCAGCCCTTCAGCCGCGCCTCCAACGCACGGGCCATGCGCTCAATCAGCACCGGCCAGGGCTCCGTCCAGTGGCGTTGCCAGGTCATGTTGCTCTTGGCGCCGTACTCTCCGACCACCGGCTGTCGGGGCTGCGACCCGGCAGCTTTCATCAACCACACCTCCTTGCCGACGGCGTCGCCGATGCGGCGAGGCGAGGCCGAGGTCGAGATCACCATGTCAAGCTGCGAGGTGAGTGCGAAAGCGGCTTCGAGATCCTTCTTCAGATCGATGTCGGACCAGCGGTGGATCTTGACGCCGAAGGCCTGTTCAACCTCTTGTAGCTCCGCTTCAACCTTGTCGTAGTGAACGTTGACGAAGGTGATACCGGGAATGCGAAAGAAGGGCTCCCACATCTCCAGTTTGGTGTAGTGAATGTCGCGATCGCGGTGGGAGAACTGGCTGCACCAGCAGATCCCGACCCTGAGGCCGTCCGGCAGCTGCGCCACGCGCTCGGCCATCTCCGATACCCGGTCCGGATCGGGTACGAGGTAGCCCTTGGCCTCCTTGCTGCGCTCGCCGCAGAGGAAGGCCGCTTCGACATCGTCTTCAGGATAGGTCGCCAGACCCAGCTCTTCCTGGGTGTAGGGGAAATACTGCATAAGGTTGCCGGCCGGGAGGTGAAGGTCGCAGTCCTGACGCTCCCAGTCGTTCTTGGCATCGAGACGTTCAGGCAAGAACTTGCCTTGCGGAAAGGTCCGCTCGAACAGCGGCAAGAGACGCGGGTCAACCTCGAAGACGGCTTCACCCGCGGCATCGATGATGTGCTGATAGCGACGGCTGAAGTTGATCTCGTCGCCGACACCCTGTTCGCGCCACACGAAAATGCGCTTGCCGGCAATCTCCTCGCCCCCCCAACGCGGCACCCGGAACCTTCGGTTTGGCTTGCGAAGGTCACCCGCCAGGCCAGCGTCGAAGTGCTTCCAGGACTCTTCGAGCAAGCCGTTCCGCCAAAGCGAGCGCGACAGTGAAAACTCCAGACCGAGGTGATCGGGCGAAAGTTTGTGGCCCAGACGGAATTTTTCGAGCGCCTTCGCCTGCTCGCCCTGCTCCTGGAGCACGAGGCCCTGGTTGTGGTGGTACTCGCCGCGGCTCGCGTCCAGCAAGATCGCCTTTTCGTAGGACTCGTTGGCCTTGTCGAGCACATGGAGCAGGCGCAAAGCATTGCCGTAGTTGAAATAGCTTGTCGCGAAACTCGGCTGGAACTCCATCGCTTTGCGAAAGCAAGCCAGAGCATCCTTGTAGCGCTGCATGTCCATGTAGACGTTGCCGAGGTTGGAGTGCGCGGCACCGCTGAGCGGCTCCAACTCCGCACCCTTCTTGGCATAACGCAAGGCCTCTTCGAGCTGCTTCTGCTCGCGTTTCACCATGCCGAGATTGATATAGGCCTGCCCCAGGCTCGGATCAGCTTCGATGGCTCTGCGACAGGATTTCTCGCCGAGCTCGTACTTGCGGTGGTCGATAGCGATCTTGGCCAGGTTCACGTGCGCTTCGGCGTAGTTCGGCCTGATCGCTACGGCCATGCTGTAGGCATCGATCGCCTCGCCGTCGTGGCCCTGCATCTTCTTGATCAGGCCGAGGTGATAGAAGGCGGCGGAGTCGCGGGGATCCATCTTGATCGCCATGATGAGGGCTTCCATGGCCTGATCGAGCACTCCGGCGTCGATCAGCAGGACGGCCAACTCGCGGTAGGCTTCGCCGTTGTTGGGGTCGAGCTGCAGCGCCCGGGTGAAGGAGTTCACGGCCTGATCGATCTGGCCGGCACCGTGCAGCAACCTGCCGTAGAGGATATGGACCAGAGGTTCCATCGGCGCGACTTCCAGCGCCCGCTTCATCAGCTTTTGGCCGTCGACGATCTTGTGCTGGTGCAGGTAAGTCAGTCCGAGCAGCGCCGTAGCCACGGCATTGCTGCGGTCCGCGGCGAGCACGCGCTTCAGCATGGCAGCGGCTTCCTTCCAGCGCCTGACGAGTATCTTCTCGCGCGCTGCCGCGATCATCTTGGAGACGTCGCGCTGGCCGCGCTCCTGGTTGCCGCCCTGGCGCCGGCGCTTGCCGCTCTTGGTGCCGCTTCTCGCGTTGTCGAGATTGGGGACTGACTCCTGATGGCTCATGCGATCCTGCTCATGGGTGCTGAAATGTGCAATGGCGGCGCCGGGATGACCCTCTCCGGTCACACCCGCCACATTAATCACTCATTTACTAAAAGAACCTTTAAGGCACCCCTCCCTGCCGCAGGAATCGGCAGGCCCCAGGCGGAGAAGCAGGGCGAAAAGGCGAAATCAGATGGAAAGGGTGACGGAAGTCGCCTTGGCCGGTGCTTCGGTCGTCTCATTGGCGCTCGCCGCTTTCTGCGCCACGCCGTCTGGCGAACCGACACGCTGCTCGTTCTCGGCCAACTGCGCCCAGCTGGCACGCACCTCGCCCAGAGCGCCTACGATCTCATCGCAGAGCGCGGCCGAATTCTTCATGTTGACCTGCTGCAGGTCGCGGAAGATCGTGTGGTAAAACTGGTCGAGCATCAGGGAGACGTCGCCGCCCTTGTCGAAATCGAGGTGCGACTGCAGGCCAAGCAGGATCTTGCAGGCCTTCTGGGTGGCGTTGAAGCGGTCCTCGATGCGGCCCTCATCAATGGCCACCTTCGCCTTGCCGACTTCCTTGATCATGCCGTCGTAAAGCATCACCACCGCGCCCAGAGACGTCGTCATCTTGGAAGCGGCTTGATAGGCGGAGAAGGCGTTGGACTGCATTGCGTTCCTTGAGTTTCCGCTTCAACCCTGCACGCGGGACTGAATCAGCGAAGCTACTTGTCGCCGCTCTTCAAGAATGCCTCGAGCTGGTCGCCCATGGCCTGGGCCCGGGCAATCGCCCGTTCCATCGCGGAGTACTTCTCGATCAGCATGGCCTGGAAGTTGGCCAGGCGAGCCTCCAGGGTGGCGATATTTTCGACGAAGGACTCGTTCTGGGAGGTCAGGCGAATCACCTCCTCGGAGATCAGTCCGCCGCCGGCCTTGATGTAGTTGTCGAGACGCTGGTAAAGCCGCTCGGCGATGCCTGTCGTGGTGGTGATGGTGATGTCCTTGGCCGCAGCGCCGGCATCGGTGGTGTCGCGGTTGTAGGCCAGCGTCATCCCGTCGTAGGCCGTGCCAGCAAGGCCAATAAGGACTCCGCCGCTCACCTCGAAGGCGTCGACACCGTTCACCTGCAGGTTGGTGCCGCTGATAGCACCGCCGGGATCCGTAATCGTGAAGGTCCCCACGTTCAGCAGCTTACTGCGCGTCACCAGACGAATATCCGGCGAGCTGGACTGGAAACCGAATTCGAAGACGCCGCGCACCTGATCCAGCTTGTCGACCAGGTTGGCGTCGAGCTTCCCGTTGTCGATCGTCAGCATGCCGTCCTCGGTGATCTCGATTCCGACGCCGCGCAGGGTCGCCAGGTTCCCCGAGTCCACGCCGACGAGTTGCGCCAGATCGAGGCCGAGGTCGCGGCCCAGGGAGCGCAGCAGGCTGTCGCCGAAGAGAATAGCTGAGGCGCTGACCTCACCGTCTTCCGTCACTGCCTGCTGAGACAACAGGAAGGCCTTCACGTCGTTGTAGGCGTTGACGAAGTTCTCGATCTGCGCCTTTGCAGCGGAAAGGTCGTTCTCGATCTCCAGGGTGATTTTGGTGTCTTCGTCAGCCTTGAAGAGATCCAGGGTCACGTTGCTGATCAGATCGTCGATCTCGTTCGAATCGCGCTCGATGACCGTGGCGATCCCGTCCAGCATGAGCCGAGCCGGCTGATAAGCCTGAAGTTCGGTGTCGAAGGTGGCGCCGTTGTCGGCCGAGACATTCAGCGCGGCCAGGGTGGCGCCGCCGCTGTCACCGGTGATCTCAATCGCCTTGTTGGTCTTTTCAGCGGTAAAAACAATGCGATAGTCGCCGTCGGCGACCTTGATGGCGGAGGCCCGCACACCGGTGGTGCCCGACACGCCGTTAACCGCGAAGACCACGTCAGCCGCGCTCATGCCGGCGGTGATCTCGATATTCGCCGTGGTACCGCCGGCGAGGCCGACGGTGATCGTCTCGGCAACGCCGAGCGCAGCGGAGGCATCGGCGAGGGTGCTGCCGGAGACCTTGTGGGCCTGGGCGATCTGCAGCACCTCGATCTGGTATTTGCCGGCTGCGGCATTGTTACTCGCCGTGGCGCCCATGAGTTCGGTCGCCGGCGTGGCGGTATTCGAGGAGACGAAAACCCCCTTCTGCTCAAACACGTTGCTCAAGGCGCCCACCGATCCCGGCGGATTGCGCAGTCCGTTGACCGTGGACTGCAGCGTGCTCAGCAGCGTCTTGAACTCGGCGAAGGCCGCGACGCGGGTTTCGTTCTGGGAGATCTTGTTCTCGAGCCGGACGATGGGGATCCGCTTGACGGCGATCGAGGCCTCGATGATGGCAGCGGTGTCCAGGCCGGAAAACGAACCGGTCAGCAGTGGTGAGTTTCCGATGAAGGAAACTGTGCCTTGTGTTCCTGCGAGCATTACACTTCTCCTTGGCCCCAAGACTACCGCGAGATTCGCTTAAAATTCGTTAAGATTTATTAGTTATCAATGAGTTAAACCTATGCCGAAAAACTGTTCTTTGGCTTTTTCGCAGCCTCTCCCGGGGCTGCGGCGGCGGGCCGGAAGGCTTTCTCCGGCGGGAATTCGATCAGCACATCGCCACTTTCGCGGTCGTACACCCTGACGATGAGCCGACCGCTGTCCTGATCCTTGTAGGTCGTCAGGGCCGAGTTCGGCGCCCCCTGCTTCAGGGCCGGCTTCTGCGCCGTATCGGCTGGCGGCACCGCCTGCAGGGTGTCCACCCGCTCGGGCGCCGCAGCCCTGGTGTCGGCCGGCGGAGCGCTCTGCTGCGTCTGGGCCGCACGGGAATGGGTCGCAACCGACCCGGAATTTTTGACCGCCGTGTCCATCGTCCAAAGCCCTCCTTAAGCGGGCTTGCCGGGCTGGCCGGGGGTGGGCTTGAAAGCCCACCCCCTCCAGTCAACCCGGACTTACTGCAGCACCCGCAACAGGGACTGCGGGATCTGGTTGGCCTGCGAGACCGCCGAGACGGCCGCCTGAACAAGAACCTGGCTGGATACCAGCTTGCTCTGCTCGGCCGCCAGATCGACGTCCATGATCGCAGACTTGGCCGCGTCGATGTTCTCCAGCGACGTGGCGATCTGCTGACCGCGGAACTCGAAACGTGAGATCAGCGCACCAGCCGTCGCACGGGCTTCGGAGATGGTGTTGATCGCCGTATCGATAGCCGACATGGCAAGTGCGGCCGCGGTGGCCGTGTCCACGGCGGCACTGACACCGAGCGTACCCGCACGGAAGTCAGCGGTGGCCGCGGCCAGAGTACCGAAGTTGACGTTGATGACGTCAGCCACGTTGGTGCCGACGAAGTAGTCGGACGCCGCGGCAGAGCCGGTCAGCAGAGACTGGCCGTTGAAGCGGGTGGTCTCGGCAATAGCCGTGATTTCGCTCACCAGCTGCTGGAACTCGGCGTCGATGAACCCACGCTCCGTATTGGTCGGGACACCCGACAGCGACTGGGCCGCCAGGGCCTTCATACGCTGCAGAACGTCGCCAATGCGAGACAGGCCGCCGTCGGCAACCTGCACCACCGAAGCGCCCTGCGAGGCGTTGATCCCGGCCTGGGTCAGCGCCGTCACGTCGGCCTTCAGACGGGTGCCGATGGCGAGACCGGCAGCGTCGTCAGAGGCCTTCACGATGCGCGAGCCGGAAGCCAGCTTCGACACCGAGCTCGACGCCATGGACGAATTGTTGTTCAGGTAACGAAGGGCGGAGTTCGCCGCCGTATTTGTGGCAACAACAGGCATGATACTTTTCCTTCTACTTGAAGAGATGGTGTCCCCCGCTTCCTGCGGTGGACAGGTCCGACCGGCCTACCTAGCCGGCCAAGGGCCGCCCCCGGGAGGCCGCGAAGCCTCCCGGAAACGATCCAAGCTTACTGCAGCACCCGCAACAGAGACTGCGGGATCTGGTTGGCCTGCGAGACCGCCGAGACGGCCGCCTGAACAAGGACCTGGCTGGATACCAGCTTGCTCTGCTCGGCCGCCAGATCGACGTCCATGATCG
>CAYYIV010000062.1:18172-18681 GCA_964472095.1 uncultured Pelagibius sp.
CGCCGCCGTATTTGTGGCAACAACAGGCATGATACTTTTCCTTCTACTTGAAGAGCCCCCGACCACATCCTGCGGTGGGGTGCCAACGGCGACCTACTTGGCCGCCCGGAGCACATGTCGGAGAGACTCCGGACACACACTTCCGAGTCCCTCTACGCAAGGCCGATGCCAAACAGGAAGCTTTTGCCCGGCTGTCAGGTTTGTCAGGGGTTTATAGCCGCGGGCTTCGATACCGGTCGCAGAAGAATCGGTGCCAAGGCGGCAAAACTTGCCGGGTTCACCCGGCAAGTTTTGCCCCGCGGGGGCGCGGGGGGCAAATCCTGCCGACCGGTAAGCAGGCAAGCGGACGGCGGTGGGGTCGATTGCAATCTGGGGAGCGGCCCCGAAGATCTGCGGGCGGCGCTGCCTTGGCTACGCCGCCCGGGGTCGCCCTACGCCTGAAGGGTACTCACACTTACTGCAGGAGCCTGAGGAGGGCCTGCGGTAGCTCGTTGGCCTGCGAGAGCGCC
>CAYYIV010000063.1:0-18386 GCA_964472095.1 uncultured Pelagibius sp.
GCGATCTCCAACCCGCTGCTCGACGATGTCTCGATGAAGGGCGCCCGCGGCGTGCTGATCAACATCACCGGCGGAATGGACCTCACCCTCTTCGAGGTCGACGAGGCGGCCAACCGCATTCGCGACGAGGTCGATCCGGAAGCCAATATCATCTTCGGCTCCACCTTCGACCAGGCGCTCGAGGGCCGCATGCGGGTCTCCGTGGTGGCCACCGGCATCGACGTCGACGCCGAGACCCGGCCGAAGCCGATCACTCTCAGCCTGGTCGGCGGCCAGAAGGCCCGCCACATCGAGAGCAGCAGCCCCACCGGGACCGGTGCGGCGGCAGTGACCGCGGCTTCGACCGCCGCGGTGGCCAGCAGCGGCGGCCTCTTCGGCCAGCCGTCGGCCGGCTTTCCCTCGACCAAGTACCCGGTAACCGGCAGCCAGGCGAGCATGAGCGGCGAGCCCTATGCTCCGGCCACCGGCCACGGTGCCGGTTCGGCGGCCGTCGCCATGGCCCAGCCGCGGCCGCATGTCGAGCGGGTGCCGGAAGCCCGCGCCGAGGAAGACGGCTTCTTCGCCCCGATGCCGGCCGAACCCGAAGCCGACAGCGGCGGTGCCGAGGCCGACTTCCACGCCGAGCCGGACCCCTTCGCCGAAGCGGCCCTGGCCAATGCGGTACGGCGGGACCCGGAGCGCTACGAGATGGCGCCACCGGCAGCCGCCAGGCCCGCTGCCCAGCCGCAACGGCCGGCTGCCGAGTCTCATGCGGCAGCCGCCGCCCCGAAACGTGGCGGCCAGAGCCTCTTTGCCAAGGTGACCGGTGCCGCTCGTGCCCTCGCGGCATCCCAGGGCAGCGAGGCCTCAACCTCGCGTCAACGTGAAGCGGCACAGCCGGTGGCCAGGCCGATGGCGGCACGCAGCGCCTCCCCGGCCCAGCCGGAACGCCAGGGGGCGGCTCAGTCCGCTGCACCGGCAACCAGCCGGCCGGCACCCGGCGGCACCTCCCAGCCGCGGCTTTCCGGCCTGGATCCGGCCGAGCGCATCGGCCACAGCCAGGCGGAGGAGGATCTGCTGGATATCCCCGCCTTCCTGCGCCGGCAGGCGAATTGAACGACCCGCGCTGCAATGGGGCCGCGAGACTCCATTGCAGCGCGGTAACATACTGTAACAAAGAGTGATTTGAGTACTTGAGGGGGACTTCTTATAGTCCCCTTAGTTGTTAGTGGGTTTTCGTTTGGGGGTTCCCGACAAGACTATCACCGGCGTCCCGAGCCGCAATAATTGCGGCTCTGTGACAAAACAGACGTGGTGGCTTGGCGGGAGTTCTATTGAGCTTCGTGGCTCTAGTTTCTGGCTTTTTTGGCCGATCAACCTTTGGATTGAGACAGATATCATGGCAGCAAACAGCGTTTCGACAGGAAAGGTCGTTCGCCAACAGACGCTCAAGAACTCGATTCATTGCTCCGGTGTGGCGCTGCACAGCGGGGCCAAGGTCAACATGAACCTGCATCCAGCCGAGGCGGATACCGGCATCATGTTCCGCCGCACCGACGCTGCCGGCGGCACTGACATCCAGGCACTGTGGCGCAACGCCATCGAGACTCCGCTCTGCACTACCCTGGTGGATGGCAAGGGCAATCAGGTCGCCACCATCGAGCACCTGATGTCGGCGCTCAGCGCCTGCGGCATCGACAACGCGGTGATCGAGCTGAACGGCCCGGAAGTGCCGATCATGGACGGTAGCGCGGCGCCCTTCGTCTTCCTCATCGAATGCGCCGGCGTGGCCGAGCTCGACAGCCCGCGGCGCGCCCTGCGCGTTCTCAGCGAGGTTTCGGTCTCCGAGCCACACCGCAGCGCCTCCCTGGCCCCGGGCAACGGCTTTACGGTCGGCTTCGAGATCGACTTCGGCGACACCCTGATTGGCCGCCAGGAGTGGTTCACGGAAGTGAACGAGACCGCCTTCAAGCGCGACGTGGCTCGGGCCCGTACCTTTGGCCTGGCGCAGGACATCGAGAAGATGCGCGCCATGGGTCTTGCCCGCGGCGGCTCCCTGGAGAATGCCATTGTGGTCAACGGCCGGGAGATCCTCAACGAGGAAGGCCTGCGCTTCCACAACGAGTTCGTGCGCCACAAGGTGCTGGATTCGATCGGCGATCTCTACCTGGTGGGCACCCCGATCATCGGCCATTTCCACGGCGACCGGGCCGGCCACGCGCTGACCCTGCGCCTGCTTCAGACGCTGTTCGCCGAAGAGGATGCCTGGGAGTGGACGGAGCTGACCATCGCCCCAGCTGCCGCCGGCGCCCAGACCCAGCCGAACCGGGCCGTCGCCGCCCGCGCTTGAGGCGCTCGGCCTCCACCGAATAGGACCTTGCTGTCCGTTGTGCCGCCGGCGGGTGCCCTGCGCCCCGCCGGCGCGCCGTTTCCAGCCTCCTCGCCTTCCCCCGCACCCCCCAGATTGCCGGATTTCCGCCCGATGAGGCCGCTTGAGGCCATCGGCGCTTGGACATATAGTCGGCACACGCAAAGTTACCGTTACGACGCTGATTCGGTCGGGGGGCGCCTCGGGGGAACGGGAAGAAGATGAGCGAGCCGAATTCCAACTACCGCGGGCTGCACCGCCTGAGCGGTATCGCCGCGGCGGCGTTGCTCGTCCTGGCAGTGGCCGCCTGCGGCTCCGACGACCGCCCCGTCTATGTGGAGAGGCCGGTCGAGGAACTCTACAACGGCGCCATGAACGCCATGCAGGCCGGCGACTACGAAGAGGCGGCGCGCCTCTTCGACGAGGTGGAGCGCCAGCATCCCTATTCCGAGTGGGCCTCCAAGGCCCAGCTCATGGCCGCCTACGCCTTCTACCAGCAGAACTCCTACGATGAGGCGATCAATGCGCTCGACCGCTTCATCGAGCTTCATCCCGGCAGCCCCGACGTCGCCTACGCCTACTATCTGAAGGCGATCAGCTACTATGAGCAGATCTCCGATGTGGGTCGTGACCAGAAGGCAACCTCGGAGGCCCTGAATGCCCTCGAGGAGCTGGTGCGCCGCTTTCCCGATAGCAAGTATGCGCGCGACGCCCAGCTGAAGATCGACCTTGCCCTCGACCACCTGGCCGGCAAGCACATGGACATCGGCCGCTTCTACCAGGGCCGCAGCGAATACCTCGCCAGCATCAACCGCTTCCGCACGGTCATCGAGCGCTACCAGACCACCACCCACGTGCCGGAAGCCCTGCACCGGCTGGTGGAGTGCTACCTCGCCATGGGCATCGTCGACGAGGCCAAGTCCACCGCAGCGGTGCTCGGCCACAACTTTCCGGGCAGCGAGTGGTATATCGACAGCTATGCCCTGCTGACCGGCGAGAACCTTTATCCGGAAGCGAGCGAAGGCTCCTGGATCTCGAACCTCTTCTAGCTTCGGCACAGGATCGGTGAATGCTGATCAGCCTGTCGATCCGCAACATCGTCATTATCGAGAAGCTCGACCTTTCCTTCGATCGCGGACTCGGTGTGTTGACCGGGGAAACCGGCGCCGGCAAGTCGATCCTGCTCGATTCGCTCGGCTTCGCGCTCGGCAACCGTGCCGACGCGCGCCTGCTCCGGTCCGGCGCCGAGCAGGCCAGCGTCACCGCTGCCTTTGACATCGCCGCCGACCACCCCGCCTGCACCCTGCTCGCCGAGCAGAACATCGAGGCGGAGGATGTCCTGCTGCTGCGTCGCGTGTTGACCCAGGACGGCCGCAGCCGCGCCTACGTGAACGACCAGGCCGCCTCGGCCGGCCTGCTGCGCCAGCTGGCGGACTCGCTGATCGAGATCCAGGGCCAATTCGACCAGCGCGGCCTGATGGACCCGGCGACCCACCGGGCGCTGCTGGACGCCTATGGCCGCCTGAAGCCCGAGGCGCGCAGTCTGCGCGAGCTCTGGCGCGGCTGGCAGGCCGCCCTGGAAGCGCGCGAGGCCGCCGCCCGGCGCCTTGCCGAGGCCCAGCGCGACGAGGCCTTCCTGCGCCACGCGGTGGAGGAACTCGACGCCCTCGACCCCCGTGCCGGCGAGGAGGCCGAGCTGGCCGACAAGCGCAACCGGCTGATGCACCGGGAGAAGCTTGTGGAGGGGGTCAATGCGGCCCTGGGCGAGATCGCCGGCGACGAGGGAGGCGGCGCCGAACCGGCGCTGGGCCGCGCCCTGCGCGCCCTGGAGCGCATCGCGCCGATCGCTGGCGAGGCGCTGAACCCCGCCCTGGAAGCGCTGCAACGCGCCGCGCTGGAGGCCGAGGAAGCCATGGCGCAGCTGAACTCCTTCGCCAGTGACATGGAGCTCGACGCCACCCACCTGGAAGCCGTGGAGGAGCGCTACTTCACCCTCCAGGACATGGCGCGCAAGCACCACACCGCGGTCGACGCCCTGCCGGCCCTGCGTGAGGAACTGGCCCAGCGCCTCGCCGCCATAGACGGCGGCGAGTCCGTGCTGACCAGGCTGGCAGAGGCCGCTGCCACCGCCCGCCGCCGCTATCTGGAAGCCGCCGAAGCGCTCTCGACGCGGCGGGCCAAAGCCGCCGCCGCGCTCGACAAGGCAGTGATGGCCGAGCTGCCGCCGCTGAAGCTGGAGCGCGCCCTCTTCCGCACCACTCTGGAGCGCCTGGAGGAAAGCGACTGGTCGGCCCACGGCCTCGATCGCATCGCCTTCGAGGTGGCGACCAATCCGGGCAGCGCGCCCGGCCCGCTCGGCCGCATCGCCTCGGGCGGTGAGCTGGCGCGCTTCCTGCTCGCCGTGAAAGTGGTGCTGGCTAGCGTCAACCCGGAGCGCAGCCTGGTGTTCGATGAGGTCGACAGCGGCGTCGGCGGCGCCACCGCCCATGCCGTGGGCGAGCGCCTTGAGCGCCTCGCCCGCGACCGCCAGGTGCTGGTCATCACCCACAGCCCGCAGGTGGCCGCCCGCGGCGCCCAACACTGGCAGGTGCTGAAGCGCATGGCCGGCAAGCAGGTGGCCACACAGGTCAGCCAGCTGAGCGCCGGCGACCGTCGCGAGGAGATCGCCCGCATGCTCTCCGGCGCCGAGGTCACCGAGGAAGCCCGCGCCGCCGCCGAACGCCTGATCGGCACCAGCTGACCCCGCAACCCTTCTGACGTAGGACCGTTATCCCCCAGATGCCGGACAAGCCCTCCGTTGACGACTCTTTTGCCAATACCGCGGTCGACAGGCTGAGCGAAAAGCAGGCGGCGAGCGAGCTGGAACGCCTGGCCAAGCTGATCGCCCACCACGACCGGCGCTACCATGAGCAGGACGACCCGGAAATCAGCGACGCCGACTACGACGCCCTGCGCCGGCGCAACGAGGCTATCGAGGAGCGGTTCCCGCAGCTGGTGCGCGAAGACAGCCCCTCGCAGAGCGTTGGTGCCGAACCGGCCGCCGGCTTCGGCAAGGTGAAACACAAAGTGCCGATGCTCTCCCTCGGGAATGCCTTCGAGACGGAGGATGTCGAGGAGTTCCTCGCCCGCATCGCCCGCTTCCTCGGCCTCGATAAGGAGGAAGGGGTCGAGATCATGGCCGAGCCGAAGATCGACGGCCTGTCCTGCGCGCTGCGCTACGAGCAGGGTCGGCTGGTGCAGGGCGCGACACGCGGCGACGGCGCCACCGGCGAGGACATCACCGCCAACGTGCGCACCATCGAAGATCTGCCAAAGCAGCTGAAGGGCAAGGACTGGCCGGCGGTGCTGGAGGTGCGCGGCGAGGTCTACATGTCGCGCCGCGCCTTTATGGAGATGAACGAGCGCCAGGAGAAGGCCGGCGAGAAGGTCTTCGCCAACCCGCGCAACGCCGCCGCCGGCTCGCTGCGCCAGCTCGACCCCAAGGTGACCGCCGCGCGGCCGCTGCACTTCTTCGGCTACAGCTGGGGCGAGCTCTCCGAGGAGGCGCCCAAGGCGCTCGGCAGGACCATTGCCGAGGTGCGCGACAGCTTTCAGCGCTGGGGCTTTCAGCTCAACGAGCCCTCGCGGCTCTGCCTCGGCCTCGATGATCTGCTGGCTTTCTACCAGGACATCATGGCGGCGCGCCCGGAACTGCCCTTCGACATCGATGGCGTGGTCTACAAGGTCAATCGCCTCGACCTGCAGCAACGCCTCGGCTTTGTCAGCCGGGCGCCGCGCTGGGCCATCGCCCACAAGTTCCCTGCCGAGCAGGCCCAGACCATTCTGAAGGAGATCACCATCCAGGTCGGCCGCACCGGCGCCCTCACCCCGGTTGCCAACCTGGAGCCGATCTCGGTCGGCGGCGTGGTGGTCGCCCGCGCCACCTTGCACAACGAGGACGAGATCGCCCGCAAGGGCATCCGCAAAGGCGACCTCGTGGTCATCCAGCGCGCCGGCGACGTCATCCCGCAGGTGGTGGAGGTGGTGAAGCACGCCACGGGCAGCAAGGACTACGTCTTCCCCGACCACTGCCCGATCTGCGGCAGCAAAGCCGAGCGCGAGGAAGGCGAGGTTGTCAGGCGCTGCACCGGCGGCCTCATCTGCAAGGCGCAGAACTACGAGCGCCTGCGCCACTTCGTCTCACGCGACGCCTTCGACATCGAGGGCCTCGGCGGCAAGCACATCCAGGCCTTCCTCGACGACGGCCTGCTCACCGGCCCGGGCGACATCTTCCGCCTGCAGACGAAGGAAGCCGAGATCAGCCAGCGCGAGGGCTGGGGCAAGCAGTCGGCCACAAAACTGGTAAAGGCTATCGAAGCGAGGCGAACCATCGGCCTCGATCGCTTCATCTATGCACTTGGCATCCGCCAGGTCGGCCAGGCAACGGCGAAGCTGCTCGCGCGCAGCTACGGCACCCTCGACGCCTGGCGCCAGGCGATGATGCAGGCCTTCGAGGAGCGCAAGGCGGCACGCGACGCCCGCAAGCCGGAAGAAGTCGGCGAGCACTACGCCGAGCTCTGCAACATCGAGGGCATCGGCATGAGCGTCGCCGACGACCTTGTGTTCTTCTTCGAAGAGCCGCGCAACCGCGAGGTGCTCGACGACCTTGAACAGGAGCTCACCATTGAGGCGGTGGAGGCGCCGGCCACTGCCAACTCGCCGGTGGCCGGCAAGACCGTGGTCTTCACCGGCACGCTGGAGACCATGACCCGCAGCGAGGCAAAAGCCAGGGCCGAGTTCCTCGGTGCCAAGGTGGCCGGCTCGGTCTCCAAGAAGACCGACTACGTCGTGATCGGCGCCGATGCCGGCTCCAAGGCCAAGAAAGCGGAGGAGCTCGGCGTCGAGATCCTCAGCGAGCAGGCGTGGCGGGAACTTATCGGCGGCTGAAGCGTCCTTCCGTTAGAAAGCGATTGCGCCGCGGTGCCACACCGGGGCGGCGATTGCCTAGCGACCATGCCGGAGGCCCCATGCCTGACGAGACGGGCGCACCGACCACCCGCACCGAAGCCGTCGCCGTGTTCGACGCCGCGGAGAACCTGCAGGCCGCGATCGACGAGTTGCTGAACCACGGCTTCGATCAGGCCGAGATCAGCCTGCTGGCCAGCGACAAGGCGGTCGAGCAGAAGCTTGGCCATCTCTACGAGCGCGTGCAGGAGCTCGAGGACGCCGAAGACGCGCCCCGCACAGAATACGTCTCCACGGCGGCGCGCGGCGACGCCCAGGGTGGGCTCATCGGTGGTCTGATGTACATCGGTGCCCTCTTCGCAGCCGGTGCCGTCTTCGCTTCCGGCGGCACGCTCGGCCTCGCCCTGGCCGGCGCTGCGGCTGCCGGCGGGGCCGGAGGTGCGGTCGGTGCGGTGCTGGCCAAGGTCATCGGCGACAAGCACGCCAAGGAGGTGCAGAAGCAGCTCGACCGCGGCGGCCTGCTGCTCTGGGTGCGCACCCGCGAGCCGGAGCTGGAGGCCCGCGCCGAGGCGATCTTGCGCAAGCACTCCGGCCAAGACGTCCATCTGCACGAGATGCCCGCCCCCCAGGCGGCGTGACAGGCGACCCGGAACTTCTCGTCTGACTTTCGCCGGCCTAGACGGCCGCCATTTCAACTTCGCGGCTACGCCCGAGCCGCGTCATCCAATCGACGAAATTGGGATCGCGCTTCACTTGCTGGCCGTAGTGTCTGCGCAGCGCCGCCACCAGCCTGCCCTCGCGCCCCAGGAGGTCATCTGCGTGGCCGATCATGAGGGAGTTTGGCCAGGCTTGCGGGCGGATCTCCCTCAACCTTGCAAAGAGAAGGTCCTCCATGTCCTCGTGATACACCTGTGCCAGAAGCGAGGTCATCGCCGCCGTCGAACGCGAGACGCCCATATGACAATGCACCAGCAGGTGACCCTCTTTGCGGCCACGACTCGACGCCTCCAGGTCTGAACCGAAGCGCAGGATTTCCGCCATAGCCTCCGGCGTGGGCAGGATCTTCCCCGGCAGCGGCTCAATGATGTCGTGGAAACGCAGGGTCGTGCGGTGGTGGTCGCCATAGCCCTGGAAGGCCTCGATTTCCGGCCAGTCCGGATCGAGCAAGGACAGAACGTGCGTGACGGTGCGCGCGCCCTGGGCAGGCAACTCGTCGATACCGCAGATGGTCAGAACGGAAATGGAGATAGGCTGCACTCGAAACCCCTGTTGAAGCATCAGCGCCTTGCTGTCACGGCGGCCAGGACCGACTCGACAATACCGCATCCCCCGCTCGAGATCACGGGCACCAGTGCCTGCAAGGAAAACCCCTCCCCGGCGAGTCGCCGGGGAGGGGTGCGGCAGCAGCCGAAGGCCTGGGGGGAAAGCCTAGGCCGCGCTCAGGCCGTGCAGGGCGAAAGGCAGGGCGCGGATGCGCCGGCCGGTCGCCTTGTAGACCGCGTTGGCCACGGCCGGGCCGATTGGTGGCACGCCAGGCTCGCCGACGCCCGTAGGGGCCTCCGACGACGGCACCACGTGGACCTCCACCGCTGGCATCTCGTTGATGCGCAGCGGCAGGTAGTCGTGGAAATTGGACTGCTCGACGCGGCCGTCCTTCAGGGTGACGGCGTTGTGCAGCACGGCACCGAGGCCGTAGCCGATGCCGCCTTCCATCTGCGCCTTCACCTGGTCCGGGTTCACCGCGAGGCCGCAGTCGACGGCGCAGACCACCTTCTCCACCTTGATGGTGCCGTCGTCGGCGACGGAGATCTCCGCCACCTCGGCGACGAAGGTGTTGAAGGATTCATGCACGGCGATGCCGCGCCCGCGTCCCGCCGGGAGATCGCCGCCCCAGCCGGCCTTCTCCGCCGCCAGCTTCAGGACGGCGGCGTGGCGCGGATGGCCGCCCAGCATCTCGAGCCGGAAGTCGAGCGGGTCGCGCCCGGCCGCCTCCGCCAGCTCGTCGATGAAGGCCTCCGTCGAGTAGGCCGTGTGGGTGCTGCCCACCGCGCGCCACCACAGCACCGGCACCTGAACGTCGGTGGTATGCAGGTCGACTGTGATGTCGTCGACGTGGTAGGGCAGCGTGGTGGCACCCTCGACCGAGGTCTGGTCGACGCCGTTCTGGATCAGCGCCCCGGCGAAGGGCGTGCCGCGCACGATCGACTGCCCGACGATGCGATGCTCCCAGGCAACCAGCTTGCCGTCGGCATCGAGGCCGGCGCGCAGGCGGTGGAAATACATCGGCCGGTAGCGGCCGCCCTGGATGTCGTCCTCGCGGGTCCACACCAGCTTCACGGGCGCGCGCCCGCCGATGGCCTTGGCGATGCCGACGGCCTCCGACACCATGTCAGCATTCGGCGTCGCCCGCCGGCCGAAGCTTCCGCCGGCCAGCTGAGTGTGAATACGCACCTGCTCCGGCTGGAGGCCAAGGATGTTGGCCGCCGCACCCTGGTCGACCGTCGGAATCTGCGAGCCGGCCCAGATGTCGCAGCCATCGTCAGCGAGCTGTACGACGCAGTCGAGCGGCTCCATCGGGGCATGGGCGAGGAAGGGGAACTCGTAGTCCGCCTCCAGCACCCTGGCGGCACCCGCCATGGCCGTCGCGGCGTCGCCGTCCTGCCGCGCGATGGCGCCCGGCCCCTCGGCCAGCTTCCGGTACTCGGCCATGATCTGCTCGCTGCCGCGGGTCTCCCCAGTCGACTCGTCCCACTGGATTTCGAGGGCGTCGCGGCCCTGCTTGGCAGCCCAGAAGCCGCGGCCGAGTACGGCCACGCCTTGCGGCACGGCGACCACCTCGGTCACGCCCGGTACAGCCCGCGCGGCGCTGTCATCGAAGGAGATCAAGGTGGCGCCGAACACCGGCGGCCGTGCGATGACGGCCGTCAGCATGCCGGGCAGCGACTTGTCCAGGGTGTACTGCGCCTGGCCGCGGCTCTTGATCGGGCTGTCGAGGCGCGGCAGCGTCGTACCGATGAGAGTGAAGTCCTTGGGATCCTTCAGGGTCACCTCGGCCGGCGCCGGCAGCTTCGCGGCGACGTCCGCCAGGTCGCCGAAGAGCGCCTGCCGGCCGCTGGCGGCATGGACCACGACGCCCCGGGTCACCGCGATCTCGCCGGCCGGCACGCCCCAGCTCTCAGCCGCCGCCTGCACCAGCAGGGCACGGGCCGTGGCGCCGGCGCGGCGCAGCTGCTCGTAGGAGTTGGCGATGCTGGAGCTGCCACCGGTGCCCTGCACGGGACCCCAGTTGAGGTTGTTGTAGAGGCTGGCGTCCGCCGGGGCGTGCTCGGCGCGCATCTGCGCCCAGTCGGCGTCCAACTCCTCCGCCACCAGGGTGGCGAGGCCGGTGAAGGTGCCCTGGCCGAACTCGATGTGCTTGATCAGCACGGTGACGGTGTTGTCGGGGGCCACACGGACGAAAGCGTTGGGGGCGAAGCCCTCCGCCGTCTGGGCCGCGGCGGCTGCCGCCATCTTGTTGCCGCCGGCAAGGGCGAAGCCGATGACGAGGCCGGCACCGGCCGCCGCCGAGGCCTTGAGGAACTGCCGCCGGCTGGCTGGCAGAGCCACCGCAGCGGAGGCGGCGGCGGGAGTGAGGAGCGCCGGCTTGGCGCTGTCGAGATAGTTTGCCAGCATGATCTTCAGGCCTCCATCAACTTGGCCGCCTCGTGAATGGCGGCGCGGATGCGGACGTAGGTGGCGCAGCGGCAGACGTTGCCGCTCATGGCATCGTCGATGTCCTGGTCGCTGGGCTTGGGGTTTTCGCTGAGCAGCGCCACGGCCGACATCACCTGACCGGACTGACAATAGCCGCACTGCACCACGTCGAGCTTGTCCCAGGCGGATTGAACCGCCTGCGCGGCCTTGCCGGTGACCGCCTCGATGGTGGTGACCGCGCTTCCGGCGACGTCGCCGACCGCGGTCGTGCAGGAGCGAGTCGCGATGCCGTCGACATGGACGGTGCAAGCGCCGCAGAGCGACAGGCCGCAACCGAATTTGGTGCCGGTCAGGCCGAGTTCGTCGCGGATGACCCAGAGCAGGGGCGTGTCCTCGGCGACGTCGAGTTCACGCTCCTCGCCGTTGATTTGAAGCTTCACCATGTGAATGACTCCCTGATTTGAAGCGATCGGGGATTTCGTGAGATGGGGGGTGCCCATACGCCCCGACGGCAAGCGTTCTGCAACTTTGACTGGTCGGCAAGAAAGAAGGGGACTGGAAGGTGGGTAGACTTGTCAGTTTACCACTTGGGGCGAGCGAGGCGGCTCCGCAAGTCATAGGTTAAATTTTCTATCAGGAGCTGAATGACGGGGAGGCAACGCGCGAAATACGCCTGTTCGCTGCAGAAAACGCCTGCTCCCAACCTCACCTAAACAATCTCTTTACCGGATTCCGGATAGCGTGGCGGCACCATAGGAAAGACGGGCAGGACCATGCTGAGCGCCGACGACAGCCTCGAATTCATCCTCAACCAGGTGCAGAACCTGGGCCGCGGAGACAAGTCTCACGAGAAGGCGGCCTATCGGGCGCTGATCCACATGACTCAGCGCTGGGCCGAGCCGACCGATCTCTACATCAGCGAGGACCTGCAGATGGCCGAGCGCATCGGCCAGGACCTGGCGGACATTAGCCGTCACATTCAGGACATCCAGCACGCCTACATGAAGGCGCTGTTCGAAACCCACGCCGAAAAGCCGCTCTGAACCAGCCTTCCGCCTCCAGGCGCCGAGCGGCGCCTCGACGTTCGCTAGGCGCCGATCGGCGCCGTAGCCGCTTCGAGCCAGGCCTGCGCCGTGCCGTCGAGCTGCGGGCCGATCTCGGCGCGCACCCTGGCATGATAGGCGTCGAGCCATGCCGCCTCGTCGACGCTGAGCAGTTCGCGCTCGACCAGGCGTCGGTCGATGGGTGCCAACGTCAGGGTCTCGAAGGCCAGCATGTCGCGTTCCTCGCCGGCCCCGCGCGGGCTTTCCGTCACCGCCACCAGGTTCTCGATGCGGATGCCGTAGGCCCCGGTCTTGTAATAGCCCGGCTCGTTGGAGACGACCATGCCGGGCTGCAGGGCCACCGAGTTCGGCAGCTTCGAGATCCGCTGCGGCCCCTCGTGGACATTCAGGTAGCTGCCGACGCCGTGGCCGGTTCCGTGGTCGTAGTCGAGCCCTTCCTGCCAGAGCGCATAGCGTGCCAGACTATCCAGCTGACTGCCGGTGGTGCCGGCGGGGAAGCGCGCTCGGGCCAGCGCGATGTGCCCCTTCAGCACCAGGGTGAAGCGCCGGCGCATCTCCGCGCTGGGCTCGCCGATGGCGACAGTGCGCGTCACGTCGGTCGTGCCGTCGGGATACTGGCCACCTGAATCGCAGAGGAAAAGCTCACCGGCGCCGAGCGCCCGGTCGCTCTGCTCGCTGACCCGGTAGTGCACGATGGCGCCGTTCGGCCCGGACCCGGCGATGGTGTCGAAGGAGAGGTCGCGCAGTTCGCCGGTCGCCGCGCGGAAGGCGACCAGCCGCTCGGCGGCTTCCATCTCGCACAGCGGCGCACTGCCGCCGGCGCGCGCTTCGGCCTCCGCATCCAGCCAGTGCAGGAAACGGCTCAAGGCCGCACCGTCGCGCCGGTGCGCGCGGCGCATGCCGTCGAGCTCAGCACCGTTCTTGCAGGCCTTGGGCAGCAGGCAGGGATCGGCACCCTTGACCACCTCGGCACCCGCAGCCCGCAGCCGGCCGAAGACCCAGCTTGCCGCCGTGGCCGGATCGGCCATCACCTTTACGCCCGCCTTGCCGAGACGGTCCAGGCTGTCGGCCAGCCGCCCCGGCGCCTCGACGGCGACCGCGTTGCCGAGCCCGGCCATCACCTCCGGCGTCAGCTTGTCCGGGTCGACGAACCACTCGACGCCGCCGTCGGCGTGCAGCAGCGCGAAGGACAGCGGCAGCGGCGAGTGCACGACGTCGCCGCCGCGCACGTTCAGCAGCCAGGCGATCGAATCCGGCAGGGTGAGCACAGCCGCGGCGACGCCGGCCTTGGCCAGCTGGGCGCCGAGCGCCTCGCGCTTCTCGGCGCTGCTGCGGCCGGCCAGCGCAAGGTCGTGCGGCCGGATCTTCGCCTTGGGCGGTGCCGGGCGGTCGGCCCAGACCGTGTCGACCGGGTTGTCGTCGAGGGCGGCGAGGCTGGCGCCGAGGGCGGTCACGGTCTTCTCCAGCCGGCGCACCTGCTCCTCCGTGTGGAGCCAGGGATCGTAGGCCAGGCGCTGGCCCGGCTTCAGGTGCCCCTCGAGCCAGCCCGACAGGGGCTCGTCGGTCACGTGGCGGGCGGTGAAGAGCGCGCCGTCGACCTCCTGGCCGACCTGCAGGGTATAGCGCCCGTCGACGAAGATGGCGGCCGTCTCGGCCAAGACGCAGGCGAAGCCTGCCGAGCCCTTGAAACCCGTTAACCAGGCCAGGCGTTCGGCCGCCGCGGGCACGTACTCTCCCTGATGCTCGTCGCCGCGCGGCACCAGGAAGCCGTCGACGCCGCGCCGGACCAGCTCCCGGCGGAGCGCAGCCAAGCGATCCGCGCCGGGGCTGCCGGGGATACCCTCGCCGGCCTCCGTTGCGCCCAGGGACTGCGTCTTCGCCATCGGCTAAGCCCTTTCTGTTTCTAATGTTTCACTCATGCAGGGGCTGCAATGCTGCAGTGCAGAAAAGCCCCTTTCAACCTCGCGCTGAGGGGCTCATTTGTCTTCTTGAAAGTCATGGCTTCGGGGCCGCTTGGCAAGACCTCTTCGGCAAGCGGGCCGGCGCCGCAATTTTTTTTTTGGAGTGCTTCTTCATGATCCGCCTAACTGAACTTTCCGGCGCCCGGGCCGGAAGCACGGCAGCACGGTGGGATCAGCGATCCGTTGACGTTCTTTCTGTCGTCCAGACGGCCCGGACCCTCAGGGCCGAGTTTATCGCCGATCACACGCACCGCGGACTGCAAGCTTTCGGCCGCTGGTCGGGACTCATTGCCCTGTTCACTTCGCTGCGCCGCCGCCTGCGGCACCGCCGCACCCTGAGGGCTCTAGGGCGACTCGACGACCGCCTGCTGAACGACATCGGCATCAGCCGTGCCGAAATCGAGGCGACCGCGGCCTTCTGCTGCGAGGCGGAGCTGCGCCGCAGCGAGACCGTCTGGCAGAAGCTCGGCGCCTGGCTGAGCCGCGAGCAGCGTCGCCGCCAGACCATTCGCGAACTCTCGGCCATGTCGGACGAGATGCTTGCCGACGTCGGCATCGCCAGGGCCGACATTCCCGCCATTGCAGCCGCCCTCTTCGACGAGCGGCCGGCCGCAGCGCCGGCGAGCGCGGTCGAGCAGGGCAGCGACATTCCCGTCACCGCGCAGGTGCTGTCCTTCATCCAGGTGCGGCGCAGCCTGCAGCAGTCGGCCCAGCAGAACGCCGACCGGCCGGCCGCCTGACGGCGGCGGGCTTACCCGCGTAGAAAAAGCTCGTCTGAATTCGGTGTAGCCACGGGACGAGCCCTCGGCAGACCCGGATCGCCCTCGGATCTCCAACGATCCGACGATCCGGGAAAGCTGTCTTTCCCGCCGATACTTTTTAGATCGGGTCGCGCAACCGGGCGGAATCCCACACTCTTCCCTTCGGTCGTCTCTCCGCTCCCGCCGCCAGGACGGCGGCACCCGGCGGCGCTTCCAGGCAGGAGGCGCCGCCGTTTGCTTTTCCCAAGCCTGCCGGCTGCCGGCGCTACCGCTCACAGCGCCGATGTTTCCTTCTCACGGAAGATCTTGGCTTCGGCTGATCGCGCAACAGTAGAGTCCAGAGCACTTGCTCAGTGCCGCCGGATGGACCGCTGACGAGCATCTTCACCAGATCACGTGACAGCCCATGCAGTTCAGGCGACCGCCCTCGCCGGGCCGAAGCGCTCATTCCCACCGAATTTCTATTGAAGATATTTCTAAGCATAAACTTAGAATCAGCATGATACGCGTTACTTACAAACGCGAAGAATGCGAAGATGCTTGAGATTATTTCAAGACTAGGAAGCGCAGATGCGACGACTCCCTTCCCTGCGGGGTATACAGGCTTTCGAAGCTGTGGCTCGTCTTGGGAATTTGGCTGCCGCGGCAGATTTTCTCGGCATCACCGGCAGCGCCGTCAGCCATCGGCTGCGGGGACTGGAGAAGGAGTTGGGTGTGCACCTGCTTCAGCGCACGCCACGGGGCCTTACCTTGACCGATGCCGGGCGGCGATACCGGGGTGCCGTGGAGAGCGCGTTTGCCGACCTGGCTCAAGCCACATCGGATCTGTTGGGGCCCGACTTTTCTCGGCCGCTCACCATCAGCCTCACCTCCGAGATCGGGCTACGCTGGTTGATGCCGCGGTTCCATCGTTTCAGGGTGCAACATCCCGATATCGATACGGCAATCCTGAGCACCTACCAGGTCGCCGATCTGCAGGCTGGTGAAGCCGACTTGGCACTGCGCTACGGCGATGGGCGGTGGGAGGGCGTGGAGGCCGAGCCGATACTGAGGTTCTCGGTCTCTCCGGTTTGCGCCCCTGCGCTGAAGGATGCGATCGCCGGACTGTCACCCGTCGAAGCGCTGGCCACGCAGACTTTGATTCGCGAAGACTACGACGATTGGAACCTGTGGCTCGAGGACGCCGGCATTATCGGTTTCGTGCCGTCCCGGCAACTGCGGTTCGTCGACTATTCGATGGCCGTGACGGCAGCGGTAAACGGCCAAGGCTTCCTTCTGGGATACTCCGGCTACGTCGACACGGAGATTGCGGCGGGGCATCTGGCCTATCCCTTCGATCTCAGGGTTTCGACCGGCAAGGGCTATCACCTGGTCTATCGTCGCGAGCGTCTCGCCGATCCGCGGGTGCAGGCCTTTAGAGACTGGGTCATGTCCGAGACGACAGCTTTCGAGGCGGTTCCCAGACAGGCGGTCCCCGCGGACCCCGCCAAGGTCACGATCAACGACTGATGGCGATCGCCCCGCTCACTCACCCCGCAGCACCAGCGCGGACCATTCGCCGAGATGGTAGCGGCGCATCAGGGTCAGCCCGGCGGCGCGGTAGCGCGCGAGCACCTGGCGCTCCTGTGTGATCAGCAGGCCCGAGAGCACGACCTTGCCGCCCGGGGCCAGATGGCGCTTCACGTCCTCGGCCATGCGGCAGAGCGGCTCGGCCAGGATGTTGGCGAGGATGAGCGCGTAGGGCCCGCCCTTGCGCACGCGGGCATCGCGGAAGCCGTCGCCGCACAGCAGGGTGACCGCGTCTGCGACGCCATTGGCCTTGAGGTTGTCCGCCGCGACACGGATCGAGGGCGCGTCGTTGTCGACCCCCAGCACGCGGCAGGGCCACAGCCTGGCGGCCGCC
Organism: uncultured Pelagibius sp.; assembly: GCA_964472095.1. GTDB lineage: Bacteria > Pseudomonadota > Alphaproteobacteria > Kiloniellales > Kiloniellaceae > Pelagibius. The sequence goes on from CAYYIV010000063.1 coordinate 16,674, forward strand.
ATGGCGAGCACGCCGGAGCCGCAGCCCATGTCGAGGACCGGCGTCACCGGGCGGGTGACCGGCCGCCGCCTGGCGATATCCTGCAGCGCCAGGAGGCAGCCGCGCGTGGTCTCGTGGCGCCCGGTGCCGAACGCGGCGTTGGCCTCGATCAGCAGGTCGACGGCGCCCGGCGGCGCAGGCTCGGTGACGTGCGAACCCCTGATTCGAAAGCGCCCGGCGATGATCGGTGGCAGCGACCTCTGGCTCTCCGCCACCCAGTCGATGTCGGGCAGCTTGTCGAGGCTGTAGATCACCGGCACGCCGAGGCCGGCGACCTCCCGGGCGAGATCGACCAGGCGGTCGAGTTCATCGGCTTCCGGCGGTTCGGCGAGGTAGAGCTGCCAGGGCACCAGCCCCTGGGCGTCGTGCCCGCTAGTGACGATGGCGCCGCCGAGCGGTTCGAAGACCGCCTCGAAGGCATCCAGCGCCTGTGCCGGCAGGCTCAAGGTCAGGCAGTAGGTTGCGCTCACGCTCGCTCGGTCCGGATCTTTCAGGGGAAGGCTCAGCCGGCCTGGTCGGCGGACACGACGAAGCTGGCGATCACTTTCTTCTCGCCGGCCTTGTCGAATCGGATGTTGAGGCGCTCGCCCTCCACCGAGGCGATGCTGCCGTAGCCGAACTTCTGGTGGAACACCCGGTCGCCGCGCTGGAAGGCGCCGCTGGCGATCGTCTCCACGCGGGTCGGCGTGACGTCGATGAAGGGGGAGACACCCTGGGCGCGCCGCTCTCGCGCGCGCTGCAGGCCGGGGCTGACGCGCGCCTCGCTCCAGGTGTTGCGGCCCCAGCCGTCGCCCAGGCCGCCGAAAGCCGCGGCGGCGGCGCCGTAGACACCCTGGTCGCTTTCCACCTCGACCTGTTCCTTGGGCAGCTCGTCGACAAAGCGCGAAGGGATGGCGGCGGTCCAGGAGCCGTGCATGCGCCGGTTGGCGGCGAAGGAGACGATCACTCGCTTGCGCGCCCGCGTCAGGCCGACGTAGGCGAGGCGGCGTTCTTCCTCCAGGCCGCGGCGGCCGGTCTCGTCGAGGGCGCGCTGGTTGGGGAACAAGCCCTCCTCCCAGCCGGGCAGGAAGACGGTGTCGAACTCCAGGCCCTTGGCGGCATGCAGCGTCATGATGGAGACCGCACCCAGGCCCTCCTGGGAGAGCGCCTCCATGACCAGCGAGACGTGCTCGAGGAAGCCGGCGAGATTCTCAAACTCGCCGATGGCATTGACGAGTTCCTTCAGGTTGTCGAGACGGCCCGGTGCCTCCAGCGACTTGTCGTTCTGCCACATCTCCACGTAGCCGGAGTCTTCGAGAACCATCTCTACCAGCTCGGGATGCGGCGTGGTGTCGATCAGAGAACGCCAGCGGTCGAAGTCGTCGAGCAGCTTGGCGAGCTGGGGGCGCGCCTGTTTCGGCAGTTCGTCAGTATCGACCAGACAGCGCGCGGCCAGGGTCAGCGGCACGCCGCCGGCGCGCGCGGCCTTGTAGAGAGTCTGGAGAGTGGCGTCGCCCAGCTTGCGCTTCGGCTTGTTCATGATGCGCTCGAAGGCAAGGTCGTCGGCCGGCTGCATCAGCACGCGCAGGTAGGCCAGGGCGTCGCGGATCTCCAGCCGCTCGTAGAAGCGCGGGCCGCCGACCACGCGGTAGGGCAGGCCGAGGGTGATGAAGCGCTCCTCGAACTCGCGGGTCT
>CAYYIV010000064.1:0-18334 GCA_964472095.1 uncultured Pelagibius sp.
GCACGCCGCGGGCGCCCTTCATCGAGACATCGTCGAGCAGCGGGTTGGAGATCGCGGCCTCGGCAGCGGCGACGGCACGGCCTTCGCCTTCCGCCTCGCCGGTGCCCATCATGGCCTTGCCCATCTCCGACATGACGGCACGGATATCGGCGAAGTCGAGGTTGATCATGCCGGGGTTGACCATCAGGTCGGTAACGCCCCGCACGCCGGAGTTCAGCACGTCGTCGGCCATCTTGAAGGCGTCCGCGAAGGTTGTCTTCTCGTTGGCCACACGGAACAGGTTCTGGTTCGGAATGATGATCAGCGTATCGACATACTGGGTCAGCTCGTTGATGCCCGTTTCGGCGAGGCGCATGCGGTGCACGCCCTCGAAGTGGAAGGGCTTCGTCACCACGCCGACCGTCAGGATGCCGGCCTCGCGGGCCGCCCGGGCGATCACCGGCGCCGCGCCGGTGCCCGTGCCGCCGCCCATGCCGGCGGTGATGAAGACCATGTGCTGGCCCTCGATGTCGGTGAGGATCTCGTCGAGCGCCTCCTCCGCGGCCGCGCGGCCGATGTCGGGACGCGAACCGGCACCCAGACCCTGAGTGATGTTGCGGCCGAGCTGGATTCGCCTGTCGCAGAGCGACTGACTGAGCGCCTGCGCGTCGGTATTGGTGATGAGGAATTCAACACCATCCAGGTTGGTCTGGATCATATTGTTGACGGCATTGCCGCCTGCACCGCCCACGCCGATCACGGTGATCCGCGGAGACAGGTCCGGTGTCGTCGAAGGTACATTCAAGTTGAGAGTCATGTCTGCCTCCAGTCGCCTGAGACTCAATGGAAAAAAACGCTAGCCGGCGCCGCCGGTACTCTGTGTCCCGATCCGGCCGGAACGTCCGTTGTCTGCTCGCTCAAAAATGTTCACGTAGCCAATGCCCGAGACGGCCTACCAGGCCGCCCGGCTCCCGCTGTTCGGGGGCGGCCTCGCCGGGCATCGCCACCTCCGCCGTAACGGCGTAGTTCAAAAGGCCCGCACAGGTCGCATAGGCGGGTCCTGCGGTGGCCTCGGCCAGACCGCTGACATGCGTCGGGCGGCCGATCCGCACCTGCTTGTCGAGCACGGTCGAGGCCAGTTCGCGCGTGCCCGGCAGCTGACAGGCACCGCCCGTCAGCACCACCCGGCGCCCGGCGACCTTGTCGAAGCCGCTGAGCTCGAGGCGCGAGCGCACCAGCTCCAGCGTCTCCTCCACCCGCGGCTGGATGATGCCGACCAGGAGGGAGCGCGGAATCTGCTGCGATTCGGAAGACTCTTCCTCGCCCACCTGCGGGACGTCGATCAGCTCGCGTTCGTCGGTGGGGGCGGAGATAACGTGCCCGTAGAGGGTCTTCATGCGCTCGGCATGGACGAGCGGTGTGGACAGGCCGCGGGCGATGTCGCTGGTGACGTGTTGGCCGCCAACCGGGATCACGTCGGTAAAGATCACGTTGTGCTCGTAAAATACGGCGATGGTGGTGGTGCCGCCGCCCATGTCGATCACCGTCGCGCCCAGTTCCAACTCGTCCTCGACCAGGGAGGCGAGGCCGGAGGCGTAAGGCGAGACCACGAAGGCGGCCGGGTCCAGGTGGCAACGCTGGATGCAGGTGCTGACGTTGCGCACCGCGCCCGCAGAGGCGGTGATGATGTGCATGTGCACGCCGAGCTGATCGCCAAACATGCCGCGTGGGTCGCGAATACCGCGATTGCCGTCGATGGAGTAGCCGGTCGGGATCGAGTGGATCATCTGCCGGCCGTGGTCCTCGTCGAGGCGCTGCAGCTGCGTCTGATGGCCGTAAGACAGTGCGCGCCGCAGGTCGGTCTCGCCTACCTCGTGGCCGTTGAGGGAGACCTCGACACCGACGCTGGAGGAGGCGGGGTAGCCGCCGGAGAGGTTCACCACCACGCGGTCGATGGTCTCGCCGGCCATCTGCTCGGCGGCGTGGACCGCGTTGAGCACGGAGGTCTCCGCCAGATCCAGGTCGACGATGGCGCCGCCCTTGACGCCACGGCTTGCCTGCTGGCCGATGCCGATGACGCGGGGCGTTACCCCGCCGTCCGCGCGCGCAATGAAGCAGCAGATCTTGCTGCTGCCGATATCCAGAGCGGCGGCGACACCGCCTTTCACCAGACCCTTCCTCATTTGCTGCGGATATCTCCTCTTTGGCCCTGCGGCGCGGTTCTGCGCATCACGTGCTTTCCCCTCTGATTTGCTCTCGGTCGACCGGGCCCTTCTCGGGATCGGTGCGCACCACCAGGCGGTCCGGCAGGCGCAGATCGATGACGATGACGTCGCGTGACAGCAGGCCCTGCTGGCGCTCGATGTGGGCGAGCTGTGCCCAGGCGGCGGCGGTATCGTTTTCCGGCAGGCGCACGTCAATGTGCCCTTCGATTTGCACGTTCCAGCGCCGCCCACCGACTCGTACCGCCGCGGTGACGCGCTGGCGCAGCTCCGGTTCGCTGTTCATCACGGCGATCAGCTTCTCGGCGTGGGCGGGCGCGTCGGCGCCGACCACCAGCGGCAGGTGGGCGAAGCGGCGCGGCTCGACGCCGGGGATCACCTCGCCGTTGCGGTCGATGACGCGGATCACGCCCTGCTCCTGCCAGAGCGCCATCGGCTCGCGCTCGACGAGACGGATGTAGAGGGTGCCAGGCAGCTGGCGCTCGACGCTGGCGCTGCGCACCCAGGGCAGGGTCTCCAGCTCGGCGCGGGCCGCGGCGGGGTCGATGGCGAGGATCGGCCGGCCGAGGGCGAGGCCGAGGCGACTGAGGATCTCGTCGCCATCGCTGCGCGCGCGTCCTTCGACCAGCACCTCCTCGATACGCAGGCCGAGTCGCGCGGTACCTTCCAGCGCGGCCAGCTGCAGCGCCTCTGCTTGGCGCCCGAACCAGCCATCCTGGTAGAGCCAGAAGAGGCCGCCGGCGGCGGCCAGCAGGGCGCCAGCCGGCGCCGCCCGGCGCAGCAGGCGCCAGTTGAAGCCGGTCCTGGCGCGCCGCCGCGTCGACGTCTTGACCCTGCGCTTGCTGCCGCCGCGAGCAGCGCGCTTACCGGTCGAGCGGTTGAAGGGGTTCAGGAATCGCATGCGGCGTTCTCCACCATCCAGGCACAGAGATCGGGAAAGGACATGCCCAGGTAGCGGGCCTGCTCGGGCACCAGGCTGGTCGAGGTCATGCCAGGCTGGGTGTTGGTCTCCAGGTAGTAGAGGCGCCCGGGCTCGCCGCGGGTATCGTCGTAGCGGAAGTCGGAGCGGCTGACGCCGCGGCAGCCGAGCGCCTTGTGCGCGGCCAGGGAGGCCTCCATGGCCTCGTCGTAGATCGTCGGCGGGATGTCGGCCGGCAGCACGTGCACCGCGGCGACCTTGGCGTCGTGTGAGTACTTGGCATCGTAGTCGTAAAAGCCGGCGCCGACCGGGCGGATCTCGGTGACCGCCAGGGCCCTGTCGCCCATGACGCTGACGGTCAACTCACGGCCGGCGATGAAGGGTTCAACCAGCAGATCCTGGCCTGGATGCCACCCGTGCACGGAGATCGGCGGCTGGTTGTCGCCCTCATGCACGATCCGCACGCCGACGCTGGAGCCTTCGCGCACCGGCTTCACCACGTAGGGACGTGGCATGGGATCGCTGCCGCCGAGTTCTTCGGCCTTGATGATCAGGCCCTCGGGGCTGGTGACGCCGGCAGCGGCGACCATGGTCTTGGCCATCTGCTTGTCCATGGCGAGGGCGGAAGCCAGCACGCCGGAGTGGGTGTAGGGAACCTGCAGCAGCTCCAGGACGCCCTGGATGCAGCCGTCCTCGCCCCAGCGGCCGTGCAGTGCGTTGAACACGGCATCGGGCTTCGGGGTCAGCGACTTCATCAGGGCGCCGAGATCGCGGCTGACGTCGATCTCCGCCACCTCATAGCCCTTCTCGCGCAGTGCCGCCGCGCAGGCCTTGCCCGAGTTCAGCGACACGTCGCGCTCGGCCGAGAGCCCGCCCATGAGAACGGCGATGCGCGCGCTCATGATGCGTCTCCCGCATTCGTGGCGCTGCCGGCGGGCAGGCCGAGGCGGCGGATCTCCCACTCCAACTCGATTCCGGCGTGCCGTTTCACCCGCCGGCGCACTTCCTCACCGAGGTTCTCAAGGTCGGCGGCGCTCGCATTGCCGGTGTTGATCAGGAAGTTGCAGTGCTTTTCCGACACCATGGCGCCGCCCAGCGTGAGCCCGCGGCAGCCGGCGGCGTCGATGAGCTGCCAGGCCTTGCAGCCCGGCGGGTTCTTGAAGGTGCTGCCGCCCGTCCGGCTGCGGATTGGCTGGCTGTCGGCGCGCTGGCCCTGGATCTCCTTCATGCGCGCCTCGATTTCTGCCGCGTCGCCGGGCACGCCGGCGAGGCGCGCGCCGAGACAGATCCAGTCCTCCGGCAGGGCGGAGTGGCGGTACGCGAACTTCAGATCGGCATTGGTCAGACGACGTACGGTGCCGGCGGGGTCGGCGGCCTCGGCCCAGACCAGCACATCCTTGATCTCCTTGCCATAGGCGCCGGCGTTCATGCGCACCGCGCCGCCGATGGTGCCCGGCACACCGGAGAGGAATTCGAGGCCGGCGATGCCGGCGAGCTTGGCGGCCGTCGCCACGTTGAGATCGAGCGCCGCGGCGCCGCAGAGCATGTCGCTGCCCTCCGCCGTGATGTCGGCGAAGCCGCGGCCGAGACGCAGAGTGACGCCGGGCAGTCCGCCGTCGCGGATCAGCACGTTGGAGGCGACGCCCAGTACGGTGACCGGGACATCCGCGGGCTTGGTCTTGAGGAAAGCGAGCAGATCGTCGCGGTCGGTCGGGCGGAACATCACCTCAGCTGGCCCGCCGACGCGGAACCAGGTCACGCCGGCGAGCGGCGCGTCGGCAGTCAGCCGCCCGCGCACGGCGGGCAGACGGTCGATCAGGGGGATGGTTTGCCGGGCCGCCATGGCGCTCATCTGCCTCCTCCGCCGGCGACAAGAAGGTCCTGCAGCTCGGCGGGCAGGGCGTTGGCCCAGGTCGTAATGTTGCCGGCGCCGAGGCAGACCACGAGGTCGCCCGGTCCGGCGAGCTCGAGTACCATGCCGGCGAGATTTTCCGGCCCCGGCAGGGCAAGGGCATGGCGATGGCCGCGCGCGTGCAGGCCTTCGACCAAGTGGTCGCGGTCGGCCCCCTCGATGGGCTGCTCGCCGGCGGCGTAGACGTCGGCGATGATCACCGTGTCGGCGTCGTTGAAGCAGGTGCAGAACTGCTCGAACAGGTCGTGCAGGCGGGTGTAGCGGTGCGGCTGCATGACCGCGATCACCCTGCCTTGCGAAGCCTGGCGGGCAGCGGCCAGTACGGCGGCGATCTCCACCGGGTGGTGGCCGTAGTCGTCGATCACGGTGATGCCGCCGGCCTCGCCGGTGCGGGTGAAGCGGCGCTTTACGCCGCCGAAGCCGGCCAGCGCCTTGCGAATCAGGTCCTCGTCGAGGTTCATTTCGCGCGCTACGGCGATGGCGGCGACGGCATTCAGGGCGTTGTGGTGGCCCAGCATCGGCAGGTGCAGGCGCTCCAGGCGTGTCGCGACGGTGCCGCTGCGGTCGGTCACCTCCACCTCGAAGGCGAGGCCGCCTTTGTCGACGCGGATATTGTCGAGGCGGTAGTCGGCCTGCGGGCTGACGCCGTAGGTGACGATGCGGCGGTCCTCGATGCGGCCGATCAGATTCTGCACGGCCGGGTGGTCGATGCAGAGCACGGCGAAGCCGTAGAAGGGGATGTTCTCGACGAAGACCTCGAAGCCGTGGTGCAGGGCTTCCTCGCTGCCGTAGAACTCCATGTGTTCGGGGTCGATGTTGGTCACCACGGCGATGGTGGCCGGCAGCTTCATAAAGCTGCCGTCGCTCTCGTCGGCCTCCACCACCATCCAGTCGCCTTCGCCGAGGCGCGCGTTGGTGCCGTAGGCGTTGATGATGCCGCCGTTGATCACCGTGGGATCGAGCCCGGAGCCGTCCAGAAGGGTGGCGACCATCGAGGTGGTGGTGGTCTTGCCGTGGGTGCCGCCGACGGCGATGGACCACTTCAGACGCATCAGCTCGCCCAGCATCTCGGCGCGGCGCACGATAGGGATGAAGCGCTGGCGTGCGGTGTCGACTTCCGGATTGCCGGTCTTGATCGCGGAAGAGACCACGACAACTTTGGCCTCCCCCAGGTTCTCCGCCTTGTGGCCGATGGAGATCTGCACGCCCATCTTGCGCAGGCGCTGGACGTTGGCATTGTCGGACATGTCGCTGCCCTGGACCTGATAGCCCAGGTTCGCCAGGACCTCGGCGATGCCGCTCATGCCGATGCCGCCGATGCCGACGAAGTGGATGATACCGAGATCGAGAGGCAGACCCATCATGCTGCCGCCTCCTTGTCGTCGTTGGCCTGGGCGGGTTGCCCGTCGCCGTTGGCGATGCCGCAGACCAGGTCGGCGAGATCGCGCGCCGCGTTGAGGTGTGCCGCCGCGCGGGCGCAGCCGGCGGCGCGCGCCAGCAGCGCCGGGTTTTCCAACAGCGAGGCGAGCCGCCCGGCGAGGTTGGCGGCGTCGAGGTTCTCCTGCGGCATCAGCCAGCCGCCGCCAGCCTCCACCAGGGCCTGGGCATTGCCGGTCTGATGGTCGTCGGTGGCCGACGGGTAGGGCACCATGACGGAAGGTCGCCCGGCAGCCGCCAGCTCGGCCACCGTCGAGGCGCCGGCACGGCTGATGACGAGTTGCGCGGCGGCGAGGCGCTGCGGCACGTCGGTGAAGAAGGGCGCAAGGTGATGTCTTACGCCGCAGGCGTCGTAGAGTTTCGCCACCGCGGCGCCGGCGTCCCCCGGCACCTGCTGGTGCACGATGAGGCGGCGGCGCAGGTTCTCCGGCAGCCTGGCGACGGCGGCGGGCACCACCTCGTTGAAGACCCGGGCGCCTTGGCTGCCGCCGACCACCAGCAGGTGCAGCGCTTCGCCCGCGCCGGGCCCTACGTAGGGATGGTTGCCGACAGCGGCGACCGCTTCGCGCACCGGATTGCCAGTGAGGCGCAGCTTGTCACGGTCGCCGGGGGCCACGCCCTCGACCTTGTCGAAACAGGTGGCGATGATCCGGGCGCGGCCGGCCAGCATGCGGTTGGCGCGGCCGAGCACGGAGTTCTGCTCGTGCAGCACGACGCGAAGGCCGCGGTGGGCGCCGGCCAGCACCGTCGGCACCGAGGGATAGCCACCGAAGCCGACGACCGCCTCGGCCCCGCAGCGCTTCAAGTGGCCGCGCGCCTGCAGGTAGCCTAGGCCGAGTGCAGCGACCGAGCGCAGCTGCTTGACGATGCCGGCACCGGCCATGGCGCCAGCGGCGATGCGGAAGGTCTCTACCTTGGCCAGGTCGCTGCCGAAGCCGCCGCCGCGCGCGTCGGTGACCAGCGCCACGGCGATGCCGCGGGACAGCAGCTCTCGTGCCAGCGCCTGGGCCGGGAAGATGTGGCCGCCGGTGCCGCCGGCGGCGAGCGCAACCTTGCCTGGAAGCTTTGTGGTCATCGGCATCACAGCGCCTCCCCGCTGACGCGCCGGCGCGTTAGCGCCAGCAGCATGCCCATGCCCAGTGCCAGCGCCATGAGGGAGGAGCCGCCGTAGCTGAGGAACGGCAGTGTCATCCCTTTGGTCGGCACGAGATGCAGGGTGGAGGCCATGTTGATGAAGGCCTGCAGGCCGAACTGCACCAGCAGGCCGCTGGCCGCCAGCATGACGAAGAGCGAGTTCTCGCCCATCAGCCGTGCGAAGCCGCGCAGGACCACGAAGGCGAAGAGGCCGAGGATGATGAGGCAGGCGATGAGGCCCATCTCCTCGCCGGCCACGGCGAAGATGAAGTCGGAGTGGGCGTCTGGCAGCTGCGCCTTCACCGTGCCCTCGCCGGGGCCGCGGCCGAGCAGGCCGCCGTTTACGAAGGCCTCCAGCGAGCGGTTGATCTGGTAGCGGTCGCCGGCGGCGGGATCGAAGAAGGAGTCGACGCGAGCAGTGACGTGGGGCAGCGCGAAGTAGGCGGCGACCAGGCCGCTGGCGCTGAGCAGCGCGACGACGGCGATCCAGGCCAGTGGCAGGCCGGCCAGGAACAGCTGGGTACCCCAGATGGCGGTCAGCAGTACCGCCTGGCCGACATCCGGCTGCAGCAGCAGCAGCGAAGCCACCACGACCCACAGGCCGACGGCGATGCGGCTGCCGGGAATGCCGGTTTCCTCGCGGTCGAGGGAGAACAGCCAGGCGGAGACCACGGCGAAGCAGGGTTTGGCGAACTCCGAGGGCTGCAGCGAGAATCCGGCGAGGTTGATCCAGCGGGTGGCGCCCTTGATCTCGGCGCCGGACAGCAGGGTGACGATCAGCAGCAGGATCGAAGCCACGAGACCGAGGCAGGCGAGGCGGCGCACCCAGCGCGGCGTCGCCAGCGACATGGCGATCAGCAGCGCCGCGGCGAAGGGCAGCAGCACGATCTGGCGGCCGGCGAGCTGGAATGACTGCAGGCCGATGCGCTCTGCCGCGGCGGGCGAGGCGGCCAGCATGAGCACGGCGCCGAAGCCCATCAGCGCGATCAGCGACAGCAGGGTCCAGCGGTCGACAGTCCACCACCAGCGGCCCATCAGGCTGGTATCGGTGCGGGCGAAGCTGTTCATGCCGTGCCCCCCGGCTGCAGGGACGGCGTCCGCAGCGCGGCAACGGCGATCTCGCCGCGCTCGCCGGGCAGTGCCTTGACGGCGGCCACGAAGGCCTCGCCGCGCTTCTCGAAGTTCGGGAACTGGTCGAAAGAAGCGCAGGCCGGCGACAGCAGCACGACGCTGCCCGGGAGGCGGGAGGCGGCTTCCGCCGCTGCCGTCACGGCCTGCGCAATGGTGCCGGCCAGGGAAACCGGCACGTGACCTTCGAGGGTCTTGGCAAAATCTTCGGCAGCTTCGCCGATCAGGAAAGCCCGGGCGATGCGCCCGTAGAAGGGCTCAATCCCCACCAGGCCGGCTTCCTTGGCGCGCCCGCCGGCGATCCACAGGATGCGGTCGTAGCAGGCCAGCGCCTTGGCGGCGGCGTCGGCATTGGTCGCCTTGGAATCGTTGATGTAGGGCACGCCGTCGATCACCGCGACGATCTGCTGGCGGTGCGCCAGACCGGGGAAGCTGCGCAGGCAGGCGCAGATCACCGCCGGGTCGACGCCGACCGCCTTGCAGGCGGCATAGGCGGCCGCTGCGTTCTGACCGTTGTGGCTGCCGGGCAGGCTGGCGACCTCCTTCAGGTCGATCGCCGCGACGCGCTTGCCGTCGCTGTCGTCGATCAGTACGCCGTCTTGCACGTAGACGCCACCGCGCACGGCCCGCTCGCCGGAGATGCCGATGACGACCTGCTCGCCGGCTTCGTTCAGCGCGTCGTAGATGGCGCTACAGGTCGCGTCGTCGACGCCGACAATGGCGGTGCGCGGCTTGGTCTGACGGTGGAAGATCAGGCGCTTGGCCTTCACGTAGCCGGCGAGGCCGCCGTGGCGGTCGAGGTGATCGGGCGTGATGTTCAGCAGCACTGCCACGTCGAAGGTGATCGAGAGCGTCAATTCGAGCTGATAGGACGACATCTCCAGCACGTAGATGCCGTCGCTTTCCAGCGCCTCCAGGGTCAGGGCCGGAGTACCGAGGTTGCCGCCGACTTCCACCCGGCGGGCGGCGAGCTTCAGGATGTGGCCGATCAGCGCGGTGGTGGTCGACTTGCCGTTGGTGCCGGTGATGCCGAGGTAGCGGGCGTTGCGCTGGGCGCGAGCCAGCAGTTCTATGTCGCCGATGATCTCCACGTCGTGCTTCTTGGCTTCAGCGACGATGGAATGCGGCGCCGGGAAGCTGTGCGGGATGCCCGGCGAGAGGATCAGGCTGGTGACCTCCTGCCAGTTCGCCCGGTTGAGGTCGACCAGGGGAATCTCCACCGCGCGCGCCGCGGCGCGCTGGTCCTCGCTGTCGTCCCAAGCCCAGACCTCGGCGCCGGACGCGTGCAGCGCCCTGGCGGCGGCCAGGCCCGACTTGCCGAGGCCGAGGACGGCCACGGGCAAACCGGCGAAGAAGCTGAGATCGATCACGGGGACGTCGGAGCTCCTTATCTCAGCTTGAGGGTGGCGAGGCCGGCGAGGGCCAGGATGGAGGCGATAATCCAGAAGCGGATCACGATGGTCGGCTCGGCCCAGCCTTTCTTCTCGAAGTGGTGGTGCAGCGGCGCCATACGGAAGACGCGCTTGCCGGTCAACTTGAAGGAAGCGACCTGGATGATGACGGAGACTGTCTCCAGCACGAAGAGACCACCGATGATGCCGAGCACCAGTTCGTGCTTGGTGACCACGGCGATGGAGCCCAGCGCGCCGCCGCAGGACAGCGATCCGGTGTCGCCCATGAACACCATCGCCGGCGGTGCGTTGAACCACAGGAAGCCCAGGCTGGCGCCGACCAGGGCGCCGCAGAATACCGCCAGTTCGCCAGTGCCGGGTACGTAGTGCACCTGCAGGTACTCGGCGAAGACGGTGTTGCCCACCAGGTAGGCGATCAGCGCGAAGCAGCTGGCGGCGATCATCACCGGTACGATGGCGAGACCGTCGAGACCGTCGGTCAGGTTCACCGCGTTGGAGGCGCCGACCATGACGAAAACGGCGAAGGGGATGAAGAAGACGCCGAGGTTCACCAGCAGGCTCTTGAGGAAGGGCACCGCCAGGTGGGTGTCGATCTCCGGCGGCGCGATCAGCGAGATCCAGAGCGCGATGGCGGTGGAGATCAGAACCTGGACCAGCAGCTTGAGGCGGCCGGGCAGGCCGTCGCTCGAGCGCTTGGTGAGCTTCAGGTAGTCGTCGACGAAGCCGACCGCACCGAACCCGGTGGTGACGAACAGCACGCACCAGACGTAGCGGTTGGTGAGGTCCGCCCAGAGCAGCGTCGAGATGGTCAGCGCGATGAGAATGAGGAAGCCGCCCATGGTCGGCGTCCCCTTCTTGGTGAGCAGATGACCCTCCGGCCCGTCCTCGCGGATCGGCTGGCCCTCGCCCTGCTTGGTACGCAGCCAGGCGATGATGCTCGGACCCAGGAGGAAACAGATGACGAGCGCCGTCATCACCGCGCCGCCACTGCGGAAGGTCAGATAGCGGAACAGGTTGAAGAAGGTGATGTCTTCGGCGAGGGGGACGAGCAGGTTATAAAGCATTCGTTTTGGTTTCCTACTGTCCGTTCGCGGCCTTTGGGGCGGGCTTGCCGAGGGCGACGAGGGCCTCGACCACCACCGCCATGCGGCTGCCGAGCGAACCCTTGACCAGCAGGCTGTCGCCTGGCTGGACGGCCTGGCAGAGCAGGCCGGCGAGCGCCTTGGAGTCCGCCGCGTGGGCGCCGCGCTGCGCCTCGGGCAGCTTGTCGTGCAGCGCCGACATGCCGGTGCCGCAGGTGAACACCAGGTCGATTCCGGCAGCCTGCAGCGGGTCGGCGAGGCGTGCATGCATCTCTTCCGACTGTGCGCCGAGCTCCAGCATGTCGCCAAGCACGGCGATGCGCCGGCCGCCGTTGCCGAGGCTGGCGCGCCCCAGCACCTCGAAGGCGGCGCGCATGGAGGTCGGGTTGGCGTTGTAGCTGTCGTCGATCAGGTGGAAGGTACCCGCTGGCGTCTCGACGGCGTGGCGTTCGCCGCGGCCTTTCAGCGGCTTCAGGTTGGCGAACTGCGCGGCCGCTTTCACCACATCAGCGCCGGCGGCACCGACTGCGGCCAGCACGGCCAGCGAATTCATCACCCAGTGTGAGCCGGGCATGGCGAGGCAGTAGTCGATCTCGCGGCCGCGGATGCTGGCGGTCACTGCGCTGCAGGTGGCATGCAGCGAACAGTCTAGCAGACGTGCGTCGGCTTCCTGATGGCGGCCGAAGGAGAGAATGCGCGTGATGCCGGCGTCCTCGGCTTTGGTGCAGAGGTGGTGGAAGAGGGCATTATCGCGGTTCAGCACCGCGGTGCCGTTGGCGTCCATGCCCTCGAAGATCTCCGCCTTGGCGTCGGCGATCTCGGTGATTGAGGTGAAGTTGCCGATATGCGCCGGCTCGATGTTGGTGATGATTGCGACGTGCGGGCGCACCAGCGTGGTCAGTTCGCGGATCTCGCCGGGATGGTTCATGCCGAGCTCGAAGACGCCGTAGACAGCCTCGCGCTCCATGCGTGCGAGGCTGAGCGGCACGCCCCAATGGTTGTTGAAGCTGCCGATGCTGGCCGAGGTCAACCCCTGCGGCGAGAGGCAGAGTCGTAGCGCCTCCTTGGTGCCGGTCTTGCCGACCGAGCCGGTGACGGCGATGAGGCGTGCCGTGCTGCGCTCACGCGCTGCGGTGCCGAGCCGCCACAGCGCAGCGAAGGTGTCGTCGACGATCAGCAGCGGCATCGACTCGTCGATGCCGTCGGCGCGGCGATGCACCATGGAGGCGGCGGCACCGGCCTTGATCGCTTTGCCGGCGAAGTCGTGGCCGTCGAAGCTCGGGCCTTTCAGGGCGACGAAGAGGTCGCCCGGTTGCAGGCTCCGCGAGTCGATGGAGACGCCGGAAGCCTGCCAGTCGCGGGTGTTGCGCCCACCGGTCGCCTGGCGGGCGTCCTCGGCGTTCCACAGCACCTGCTTGGCGCTGGCGGCGGTCACGTCGCGCCTCCCGCGAGCCGGGAAATTGCGGTCCGGGCGACGTCGCGATCGTCGAACGGCAAGACTTGTCCCCCAACAATTTGACCAGATTCATGGCCCTTGCCGGCAATGACCAGTACGTCGCCCGGACCCATAGCGGCCACCGCATGGGCGATAGCCGCCCCCCGATCGCCGATCTCCTGCGCGCCCGGGGCCTCGGCCAGCATCTCCTGGCGGATCGCGGCGGGGTCCTCGCTGCGCGGATTGTCGTCGGTGATGATGGCTTCGTCGGCGAGCGTCACGGCGATGCGGCCCATCAGCGGGCGCTTGCCGCGGTCGCGGTCGCCGCCGCAGCCGATGATGACGATGAGACGTTTTGCGGTGTGCGGGCGCAGCGCCTTCAGCACCGTCTCCAGCGCATCGGGTGTATGCGCGAAGTCGACGTAGACGTGGCCGCCGGACGGCGTGGCGCCGACCAGTTCGACGCGGCCCGGCACGCCGGAAAGCTGCGTCAGCGCGGCGATGGCCTTTTCAGGGTCGGCGCCGCCGCCCAGCACGAGGCCGAGCGCGGCCAGCGCATTGCCGGCCTGGAAGGCCCCGGCGACCGGCAGGGCGACGGAGTATTCCCTGCCGAAGATTCCGAGGCGCAGCTCCTGGCCGGTGGCCGTCGGCTGCTGGTCGAGCAGACGCAGGTCGGCATCGCCGTGCCCGTAGGTGATCAACCTCAACCCGCGCGCGCGACAGGCGGCGGCGACGTCGCTGCCGGCCGCGTCGTCGACGTTCACCACCGCGCAGCCGTCGGGCAGCAGCAGCTCAGTGAAGAGGCGCAGCTTGGCCTTCAGGTAGGCCTCCATGGTGCCGTGGTAGTCGAGGTGATCGCGCGTCAGGTTCGTGAAGGCTGCGGCACTGGCCCGGATCCCATCAAGGCGAGACTGGTCTAAGCCGTGGCTTGAGGCTTCCAGCACAACGTGATTGATGCGATCGCGGGCCAGCGACGCAAGGCAGCGGTGCAGTTCCACCGGATCTGGCGTGGTCAGCGAGGCCGGCGCGTCAGGGCGCGGCGGCTGCAGGCCGAGCGTGCCGAGACTGGCGGACTCATGACCCAGCTGCTGCCAGATCTGCCGGGTGAAACTTGCGACCGAGGTCTTGCCATTGGTGCCGGTGACGGCGGCGACCGTCGCCGGCTGGCGTCCGTAGAAGCGGGCGGCCAGCAATGCCAGCCGGCGCCGCGGGTTGGGATCGGTGACGAGGGCAACCTGCTTGGCCCCAGGGACTTTGGGGGCCGGCAGCACAGTGCCCTCGGGTGCCAACACGGCGGCGGCACCTTGATCGATGGCCTGCTGGATGAAGTCGCGTCCGTCGGCGCGGCTGCCGGGCAGCGCGGCAAAGAGGTAGCCCGCGGCCACTTGACGGCTGTCCGCCGTCAGTCCGCTGATCTCCACCTCCGAATAAGCCGCACCCGGCTGCATGCTTTCTGCTTCCCCCTTCAACAGGTCAGTTAGACGCAAGTTGGCGCCCTTCCGCTCTTGCCTCGATGTCGGCCACCATCGCTTCGATCATGGCGTCGCCGCCTTCGTGCGGTGCGATGCCGAGCAGCGGGCCGATGCGCGCCACCAGGCGTCCGACCAGCGGCGCGGTGACCCAGCCGCCCGTCGCGTAGCCGTAGGTCTCCTTGGTGGGCTTCGGCTCGTCGATCATGGCGAAGACCACGTAGCGCGGGTCGTCCATGGGAAAGGCGCCGACGAAAGAGGCAATGCGGGCATTGCGCGCATAACCGCGACCGGCAACCTTGTCGGCGGTGCCGGTCTTGCCGCCGACCAGGTAGCCGGTGGCATCCGCCTTGCGGCCCGTGCCCTTGGCGACCACCAGGCGCATCAGCTGGCGCATCTGTTCGGAGGTCGCGGCGGAGATCACCTGGGCGCCTTGGCGCGGGCTCGCCGCATCCTGCAGCAGTAGGGTCGGTCGCACCTCGGTGCCGCCGTTTACGATGGTGGCCACCGCGCTGGTCAGCTGCAGAGGCGAGACCGCCAGGCCGTGGCCGTAGGAGATCGTCATGGTGTTGATCTCGCGCCAGGGCGAGGGGACCATCGGCTGGCCGACTTCGCTCAGCTCGACGCCGGCGGGCTGCAGCAGGCCGAGCTGCCTGAGGAAGCTCTGCTGCACCGGCGTGCCCGCGTCCATGACCATGTGTACGGTGCCGATGTTGCTGGAATACATGAAGATTTCGGGTACCGACAGCCACCGGTTCTTGGGGTGGAAGTCGCGGATGGTGAAGCGTGCCGCGCGGATCGGCTGGCGCACGTCGTAGCCGTCGTTCAGCGTCACCACGCCGCGGTCGAGGGCCATGGCGGTGGTGAAGATCTTGAACACTGAACCCATCTCGTAGATGCCGAGGCTGGCGCGGTTGAAGCGGGCATCGGCGATGGCGGCGGCCGGCTTCTCCGGGTCGAAGCTCGGCAGCGACACCATGGCCAGCAGCTCGCCAGACTTGGCATCCATCACCACACCGGCAGCGCCGATTGCGCTGAAAGTCTGCATGGCACCGGCCAGCTCCTCGGCCAGCAGGTGCTGGATGCGCAAGTCGAGGCTGAGGCGCAACGGCTGGGCGGAGGCACGCAGCACGTCGTCGAAGGACTGCTCGATGCCGGCGAGACCCTGGTTGTCGACGCCGGTGAAGCCGACCACGTGCGGCGTCAGCGTGCCGTGCGGATAGAAGCGGCGCTGCTCGCGCTGGAAGTAGAAGCCGGGAATGCCGAGGCGGTTCACCTCGTACTGCTGGCGCGGCGTCAGGTTGCGCTGCAGCCACACGAAGCTGCGCCCGCTGGTCAGCTTGGCGCGCAGCTGGGCAGGGCTCAGCTCCGGCAGCACCGCGGCGAGGCGCTCGGCGGCGCCTTCGGGATCGCGCAGGTAATGTGGATTTGCGTAGAGCGAGGCCGTCGGCATGGTTGTGGCCAGCACGATACCGTTGCGGTCGATAATGTCGGCGCGGCCCGTCTCCAGCGCGTCGGACGACAGGCTGCGCGCCAGCGAGGGCTCATGCTGTTCGGCTATCAGCCCGAGGTCGACCAGGCGCCAGCCGATCAGCGAAAAGGCGAGGGTGAAGCTCATGGCGGCGACCAGCAGGCGGGTGCGGCCGATCTCCAGCGCCTGCTTGCGGGTGCCTTCCAGGCGCACTGTCGCCGGCCGGCCGCCCTGCAGGTCGCGCGCCCGCAGGTCCTGCGGCAGCGCGGGGGGCAGCGGCTGGCGCAGCGGCTTGCTGATGAAACGGCGGATCATTGGCTCAGCGCTCCTCGCGCAGCGGCGGGTGCGCTCACACCACCGGGTCCTGAGGGCGCGTTTACAAGGGTCGCCGGCGATTGCCGTTCGGGCTGCTCGGTGCTCGGGCCGCCGTCGTCCTCCGGTACGCCGGGCAGCGGCAGGTCGTCGAAGCCGATGACGCGCTCGGCCGGGATCGGCCCGAGACCGAGGTGGCGCTCGGCGAGGGTGGCGAGGCGGGCGGGGCTGTTGAGGTAGCTCCACTCGGCTTCGAGGATGTGTACGGCCTCCTGGTCGCGCAGAATCTCGCCTTGGGCGTTGGCGATCTCGTGCTCCAGGCTGCGCACGTCCTGCTTGATCTGGAACAGGATCAGCGCGGTGACCGAGCCGGCGACGAGCCAGCAGAGAATGACGAAGCGCTTCATGCGACCTGCCTCCAGGCCGGGGCGGCCGTGCGTTCGGCGGCGCGCAGCTGGGCGGAGCGGGCGCGCGGGTTGGCGCGGCTCTCCGCGTCGTCGGGACGCCGGGTGCCGCGGAACAGCAGGGTGAAGCTGGCGGCCCTGCCGGCATCGCGGGTCGGGGGCGCGTGGCGCGACGCGGCGGCTTCCTGGCCGCTGCGCTCGCGCAGGAACTGCTTCACGATGCGGTCTTCCAGGGAATGGAAGGTGACCACCGCAAGCCGGCCGCCGGGGCCGAGCAGTTCCTCGGCCGCCTGCAGGCCGCGCTGCAGTTCGCCCAGCTCGTCGTTCACGTGAATGCGCAAGGCCTGGAAGGTGCGGGTTGCCGGGTCGATCGCCTTGGCGCCCTTGGCCCCGCGCGGCTGCTTCACCACGGCGCGGACCAGCTCGGCCAGCTCGCCGGTGCGGGACAGCGGCTTCTCGGCGCGGGCGGCGACGATGGCGCGCGCCACCTGGCGGGCCCGGCGCTCCTCGCCGTAGTTATAGATAATGTCGGCCAGCTCGCCCTCCGGCAGGGCATTCACCACCTCGGCGGCGCTTGGCCGCCCTTCGGCGGCGGGGCCCTCCATGCGCATGTCGAGCGGGCCGTCGGCTCGGAAAGAGAAGCCGCGCTCCGGCTCGTCGAGCTGCATCGAGGAGACGCCGAGGTCGAGTGCGATGCCGTCGAGCGGTGCCTCCAGGCGGTCGGCCAGCAGGTCCGCCATATCGCCGAAGCAGCCCTCGACCATGTGCAGGCGACCGCGATAGTGCGCGGCCAGGGCCTGACCGCGGACGACGGCGGACTTATCGCGGTCGATGCCCCAGACGATGCAGTCGGCGGCATCCAGCAGGGCGCGGCTGTAGCCGCCGGCGCCGAAGGTGCCGTCGACGTAAATGGCGCCGTCGCGCGGCGCCAAAGCTTGCAACACTTCCTTCAGCAGGACCGGCCGGTGGCCGCCGCTCGCCTCTGACCGGGAGCTCATCGGCTACCTCCACCACCACCGCCGGAGGCGGGGAGGGTCAGTCGCTGATCGCGGGCGCGCTGGCGCGAGGCGGCCTTGTGAGCCTCCAGCTTGCCAGGCTCCCAGATCTGGAACAGCTGGCCCATGCCGACGAAGGCGGCCTTGTCGCTGATGCCGGCGTGGGTGCGGAAGTTCTCCGGCAGCTGGATGCGGCCAGTGCTGTCGAAAGTCAGCTGCTGGGAATCTGAGAAGATGGTCGTGGCCAGGTCGTCATGGGCTTCGGAGAAGAGGTCGATTTCGGAGACGCGGGCGATCATCTGCTCCATGAAATCCATGCCGCAGCCCTCGATCGCATCTGCGCGATGCGAACGGAAGACGGCAATGCCGTTGAAGGCCTGGCCGGCGAGTGCCTGGCGGAACTGAGCGGGGACGGAAACCCGCCCCTTCTGATCCACCTTGTTCTCGAAGGTGCCAATGAAGATCGCCACCTTGTTTTCCTGCGGCTCCTTCCCCGCGTCTCGATCATCTCTGCCCCGACGTCATCCGAGAGTCGGCAAGGCTTGCCGTAGCCTGCCCTCACAATGGGACAGTTTGGGATATCATGGGATTTCATGGGTGTCAATGCCGCGAACAAGTAATTATTGCGGGTTAACAAGAGCTTAAAGTGATCAATTCGAGGCCATGCCATGTACTGGTAGCACCGCTTGTGGCTCAGATCAGAAGAACCACAATTAAAGCCCAGTCGAATTGGCCTCCTATGGTTTGTTCGATTTTTGTTCTTTTTGAGACAAAAAGCGGCCGCGCGCGGGCTTTTTCATGCCCGGCGGCGGGAAACCGCGGAATCGCGGATGAGCAAAAGCGGGAAATAAAACGCCAGACGGCCTGTAAGCCGGGTTCTGTCCCGCGGGCGGACCCGCTTGGATGGCCATTCATCTGGGACGCCCGTTGCCGGGCGCCTCGCGCGATCGACCCGGACGGCGGCGCGAAAACCCGCGTGGCCGCATTCCGAAGAACCGGCCGGCCGTCCCTACTTGATCTTGC
>CAYYIV010000065.1:0-18258 GCA_964472095.1 uncultured Pelagibius sp.
CGTCAGGCTCATAACCTGAAGGTCGCAGGTTCAAATCCTGCCCCCGCAACCAACTGTCCCGAAACGGCCGATGCAGAATCCACAAACTCTGCATCGGCCGTTTTGAATCCAACCACCTGCAGCATCTGGGCCAGCCGGCCCTCGAGCTCGACGACGAAGCCGGCCTCGGCCGTCCGGTCCGGCACCAGGGTCACCCGCTCGATGAGGCCGCGCAGGGTCTCCCGCTCCATTTCTGCTCCATCGCCGTCATCCAGGGCCGCCCGGAGGGCCCGGATTTTTGCTCTCCAGAGCGAAGCGGCGCCGGGGGTGCAGGCTGATAGCCGCCGGCGCCGGTTTGTCGCTCTCAGCGGTAAAAAACGGCCCTTTCCGCCTCCAGCTCATCCAGGCGGGCCTTTACTGACGGATTGTTGAGGCCGCCGGCGATCGCCGTCACCAGGTTGGCGATCTCCCGGTCGACCCGGGCCAGCCCGGCCTCCAACGCCTGACGCTCCTCTGTCCGCCGTGCCGTCGCGCCGGCTACCTCCCTGTTGTAGACCGCGATGAAGTGCTCGAGGGCGTCGGGGCGCATGAGGTCGTCGCTCAGCGCCGCCAGGACCTCTGCCTCGATGCGGTCACGCCGGTAGTTGCGGGTATGGTCGCAGACTGAGCCGCCGGTCTCGGCGGCCATCGAGCAGCGCAGGTACCGGCCACCCGAGGCCGTCATCCTGCCGCCGCAGCCTCCACAATGGAGGATGCCTGCGAGCACCGTGAGGCAGCGGCGGGCCGCACCAATCCCGGCACGGCGGTTGCAACCGCCGTTTGCCGCCTGCTGTGCCTCGAGCTTGACGTCGAGGGCCCTCTGGCGGGCCTTGACCGCGTCCCAAAGGTCCTGCGGCACAACGCGGAGATCGGGCAGGGGCACCCGCACGATTTGGTCTTCGTTACGCAGGCGGGAGATCCTCGGCTTGCTGGTGCTCTTGCGCGCCGCGGCTGGACGGCCTCCCAGGTTGACGGCCTTGGTCTTATACTCCAGCCGGTTCCACACCAGCCAGCCGACATAGAGCTCGTTGTTGAGGATGCCGGTGCCGCGGGCCCGGTTGCCGTTGATCGTGTTTTGGCGCCAGATACCGCCGCGCGGACCTTTGATCCCATCGTTGTTGAGGCCGGCGGCGATCGCCTTGCCGGACTTGCCCTCGGCGTATTCCCGAAAGATCCGCACCACGATCTGGGCCTCGTCGGGGTCGATCTCCCGCCGGCCCGTGACCGGATTGCCGGCGACGTCGAAGGCGCGGACCGTGCGGTAGCCATAGCAGCGACCACCGGCAAAGCGGCCCTTGAGCACCGCGCTCTCCAGATCCCGGTGCGTCTGCATAGCGACGGTCCTGAGGCTCAGCGCGTTCATGAGGCCCTGAACGCCGACGTGCATCAGCTCGACGTCACCGTCAGCGACGCTGACGATCCTGATGCTATGGAAGGTCAGTTCCCGGAAGAGCCACGCCAAGTCTGCATGATCGCGGGACAGGCGGTCGAGCGACTCCAAAACGAGGGCATCGAATTTGCCGGCCTCGGCGGCGGCGAGGAGCTGTCGCAGGCCGGGGCGGGCTGCCGTCGCTCCGCTCATCGCGGCGTCGCTGTAGACGGCGGCCAGCTCGTATCCAAGTTGCTCAATGCGCCGGCTGCAGACACGGACCTGATCCTCAATAGAGGAGGGATCCTGCTTATCCGTCGAGTAGCGGCTGTAGACCGCAGCCCGATTGCCATTCTTCGAAGTCACTTTCGCCCCCAATGTTGAGCCCGACTGTAGGGGCAGGGGTTGTAGGCGATCCCGGCCCAACAAGGAAGGGCCAGCATTCTCTATGGATTAGAAGGCAACCTGTCCCGCAAATTCCGCCACCCAAATTTGGAGTTCCGCAACGGAATGCATTCCGGACGCGTGGCTTATCGCCGACTACTTCTCTGAAGTGCCATCAGCGGAACTCCGACGAAGCGCCTGGCACCGCCGAGCGGCTCAGAGGCGAAGGGTCCCGCCGCGGACTGAGCGGCCGGCCCAAGACCATCCCAGCAACAGTCGCGGCGATCACGGCAGCGAGGCCGATTTCGGGGGGCGAAGGCTAGGACTGCGACGCTGGCACTGCACGACCTATTTAGGCCTTCCCTGGCAAATCGCGTTAACCTGCGATGGACACAGTTGCCGCCGGACGGTATCGCGCACCATCAGTCACAACGCGCGGTCATTCCGCCATCGACGATGATCTCAGTGCCGGTAACGAAGCGCGCCTCGTCTGAGGCGAGATAGAGCGCTGCATTGGCAGTGTCACGGCCATCGCCCATGAAGCCGAGGGGGATGCGCGCCTGACGTTGGCGCAGCAGGGCATCGACATCGCCACCGGCGCGCTGGGCGGCAAGCCGCGCCTCGACCATCGGGGTTTGCAACTGGCCCGGCACCACGGTGTTGACGCGGATGTTCATCGGCCCGTACTCGACGGCCACCACGCGCGAGAACTGGATGACGCCGGCCTTGGTCGCGGCGTACGCCACTTGCGCCGCGCCAGTCCACCGCAGCCCAGACGTCGAGGCAACGTTGACGATGGCGCCACCGCCCCGGCTCTCCATAACAGGCAGAACATGCTTGCAGGTGAGGAAGACACTCTTGAGGTTGAGATCAACCTGGGAATCCCAGACCTCCTCCGACATAGCGACCGGCCCACCCTTGGCCGAGCCGCCGACATTGTTCACCAGCACATCAATGCTCCCGTAGGTCTCCAGGCATGCAGCGACCATGGCGGAGACCGACACGGTATCAGTGACGTTGCATTCATACGTCGTTATGGCCACCGCCCGGTCCTCGGCACGCGTCACTGTCTCGTTCAGCGCCTCGGCCTTGAGGTCCACGGCGAAAACCTTAGCCCCCTCCTCCGCGAAACGTACGGCGGTGGCCCGCCCGTTACCCCAGCCAGGGCCGACGCAGCCGGCGCCGGTGACGATCGCGACCTTGCCATTCAGCCTGCCGCTCATGCCTCACCTCTCCCTCTAAGCCACAAAGTCGTAAAAGCACAGCGGACCACTCACATCAACTCGCGCCGCGCCTCGGCCGGCGGTTCGATCTCAAAGACCTTCAGCGTCATGGAGATCAGCGCGTAGTAGCCGAGAATGCCGGTCAGGTCGACCACGCCGCCTTCGCCCAGCAGGTCGACCGCCTCGCGGTAAAGCGCGTCGGGCACCGCGCGCTCGCGGTTCAAGATCGTCGAGAAGCGGTAGACCACGGACTCCTCGGCGCTCTCGAAGACGGGATCCTCGCCGTCGCGGATGGCGTCGATCGCCGCCGACGCCAGACCGGCCTTCAGCGCATGCTGCTTGTGCGCCCACCATTCGAACTCGGCGCGCCAGACCTTGGCGGTTACCAGAACCGCCAGCTCAGAGAGACGCGGCGGCAGGCTGGAGCCATAGCGGCAGTACTGCCCCAGCGTCTGGGCGGGACCGGCCAGGCTCGGCCGGTGCAGCCAGACTGCCAGCGGCCCGCGCACCTGGCCCCGCGGCCCCGACGCTATCGCGTCATACACTCGGCGCTGCTCCGGGGTCATGGCAGCGGGCTCTGGCGGGGCTAATCGGGTCATGATCTGAATCCGAGGGTTGCGATAGAAGAGTCGAGTGGCCCCATCACGGCGAGGGACTACTCAGTAGCGGCACAGTCACCATCCATGGAGCACTCCGCGCCGCACAAGCGCGTGACGGATCCAAGGATGCCGGTCTTGTTGTCATGGTCAGCCCCTATTCCGCTTGCAGTCCGCATCGGCGAAGGGGATCATGAACCCGCTTTGGGGATGCATGGGACTTCCTGCTCCTCACGTTGCAACCGATCTCTGATCCATCCGAGAAACTTCATCAACGTCGGTGAAGGCGCTTTCTTCTTGGGCCAGGTCAGAAAGTATCCTTCGCCGCTGTAGCAGGTCTCATCGAACGGAGCGACCAGGCTGCCGTTCTGCAACTGCCGCTGGACGAATACCTTAACCGCCACAGCAACGCCGCTGTCGAGAGATGCCGCCTCATAGGCCAATGCGGAGCTCTCAAAGCGAATCCCTGGTTCCGGATTCACATTGGCTCCGACGCGTTTGATCCAGGCCGCCCAGTCTGTCGGGCGGGCCATCGAGTGCAACAGTCGTACACGAGCGAGGTCGTCGGGCTTCGCCAACTGGTGTTGGCGTTGGTACTCCGGCGAGCAGATCGGGATCAGTTCGATATCGAGCAGCTTTTCCGAATGAAGATCCGGCCACTCACCCTTTCCAGCGCGAATTGCCGCGTCCAGATTCTGCGTCTCGAAGTCCACCGGAGCGGTGGAGGAGCTCAACCGCACCTCGATCTTGGGAAAGGCGTCGTGAAAGTTGGTCAGCCTCGGAATAAGCCAGCGTTGCGAGAAGGTGGTGTAGGACTGGATCGCGAGGATGTCACGGCGCCCCCGCCGGGAGACCCGCCGCGAGGTGTTTGCTATTTCCTGAAAGGCTCGAGTGATCCCTTCGTAGAGCTGGCGTCCTTCGTCGGTAAGCTCAACCCCACGATGCAACCGCTTGAACAACGTAACCCCCAGATAGTCTTCCAGAACCTTCACCTGCCGACTGACAGCGACCTGACTGACGTTGAGCTCCTCAGCAGCTAGGGTCAGACTGCAAAGCCGCGCCGCGACCTCAAAAGTGCGCAGGGGGTTTAGCGGCGGGAGGCTGTTCTGCATCGCATTTTCAGGTCTTGGAGGCTGCAGGCAAGACTACTATGACAGTATCCCCCGGAGAAAGGGGCCGGGAGAGGCGGTCGGCCCCTCTAAACGTGCTCCAGTACCACCGCAATCCCCTGGCCGACGCCAATACACATCGTGGCAAGAGCACGTCTGCCGCCGAAGAGGCTGAGTTCCAACGCCGCTGTACCCGTGATTCTGGCGCCGGACATGCCCAAGGGGTGCCCGAGAGCGATCGCCCCGCCGTTGGGGTTAACGCGGGGATCCTCATCGGCGATGCCGAGGTAGCGCAACGTCGCCAGCCCCTGCGATGCAAAAGCCTCGTTCAGTTCGATCATGTCAAAATCGTCTGATGTGAGGCCCAGTCGCGCCATCAGCTTTTTTGAGGCCGGCGCGGGTCCAAACCCCATGATGCGCGGGGCAACGCCCGCGGTGGCACCGCCCACGACGCGGGCAATGGGAGTCAGCCCATGGTCCTTAGCGGCCCTGGGCGACGCAAGCACCAGAGCGGCCGCGCCATCGTTGACACCGCTCGAATTTCCGGCAGTGACCGATCCGCCATCACGGAACGGCGCGCGCAGGTTGGTGAGCCCCTCGAGCGTAGTCGAGGGGCGCGGGTGTTCGTCCCGATCGACAACAGTCGGATCACCCTTGCGCCGGGGGATGGTCACAGGTGTGATTTCGCGGGCAAGCCGGCCGCTCTCCACGGCCCTCCCGACCTTCTGTTGCGACCGCAGCGCAAAGGCGTCCTGATCCTCGCGCGAGATTGCGAATTCCTCGGCGACGTTCTCGGCGGTCTCCGGCATACTGTCGACGCCGTACTGCGCCTTCATCAGAGGATTGACAAACCGCCAGCCGATGGTCGTGTCGTGGATCTCGCTCGATCGGGAAAAAGCCGTCTCCGCCTTCGGCAGGACGAAGGGGGCGCGGGACATGCTTTCAACGCCTCCCGCGACGATCAAGTCCGCCTCGCCCGACTTGATGGCCCGCGCCGCTGTGATGACGGCATCCATGCCCGAACCGCACAGCCGGTTGATCGTCGTTCCAGGAACGGTTTCGGGCAGCCCCGCCAGCAGCAGCGACATACGTGCCACGTTGCGATTGTCCTCACCCGCCTGGTTGGCGCATCCGTAGATCACCTCATCCACTGCCGCCCAGTCCAGGTCATGGCGTGTCAGCAGCGCCTTCAGCGGCACCGCCCCAAGATCGTCCGCCCGCATCGATGAAAGCACACCGCCGAAGCGCCCGATCGGGGTCCGGACGTAGTCGCAGATCAGAACGTCTTCCATGTCGCTCTCCCGAGTCCCCGCAGCTACAAGCGCTGGTCGAAGAAATGCGCGCCGGTTGTCGCTGTAGCGTCGCCAGGCATCTCAGCCGAGGACGATCAGGCCGTCCCCCGCCCTCGTGCCCTGCCCATCGGGAAGGACGAAGACAGGGTTGATCTCGGCTTCTATCAGGCGGCCGTCGAGCGTCTCCACCATGGTCGCGAAGGACAGGACCGTATCGACCAGTGCCTCGACATCGGCTGGGGGCTGCCCTCGAAATCCCTTCAGCAGGGCGCTGGACTTGAGTTCGTCGATCATGCTGCGGCCGCTGTCTCGATTGAGCGGCAAGAGGCGGATCGACACGTCCTTGTAGATCTCGGTTGTTACACCGCCGGCCCCGAGCACCACATACGCGCCGAGTTGTGGGTCGCGGTTAAAACCAAGAATCATTTCGACGGCATCGAAAATCTGCTCCTGCACCAGAAAACCGTCGATCTCGGCCGATGTGGCTGCCTGGACGCGCACTAGCATGTCCGAACAGGCCTGTCCCACCCTTTCTGGCGCCACATTCAAAGCGACACCCCCCACCTCTGACTTGTGCAGGATCTGCTTTGACAAGATCTTCACCACCACTGCCCCGTTGAAATCCCCTGCAGCCTCTGCCGCGGCTTCGGGCGTTCCAGCAACAACCTCGCGGGTGACCGGCACCCCAAAGCGGGCAAAGAGTGCTTTGGCGGCAGCTTCGTTCAGCGCGCCGGCAGGAAGATCCGAGATACCAACATCCTGGCGCCGCCGCATGCTTGCCGCGGAGGGCCGCTTGCGTGGCAGGAGACTCATAAGAGCCGAGGCACAGCTCTCCGGTGCGGCAAAGGCGGGGATGCCGCTGATGTTCAGGTGGCGCACAATTCCCGGCGCGTCAGGGCTGACGTATGCTAGGATCGGCTTGTCGGTGAGTTCTAGTGATTCAAGCACTGGGTTCGCCACCAAGTCCGGCTGCGCGATAGAGGATGACCCGACGACAACGACGATCGCGTCATAGGAAGGGCTCTCGGCGAGGATGCGTAGGATCGACCGGAAGAGATCAGGACGCAGGCCTGCCAGGGTCACGTCGATTGGATTGCGGTCGAGTGAGGCGTCCTTCAATTCGAGCTCCAGAAGCCTCTCGGCCGTTTCCTTGTCAGGTGCCGGCATGCTGAGATTCGCGAGCCCGACATTATCCGCAACGACCGTGGCCGCACCGCCGGTCGACGTTACGATGGCCACACGGTTGCCGGCCATGCGGCGGCCTTGTGCGAGGGCTGCGGGAATGTCCAACAAGTCAGCAAAGGTCTGCGCCCGGACCATCCCGAGCTCGGCAAAGAGCGCATCATAGACTTCATCGGCGCCGGCAAGTGCGCCGGTATGCGATACCGCGGAACGGGCCCCGCTCTCCGACCGGCCAACCTTGTAGACAACGACTGATTTGTTCGCCGCGGTCACGCGCGAAGCCGCTGCGCGGAATTTGGCAACATCGCGGATAGTCTCGAGATAGAGCGCAACAACCGACGTCGACTCATCGTCAGCCAGCGCATCTAGGAAATCCGAGACCTCCAGGTCGGCTTCGTTCCCTGTGGCCACAAGCTTGGAGAAGCCGATGCCGCGCGCGACGGCGCGGGACAGGAGAGAGCCGAGAATTCCGCCACTTTGCGACAACAGTGCAATGTGTCCAATGGGGAAGCTATCGGTCTCCATCGCTCCGCTTGCCGTAAGCGGGATGCGCTCCGTGAGGTTGACGAGTCCGATGGTGTTGGGCCCGAGGATGCGCATCTCCCCCGCAGCCTCGCGCAGCTCGATTTGGCGCTTGCGGCCATCCTCCCCGGCCTCGCCGAAGCCGGATGCCAGGACGACAGCAGCCCTGGTGCCGCGCGCAGCCAGCTCGCGCACCGCGTCGATTACGCGGTCAGCCCCCAGCAGAACAAGCCCGAGGTCCGGCGCCTCCGGGAGGTCCGCTGCCGAGGCATAACTCTTGAGGCCTGCGATCGTCTCATAGCGTGGGTTGATCGGATATATGGTGCCCGGATAACCCTGTCCTTGCAGATGCGCAACCGGGCGTCCGGTCAGCTTGGTCGGATCATTCGACGCTCCGACAACCGCTACACTTTTTGGGCTCAGGATGGCAGAAATAGCCGTCATATTGACTTCACTCCGAGACCTTACTGAGAAAGTCCATGACAGCCCTTCGGTGCTCCGCGGTCGTGTAGCAAACCGCTTGTGCTTCTCGGCCGAGCGCGAAGATCTCCTCATCGCTCCGCTCAAAGGACTTGTCCATGATCTCCTTGGTCAGGGCGACGGCGGTCGCTGAGCCGATGGTCAGTTCCTTGGCCCAGACATGGGCCGCATCGAGCAGCTCCTCGGGCTTGACCACCCGATCGATCATGCCGATGGCGAGCGCCTCGTCGGTCTCGACCACGCGTGCAGACAGAATCAGTTCTTTGGCCTTCGGGAGTCCAACGCGGCGCGGCAGAAAATACATCCCGCCCCCATCGGAGACGAGCCCGCGCTTGATGAAGCTCATCGAGAGCTTCGCGCCCTCCGCAGCGATGATAAAATCGCAGGCCAAGGCCATATCGAGGCCAAGGCCGAAGGCCGCGCCGTTGACAGCAGCGATGACAGGCTTGCCCACGCCGTGAATGGCGGCGACGCCACGGTGCGTGCTTTTCTGCCGCTTCCAGCCATTGAACGCGATCTCACCCGTTGGCGCGTCGAGCCGCGCTCGCATGCCGGCGATATCGCCACCCGAGCAGAAGCCCTTCCCGGCACCGGTCAGAATGATGGCGCGGAGGGACTCGTCGGCGTCCATCTCGGCGAATGTGTCAATCAGCTCAGCGCGCATCTGGTCATTGATGGCATTTAGCACCTCCGGGCGGTTCAACGTGACCGTCGCCACCCCATCTTTCGCTGAAACGGCGATGAACCCTTGCACCTCGGCGGCGATGTCCATGTGTTCGTCCTTCTCTATTAGCGTGCGGTGTGCAGCCGCCTCTTACGCATTAGTCAGTTTAGGTGTGGCGCGCGCGAGACGCACAGGGCCGAGCAATTTGTCACTTTCCAGGATCAGCTGTCGCAGACGGAGCGCTTCATCTGGGGCAAGGACCGGGCCAACCAAGTCGTCGAACTTGGCGATCAGCTCCGCCTCTCCGATCGGATTGTCCGGATCGCCGCGTCGCGAGCGCTGCAGATGATTCAGCTCGCGCCCGTCGGTTAGCCGCACTGTGAGCCGCGCCATCCGGCTGCGAGGATAGAGTGCGGCCAGATCCTCCGTCCTTTCGATCGTTATGCGGGGCATGATCGCCCTAGTGGCGGCATTGGACAGCGCGTCCGGCTCGAAGGCCTCAAGCCGCACGCGCCCCAAGACGAGCTGGGCGGCCAGGCAATATTGCGCGCTGAACCGCGCTTCTTGCGCGATCTGCGGGTTGGGACGGTCGCAGAGGGACTTGGTGGGCCCATACCCGTCAATGCGGATCTCTGCGATATCACCAGCACCGAAGCCATGCGCCGCCTGCAGTGCCTCAAGACCGTCGAGTGCGGCGAAGATGTGGCCGCAACAACCATGGATCTTGACGGTCATGCGGCTGATGGGGGTCCACTCTCCGGCGCCCTCGAGAGCCACGCTCCAGTTGCCGGTGCTGCCACTCGTCGCCGCTGCGTATCCTTTGGGTCCGTCCAGACTATCCAATGCGCCAGTCACGCCCGCGTGGGCTGCGTAGGCGGCAAGCAGGCCGGCATCGGCGGCATGGCCCGGGTGCAACGCCTTGACCATGCTTTGCCCCTGTAGGTTCTGCTGGTGCCCGGCGGCGAAGCTGGACGCAATGGCAATGGCGTGAGCGATGCCGTCTACGTCGCAGTCGAGCAGCATCGCCGCCGTGACGGCGGCCCCGATGGTCCCGACGGTAGCGGTAGTGTGCCAGAATTCGTAGTGACTGGGCTGGAGAGCCATGGCCAAGCGGCAGCCGGCCTCGTATCCGCCAATCACCGCGCGATCGAAAGCCTCGCGGCGGGCGCCTCTGTGCTGGGCGATGGCAAGGGCTGCCGCGATGGTGGGTGATCCGGGATGGTAGCCGCCGTCGCGGAAGATATCGTCAAATTCAACCGTATGGCTCGCCGTCCCGTTTATGAAGGCGGCGCTGCGCGGGCTGGTCCGTCGGCCGTCCACGTAGCAGAGTGCATTGCCAGCTCCGGACCCCAGGTCCGCCGCTGCAATCAAGGTCGCCGGAGGACGCTGAGCTCCCGGCAAGGTCGTGGCGAACCAGTCGAGCGTTGCGTGCCGGACGGCCAAGCGCACCTCGTCGCTCAGCGGTCCGCTTTGCCACGCGGCTGCCAGTTCAGCCAGCCTTAGGAGAGGGTTCGTCACTCAACCCGTCTCCCTTTGCTCTGCGATTTCCCCTGCCTGCCTGGCGACGCCGGCGATGCAGAGTGCCTCGATTTCCTCGTCGCTGAGGTCGAGTTGACGCAAGATTTCGGCGGTGTGTGCACCGACCGGTTGCGGCGGAAGGCTTAGCCCGGTCTCGCTCCCTGACATGCGGAATGCCGCAGAGGGCACACGCAGTCCATCCACCCGTCCGGAAGGATCATTTATCCGTATGAAAAGGTCGCGTTCTTCCGCCTGCGGGTCAGTCAGTGCCTCCTCCATCCGGCGGATTCTGGCGGCCGGTATGCGCCGCTCCGTTAGAAACACCTCCCAGAAATCGGCCGGCATGGTTGAAATGATCTCGTTCAGCGCGGCGCGTTCCTCCTCGAACGCATCGATCCGGTCGAGATTGTTCGACTTCACGAGGTCCTCGCGTCCCAGGGCAATCCAGAGCCGTCGCTGTTGGCGCAAATTCGACGCTGCAATCATCATATCAGCGTCTGCGGCGCGATACATTCCCAGCGTCGCAAATGCAAAGACGTTGCCCTTCGCTTTGGGGTGCCGGCACGTCCACAGGAAGTCGGTTGCGTGGGACGTTAGAAGTGTCATTGCGACGTCAAGCATGGAGACATCTATATGCTGCCCCCTTCCGGTTCCTTCGCGCTGGAACAGCGCTGCTCCGATGGCGAAGGCTGCTGTTAGGCCCGTTGCGTAATCGACTGCGGGCGCTCCGCATTTCAGCGGCCGGCCGTCGCCGTGCCCGGTGAGATCCATGATCCCGGAGAACGCCTGAATGACATTGTCATAGCCGGTCTGCTCTCGCCGCGGCCCGGTTGCGCCAAAAGCAGAAATCGAGCAGTAGACCAGGCGCGGGTTGAGGTTGGACAGGTCCTTATAGCCGAGACCGAGGGCTTCGAAGGCACCGGGGCGGTAGTTCTCCACGAAAACGTCCGCGGTAGCGACCAGCTTGCGCAAGGCATCACGTCCCTCAGCGGACTTCAGGTCGAGTGCCAGCGCCTTCTTTCCCGCCCCCTGAGCCAAGAAGTGTGTGCCCATGCCACAGCGTATGAGGGCGCGGTCGGTTCCCGTGAAACGCGCCTGATCGGGGTCGTTCGGACACTCCACCTTGATAACCTCGGCACCGAGCAACGCCATCTGGTAGCTGGCGAACGGGCCTGCGAGAACATGGGTCGTATCGACGACACGCAAACCTGAGAACGCGCCGGTCATCTTGGCCTCAATTCAATGGACTCTGTAGAGTCCCCCGCCGCATCCGCTCAAGAGCGGCGGGGGGCGTTCTGTGCTAAGTTAGTTCGAGACCAAACCCGCCGCGGCAAGTTGCTCCTCGGCCAGCTTCGTCAGATTCTCGACAAAAGCGGCATACTCCACCGGGCCGTAGTCACTGTCTTCGACGCCGGCGCTGCGGGCATACTTCTGATAGCTGTCCGTCGCCATGGCAGTGTGGATTGCATCGGCGACCTTCTGCTGCAACTCGAGAGGCATTCCCTTCGGGCCGAACACGCCGCGAACCTGGAGCCAGTTCGTATCGACGTTATAGCCCTGCTCGCCGAATGTCTTCATGTCAGGCAGCGTCGAAAGTCGCTTTTCACCCAGTACGCCAAGGCCTTTCAGACGATCGGCCTCGAAGAACGACAGGGCCGGTCCGAGGTTCGAGATACCCACTTCCACGTGCCCGCCGAGCACCGCGGCGATGATGTCCGGTGTCGACTCGAAGGCTACCCAGTTGAACTTCACACCGGCCTCCTTCTCCAGCATGGACGTTCCGATGTTCTGCATCGAGCCGACCGGTCCGAACCCGCCGATGTTCACCTCGCCATCATTCTTCTTCGCCAGTTCGACTAGGTCCGTGATCGAGGTCAGCTTGGAGTCTTTGGCGACAAAGAAGATGATCGGATCAATCTGCGCCAGCGCAATCCATTCGAAATCGTTGGGTGAGAAGGTGCCACGCAGATTGGTGAGCATCCCCGTGAAGTGAGTCACGGTGTTGACACCCAGCGTCAGCCCGTCCGGTGCGCCGGCGCGCACCTTGGCCATCTGGGTCGCGCCGCCGCCACCTGGTGCGTTTACCACCACGATAGACTGACCGACCAGCGGCTCCAGCTCCTTTGCCAATGTCCGGCCGAACACATCCACCCCGCCGCCGGGCTTGGTGTGCATGACAAAATGGACCGGTCCCGAGGGTTTCCAGCCCTCTTCAGCTGCAACCGCGCCGCTCAGCCCGAAGACGAGAGCGGCAACCCCGGCGAGACTTGCCTTAGTACGTTTTAACTGTTTGGTATTCATTCTTTTCCTCCCATATCGTTCGGGTGGGGACTGTGTCTTCCCCGGCCTTGATCAGTCTTGGGTTTCGCAGTCGCGGGGTAAACTGAGCGTTGGTCAGTCAATCGTGACCTATACTTTGGTCAAGCTGCGCGCGTCCTGGCTCGACCGGCGCGCAATGCCGAGAGACCAGGAAGGACGAAGGCGAGTACTGCGATCGCGAAAAGAACCATCGTTAGCGGCGAGGTGTAGAAGATCGCCCAGTCCCCCTTGGCCGAGATCAGCGCACGCCGGAAGTTGGTCTCCATCATCTCGCCGAGCACGAGCGCCAGAATGATTGGCGCGAGCGGAAAGCGGAGCTTTCGCAGGACGTAGCCGGCCAGGCCGCAGGCGGCCATTACATAGACTGGAAACATCGTGGTTTCCGAGGAATAGGCCCCGACAAAACAGATGCCGGCCACTATGGCCGCGATCGCCGGGCGCGGGAGGTTGGCAACCCGCGCCCAGATACGAGCTCCGGCAAGCCCGATAAGAACCATCACCGGCACACCGACCCAGAGCGAGACGAAGACGGTGTAGGGGATCTCCGGCGAGCGGCTGAAGAGCAGGGGCCCCGGCTGAATGCCCTGCACCATCAGCGCGCCGACCATCACCGCGGTCGTCGCCGAACCAGGAATGCCGAGCGCCAGCAGCGGCGCAAGCGCCCCGGCAACAGCGGCGTTATTAGCCGCTTCGGAGGAAGCCACACCCTCGAGGGCCCCCTTGCCGAACTTCTCTGGGGCCTTGGACAGACGCTTCGATACCGCGTAGGACACGAACGATGCAATGGAGGCACCAGCTCCCGGGATGACACCGATGACGTAACCCAGAAACGAACTGCGGAGGATGACCACTTTCAGGTCGAGCACAGCCTTCGTTGGAAGCGCCATCAACGTGCCGACGGGGGAGTTCCGGATCTTCTTGCTCGGCCCGTCCTCTATCATGAACAGCACCTCTGAAAGCGCATAGAGCCCCAAAAGGACAGGAACCAGTGGCAAGCCCTCGAAGAATTCCGGATTGCCGCCGGTAAAGCGGGGCGCGCCGGTCTGCACATCGAGCCCAATGGTCGCAAGAGCCAAGCCGATGCCCATGGACACCGCTCCCTTGATAGGGGACCCGTCCGAAAGTCCCGCAACAAGACTCAAGCCGACCAGTGCCAGCGCAAAGTACTCGCCTGGGCCGAACCGCAACGCGAATTCGGAAAGCGGTACAGCCGTCAGGACCAGGAGAATGGTCGAGACAAAGATGCCGGTACCAGACGAGATGATGGAGATGCTCAGCGCTTCGCCAGCCCGGCCCTGTTGGGTGAGAGGGTAGCCGTCCCAGGCTGTGGCAACTGCAGCTGCCGTACCTGGCGAGTTGATCAACACAGCTGTAATTGCGCCGCCATACTCCGCTGCTGCGTAAAGGGCCACAAGGCCGACGATCGCGACGACCGGATCCACGCCATAGGTGAAGGGGATCAGCAGCGCCACACCGAGGCTCGGTCCAAGACCGGGTATCGCTCCGATCAGATAGCCGGCGAGCGCACCGAGTACAAGGGCCAGCCAGACCAACGGGTCGCCGAATGCTGAAAATCCGATTGCGAGGTTCTCGAACATGGCGGCACCTCAGGGAAGGTTTACGGCGAGCGCCAGAATGAAGGCGCCGTATACAAAAGCTGCAAGCGCGACCGAGACGCCAACCAAATGGGCGATCCTCCGCTCGCCACAGGCAAAGGCGGTGCCGGCGGCAAAGACGATGACGCTGGGCAAGGCGCCAATGGCTTCAAACGAAGTCGCCTGCGCGATCAGAAGGGCGACGGCGCAGGCAACTGATACCGGGCGGCGGATCGACACCGAATCTAGCGGAACGGAACCGAATGCCCGGACCAACACGGCCACGCAGACAGTCGCGATAGCAAGGAGCGTTGCTATGGCGAGGAGGAACGGAAAGCCGCCTGCCCCGATGTCGATCGAGTTGAGCGGCAGCGGCAAGGCGCGCGCCTGCTTGTAATACCCCCAGAACACCGCGAGCAACACGGCGCAGCCGACTAGCTCGACCGCCGGTAGTGGGCCGTGCAGCACGTGCCGGTTTGCGCGCCACCCACCTTCGGGTGTCGTATCGTGGTCCATTGCTTCCTCCCTCCGCCGCACAGCCGGGCGTGCCGGGCGGTTCTTATCTTTTCCCTCCGAACATCAAAAATTCCGCTCAAGGATGGAACTGACAATTTGTTATCCCAACCAGACTCTTCGCTTGGGTCGGCGAAAATCTGTCTTTGTGCCAGTCTGTTGAGCTGCCGGGGAGAAGCCACTGCGGCGGTGACAGAGGGGTTGCGATGGCTGGTGACCGTGGTCCAGAAGCTCCTCGTCAAAGTCGACTGCGGCCCATCGGAGGGCACATGGACTTTTCCCTGACGACCGAACAGGAGATCTTCTTGGAGAGCGTCTCCCGGTTTGCCCGCACAGAGCTTGCGCCGCGGGCAGCCGAACGGGCACGCGAGCCGGGCTATCCCTGGGATGTAGCCCGGCGTATGGCCGAACTCGGACTGCTCGGCATTGCCCTGCCCGAAGCGGGTGGCGGCCAGGGCGGGACGCTGGTGGACTCGGTTCTAGCGATCCAGGCGGTGGCAGAAGCCTGCCCGCGCAGCGGTGACGTGGTTCAAGCCGGCAATTTTGGGGCTCTCCGCACCGTGGCCGAGTACGGTACGCCCGCCAAAAAGGCACGATTCCTCAGCCGAATCCTCGAAGGCCGCGCCGTGATGTCCCTGGGCATGACCGAGCCCGAAGCGGGCTCCGCCGTGACCGACCTGACGACCTCCGCCGTCGAGGACGGCGACGATTTCATTGTCAACGGCACCAAGATTTTCGGCACCCACAGCACGGAAGCCGAGGGGTTTCTCATTTATCTGCGTTTCGGACCCGGTGTCGACGGTATTGGCTCGGTCCTAGTCGAAAAAGGGGCGCCTGGCTTTACCATCGGCCAGCCCACAGCATTCATGAATGGCGAGAGCTGGGCGCAACTCTACTTCGACAACGTCCGCATTTCGCGCGACAACGTCGTGCTCGGCGCCGGCGGCCTCCGGAAACAGCTTGCCACCTTCAACGTCGAGCGGCTTGGCAATGCCGCCCGCGCCGTCGCGGTGGGCCGCCATGCTTTCAATGTCGCCCGCGACTACGCGCGCGAACGCAAGCAATTCGGGCGCGCGCTCTGCGAGTTCCAGGGATTGCAGTGGAAGTTCGCGGAGATGGCGGTCAAGCTCGATGCCGCGCAACTGTTGCTCATGCGGGCAGCTGTGAACGCGCCGGACGGCCTGCCCTCCGCGCATGAAACCGCGATGGCCAAGCTCGCCTGCAACGAAGCCGGCCACTTCGCCGCGAACGAGGCATTACAGGTCATGGGCGGACTGGGTTTTTCCGAGGACAGCACCGTCCAGTACTGTCTGCGGCGGACACGTGGCTGGATGATCGCCGGCGGATCGGTCGAAATGCTCAAGAATAGGATCGGCGAGCAAATATTCGATCGCCGCTTTTCCCAGCGACCGCCGCAATCGAGCTGACTAGCGGATGGCGGCCATGAACATGGGCCCGCCTTTATGCCGCGGAAATCCGTAGCCGAGCACCATGACAACGTCGATGTCGTCGGTGCTCTCGGCAATGCCTTCCTCGAGAAGTGCTCGTCCCTCAGCCTGCATGACGCGGAGGATGCGCTCCATAATCTCTACAGCGGAAAAACTGCGGCGAGTCCGGTCGGCCCTTGCGCTCTCTTCCTCGATGATGAGCTGTACTTCCGCATCGGGCTCGGCTTTGCCTGAGCTGTAGTCGTACCAGCCCTTGCCCGCCTTGCGGCCCAGGCGCCCGGCCTCGCAAAGACGGTCGGCGATATGAGCGTAGCGCTCAGAAGGGTCACGCCGCGCCGCACGGGCCTTTCGCTGTGCCCAGGCGATATCCAGGCCGCTCATGTCCTGCACCTCGTAAAGGCCCATGGCAAATCCGAAGTCGCGCATGGCAGCATCGATCTCCTGTGGCAGCGCCCCCTCTTCAAGCATGAATTCGCAGTCGCGGCGGTAGGCGGCCATAATGCGATTGCCGATGAACCCTTCGCAGACGCCCGCCACCACCGGGACCTTGCGCAGCCGCTTCACCAGTGCCGCCCCTGTAGCCAACGCCCGCGCGCCGGTTGCCGCGCCACGCACGACTTCGAGAAGCTTCATGACATGGGCGGGCGAAAAGAAGTGCAGACCGAGGACGCGCGTCGGGTCCCGGGTCGCAGCAGCCAAACCGTTCACATCGAGGTAGGAGGTATTGGTTGCCAGGACCGCATCCGCAGGCATCACGGCATCGAGCCTGGCAAAGAGGTCGCGTTTGACGGCCATATCCTCGAACACGGCTTCGATCACCAGGGGGCAGTCGGCCAGCGCGGTATAGTCGTCGCCCGGGACAAGCAGGGCCAGCGCCGCATCGGCCTTGTGCTGCGCGATCACCCCGCGCTTAACGCTGCCGTCCAGCGCGTCAGCGACCCGGCTATGCGCCACCTCGGCAGCCGCCTTATCGCGCTCGACCAGCGGCACCTCGGAACCGGAGAGCAGCAGCGCGGTGGCGATCCCTACTCCCATGGTCCCACCCCCAACGACCCCGACGCGCGACAGGTCCACCGGTTCGGCCTCGGTGTTCTTCAAGCTATGCCCGGCGCGGCGTTCGGCGAAGAAGATATGCCGCAGCGCGGCCGCTTCGTCGGAGGCGGCGAGCCGCAGGAACCGCGCCCGTTCCCGGGCCAGTGCCTCGGCGGGAGGCAGATTCATACCTTCCCGCAGAGCTGCCAAGGCCTCGAGCGGCGCCAAGCTTCCTCGGCTGCGCTTGAGGAGGCGCTTCTTTTCCGCGCTCCAGTCCACCGAATCGCTTGGCACAGGCTCTCTCGCCAGTGTCGGCACTGGATCTCCCTTCGCAATAAGCTCAAAGGCCAACGCCTTGGCATCGGCGAGCAGATCGCCATTGCTCAGGACGTCGATCAGACCCATGTCGAAGGCTGCCGCAGCCTCCACCGGTTTGCCGCCGGTGACCATCCCGATGGCGGCTTTCATCGGTACCAGGCGCGGCAATCGCACCGTGCCGCCCGAGCCGGGGATCATGCCGAGGGTCACTTCAGGCAGGCCTAGTCTCGCCGATGCGGCAACAACACGGCCATGGCAGGCCATCGCCAATTCAAGGCCGCCTCCAAGCGCCGTCCCGTCGATCGCCGCGACCCAGGGCATCCGCGAGCCCTCGATCGCCGCCAGCACATCGGGCAGATAGGGTTCGAGCGGCGCCTTGCCCAATTCGCGGATGTCCGCCCCGGCAACGAAGCTGCCTCCGGCGCAGGAAAGAACCACCGCTTTGACGGAGGTGTCCTGCTCGACCGACTGGCAGACTTCCAACAACCGTGCCCGTACGTCGCACCCCAGCGCGTTCACCGGCGGATTGTCTATTATCACGCGGGCAATCTGTCCGCGAAGCTCAAGACTGACAACTGTCACGCGGCCTCCTCCGCCATGGAGCACGGCACAGGCGTGCTCTTTTTGGGAGGTATAGGCCGTGGCTTGCAAGGCGTAACCAAACAAATGGTTGGGT
>CAYYIV010000066.1:0-18147 GCA_964472095.1 uncultured Pelagibius sp.
AGGAAAGCGGGCGGACGGGTCTCGACCGGCTCGTCGAGCGCCTCGCCTACTGGATGGCGATGGCCGGCGGCGCGGCGCTGATCGCCGCGCTGGTGATCACCGTCGTCAGCATCGTCGGCCGCGGCCTGATCTTCGCCGGCCTGGGACCGATTCCCGGCGACTTCGAGCTGCTCGAGGCGGGCACCGCCTTCGCCGTGCTCGCCTTCATGCCGCTGTGCCAGTATCACCGCGGCCACGTCACCGTGGACATCTTCCTGTCGCGCGCCGGCGCAAGGACCAACGCGCTGGTCGACGTCATCGCCAACCTGCTGATGACCGGCGCCGCCGGCGTGCTCACCTGGCGGCTCTGCCTCGGCATGCTCGACAAGCGCTCCTACGGCGAGACCACCTTCATCCTGCAGTTCCCGATCTGGTGGAGCTATGCCGCCGCCCTGGTCGGCGCGACGGTGTTCACCCTGGTCTGCGCCTACACCGTGCGGCGCAGCCTGCTGGAGCTGCGCGGCGGCCCCGAGCCCCGCGAGGCGGCGCCGACGCGATGAGCAACCTCGAGCTCGGCATCTGGTCCTTCCCAATCCTGCTGGGCATGATCTTCCTGCGCGTTCCCATCGGCCTGGCCATGCTGATGGTCGGCTTCTTCGGCATCTGGCTGGTGACCGGCAGCTGGGTGCCGATCCTGGCACAGCTGAAGTCGCTGACCTACGACACCTTCTCCAACTACTCGCTGTCGATCGTCCCGCTGTTCCTGCTGATGGGCCAGTTCGCGACCCGCGGCGGCATGTCCCAGGCGCTGTTCAAGGCGGCGGAGACCTGGCTCGGCCACCGCAAGGGCGGCGTCGCCATGGCGGCGGTCGGCGCCTGCGCCGGCTTCGGCGCCATCTGCGGCTCGTCGCTGGCCACCGCCGCCACCATGGGCCAGGTGGCGCTGCCGGAGCTGCGCCGCTACGGCTACTCCGGCGCGCTGGCGACCGGCTGCCTGGCCGCCGGCGGCACCCTCGGCATCCTCATCCCGCCGTCGGTGGTGCTGGTGATCTACGCCATCCTCACCGAGCAGAACATCATCAAGCTGTTCATGGCCGCCATGGTGCCCGGCGTGCTGGCCGCCCTCGGCTACATGCTGACCATCGCCGTCTACGTGCGCCTGAGGCCCGGCTCGGCCGGCCGGCGCGAGCGCGCCGGCTACGGCGAGCGCTTCACCTCGCTGATCGCCGTGTGGCCGGTGCTGGTCATCTTCGCGCTGGTGATCGGCGGCATCTACGCCGGCTGGTTCACCCCGACCGAGGGCGCTGCGGTGGGCGCCGCCGGCACCGGGCTGGTCGCCCTGATCAACGGCGGGCTGACCTGGCGCGGCCTCGGCGAGGCGATCACCGGCACCGCGGTGTCCACCGGCATGATCTTCTTCATCGTGCTGGGCGCCGCCGTCTACAACGGCTTCCTCGCCTTCTCCCAGCTGCCGCAGGAGGCCGCCAACACGGTCGCCGCCCTGGGGGTCAGCCCCTGGCTGGTGCTGCTGGCGATCCTCGCCTGCTACCTGGTGTTCGGCTGCGTCATGGACTCGCTGTCGATGATCCTGCTGACCATCCCGATCTTCTTTCCCATCGTCTCGGTGCTCGACTTCGGCCTGCCGCCGGAGGAGATGGCGCTGTGGTTCGGCGTGCTGGTGCTGATCGTCGTCGAGGTCGGCCTGATCACGCCGCCGGTCGGTATGAATCTCTTCGTCATCAACTCCATGGCGCCGGACGTGCCGCTGGCGCGCACCTACGTCGGCGCCCTGCCCTTCGTCTTCAGCGACCTGATCCGGGTGGCGGTGCTGGTCGCCTTTCCGGTCATCACCCTGGGCCTGGTGCGCCTGCTGTACTAGATCGGACCGATGTCCCCTGACAACGCTCCCGAGCGCGACGCTCTCGATCTCGATTCCCGTTCGATCCTGCCGGCGGAGTGGCTGGCGCTGCGCGAGCGTCATCCGCGCGCCGGCTGGCAGGCCGACAGCCGGCTCGGCATGACGGCACAGTTCTGGCTCGAGCGCCACGACGCCTTCCGTCGCCTCGCCGCCGCCCTGCAGCAGATGACCGGGCGCTTCCGCGGCGGCGGCCTCGATCCTGAGGACTTCAGCGCCGGCTTCGCGCCGCGGCTGCAGCTGCTGCTCTCCGAGCTGAACGGCCACCACCAGGTCGAGGACTTCCACTACTTCCCCCTCTTCCGCCGCGCCGAGCCGCGCCTCGTCCCCGGCTTCGCGCTGCTCGACCGCGACCACAAGACGCTGCACCTCAGCCTGGTGGAGACGGCGGAGGCGGCCAACGCCCTGCTGCAGGCCCTGGCCCGCGCGCCCGCCGAGGCCGAGGGACCGGCCGAAACCTATGCGGAAGTCAGCGGACTGCTGCTCACGCGCATGGCCCGCCACCTCGACGACGAGGAAGACCTCGTCATCCCGCTGCTCATCGAGCGCGGTGAAGACGGGTTGATGCCGTAACATCCCCCGCCTTCAATAGCTTCCGCTGGATCCCCCTAGCCGGCTTCGGCGTAGTCTTCGCCGGCGTGCTGCTGGTGTCCTGGGAGCACACCCGCATGGCCAGGCACGACCAGAACTAAGGGAGCCGACCTGTTACGACTGCGATGCGTCAAGCAGGAACCCGGCGACAATTGAGTGCAACTCCGGCAGGCAGCGTTCGCCGACCATGAAATGCGCGCCGCGTCCGACAACACAATAGAGCTTCCGCTCGGACCCCAGCGTCTCGAACAGGCCCTTTGCATCCGATTGAGTCGAGGTCCTGTCGTGTTCGCCCCGAACGATCAGCGTCGGCAGGTCGATATCCGACGCCAAATAGAGTGGCCGACCACTGAACACCTCGAAGAGGTCGGCAAGCGCGCCGGTCGGCATGTGCAGGCAGCCAGGTGCATCGCGCCGGCCGGACTCGGCAAGCGAATGCCGCAGCAACGCAGCCGCAACGGCTTCGTCACGCCAGAGCGTCTTGTCCTCGAGCGGAATCTCGGCATCCCAGCGGGCAAGGAAGCTGGCGGCGGAAATCGATCGAAACGGCCCGAGATGTGGGCTTATCCGGGCCGGATCGGTCGGGTCGGCTGCTTCGGCACGCCACTCGGCACCCTCTCCCGGCGCCGAATAGACCGGGGCGTAGAAGACGAGGCGGCGCACGGGGGGGCGTTTCTGCCCGGTGAGGTAGAGGCCGCAAACGACCGATCCCCACGAGCCGCCAAGCAGGTCGATCCGCTCGGCCCCGGTCAGGGCGCGGATGAAGGCGACGGCATCGGCGACATCGTGCTGAGCCTCGCTGGCCCTTGCGAAAGGGGCGGTCGGCAATTCGTTCGGGGAGGCCGAGAAACCATAGCCACGCAGGTCGAGCGCAAATGCAGGAATACCCGCCCGCGCGAGCATCTCCATCCACGACCAGCCTGGTGCGGGATTATCCCATAGGACGCTCGCAATGGTCGCGCCGTGGACCATCAGGAGCGGAGGCTGGCTGGATGCGATGCAGGGTGCCCACTCGCGTAGCCGCAGCGACAGGCCGGGGAAGACCGAGGATGATACCGAGTATACGCGCGACAGGACCCGCGCTTCGCCGACGGTGGACATGCAGATCTCTTCTTCTACCCTGTGCCGGCGCCCGAGCGGGGAACCACCGGGCGCCGGCGTGGATGAGGTGTGCCCTTGCAAGGGCACACCCAAGGGAACTCTTCCGAGATCAGACTTTGCCGGTCATTTGCATGAACTCGTGCAGCATCGCGCCGACCGCACCGCTGTACTTGGGATCGCGTGCCGAGAACTCGTCGACGACCTCAAGCGATGCGGCGCGGAGCGCCACAATTGTATCTTCGTCAAGCATGGTGATGGTGCCGCCCTCGTTCTCGGTGAAGGCCTTGGCGCCCAGATAGTCGCGGTGCAGGAAGTGGGCGCTGGCATCGGCGCTTGTCGAGCGGACGATCTCGTTGAACACGGCCTTGAGGTCGTCGCCGATCGCATTCCACTTGTCGAGCGCCACCATCACCTCGCCGTTGAGATGGCTGACGAGATCGGGTTGCTGGACGTATTTGCAGACTTCGTGGAAGTTCATTCCCCGGCCGGTCGAGATACAGCCCCAGTGTGCACCTTCGACCACCCCGGTTTGGAGAGCCTGGTAGAGTTCGCCGCCGGGGATCGACACAGGGGCGGCGCCCATCTTCTCGAAAACCATCGCGGCCGCGCCGGTTGAACGGATGCGGAAGCCGCGAAAGTCATCGCGCGTAGACAGCGGACGGTTGGCATATACCGCG
The DNA here is from genome assembly GCA_964472095.1 of uncultured Pelagibius sp. Lineage (GTDB taxonomy): Bacteria > Pseudomonadota > Alphaproteobacteria > Kiloniellales > Kiloniellaceae > Pelagibius. The sequence goes on from CAYYIV010000066.1 coordinate 4,264, forward strand.
AGTCCGCCGTAGGAGACGGGGCCCGCCTGATAGATACCTTCGGCCGCGTAAGCCTCGCGGATAATGTCGAGCGCACCCATCTCATACATGAAGAAATGCATTTCCTCATGCTTCTCAAAGGTGCCGATATTACCGTTCAGATGTCCGGCCACGGGTATCCGCCCGATCCAGTAAGCCGGATAGAAGAAGGCGGAATCGAGAACGCCCCGACGCAGCCCGTTCAGGACCTCGCCGGTTGGCACGATGGTGTCGCTGGCGACCGGCTCCACGGTCAGCTCGCCGGCCGTGGCCTCGGTGATCCGGTTGCAGAATTTGACGAAAACGTCCTCGTAGTACCAATTGCCGGTCGGCCAGTGGGTCTGCATGCGCCAGACAACTTTGCCACTGGCGATCGCGGGTGGCGCGGCAAGCGTCATGCCCGCGGCGGCAGCGGCCGAGCCGGCAAGGAATTTGCGGCGGGATACGGGTATCTTGGTGTCGGTCATAGTAAGCGCTCCTCTACTTGAACCTGGTTTTTGTGGTCCTGCGTTTATGGGTCCGCTCAAGCACCGCCGGTCCTGACGCGCCTAGCGGCGGATCGGCAGATCGGTGAACTGGGTGATGAGCCCGGGAAACAGAAAGATCAAAGCCCCGGTCAGCAGCATCAGTCCGAAGAAAGGCAACACCGAGCGGTAGATCTCGCTCATCGGCGTCTCGGGGCTCATGGATTTCAGGTAAAAGAGGTTGTAGCCGAAGGGTGGCGAGATGTAGCCGATGCAAAGATTCAGCTGGAACAGCACGGAGAACCAGATCGGATCGAAGCCAAGGCCGACGACGATCGGATGGAAGATCGGCAACACCAGCAGAATGATCCCGACCGGATCGAGAAACATCCCCAGTACCAGTGCGATCAACTGCATGATCAGGATCAGCATCAGGGGTGAAACCTGGAGACCGCGCAGGTATTCCTGCAAGAATGCGGTCCCGCCCCCACTTGCGTAAATCGAGATGAAGGCCGAGGCGCCGAACACGATCCAGATCACCATGCCGGTGAGCGTGGCGGTGTCATGGCTGACCGCCTTGATGTAACTCCATGTACACTCGCCGCGAACGATCACCGCGAAGGTTACCGCCGCGGCCCCAACCGCCGCCGCTTCGGTGGGGGTGGCAATGCCGGCGAATATCGACACCAGGACGGACAGGATGATCGCCAGCGGCAGAACCACCGAGCGAAGCGCACGCAGGCGCACGCCCAAAGGCGCAAGCTCGGTGCTGCCCGGGGCCAGTGACGGCTGCAGCTGGCTGCGGACCGCGATGTAGATCAGGAAGGTGGCCAGCAGGATCAGTCCTGCGACCAGGCCTCCCAGGAACAGCCTTCCCACTGACAGGCCCGTCTGCAAAGCGATGAGGATCAGGGTGATCGATGGCGGGATCAGAATCCCGAGCGTGCCGGCAGCGCCGATCGTGCCGAGAACGAAGGACCTGTCGTAGCCGCGCTGTTCCATCGCCGGCATGCCGACGAGCCCGGTGGTCACCGTGGACGCGGCACAACTGCCGGTCATCGCCGACAGCGTGGCGGCGAAGCCTGCCGTTCCCAGGAGCAGGCCGCCCTTGGTCCGCCCGGACCACAGGTAGAAAGTGTGGTAGAGATCATTGGCGATGCGGGACTTCGCCAGCGCGACGCCAATGAAGACAAAGAGCGGAATAGCCGACAGGAGGATCGACCACATGTTCCCGAACATGGCCGTGACGATGGAGTACGACCCGTTCGTGCCGAAAAGCAGGAAGCCGAAGATGACCGCCGTGCCGCCCATGGCGAAGGCGAGCGAAACCCCGGCGAGCATCGCCGTGAGCAGCATGCCGAACATGCCCAAGGTCAGAAGCTCGGGACTCACCGCGATGCGCTCCGCATGACGTCAGCCTGCGGGCGTACCGCGAGGATCAGCGAACGAATCGCCTCCGCTATCGCCTGCAAGGTGATCAACGCCGCGCCGGCAAACAGGCAGAACTTGATTGGCCACATCGGGTGGCGCAACACGCTGTCGTCGAGATCTCCGTACCGCCAGGCATCTTCGAAGAACCAAAAACCTTCCCATGTGAGGACAGCGCCCCAGATGATCAGGAAGGTGTAGTTCAGCAGGTCGAGCGCAGCATTGACGCGCGGTAGTGGGCTGTTTATGAACAGATCAATCCGCACATGGTCGCGCCGGATCAGGGTGTAGGCGCCCACCAGAACGAAATAGGCGCCGAAGATGCGCTGCGTGTAGCCGTGCGCCCAGATTGTTGGCGCACCGAAAACATAGCGGGCGACGACCTCCCAGCAGAGTACGACAATGCCGGCCCAGATCAGGAAGCTCACGAGCCTGCCAATCAGAAGGCCGAAACGGTCGATGAGCCGCAGCAGAAGCATCAGGAGGCTTCGGCGTTCGAGCGAGCGGCATGGTGTTCGGACTTCGCAGGTCTCGCCATGTTCCCCTCCCTGTCAGCCGGGTTCTCTTGCCTCGGCTTTGTTGGTGTGATTAAGTCCCATACGGGACTATATGTCAAGTCCCATACGGGACCATTCGTGCGTGCTTCTGGTCCGCGTGCCGTCCGGATCTCGTGGGGCGGCTAAAGGAAAGGCAAGGATGAGACAGGACAGGAATATCCCACCGGGGCATCGCGAAGAATCGCTGGCTGCGCAGTTTGCTGTGGACGTTCTGCCTGAGAACCACGCCGGCGCGCTGTGGCATATCTGCCTTACGGCGAACAGCTTTGTCTTTCCGATCTACGCGGAGTTCGAACGCGACCACGGCATCACCCGAATGGAGTTCGTGGTGATGTTCGTGCTGTCGCACCGCCCGCGCGCTACAGCGACAGATATCATCCGCATGACTGCGCTTCCCAAGAACAACATCAGCCGGGGCGTGAACAGGCTCCTGCAGAAGGGGCTGATCCGCAGCCTCGACGATAGGGAAGATGGTCGACGGCGGATTCTCGAGCTGTCTCCCAAAGGACGCCGCCTGATGGAGATACTGCTCCCTCAGTACAGCCAGCGCGCGCGCGGCTTTCTCGATCGGCTGGACGACACCGATCGTCGGGATCTCTCGCGGATCATCCTCAAGCTGGCCGGCGCGATTGCCGTGTGAAAGCTACGGGTGACGGGCACGGTCGCCGGTCATGGGTGTGATGTCATCACATCCGAACTGTGGCGGCCCCCTCACCTGTTCCGAGACGGCAAGCACCTTCTGTAATCGGGCGGAGGTGTCAAGCGCCGTTCCTCTACGGCGCCGCCGCTAAAGCTTCGTCATCCTGGCGCGGAAGGCGCTCGGCGACTCGCCGCAGGCCTGGGCGAAGACCCGCGCGAAGTAGGCGGGGTCGGCGTAGCCCAGCATGTAGGCGATCTCGGCGACCTGCATGGAGGTGTAGGCGAGCGCCCGGCGCGCCTCCAGCAGGCGGCGCTCGAGGACGAGGCGCGAGGCCGGCCGGCCGGTCAGGGCGCGGGCGACGCGGCTGAGGTGCGTCGGCGTCACGCCCAGCCCCCGGGCGTAGTCGGCCAGGGCAAGGGGGCTGCGGTAGTCCCGCTCCACCAGCGCCTGGAAGCGCGCCAGCAGGGCGGCGCCAGCCTGCTCCTGCCTGCCGACAATGCCCACGCCGCCGAGCGCCCGCGCGAACCACACCGCCAGCAGGCCGGCCAGCCCGGTGAGCGCCTGGGCGCGGCCGATGCCGCCGCCGGCGAACTCCGCCGCCACCGCCTGGAAGATCCAGGCCGGACTCTCCGCCGGGCGGATGACGCCGCCGCGCATGAGCGCCGCGCGCAGGGCCGGCGCCTCGGCCAGCTGGCGGTCCAGTGTCGCCGCCGGCAGCGTGACCACCCAGCCCTCGGTGCCGGGCCTGAAGCGGAAGCCGTGCACGCTCATCGCCGGCAGGCTGATCGCCGCCGCCGGGGCCAGCGGATGGGTCACGCCCTCCAGCGTCGCCTCGCCGTCGCCCTTCCCATCCCCAGCAGCTTCGATCCAGAAGAACTGGTGCAGGTTGTGGTGGCGGTGCGGCGCGATGGTCCAATCGTGCAGCCTGGCGCGCGTCGGGATCGACTCGCAGTGCAGCACGTCGGGAAACGGCGCGCCGCGCGCCTCGCCGTAGAGCTGGAAGCTGGGGATGCGGGCTTCCGTCCCCAACGTCTGGGTATGTTCGATCTGTCCAGGAATTTGTCCGAAGCCTCCCTTCCCTGCCGGCCGCCGGTGGCGCTGTAATGCCAGAAAAATAGCCGATGGGGCGGACAAAGGACAGGCCCTCAGGGATGCATGCTCAGGTTGGAATCATCGGGGGCGGGCCGTCGGGCCTGCTGCTCTCGCAACTGCTGCACCTGGCCGGGATCTCCACCGTGGTGCTGGAGCGCCGCAGCCGCGACTACGTGCTGGGGCGGATCCGCGCCGGGGTGCTGGAACAGGGTTTCCAGGACCTCATGCGCAAGGCCGGGGTCGCCGGGCGCATGGAGCGCGACGGCCAGGTCCACGGCGGCGTCAACATCGCCTACCAGGAAGACCGCCTGCGCATCGACCTGGAAGGGCTGACCGGCGGCAAGACCGTCATGGTCTACGGCCAGACCGAGGTGACGCGCGACCTCTATGCGGCGCGCGACGCCCTCGACGGCGTGGTCATCGACGAGGCGGAGGAGGTGACGCCGCACGGCCTGGAGGGCGAAAGGCCCTACCTGACCTTCATGAAGGACGGCGCCGAGGAGCGCCTCGACTGCGACTTCGTGATCGGCTGCGACGGTTTCCACGGCGTCAGCCGCACGGTGATCCCGGCCGACAAGCTGCAGACCTTCGAGCGCGTCTATCCCTTCGGCTGGCTCGGCGTGCTGTCGGCGACGCCGCCGGTGAGCGAAGAGCTGATCTACGCGCGCCACGACCTCGGCTTCGCGCTCTGCTCCCTGCGCGGCCCGCAGCTCAGCCGCTACTACCTGCAGTGCCGGGCCGACGAGAACCCGGACGACTGGTCCGACGCGCGCTTCTGGACGCGCCTGAAGACCCAGCTGCCGGCCGAGGTCGCCGCCCGCCTGGTGACCGGTTCGGCACTGGAAAAGAGCGTCGCCCCCCTGCGCAGCTTCGTTGCCGAGCCGATGCGCTGGGGCCGCCTCTTCCTTGCCGGCGACGCGGCGCACATCGTGCCGCCGACCGGCGCCAAGGGGCTGAACCTCGCCGCCTCCGACATCCACTACCTCTCGACGGCGCTGATCGACTGGTACGGGACGGGCGACAGCGCCGGCCTCGACAGCTACTCGGCGCGCGCGCTGGCGCGCATCTGGAAGGCCGAGCGGTTCTCCTGGTGGATGACCGCGCTGCTGCACAGGTTCCCGGAGAACGCAGGCTTCGGCGACCGCATCCAGCGCGCCGAATTCGATTACCTGATGAGCTCGAAAGCCGCGCAGACGGCCCTGGCCGAGAACTACGTCGGGCTGCCCTATTGACCGGCAGACCGGCGATCTGTTTACCTTGTAAACAATAAACGTGCTGCACTCGCAGCCATGGGAGGAAAATCATGCCATCGCTTTTGAAGCCGCTTGCCGCCGCCGTGGTGGTGGCCATCGCCGCCCTCGCCGGCCAGGTGGTGCCGGCCACAGCGCAGGAGGTCACCCTGCGCATCCATCACTTCCTGCCGCCGCAGGCGCCGGTCCCCGCCAACTTCATCACCCCCTGGGCCGAGAAGGTGACGCAGGAATCCGACGGGCGCATCGCCTTCGAGATCTATCCGACCATGCAGCTCGGCGGCAGGCCGCCGGCGCTCTACGACCAGGCGCGCGACGGCGTGGTCGACATCATCTGGACGCTGACCGGCTACACGCCGGGCCGCTTCCCCGGCACCGAGGCCTTCGAGCTGCCCTTCATGCCGGCCTCCGCCGAGGCCACCTCGCAGGCCGCCTGGCGGTTCTACGAAAAGTACCTGACCGAGGAGTTCAAGGAGGTCCATCCCATCGCCGTGCACACCCACGGCCCCGGCCTGCTGCACGTGAAGGGCAAGGGCGTCGAGAAGCTGGAGGACATGCAGGGCCTCAAGCTGCGTGGGCCGACGCGCCAGGCCAACGCCCTGATCGCCGCCCTCGGCGCGACCCCGGTCGGCATGCCGGTGCCGGCAATGCCCGAGGCGCTGTCCAAAGGCGTCATCGACGGCACCGCGATCCCCTGGGAGGTCACCACGCCGCTGAAGGTGGCCGAGCTGGTCGACAGCCACACCTACTTCGCCGGCACGCGCGGCCTCTATACCTCCTTTTTCGTCTTCGCCATGAACAAGGCACGCTACGAGGCCCTGCCCGACGACCTGAAGGCGGTGCTCGACGCCAACTCCGGCCTCGCCGCCTCCCAGTGGGTCGGCCAGGTGATGGACGCGGGCGACGCCCCCGGCATCGAGGTCGCCAAGAAATCCGGCAACAAGATGATCATGCTGGAGGAGGCGGAGGTCGATCGCTGGAAGGCGGCGGCGGCGCCGCTGGTCGAGGCCTGGATCGCCGAGGTGACCGCCAAGGGCTACGACGGTGCCGCCATGGTGGCCGACGCCAAGGCGCTGATCGCCGAGTACGCCGGCAACCAGTAAGGACGGGGCGATGACCGTCCTGATCGCCGGCGCCGGCATCGGCGGGCTCACCCTGGCACTCTCGCTGCATCAGGCGGGAGTGCCGGTCAGGGTCTTCGAGACCTCGGCGGAGATCCGCCCGCTCGGCGTCGGCATCAACCTGCTGCCCCATGCGGTGCGCGAGCTGGACGAGCTGGGGCTGCTGGCCGAACTCGACACGCTGGGGGTGCGCACGGCGGAGCTGGCCTACTACTCCAAGCGCGGCCAGCTGATCTGGTCGGAGCCGCGCGGCGAGGCCGCCGGCTACCGCTGGCCGCAGTTCTCGGTCCACCGCGGCAAGCTGCAGATGATGCTGCTGGCGGCGGTGCGCCGCCGCCTCGGCACCGACTGCATCCGCAGCGGCTGGCACCTGGAGGACTGGCAGGAGCGCGACGGCGGCGTGACGGCCAGCTTCGTCGAGCGCAGGAGCGGGACGCCGCGCGGCGCGGAGACCGGATCGCTGCTGATCGGCGCCGACGGCATCCACTCCAGCCTGCGCCGCAAGCTCTATCCCGACGAGGGGCCGCCGATCTGGAACGGCGCCATCCTGTGGCGCGGCACCGCGCGGGCGAAACCCTATCTCACCGGCCGCTCGATGATCATGGCCGGCCACGAGTTCCAGAAGTTCGTCTGCTATCCGATCTCGGGCCCCGAAGCCGACGGAAAGGCGACCATCAACTTCATCGCCGAGCGCAAGTTCGCGGCCGACCACGCCTGGCGCCGCGAGGACTGGAACCGTGCCGGCGATCCGGCCGACTTCCTGCCGCAGTTCGCCGACTGGGTGTTCGACTGGCTCGACGTGCCGGGCCTCATCGCCGCCGCCGAGGCAATCTACGAGTATCCCATGGTCGACCGCGACCCGCTGCCGCGCTGGACGCAAGGCCGCGCCACGCTGCTGGGCGACGCGGCGCATGCCATGTATCCGATCGGCTCCAACGGCGCCTCCCAGGCGATCCTCGACGCCCGCGTACTGACCCGCGAGATCCTGGCCCAGGGTGCAACGCCCGAGGCGCTGGCCGCCTACGAGGCCGAGCGCCGCCCGGCCACCGCCAGGATCGTGCTGGCCAACCGCCAGAACGGCCCGGAGCAGGTCATGCAGCGGGTCGAGCAGCTGGCGCCCGACGGCTTCGCCCGCATCGAGGACGTGCTGCAGTCCGAGGAGCTGGAAGAGACCGCCAAGAGCTACAAGCAGCTCGCCGGCTTCGACCGGGAGGGGCTGAACAGCCGCCCCTCCATCGTGCCGCTGCCGGCGGTGGCGTCATGAGCCGGGCGGGCGCGGCGAAACAGCCGCGGGCCGGGGATGCCGAAGGCGGGCTGCGCACCGGCCTGCTGCACCAGGCCTTCGGCCACCTGTTCCGGCGCAGCCACCTGCGCAGCCAGCAGGCCTTCGCCCGCGCCTTCGACGGCAGCGCGCTGTCGCCGCTGCAGTTCGGCATCCTGGAACTGGTGCTGCTGAACCCCGGCATCACCCACGGCGCGCTGGCCGAGGGCATGGTGACGGCACCCTCGGTGGTCACCACCGCGATGAAGCCGCTGCACAGCGCCGGCTTCCTGGTCGAACAGACCCCGGCGGGCGATGCGCGGCGCTGCGGCTACCGCCTCTCGCCCAGCGGCGAGGCCTTCTTCGCCGGCCTGCGCGAGCGCATCCTCGAGGCCGAGGAACTGCTCCTCGCCCCGCTCAGCGCGGCCGAGCGCCGCAGCCTGAAACGCCTCTTGCAGCGGCTGGCCGCGAGCGGCAGGCTGTAGGCTAATCATTCGCTGGCATATGATCGAAGGGAGGCCCGCGGCTTGGCCGACGAGGACGAGACCCCGAACCAGCCCGCGTCGCCGACCTGCTACGCCGGAGAGCTCGACGCCGAGACCCTGCGCCCCTTGAGCGCCGAGGAGCAGGCGCGCCAGGTCGCCGGGTGGCGGCGTGCCGAGCGCGCGCGGCTCATCGCCCTGCGCCTGGCGCGGCCGGCAGCGGAGCGCGACGCCATCGCCGCCGGGGTGGCGCAGGAACTCGACCGCCTCGTCGAGCCGCGCGACGATGCCTTCGTCAGCCTCTACTGGCCGTTCCGCGGCGAGCTCGACCTGCGCGGCTGGATGCGCGGCTTCGTCGCCCGCGGCGGCCGCGTCACCCTGCCGGTGGTGGTCGCCAAGGGCCAGCCGCTGATCTTCCGCGAATGGCGGCGCGGCATCCGCATGACCCACGGCGTGTGGAAGATCCCGATCCCCGCCGAGGGGCCGGAGGTGGTGCCCAGCGTCGTCATCGCGCCGCTGGTCGGCCACGATCCGCAATGCTACCGCCTCGGCTACGGCGGCGGCTTCTTCGACCGCACGCTCGCCGCGCACCCGGGAACGCCGCTGAAGATCGGCGTCGGCGACGGCAGCGGCGCCATCGCCTCGATCTACCCGCAGGCGCACGACATCCCGATGGACGTCATCGTCACCGAGGCAGGGCAACAGGCGTGTCGAGGGTGATGGGCGAGGAGCGCGCAGAGGCGGTGCCACCGACTTTTCCCATCATCCTCGCGCATGACGCGATGGTTCATGGCAGTCACCGGGCGACTAGTACATCAGTACAAACGACCGCAGCCTCGCTGACGCCGCCTAAGTTTGGCAACCTGACCTCGCTAACCCAACCGAATTGGCCAAACACTTTCGAATTGCATGCAACATGGGATAGAATTTTGGCAGTGTCCCAGGAGCGACTCGGCCGTGAAACCCGACATGCAGACCATCAGGGCTATTGGAGCAGCAGGAATCGGATTCGCTGCTAACGTCCGCGCCCCCGGCGGTTACACGACGATCTATCTAGAGCCCGAAGAGGTTGCGACATTCCTGACCGACCCTGATCAGGCTGCAGCTGACCACATGGGCGTCACCAAGGCTAAGTATCAGCGATGGATAGAATGGGACGGCACGCCGCAGTGTGGTGCCAAGACCTCGAAGGGCAAGCGCTGCAAGAACTTTGTGAGCGGCGGTATGCAGATGTCTTTGGAGCGGTGGTTGGAGACGGATGGCGGCTATTGTGTCGTCCACGGCGGCGACGCATCACAGCGGCGCTGACACAACTGCCTATGGACTCCAATGACGGCCGATCCTCACACCTCCAGAAGTCGGCCCACTTGGCCCAAGCAGCTACGACAGAAGCTCTCTGATGGGCTTTCCAGACGGTGGTACTACGCCAAGCGGTTTGCCGCTTCGTGCAGGCAGCCCGCCTTGGCCCTTCTCGTGGTCATCTCCATCGTTGTTCCGCTGCACATCGTATTTAGCTTGGCACCAGACACGACCACCCTGGTTTCTTGGGTCAAACGAACAGGCCTTGTCCTTCAAATTGGAGGTTTGCTTGCGGTCATCTGGGGCATGCGAAAGTCGCTACAGCTCTTTGGAAAATCCCTTCCAGAGATCCGCGCACTTCGATGGCTCATGGGACTCTGGCATGTGGTCATGCCTCCAAAGCCGAAGAATGTCGTATTGTCTCCAGCAAACATAGAATCTCGCATTGAGATCACTGCGATGCGCCTGACGGTTCAGGGTGGCTCGATAGAACAACGGCTCAAGAACCTAGAAAGCGATGTCAATGCCGCTTGGAATAGGATCGAAGAACTTCAAGAGAAGATTTCTTTGAATGAGCGCGCGCTTCGCGATGGCCTCGCCAAAGAACAGAAAGATCGGCAGGACGCGCACAACCAACTTGAGCGCAAGCTAGAGAACGCCTTGATCGGGGACAACCACCTAGAAGCCTCAGGCGTGGCGCTTGTCTTTGTGGGCATCATATCGGCAACTATCCCAGAGGAGTTGGTTGCTTTGTTCCAGCAGATTGGATTGTATAGCTTTTAAGCTTGCGCGAACGCCCCAAGGAAATTTGGTGCCTGACGATCAGGGTCCCGGAGATTCGATGGCAAATCGGTCACTGGGCAAGAAGCACTGCCAAGCTTCTTTGACCACCTTCGCTTACCTACCTTTTTGCTTTTGCCGCTCAAAAAACAGCGTGCCCGGTTCATAGTCACCCACGTTTCCGACCTCAATCCCCGTCCTCACCTTCCTAGTGTTGAGAAGCATCTGGCTGCCGGTGGCCCGCAATATAGCCGTCTCTATCTCCCGCTCGTGCGCCTTCTCCTCAATTATGAAGAACGAGAAGTATATCAACTCTCTCGGGTAATTCTTCTGATGCGCGTAGAGGCGATGGAAGATGCTGCCTCTTCCTGCGTACCGTGCGACTCCCATTGAGTCGTGCGCCATGTAGACGCCATAGCCGGAGATTCCTTCCTCTTTGAGCTGCGTTCGCACAGCCCTGAGGGAGTGAAAAGGGAGCTTTTCCGCTACGACCTTGAACAATGGTTTGACCTTCTTAGGCCTACCAGGCCGGGGCCTCAGCTTACCCCACACGACGTTCCAGCCATCTCCCTGGTAAACCGCAGCCTCCACCTTCTTCGCACTGTATCCTTTAGGATTGCGCTTCTTCGCCGACGCCGCCTTCTTTGCAGCCATATTGTCCCTCCCCCTGTTTTTTTCCACCCAGATCTCTAGACACACCCTCTCATCACATTCGGAAAGTATCTTCCTTGCGAGCCTCTTTGGCGAATCGCTCGAGCCCGTAGTCAACAATCAACTTGTCGATCTCGCGGAGATCGGCCTTGCAAGAGCGAGCCCCTTTCAAATCGCCGCTGGCACGGGCGGTGGCCAGGAATTGTCGCGCTTCGTCGCGTAAGCGAAGAACGGCCTTGGCGTGATCCTCAGGTGTCATGAGCATGTTACCTCCGTCTGCTTTGTAGCAGGCATAGCAGGAATGTTGGGCAAGCGGTCTCCGTGGTAGGTACTAGCCTATTGACTTCGTGAAGCCGCCAAGGAGGCCACCAGCTAGCGCTCCGATCTTTGTGTAAGTCGAAGCATCGAGGCCGCCCTCGGCATTGTCAGTCAATGTCTTTTCGATGGACGCGTTTAGCGGCGTACTATCGGGCGTTGCCTGAATCAGACTTATCCCCCTCGACGTTAGTTGAACTTCACTGAAGATGAAGGAGGTTGCTTGATAGTAGGACGAAAATCGAATGAGCCTCTCTGAGGCCATCCAATGTACGACATCTTTAAAGTCGCTCATATCATCATCGCTGTCGGCTCCATCAGAACTCAAGATTTCTCTCGCGTTGGAGGACCGGAGGGTTACCTTGGCAAGTCCCTGGCTTACTAGGAAAGCCAAGAGACGGCCGATCATCTCGTAGTAACGCTCAATTCTTGTCATCTCGTGGTTCCATCAATTTTCAGTCGCCAGGCCTCAGTCCCGCTAAACCAGGGCAATGATCTCCTTGAAGTCAGTTTCTCCCAAGATTCGGATCGGATGTCCCTTCTCGATCAGGGCCTCCACCTTGCGATGCTTGGCGCTCTTCTCGTGCCCGGCCAGCTTCTGAATGTCTTGATCGCCAACGACCAATAGCGTTGTTGTCTTAGTCACCCCGCTGGCGACAGTACAGCCCGCCATCGCAGCCAAGTCGGCTGCCTCACGCCGGAGAATCTCAAGCGCTCCCGTGAACACGATACACTCGCCGTACAGCGGGCCCTCCGGGTTTCCCTCACGGCGGATAGGCGTGTCGGTTTCTGGAAAGATTGACTGCTCTACACGCTTAAGCCATCCGTCAATGTCCAGGGAGGCAGTCTCACACGCGCGAAGAAGTATCTCGGCGGCCGCTCTGGCATCCTCTCCAGCATCGTGATGCTTGAACGAGATCTTAAGATCGGCGGCGATGTTGGCCAATCCGTAGCCACGAGTTGCATACATATCTGGCCATGCTCGCCGTGCCACACGAGCACTATCTAGCCATGTGGATTCGCCCAGAGTGATCTGGTATCGCCTCGCCGCACTGCTGATCGCCGCGCGGTCAAAGCCGGTGTGGCTCACGATGACAGACCCTGCCACGCGGCTGGAAATCTCTGGGAATATGTCCCGGAACGTTGGGGCCCCGCGCACCCGATCAGCATCTATTCCATGAATGTAGACGTTGAAGGGGTCGAAGTAAGTCTTCGGATCGACCAGATCACACCACGCGTCCACGACACTGCCTCCTCGCACTGTCGCTATCCCGACCTGACAGATGCTGCCCAGGTTGGGATTGGCCGTCTCAACATCGATGGCCACGAAGTCCATGACTACCCCGTATTCCATTGGTTGAAATAATGAACTATGATAGCTCGCCATGGTGGATTTGCCTATGGGCCACGCTGAGCGGGAGGGTTTTTCGGGAGGGGCCGCCATGCCCGTCGAGAAGGTCACCGTCTTCGGAGGCACCGGTTTCCTCGGACGCCGGATCGTCGAGCGGCTGCTCGGGCGCGGGCTGCAGGTGCGCGTCGCCAGCCGCAATCCCGAGGCCGGAGAGACAACGGCGTCCGCCGCGGAGAAACTATCCCCGGAGACGCTGTCCTGGGTACGGGCCGATCTGCGGGATGCCGCATCGATCGACGCGGCGGTCACCGGCGCGCAAGGCGTGGTGAACGCCGTCGGGCTCTACGTGGAGCGCGGCGCGGCGACTTTCCAGGCCATCCACGTCGAGGGCGCGGGAAAGGTCGCCGCCGCCTGCCGGCGGCAGGGAGTCGAACGGCTCGTGCACCTGTCGGGCATCGGTGCCGACGCCAAGGCGCGCTCGGCCTATGTGCGCTGCCGCGGCGAAGGCGAAGCGGCCGTGCGCGACGCCTTCGGCCAGGCGACCATCCTGCGGCCCAGCGTGTTGTTCGCGGGCGATGACGCCTTCCTCACGACGCTGCTGTCACTGGTGCGGCGCCTGCCGGCGATTCCGCTCTTCGGGCTCGGCAAAACGAGACTGCAGCCGGTCTTCGCCGGGGACGTCGCCGAGGCGGCGGCACGGGTGCTGACCCAGGAGACGGCGCCCGCGGCACTCTATGCGCTGGGCGGGCCGCAGATCTACAGCTATCGCCAGCTTCTCGAGCTGGTCATGGACCACGCCGGGCGCCGGCCGCGCCTGGTTCCCCTGCCCTTCGCGATCTGGGACGCCTTGGCCCTCGCCGCCAGCGTGCTGCCCACACCGCCCCTCACCGAGGGCCAGGTGGCGCTGATGAAGCAGGACAACATCGCCCTGCCCGACCTGCCGGGACTCGACAGCCTGGGCATCAAGCCGACGCCGATAGGTGAGGTGCTGACGCGGGATCTTTAGCGCAGATTTCTCAGAGCGGAGAATGCGCCATGGATTTACCCGGCCACCTGGATAAACGTCACCTGCAGAGCCGACATTCCCAAACGCACCATTGAGGTCAGATTGTGGCCCGAAGCGGAACTCCGCATCAGATTGTTTTGTCGAAATCTGAAGCCGAATTATGCTGGCA
>CAYYIV010000067.1:0-18082 GCA_964472095.1 uncultured Pelagibius sp.
AGATCCGCCCGATGATGTACCTGGCGCTGTCCTACGACCACCGCATCATCGACGGGCGCGAGGCCGTCACCTTCCTGGTGCGCGTGAAGGAAGCGATCGAGGATCCGCAGCGCCTGCTGATCGGGATGTGATCCTCCAGATGGCGGAGGACGAGGGCCTCAGCGGTTCGCAGACCCGGCGCCTGACCCGTCTGCTCGACCGCCATGGCGAAGCCGACTACGAGCTCGACCTGACCGGCCTCGATCTCGCCCATGCTATCGCTTCGGTCGACCGCATGGCGGAGCGCCAGCGCTTCCGCGATGTCGGACGCTCGGTCGTGGTGCGCATCGATCCGGCGACACCCGACAGCGGCGAGACCCTTTTCGGGCATCTCGGCCGCCACCTGCTTGACCTCAAGCGCCGCGGCCTGATCGCCAGCATGGCGCCGCTCGATCCCGCGCGCGGTGCCGGCTTCAGCCTGCTGCTGCCGGCCGGCAGGGAAACCCCCGAGCCGGACCCCGGGATTTCCATCTAGACAAGCTAGCGCTCCGGCATACCGGCCTTGCGCATGCCTTCCATGTATTGCGGCTGGCTGGCCTGCAGCGAGGGCGGCATGCCCTGGCGCAGCTTCTCCAGGGTCATTCCCGGATAGTGGCGCAGGAACTCCGCGAGCGCGGCGGCCGCCTGTACCTTGTTGCCGGCCTGGGCGTGATAGGACGCCAGCATGCGGTAGGCCCAGGTGACGCCGGGGCCGCTGTGCAGCCCCTTCTCGGCCCACTCGATCGCGCGGGCGAAGTCGCGCAGCTCGCCATGGGCTACGGCCATGCCGAAGTAGATGTTGAAGGTGAAGGGGTCGAAGGGGCTGAGGGCAAGGGCCCGCTCGAAGCAGGGGATCGCCTCTTTCATCTGCGCGTTCAGGGTTTTCAGCCAGCCGGCGCGCATCCAGCCCCAGGCGTTGTTGGGGTCGAGTGCGAGGGCGCGCTCGATGAAGGAGGCGGCGTGCGCTTGGTCGATGGTGCAGAGACTGTAGGCAGCGCCGATGGCGGTCAGCGCAGTCGCGTGATCGTGTACCAGGAGCGCCGCGCGGTCGGCCGCGGCGATCGCCTTGACGCGCTCGGCGGTGGGGTCTTCGGCCCAGATGTAGGCGGTCTGCTGTGCATGGCACCACGCCTTGAAGGCCAGCGCCACGCCGTAGTCGGGGTCCTTCGCCAGCGCCTCGTCGAAAAGCGTCAGCGCCGTCTCGTTGTCCTCACGGCGGTGCGCCCAGAAGTGCGGAAGGGCGCGCAGCACCAGGTCGTAGGCCTGCAGGTTCTCCGGCGGCGTCTGCCGCGCCTTCTCGATCTCGGAGGCGCGGATGCTGGGGTTGATGGCGCCGGCGACCTGCGAGGCGATGCGGTCCTGCAAGTCGAAGAGCTCGGCGCTGTCGCCCTCAAAGCGCTCCGCCCAGAGCTGGCGCCCGGTGGCGGTCTCGACCAGCTGCACGGTGATGCGCACGCGCTCGCCGCCGCGTCTGACAGTACCCTCGACGGCATAGGCGACGCCAAGGTCGCGGCCGACCTCGCGCACGTCGACGAAGCGGCCCTTGTAGACATAGGCCGACTGCCGCGCGATGACGAAGAAGTCCTTGATGCGCGACAGCGCCGCGGTGATTTCCTCGACCACGCCGTCGGCAAAGAAGTCGTTCCTCTCGCCGCCCAGGTCGTCGAAGGGCATCACCACCACGCTGGGCTGGCCGCGCGGGCGCGGCGGCGCGGCGGTCGGCGTCGCTGTTTCGTCAGCAGGGCGAGCGGCCGGCGCCGCTGCGGGTGTATCGGCCGCCAGCAGCGCGGTGGTGCGCGGCTCCGGCGCGACGTTGAACTCGCGCTGTACGGCATCGGCGCAGCGCTCCAGCTGGCGCCGGGCGGCATTGGGCTGACCCTCGGCGAGGCGCAGGCGGATGAGGGCGCGGTGAGCCGCCTCCGCCGCCGGATCGGTGGCGAGCAGCCGGTTGGCCAGCGCCTCGCAGGCTGCCCGTGCCTCGGCGTCGCCACTGTCTGCCTCGCTCAGGGTCTCGACCAGCGCCAGGGCCGTCGATGCAGGCGCTCGCGGTGCGCGGTAACCAGGCTCTCAAGGGCCTCGGTCAGCTGGACTCCCGCCAGCAGGTCGCCGGCATAGAGCGCGGCGGCGTGAATGCGATCGCCAGGCGCTGCGGAGCCGGCCACGGCTTCGAAGCGGCGCAGGTCGATCGGCGCCGCAGGGCCGATCAGGCGCAGACTGTCGTGGTCGCTTTCCAGAGTGGCGTCGCCGAGGACCGTCGGCAGCACCTTGCGGATGGCGGTGAGGGCCTGACGCAGGCTCGACTTGCCCTGACCGTCAGAGCGGTCGGGCCAGATCCACTCTGTCAGCGCCTCACGGGTCGCGCCGCGCTCGTCGAGCAGCGCCAGAGTAGCGAGGACCAGGGCGGTCTTTCGGGTCGGCAGGCTGACCACCTCGCCCGCCGGGGTGGCGATGGTGAGGCCGCCGAGCAGGGACAGGGGCATGGCTCTCGATCTTCGCATTTTTCAGAGGAATCGGCGTTCCGGAGGTGATTTTACGCAGATTTCACGCCAGGGCCACGGATTTCATGGGTCTTTTCCGGCCCCCAGCCCTGCCTTGGAACGTAGGTGCAGGATAGTGAGGCCATCGACACAACGGCCGATGGCCCAGACCCAACCGGAGTACGCATCATGGCAACCACAGCGATCCACCAGACATCGACCCTGTCGGCCCGGGCGCAGGAGCTTGTCGCTGGCGGTTTCCACGGCCTGCAGCGGACCAGCATCGCCTTTTACCGGCGCCAGGTGACCCGGCGCCAGTTGGAGAGGCTGACTCTGGAGCAGCTGCGCGACGTCGGCATCGACCCGGATGTGATCTCCCGCGGCCACGATGTTCCGGGCGACCCCTGGCTCATGAGCCGCCTCATGTCGCTGCGCTGAGGTCCTCGGTGCGTGGGGTTCAGGCGGTCCGGCTCTCCGTCCGCTGCCGGACGAGGGCTGCCTGCAGCTGCCGGATCGCCGCCACGATCTCATCGTTGCCGAGGGTCACGGCGCCCTCGCCGTACTTGTCCGCCGTCGTTTCCGTTGGCAGGTAGGCGGCCAGCTCAGCCAGCTTCCGCTGCGGGTAGAGCGGCGGATCCAGCGAGAGGAAGCGGGTGCAGCCGTGGTAGACGCTTTGCTTGTCGTGCGAAGGGGACATGGCGAAGTCCTTGGAGTCGTAGGCCTTTCAGCTTGCCTGCCGGCTCGGCAGAGGCGAGCCGTGGGACCGGTTGCGAATGGCTGGTTTGGGCCCTGCGGCCTTGTCCCTCCGGCCATCCTGCGGCAAGGTGCGGCGAAATTCCTGCGCCAGCCCCTCTAAGGGAAGAATATCGAGATGAGCGACAAGCAGTACGACCTGGTGGTCATCGGCGGCGGTCCCGGCGGCTACGTGGCGGCGATCCGCGCCGCCCAGCTCGGCATGAAGACAGCCTGCGTGGAGGGCCGCGGCGCCCTCGGCGGCACCTGCCTGAACGTCGGCTGCATCCCCTCCAAGGCGCTGCTGCAGTCCTCCGAGAAATTTGCCGACGCGGCCCGGCACTTTGCCGACCACGGCATCAAGGTGGAGGGTCTCTCGCTCGACCTCGCGACCATGATGGCGCGCAAGGACAAGGTGGTGAAGGACCTCACCACAGGCATAGAATTTCTCTTCAAGAAGAACAAGATCGACTACATCAAGGGCTGGGGCTCGATCCCCGCCGTAGGCAGCGTGAAGGTGGCGCTCGACGGCGGCGGGGAGGATACCCTGGCCGCCAAGCGGATCCTCATCGCCACCGGCTCCGAGAGCACGCCGCTGCCGGGCGTCGATACCGACGAGAAGCAGGTGGTCACCTCGACCGGCGCGCTGGCGTTGGAGAAGCTGCCGGGCAAGATGGTGGTGATCGGCGCCGGCGTCATCGGCCTGGAGATGGGCTCGGTGTGGTCGCGCCTCGGCGCCGAGGTTACGGTGGTGGAGTTCCTCGACCGCATCCTGCCGGGCATGGACGGCGAGATCGCCAAGCAGACCCAGCGGGTGCTCGGTAAGCAGGGCCTGAAGTTCAAGCTCGCCACCAAGGTGACCGGTGCCAAGAACGGCAAGGACGGCGTCACCCTGACGCTGGAGCCGGCCAAGGGCGGTGAGGCCGAGGAGATGCAGACCGACGTGGTCCTGGTGTCGATCGGCCGGCGACCCTTTACCGACGGCCTCGGCCTGAAGGCGCTCGGCGTCGCCATGAACAACCGCGGCTTCATCGAGGTCGACGCGGACTTCCAGACCTCGGTCGCGGGCATCTACGCCATCGGCGACTGCATTCCGGGGCCGATGCTGGCCCACAAGGCCGAGGAGGACGGCGTCGTCGCCGCCGAGCGCATGGCCGGACAGAAGTCGCACATCGACTACAACCTGGTGCCCGGCGTGGTCTACACTTGGCCGGAGGTCGCCGGCGTCGGCAAGACCGAGGAGCAGCTAAAGGAGGCCGGCGTCGACTACAAGGCCGGCAAGTTCCCCTTCACCGCCAACAGCCGCGCGCGCGCCGTCGGCGACACCGACGGCGTGGTGAAGGTGTTGGCCGACAAGCGCACTGACAAGGTGCTCGGTGTGCACATCCTCGGCCCATTGGCCGGCGACATCCTGGCCGAGTGCGTCACCGTCATGGAGTTCGGCGGCACCGCGGAGGATATCGCGCGCACCTGCCACGCGCATCCCTCGATGGGCGAGTCGGTAAAGGAAGCGGCGATGGCCGCCGACGGTCGCGCCATTCACATCTGAAGGGCCGGATCAGCCGGAGGACTTCTCCTAGCTGGATTTCTTCTCCGGCAGGCCCTTGCGCTTGGTCTCGGCGAAGTCCTCGAGTTCTTTCTCGGTCATCGACTCGTACATCTCCTTTGACGCACCCTTCAACGCACCCTTGCTCGTCTCGCCGCGTTTGACCGCCAGGGCGGCCCCGGCTGCTTTCTGCTGTGCCTTCGACTTTGCGGGCATGATCATCGCTCCTGGCAGGGTCTTGGACAGCCGCGCAGCGGCGCGAGATTCATCGCCACCTTTGCAGCGATGGAGGAACGCTTCTGCCGCGGCGTGGTTCCGCCGCTCGAAAAAATTCGGAAACAAATCGCTTCGGTCGGATGATGCTTTAACCGGTGCCCTGCACGACGCGATCGTCAATGCCGAGCAGGCCGGGCAGCGCCGCCATCCCTGAGAAGGGCAGGCCACCGGCAGCCTGCAGAATTTCGGGCGCGGTCTCGGCGGCATAGGCCAGTACCCGCATGCCGGCAGCGACTGCCGCGGTGACGCCGAGCAGGCTGTCCTCCACCACCACGCAAGTCTCCGGCAGGCACCCCATTCGCTCGGCGGCATAGAGAAAGAGGTCCGGTTCCGGCTTGCCGTGTGCCACCATCGAAGCGGAGAAAAGATGCGCGCCGAAGTGATGCCTGAGGCCGGTCAGGCCGAGTGTCAGTTCCATCTTCTCCAAGCTGCCGGAGGAGGCGACGCAGACCGCCGTGCCGTTGGCGCGGATCGCCTCGACGGAGGCGGCGATGCCGGGCACTGCCTTGAGTTCCTTGTGGAAGGCGGCGTTGCGGCGGGCCTCGTAGCGCGCCTGCCAATCGGTCGGCAGCGGCTTGCCGAGCCACTCCTCCACGGTGTCGATGACGCGCTGCAAGGTGCCACCGACGAAGCGCTCGCGGCATTCCTGGTAGCTGATCGGTATGCCGGAGGCGGTGATGGTCTCGGCCATGATGCGGTTGGCGATGGTTTCGCTGTCGACCAGGACGCCATCGCAATCGAAGATTACCAGTGCAGGAGTCATGGCGGCGAGTATAACAGGCCGGTCCCCGCGGGGCGTGCTTTATCAGTTGTTTTCCTGTCTGCGCCGTTCGGCGTGGCGATTGCAGAGAGACGATGACGGATCGGATCGAAAGGCGCGGCGAGGTGCGCGGCTGGTGGCTGGTGGCGCTGCTCTGCGCGACCCAGGTGCTGGGCATGCTGCACAACGCCACCTTCCCGGCGCTGATCCCGGTGTTCCAGCCGCTCTGGGCCTTGAGCGGCACGGAGGCCGGCTGGGTCAGCGGCATCTACTACGCCGGCTACGCTGCCGCCGTGCCGCTGCTGGTCACCATCACCGACCGCTTCGACGCGCGGGCCATCTACCTCATCTGCTGCCTGCTCGGTGGTCTTGCGGCGCTGGCCTTCGCTTTCTTCGCCGAGGGCCTGTGGACGGCGATACTCTTCCGCATCTTCGGCGGCATCAGCCTCGCCGGCACCTACATGGTCGGCCTGAAGTTGCTGTCTGACCGGCTGGCGGAACACCGCCGCGCCCGCGCCGTCGCCGTTTACACCGCTTTCTTCGGCATCGGCGCCAGCCTCTCGGTCTTCGTCGCCGGCGAGGTCGAGTCCCGGGCCGGCTGGTCCGCCGCCTTCTTCGCCGCCAGCCTCGGCTCATTCGCCGCGTGCGCCCTGGTCGCGCTCTTCGTGCGGCCGTTGGCGCAGAAACGCCAGGCGCGGCGCGATGCGCATCTCTTCGACTTCCGCCCGGTGCTGCGCAACCGCGAGGCCATGGCTTACACCCTCGGCTATGCCGCGCACATCTGGGAGCTCTTCGGCTTCCGCGCCTGGCTGGTCGCCTTTCTTGTTTTCGTCTTCGCGCAGCAGCCGGACCTCGCCGCCGGACCCTGGACGCCGACCCAGCTGGCCACGGTCATCCTGCTGCTCGGCATGCCGGCCTCCATCGCCGGCAACGAGCTGGCAGGCACTTTCGGGCGGCGGCGCAGCATCGCCGTCTTCATGATCGCTTCGGGCGGCATCGCCCTGGTGCTCGGCTTCCTGGCCGCGGCGCCGCTGTGGTTGCTGGGCAGCCTGCTGGCGATCTACGCCCTCGTCATCATGGCCGACTCCGGCGCGCTCACCGCCGGCACAGTGATCGCCGCCACGCCGGAGCGCCGCGGCGCCACCATGGCGCTGCACTCGCTGTTCGGCTTCGGCACCGGCTTTGTCTCGCCGCTCGCCTTCGGCGTGATGCTCGACCTCGGCGGCGGCAATGCCTCCGGCCTCGCCTGGGGCCTCGCCTTCGGCCTGCTTGGCCTCGGCGTGCTCACCGGCCCGCCGGTGCTGGCGCTGCTGGCCCGCCGCAGCGGCGAATGAAGCGGGAGGGATCGGTGATGGCGATCGAAACGGAACGATTGCTGCTGCGGCCGCCCCGCCTGGCCGACGCCCCGACGCTATTCGAGTTCCTCGGAAATGCCGAAGCGATGCGGCACATGCACTGCGACGCGACCCTGCGGATCTGCCGCCGCCGCATTGCGGTGCATGAGTGGCGCCGGCGGCGGGATGGTTGCGCGCCCTGGACCGTCGTTGCCAAGGCCGACGGCCGGATCATCGGCTGGGGTGGACTCTACGAGGATCCCTTCGATCCCGGCTGGGGCGTTGGGGTCGGCTACAGCTTTCGACCGCAGGCCTGGGGACAGGGCTATGCCACGGAGCTGGTGGCGGCCAGTCTGGAGATCGCCGACAAGGTTCTGCGCCTGCCGGAGGTTCGGGCTTTCGCCAAGCCGGAAAACGCCGCCTCCCGCAGGGTGCTGGAAAAGACCGGCTTCGAGGAGGTCCGATTCGTCCCGGAGATGGGACGTCTGCTGTACTGCCGCAGGCGCGGCTTCTAGCCGCCGCGCAGCACGTCCTTCAGTACGTCGACGATGACCCGAGTGGCGGTCTCGATCAGCACCACGTCGCTGCCGATGATCTCGTAGTGCTGGCCGTTGCGCGGCGGCAGCTGGCGATGCAGGCCGTCCGGCAGCGCCTGCATGGCGATGCCCGGCGGCATGGCGCCGCCACGGGCCAGCTTCTTGCGGATGCCCGGCGGCAGCTCCTTCACCTTGCCGACTGAGTCAGGGTGCTCGCCGAAGTAGCGGTGGATGATGCGCCTCTCGTCGTCGTTCAGGACGGCGCCGAGAATGTCGGCGGTGACGCCTTCCATCACGTCCTGGGTCGTCGTGCTACCGTTCGCCTTGCCGGTGTTGTCGTTGCCCTTGCCTTGGTCGGCCAGCGCCGGCGCGCCGGCGGTGAGGAGCAGGGAGGCCCATGCCCCTGTGGCTAGGCGTCGAGCCTCTACGGCTCGACTAGCCGATTCGTACTCATTCAATCCTGCGGCGCTACGAAATCGCCCGGCGCCGGTAGTCCGCCTGCATGATCTGCTTCCAGGTTCCGTCGTTGGCCAGCATGCGGGCGGTGAGTAGGCGGTGGTCCGCGTCCTTGAGGGTGATGATGTCCTGGTAGCGCGTCATCCTGCCTTCGGTCTCGAAGTCAAGGCCCTCGCAGTCGAGCGTCAGTACCTTGCCGCTGTCGTCCAGACTGCCCTCGTAGACCCACATGTGTGTCATCATCGATCCGACCCAGGTGCCGACGAAGCATTGCCGGCGCGGGTCGTAGCCGAGAGTCATCAGGGTGGTTGCCGCGCCGCCACCAGGCATCTCGCCCTTGCCTTCGGCGACGATCCATAGACCGTGCAGGGAGCGCACCTGCTCGATCCACTCGGCGTCCCCATTGTCGCTCGATTCGCCCGACATGTCGGACGTCACTGTCCACTCGCCGAGCAGCTGCTCGAGCCAGCGGTGCTCCTTCTGCGGTTCTGCCTTCATCGATTCTCTCGCATTGACGGGATGCCGCCTGGCCGCCGGCCGGCGTGTGGATGCGCGCGGTCGTAGACTTCGAGCAGGCCCGCCACGTCGACCTCCGTGTAGCGCTGGGTGGAGGCGAGCGAGGCGTGGCCGAGCAGTTCCTGGATGGCGCGCAGGTCGCCGCCGCCGGCAAGCAGGTGCGTGGCGAAGGAATGCCTGAGGGCATGCGGTGTCGCGCTTTCCGGCAGGCCGAGCAGGGTGCGCAGGTCCTGCATGCGCTGCTGCACGCGCCGCGCCGTCAACGGCCCACCGCGCTTGGCGAGGAACAGCGGTGCGTCCTTAGCCTGGGCGAAGGGGCAGGCGGCGAGATAGTCGGCGACGGCCGCGGTCACCACCGGCAGCAGCGGCACCATGCGCTGCTTGTTGCCCTTGCCGGTGACCAGCAGAGAATCCTGCCCCGGCTTCGGTGCCATCTCCCGCGTCAGGCCGAGCGCTTCGCCGATGCGCAGGCCACAGCCGTAAAGCAGCAGCAGTACGGCGCAGTCGCGCTTGCCGATCCAATCGTCGTCGCTCAGCTCGGCAACGGTGGCGATAGCCTCCTCGGCCTCGGCGGCGGTAAGCGCCTTGGGCACCGCCTTCGGCACCTTCGGCGTGCGCAGGCTGGCGAGCGCCGCGTTGTCGGCGAGGCCGCGACGCTTCAGCCAGCGGAAGAACCCGCGCAAAGTAGAGAGTGCGCGAGCCGTCGAGCTGCGCTTCAGGCCGGCAGCGGCGCGGGCGGCGAGCCAGGCGCGGAAGTCGGCGGTCCGCAGCGCGGCGAGATCGGCCAGCGTGGCGTGCTGGCCCTGATGGCCCATCAGGAAGGCGAGAAAATGGGCGAGGTCGCGCTGATAGGCGAGGCAGGTATGCGGGGATGCACGCTTTTCGTCGCGCAGCCAGGCCTGCCAATCGCGGACCGCCGCTGCCAGGTCCGGCGCCGCGGCCGTCAGGGTTTCCGCCTTCAGGATGCTTTCGGCAGGTAGAGCCATGCGCGGAAGGTGACCTCCAGCACGTGCGACAGGAAGGATAGCAGCTCGGTACCCTGGCCGGCATGGAAAGTGCCCGGCTGGCGCGAGCCCAGCGCCAGCAGCGCGGGCGGCGTGCTCTCGCCGATGGCGAGGCGGATCAGGGCGTCGGAGCGTACCAGGCCTGCCGCGCCGTCGAAGATCGCCGGGTCGCCGGTGACGTCCTCGCGCAGCAGCAGGTTGGCGTTACGGCCGAGCAGGTTGTCGATGCTGCCGGCCTTCAGGCAGTAGACGCCTGCGACCGGCTTCCAGGCAGCACCGTCGGCGGCGCGCTCGACGCCGATGGTGACCACGTCAAGATCGAGGATCACCGCCAGGTCGGTGGTGATGGTCTCGACGAACTCCTCGAAGCTGCCGGCGCGCAGTAGCGCCAGGATGGCTTCGTGCACGCGGCTCTGGATGGAGAGGTTGCTGCGCCCGGTGGCAACCAGGCTGTCGCGCAGCTCGGTCGCCTCGGCGAGTTCGCGGCGCAGTCGCTCGACCATGAAGCGCTGCAGGTCGACCACGCCCTCGCCGCGGTCGCGCACCGGCGGCGTCAGCACGTCCAGCAACTCTGCGTTCTCGACCAGAAAGTCGGGGTGGCGGCGCAGGTAGGCGGCCACCTGGTCGGCGGACACCGGCTGGGTCAGCACGCTCGCCGGCTTGCGGACGGCGGCGGGCTCGGCAGGGTTCTGCTTGGGCGTCTCGCTTTCGGGCATCTCACGTTCAGGCACTGCGGCGGGTTTCCTTGTCGCCGGCGCCCAGAATGGTCTGTCCGGTCTTGGCCCAGTCGGCGAGGAAGGCCTCCAGGCCCTTGTCGGTCAGCGGATGCTTGTACATGGCGCGCAGCACCGCCGGCGGGATGGTGGCAACGTCGGCCCCCATCTTTGCAGACTCGATGATATGGCCGACATGGCGCACCGAGGCGACCAGCACCTCGGTGTGGAAATCCGGATAGGCGTTATAGATCTCGACGATCTCGGCGATCAGCTGCAGGCCGTCGGCGCCGGTGTCGTCGAGACGTCCGACGAAGGGCGAGATGTAGGCGGCGCCGGCCTTGGCGGCGAGGATCGCCTGGGCGGCGGAGAAACAGAGCGTCACGTTGACCTTGATGCCGTCGTCGCTCAGCGCCTTGCAGGTTTTCAGGCCGTCGACCGTCAGCGGCGCCTTGACGACGATGTTGTCGGCCAGCTTCGCCAGGGTGTGTCCCTCGCGCAGCATGCCGTCGAAGTCGGTGGCGGTGACCTCCGCGCTGACCGGGCCGGGCACGACGGCGCAGATCTCCTTCAGCACCTCGAAGAAGTCGCGGCCGCTCTTGGCGATCAGTGAGGGATTGGTGGTGATGCCGTCAACCAGGCCGGTAGCGGCGAGGTCGCGGATCTCCGCGATGTCGGCGGTGTCGATGAAGAATTTCATGCTGCCAGGTCTGTCCTTCCTGCCGTGACGCGGCGCCCCCTGATGGCGGGGTCCCGGTGTCGGAGTACCGGTGTCGAGGTACCGGGGGCCGAGGTGGTGCAACGACCACCCGCGGCGGCTTTCGTGCCGGCGTTGGCCCCCACTCCCTGCCTCGGCTAGAGTGTAGCGGATGCCAGACCGCCATGCCAGCACTGCCACCCTGCCGCTCGACGCCGCGCCGGTTGGAGACACCGCTCCCGGAGCCGCGGCGGCGCGGCGGGTCGCCGTGCTCCTGCCGCTGCCGCTGACCGGGCCCTACGACTACCTGGCGCCACCGGAACTCGCGGTGGCGCCAGGCAGCGTCGTGCGCGTGCCCCTGGCCCAGCGGGAACTGGTCGGCGTGGTCTGGGACAGCCCGCCCGAAACCGCAGCCTCCGAGCAAAAGCCGGTGCCGGCGGAACGCCTGCGCCCGATTCTCGAAGTGCTGCCGGTGCCGCCGCTGACGCCGGTGGCGCGCCGCTTCCTCGCCTGGGTGGCCGACTACACACTGGCCGCGCCCGGCGCCGTGCTGCGCATGGCGCTGTCCTCGCCCGCCGCGCTGGAGGAGCCGCGTCCGGTCACCCTTTACCAGCGCTGTGACAAATCTCTGCCTGAGGCTCTGCGCCTGACACCGGCGCGCCGCCGCGTATTGTCGGAACTGGCGGAGGGGCCGGCGCGCAGCCTCGCCGACCTGTCCCAGGCGGCCGGCGTCGGCCCCTCGGTAGTTAAGGGGCTGGAGCGGGGCGGAGTCGTGGAGGCGATCGAGGTGGTCTGCGAGCCGCGCTTCGAGGCGCCCGATCCTCGCGTGGGCGGACCGTTACTCTCGGCTCAGCAGGCCGGCGCCGCCGCGGCCCTGCGTGTGGCGGTGCAGGAGGACGCTTTCTCGGTCAGCCTGCTGGACGGGGTCACAGGCTCGGGCAAGACCGAAGTCTACTTCGAGGCCATTGCCGCAGCGCTGGCCGCCGGCCGTCAGGCCCTGGTCATGCTGCCCGAGATCGCGCTCTCGGCGCAGTGGCTGGAGCGCTTCGAGCGGCGCTTCGGCGTGGCGCCGGCGCTGTGGCATTCCGACCTCACCTCGGCCCAGCGCCGCGCCACCTGGCGCGCGGTGGCCCTCGGTCAGGCGCCGGTGGTGGTCGGCGCGCGCTCGGCTCTGTTCCTGCCCTATCCCGAGCTCGGGCTCATCGTGGTGGACGAGGAGCATGAGAGCGCCTTCAAGCAGGAGGACGGCGTCACCTATCATGCCCGCGACATGGCAGTGGTGCGCGCCCAGCTCGGCGGCATCCCGGCGGTACTGGTCTCCGCCACGCCGTCGCTGGAAAGCCTGAACAACGTCAGGACCGGCCGCTACAGCGCGCTGCACCTGCCGGAACGCCACGGCGACGCCGTGTTGCCGGAGGTTGGCCTGATCGACCTGCGCAAGGACAGCCCGCCAAAGCTGGAGGGCCTCGGCCCGGGTTGGCTGTCGGCGCCGCTGCGCGAGGCGATTGCCGGGACTCTGGCCGCCGGCGAACAGGTGTTGTTGTTCCTCAATCGCCGCGGCTACGCGCCGCTCACCCTCTGCCGCGCCTGCGGCCACCGTCTGCAGTGCCCCAACTGCACCGCCTGGCTGGTCGAGCATCGCCTCGCCGGGCGCCTGCAGTGTCACCACTGCGGCTATGCGTCCCGCCTGCCCACGGCCTGCCCCGACTGCGGCGCCGAAGGCACGCTGACCGCCTGCGGGCCGGGGGTCGAGCGCCTGGCGGAGGAGGCGCGGGTGCTGTTCCCCGAGGCGCGCCAGGCGATGATGACCAGCGATACCCTGACCGGGCCGGACACCGCGGCGCACCTCGTGCGCGCCGTGCAGGCACGCGAGATCGACCTGCTGATCGGCACCCAGATTGTCGCCAAGGGGCACCATTTCCCGCATCTTACTCTGGTCGGCGTGGTCGATGCCGACCTCGGCCTCTACGGCGGCGACCTGCGGGCCGCCGAGCGCACCTATCAACTGTTGCATCAGGTGGCCGGGCGCGCCGGGCGCGCCGAGCATCGCGGGCGTGTGCTGCTGCAGACCGCCGAGCCGGAGCATTCAGTGATGCAGGCGCTGGCGGCCGGTGCCCGCGACCGCTTCTTCGAGGCAGAGGCGGCGGCGCGCGCGAGCGCCGGCCTGCCGCCTTTCGGGCGCTTGGCGGCCCTGGTGCTCTCTGGCCCCGATGCGCGCCAGCTCGACGAGGCGGCCCGCCAGCTGGCGCGCCGCGCGCCGCAAGCTGACGGTGTCACCATCCTCGGCCCTGCACCGGCGCCGCTGGCGGTGCTGCGCGGGCGCCACCGACGCCGCTTCCTGGTGAAGGCGCCGCGCGGCTTCCGCCTGCAGGCGCTGCTGCGGGCCTGGCTCGGCCCGGTGAAGCTGCCCAACGCCGTGCGCCTCCAGGTCGATATCGACCCCTATAGCTTCCTGTGACGCCACCACGGCGAAAATGCTCAAAAAAGCGGCAGATTCGGGTGCCGGAGTCTTTGGCTGCGACACCGCTGGAAGCGCCGGAAACCAGCGGTGGGCAGCTGCGAAAAGGCGGGCCGAGGCGCCTTGCACTGCCCTGCAGCGTATGATACCAAACGCGCGCTCGTGGGCGGGTTCCCCCGCTCTGTGCAAGGTCCGGCATTGCCGAAACCGAGACAGTTTGTCGGTTTCAGACAACGGATCAGCCGCGCGGGCAGGGGTGAACAAGGACATCGAGGACATCGGGCTTGGCTGGTGACAAGACGAGCTTGAGCGACCTGGCGGGGCGCTACGCCTCCGCGTTGCTCGACTTGGCCGACGAAAAGAAGGCGTTGGACCAGGTCTCCGACGATCTGCGGACCCTGCGGTCGATGATTGGCGAAAGCGAAGACCTGCGCCGGCTGCTGCACAGCCCGGTGATCACGCGCGAGGAGCAGCGCAAGGCCATGTCCGCAATCATGGACAAGGCCGGCATCGGCGCGTTGACGCACCGCTTTGTGCTGGTCGTGGCGCAGAATCGCCGCCTCTTCGCGCTGCCGGCGATGATCGAGGGCTACCTTTCCGAGTTGGCGCGCCGGCGCGGCGAGATCACCGCCCAGGTGAGCTCTGCCCGCTCGCTGTCGGACGCCCAACAGGCCGCCCTGCTGGAAGCGCTGCGCAGTGCCGTCGGCGGCAAGGTGCAGCTTGACCTGAAGGTCGACCCGGCGCTGATCGGCGGCCTCATCGTCAAGGTCGGCAGCCGTATGATCGACTCTTCCCTGCGAAGCAAATTGCAAAGACTTCAACTCGCCATGAAAGGGGTCGGATGATGGACATCCGCGCCGCGGAAATTTCCGCCATTCTGAAAGACCAGATCGAAAACTTCGGCAACGAGGCGGATGTCGCCGAAGTCGGGCAGGTGCTGTCGGTCGGTGACGGCGTGGCCCGCATCTACGGCCTCGACAACGTGCAGGCCGGCGAGATGGTCGAATTCCCCGGCGGCATCAAGGGCATGGCGCTGAACCTGGAAGTCGACAACGTCGGCGTCGTGATCTTCGGCGAGGACCGCGGCATCAAGGAAGGCGACACCGTCAAGCGTACCGGCGAGATCGTCGACGTGCCCGTGGGCCGCGGCCTGCTCGGCCGCGTGGTCGACGCTCTCGGCAACCCGATCGACGGCAAGGGCCCGATCGATAGTTCAGAGCGCCGCCGCGTCGAGGTGAAGGCGCCCGGCATCATCCCGCGTAAGTCCGTGCACGAGCCGATGCAGACGGGCTTGAAGGCGATCGACGCGCTGATCCCGATCGGCCGCGGCCAGCGCGAGTTGATCATTGGCGACCGCCAGACCGGCAAGACCGCCATCGCGCTCGACACCATCATCAATCAGAAGTCGATCAATCAGGGCGACGACGAGTCGAAGAAGCTTTACTGCATCTACGTCGCCATCGGCCAGAAGCGCTCCAGTGTCGCCAAGTTCGTGAAGATCCTGGAAGACCAGGGGGCGCTGGAATACTCCATCGTGGTGGCAGCGACCGCTTCCGAGCCGGCGCCGATGCAGTTCCTGGCGCCCTACACGGGCTGCACCATGGGAGAATTCTTCCGCGACAACGGCATGCACGCCGTCATCATCTACGACGATCTGTCGAAGCAGGCAGTCTCCTACCGCCAGATGTCGCTGCTGCTGCGCCGCCCGCCGGGCCGCGAAGCCTATCCCGGCGACGTCTTCTACCTGCATTCCCGCCTGCTCGAGCGTGCGGCGAAGATGGGCGACGAAGCCGGCAACGGCAGCCTCACCGCCCTGCCAGTCATCGAGACCCAGGCCGGCGATGTCTCGGCCTACATTCCGACCAACGTGATCTCCATTACCGACGGCCAGATCTTCTTGGAGACCGGACTGTTCTACAAGGGTGTCCGCCCGGCCCTCAACGTCGGCCTCTCGGTCAGCCGCGTCGGTTCGGCGGCGCAGATCAAGGCGATGAAACAGGTTGCCGGTACCATCAAGCTGGAGCTCGCACAGTTCCGCGAGATGGAGGCCTTCTCGCAGTTCGCCTCCGACCTCGACGCGGCGACGCAGCGCCTGCTGGCGCGCGGCTCGCGCCTGACGGAACTCCTGAAGCAGGGGCAGTACTCGCCGCTCGCGGTCGAGGAGCAGGTGGTGGTGATCTTTGCCGGCGTGCGCGGTTATCTCGACCGCATCCCGCTCAATAAGGTGACCGCCTTCGAAGCCCAGTTGCTCGCCAAGCTGCGCGCTGAGGGCAGCGAGATCCTGGGCGCCATCCGCAACGAACAGGTCATCTCCGATGCGACGGAAGCGAAGCTGAAGTCTTTCCTCGACGGTTTCACCAAGACTTTCGCAGCTTGATTCGAAGTCACTGACGACCCAGTAAGAAAGTCGGAGCGGGGCACGGCGGATGCCGAATCTCAAAGACCTGAAGGTGCGGATCGACAGCGTCAAGTCGACGCGAAAGATCACCTCCGCCATGAAGATGGTGGCCGCTGCCAAGCTGCGCCGCGCGCAGGAGCAGGCCGAGGCCTCGCGCCCCTATGCGCAGCGCATGGATCGCATGCTGGGCTCGCTCGCTGCCGCCGTCGCCGGGCAGGCCGGGGCGCCGAAGCTGCTGGTCGGCTCGGGCGCCGACCAGATCCATCTGGTCGTCGTGGCGACCGCCGATCGCGGTCTCTGTGGCGGTTTCAACTCCTCCATCGTGCGCGAGGCGCGGCGGTTGATCCGCAGCCTGGTGAGCGACGGCAAGACGGTGAAGATCCTCTGCGTCGGCCGCAAGGGCCGCGACCAGCTGCGTCGCGACTTCAGCTCGATGATCGTCGACACGATCGAGGACGTGTCCAAGCCGAAGCTCAGCTTCGACAAGGCCGCAGCCATCGGCGAGCGCATCGTCGCCATGTTCGCGGCCGGCGAGTTCGACGTCTGCACCATGATCTACGCGGAGTTCCGCTCCGCAATTTCGCAGATCGTCACGCCGCAACAGCTGATCCCCTTCGCGCCGCCCGAGGCCAAGAAGAAGGGCGACAGCGAAGAAGCTCCGGACGACGGTTTGAACGGAGCCGTCTACGAGTACGAGCCGGACGAGGAGGAGATCCTCACGGCGCTGCTGCCGACCAACATCTCCGTGCAGGTTTTCAAGGCCCTGCTGGAGAATGCTGCGAGCGAGCATGGCGCGCGCATGACGGCGATGGACAATGCGACACGCAACGCCGGCGACATGATCAATCGCCTGACGCTGGTCTACAACCGCACGCGCCAGGCGGCAATCACCGGCGAACTGATCGAGATTATTTCCGCTAAGGAAGCGATGTAACGGTGGACGGCAGGCTGGCCCCGACCGGGGCCGGCTGGCACCAAGGAGCAAGAAGATGGCAGCAAACCTCGTTGGCAAGATTACCCAGGTGATGGGTCCGGTGGTGGACGTGCAGTTCATCGGCGATCTGCCGCCGATCCTGAACGCGCTGGAGACGACCAACAACGGCAAGCGTCTGGTCCTCGAGATCGGGCAGCACCTCGGCCAGAGCGTCGTGCGGACCATTGCCATGGACGCGACCGAAGGCCTGGTCCGCGGCCAGGAAGTGACCGACACCGGCGCGCCGATTACCGTACCGGTGGGCCCCGAGATGCTCGGGCGCATCATCAATGTGATCGGCGAGCCGATCGACGAGCGCGGCCCGGTCAACACCGCACAGAAGGCACCGATTCACCGCGCCGCGCCCGAGTTCTCAGAACAATCCACCGAGGCCGAGATGCTGGTCACCGGCATCAAGGTCGTCGACCTGTTGGCTCCCTACGCCCGCGGCGGCAAGATCGGCCTCTTCGGTGGCGCCGGCGTCGGCAAGACGGTGCTGATCCAGGAGCTCATCAACAACGTCGCCAAGACCCACGGCGGCTATTCGGTCTTCGCCGGCGTCGGCGAGCGTACCCGAGAGGGCAACGACCTCTATCACGAGATGATAGAATCCGGCGTTATCGACCTCGACGGAGAGTCGAAAGTGGCGCTGGTGTTCGGTCAGATGAACGAGCCGCCGGGCGCGCGTGCGCGCGTGGCGCTGACCGGCCTGTCCCAGGCGGAGTACTTCCGCGACGAGGAAGGCCAGGACGTGCTGTTCTTCGTCGACAATATCTTCCGCTTTACGCAGGCGGGCTCCGAGGTGTCGGCGCTGCTCGGCCGCATTCCCTCCGCGGTCGGCTATCAGCCGACGCTGGCCACCGACATGGGCACCCTGCAGGAGCGCATCACCACCACCAAGAAGGGCTCGATCACCTCGGTGCAGGCCATCTACGTGCCGGCTGACGACCTGACCGACCCGGCGCCGGCGACATCCTTCGCGCACCTTGACGCGACCACGGTGCTGTCGCGACAGATCGCCGAGCTCGGCATCTATCCGGCGGTCGACCCGCTCGACTCCACCAGCCGCATCCTCGACCCGCAGGTGGTCGGCGAGGAACACTACAACGTGGCCCGCGAGGTGCAGCGCATCCTGCAGAGCTACAAGGCGCTGCAGGACATCATCGCCATTCTCGGCATGGACGAGCT
>CAYYIV010000068.1:0-15101 GCA_964472095.1 uncultured Pelagibius sp.
CAGCCAGGTCTTGCCGACGCCGCCCTTGCCGGAGGCAACGGCGAGCATGTTGGCACAGGTCTGCTGCCGCTCTTCGGGGTCCATGATGGGGGCATCGCTCATACTGTTAATCCGCAGCGAGAAGGGTGGAGGCCCGGAAGGGCCCAAGGGCGGCAAGCAGGCGCGCCAGCGACACCGGGTTGACGGCGATCAGGCCACCGCCGATGTGGCGCGACACGCCGGCGGCAAGGAAGCTCAGGCCGCTCACATGGGCGGCGCTGACGACGCCGCCGAAGCGCCGAGCCGCATCCAGGCGGGTGGGGATCAGGAAGCTTGCCCCTGACTCGGCGAAGGCGAGGGCGGTGTCGGCAGCCTCGGCGGAGTCGCCGCCGGCGGGCAGCACCAGGACCAGGTCGGCGCCTGCCGCTTCGGCCGTCTCGCGCAGCTGCGCCCGTTCCGCGGGATCGAAGGGATTGCAGCCGACGGTATCGATGACGGCGATCTCGTCGGCGTCGCGCGCCGCAGCCGCGACCGCCGCCGAGGTGTCGGCGCAGACGAGGCGGGCACCCAGCGCCTGGGTAAAGGTTTCTGCCTGGGCACGGCCACCCGCTTTGCCGCCGTCCATGGTGATCAGCACGCTGCGCGCCTCGGCGAGGCGGGCGCAGGCGCAGAGCTTCGCGGCGGTGACGCTCTTGCCGGCGCCGGAGGGGCCGATCAGCATCACCGGCCGCTCGGGGCCGAGGTCGCCCAGCGGCTTGAAGGCGAGGGCGTGGTCGAGCGCCGCGGCGAAGGCCATCATCCAGTTGTCGGCAGCGTGGCCGGCTGCCACGTTGAGAATGCGGTCGGCCAATCCGCGCGGCACCCGATGGTGGTCGAGCACTTCGGCGATGCGATCGGCTACCTCCAGCTCGGCGGCCGGCGGCGGCACCCGGGAATCGCGCTGATCTCGGGGCTCCAGGGCGGCAGTGACCCGCACGCCGCCGTCGGCGTCCTGGGTCGAGAGGATGATCGCCTCGTCGCCGAGCGTATGACGGACCTGGGCCATGGCCTCGGCAGCTGTCCGCCCGGTGAAGGTGCGCAGCAGCATCAGATCTGACCCAGCGTCTTGATCTTCGACTTGGCGTGGATTTCATTCTGCGAAAGCACGACCGTCGAGGGTCGGAAGCGCTCGATGATCGAGCGCACGAAGGGGCGCACTGCCGGCGAGGTGAGCAGCACCGGGCTTTCGCCCAGCATGGCGTGGCGCTCGAAAGTCTGGCGCACGGAGCCGATGAACTCCTGCAGACGCGTCGGCGCCATGGAGAGTTGGCGGTCCTCGCCCTCGCCGACGATCGCCTCGGCAAAAGCCTGCTCCCACTGCGCCGAGAGCGTGATCATCGGGATGAAGCCTTCCAGGTTCTCCTGATCGTTGGAGATCTGGCGAGCGAGGCGGGCGCGCACGTGCTCGGTGATGGCGGTCACGTTGCGGGTGTAGCCGCAGGCCTCGGAGACGCCCTCCAGGATGGTTGGCAGGTCGCGCACCGAGACGCGCTCGGCCAGCAGGTTCTGCAGCACGCGCTGCAGGCCGCCGACGGTAATCTGGCTGGGAATCAGGTCGGCGATCAGCTTCTGCTGCTCGCTTTCCTGTTCATCCAGCAGCTTCTGGGTTTCGGCGTAGGACAGCAGCTCGGACATGTTGTCCTTGATCAGCTCGGTCAGGTGCGTGGTCACCACGGTCGGCGGATCGACCACGGTGTAGCCGCGGAACAGCGCCTCCTCGCGGCTCGACTCGTCGCACCACATGGCCGGCAGGCCGAAGGTCGGCTCGACCGTCTCCTCGCCGGGCAGGGGGATCTTCTCGCCGCGCGGATCCATCACCAGCAGCATGTTGGGGCGCAGCTCGCCGCGTCCCGACTCGATCTCCTTGACGCGGATGACATAGGTGTTGGCCGGCAGCTGCAGGTTGTCCTGGATGCGCACCGAGGGCATGACGAAGCCGATCTCCTGCGCCAGCTGGCGCCGCAGCGACTTGATCTGGTCGGTCAGGCGCTGGCCGCCCTGGCCGTTGATCATCGGCAGCAGGCCGTAGCCGAGCTCCAGGCGGACCTGGTCGATCTGCAAGGCGTTGCCGATCGGCTCTTCGCTCACCGGCACGGCCGACTTGGCGGCGATCGACTTGGCCTCGTCGGCGGCGATCGCGGACTTCTTCTTGCTGGAGAACCAGGCGCCGGCGGCGGCCAGGCCGGAGAGTGCCAGGAACGGCAGTGCCGGGATGCCCGGCAGCAGGGCCAGCGACAGCATCAGGAAGGACGACAGGCCGAGGGCGCGCGGATAGCCGCCGAGTTGGCCGATCAGGGCCTTGTCCATGGAACCGGTGGCGGTCGACTTGGAGACCAGCAGGCCGGCGCCGGTGGAGACGATCAGCGCCGGGATCTGGCTGACCAGACCGTCGCCGACGGTGAGGATGGTGTAGGTCTCGGCCGCCTGGGCGAAGCTCAGGTCCTTCTGCGCCACGCCGATGATGATACCGCCGATGACGTTGATGAAGGTGATCATCAGGCCGGCGATTGCGTCGCCGCGCACGAACTTGGCGGCACCGTCCATGGAGCCGAAGAAGTTGCTCTCGTCTTCCAGGTCCTTGCGCCGCTGGCGCGCCTCGCTCTCGTCGATCAGGCCGGCCGAAAGGTCAGCGTCGATCGCCATCTGCTTGCCCGGCATGGCATCCAGGCTGAAGCGGGCAGAGACTTCGGCGATGCGTCCGGAACCCTTGGTGATGACGACGAAGTTCACGATCACCAGGATGCCGAAGATGATGATACCGATAACGAAATTGCCGCTCATCACGAAGCTGCCGAAGGCCTCGATAACCTTCCCGGCGGCGTCGGTTCCCTGGTGGCCGTCGGCCAGGATCAGCCGGGTGGAAGCGAGGTTCAGCGCCAGGCGCATCATCGTCGCGATGAGCAGCACCGTGGGAAAGGAGTTGAACTCCAGCGGCTTGGAGATGAACAGTACGGTCATCAGGATGAGGACCGAGAGAGTCATGGACATGGCCAGCGACAGGTCCAGCATCCAGCTCGGCATCGGCAGGATGAGCACGACGAGAATCGCCGTGACGCCGAGCGCCAGAGCGATGTCGCCGCGTTTCAGGGCAACGACGAGGGCGGAGAGATACCCGCCGGCTACGCTGCCTTCGACCTTTGTTTCAGCCATCTTGGAGCATGCTCCGCTTTGCGCCTAGCGGGCTCAGGCGGGCGATCGCTCGCCTTCGCCGGGCATCGGCACCGGCACGCCTTCCTCGGTGTACAGCTTCAGCTTGTTGCGCAGGGTACGGATCGAGATACCGAGAATGTTGGCAGCATGGGTCCGGTTGCCGAGGCAGTGCTCAAGCGTATCGAGGATGAGGTCCTTCTCGACGTCGGCGACCGTGCGTCCGACCAGGCGCTTGGCTTTGACCGCCGCGTCGGCGCCGTTGCCCGCTGCTGCCGAGGCCGTGGTCACACCCGATGACTGCGGTCCTGCGTGGAGGCCCTGGCTGGTCAGCATGATGGCCTCAGGACCGATGCAGCCGCCCTCGGCCAGCAGCACGGCGCGGTGCATGGTGTTCTCCAACTCGCGCACGTTGCCACGCCAGTGGTGATCCGCCAGCACTTCGAGCGCCCGCGGGTTGACTTTGAGCTCGCTCAGGCCGTTGGCCTCCGAGTACTTGGCGGCGAAGTGCTGAGCGAGAATGGGAATGTCCTTCGGCCGATCGCGCAGGGGCGGCAGCTGAATGTTCACCACGTTGAGGCGGAAGTAGAGATCCTCGCGGAAGCTGCCGTTGGCAACGGCTTCTTCGAGGTTGCGGTTCGAAGTCGCCAGCAGGCGGATATCCACCTTGATCGGCTGGCCGCCGCCGACGCGGTCGATCTCGCGTTCCTGCACGGCGCGCAGCAGTTTGGCCTGCAGGCGCGGATGCATCTCGGAGATCTCGTCCAGCAGCAGGGTGCCGCCGCTGGCCTCTTCAAACTTGCCGATGCGGCGGGTCACGGCACCGGTGAAGGCGCCTTTCTCATGGCCGAATAGTTCAGACTCCAGCAGGTTCTCCGGTATGGCGGCGCAATTGACTGAAATGAACTGCTGGTTGGCACGCTTCGACTTGGAGTGCAGGAAACGCGCCATCACTTCCTTACCGGTGCCGGATTCACCGGTGATCAGGACGCTGGCATCGGAAGGGGCCACCTGTTCGGCGAGGCGCAGGACCGGGTTCATCGCCGGGTCGCGGCACAGCACCGTGCTGGTCTCCTCCGACACCGCGGCGAGCACGGCGGCGATCAGCTCGGCGTCCGGGGGCAGGGGAACGTACTCCTGCGCACCGGCGCGAATGGCGTTGGCGGCGGCTGAGGGCTCCGGCCCGATGCCGCAGGCGATCACCGGCACGGAGATACGCTCCGATTTCAGGCATCTGCAGAGCGTGGCGATGTCGAGGTTCACCTCCACCATCACCATATCCGCGCCATGGCCGGAACGCAGTGCCTTCAGGGCCGCGTCGATGTCATCGACGTGGGCGACCTTGGCGCCGCTTTCCAGCGCCAGCTTGCCCGCCGTCGCGATGTATCCGTTTAGCGTCCCTACAATGAGAAGCCGCATGCCTTCTCTCCAAATTCCTAAAGGTTAGTTCCGGTATCTATCTGACTAGTCAAAGTAGGCCACCCGGTTGTCGGGCGGCAGAATGGTGTTCAGCATCATTTCCAGGCGCCGCGGGTTTTCCTGCCGGCTGATGGAGGCGGCGCCGATGGCGTAGATCTGGCTGACCGTCACTTCAATGTGCGCATTGCGCTCCAGCTTGCCGGCCAGCGGATTGAAGACCATGTTGGCGAGCACAGCGCCGTAGAAGGTGGTCAGCAGGGCCACCGCCATTGCCGGCCCGATGGAAGAGGGGTCGTCCAGGCTTCCCAGCATCTGCACCAGGCCGATCAGGGTGCCGATCAGGCCCATCGCCGGTGCGACCTCGCCGGCGCGGCGCAGCACGCCGGCGGAGCGGTGATGGCGCCCGAAAGCGGCCTCGGCGTCGCGGCCGAGCACACGCTCGATCTCCTCGGCCGGCACACCGTCGACCACCATGGTGATCGCCCGTTGCAGGAAAGGCGCCTCGCCGAGCTGGTCGGTGACGCTCTGCAGCGCCAGGCGGCCGCGCTTGCGCGCGAGGTCGGCCAGATAGAGCGCCTGCCAGACTGCGTTCTCCGGCGTTTCCGCGTGATAGACCGCGGCGCGGAACATCAATCCCTGGGCCTGGCCAATTTCCCGCAAGCTGAAAGAGATCGTGGTCACCAGGAAGGTGCCGCCAATGACGATGAGGATGGAGGGCACGTCGAAGAAGGCGGCCGCCTGACCGCTCAGGGCCAACGCTCCGGCGATCATGGCGAAGGCCCCGCCGACGCCGAGCAGCGTGGCGAAGTCAACGGTCGGGCCGAGCCGTGGAGCCGCAATCTCCACGGCGATCTGCCCGTCGGTGCTGGTTGCCTGGGTATCGACCATGATGCCGTCGCCTGTCCGCCGCCGCCTCAGTTACCGCTGCGGTCGACTTTGATGATCTCCGTCATGGTGACGCCGAGGTGTTCTTCCACCACGACCACCTCACCGCGGGCGACCAGTCGATTGTTCACGTAGATGTCGATCGCCTCGCCGACCTTGCGATCGAGCTCGACGATGGCACCGCGGCCCAGCTTCAGCAGCTGGCTGACCTGCATGTTGGCCTTGCCGAGCACCGCCGAGACCTGGACGGGAATGTCGTAGACCGCCTCCAGTTCCTTGGCATTGGTCGGCGGCTTGTTGGCCTCGGGCAGGCTGTCTTCGAATTCGTCCTGGACGTCGGTGCCGGCGGTGCCGGGGCCGAGTTCTGCCAGGTCCAAGCTATCTTCTTGGGCCAAAATGACCTCCTGGTTAACCTCTCGCCGCTAGGCGATCTGTGCCCGCCGGAGCGGCTGGACCGTAGCCGGCTGTTCCGGCTGCGGCGATGAATCGGTGGCGGCTTTCGGTGCCGCCTGTTGCTGTGTCGACTTGCGGCCGGCCGCCACCGTGCCCGGCGCGGGCCCGCGGGCATCCGCAGGGGTCATGGTGCGGGCGATCACCGCGTCGATCTCCTTCCAGAGACTGGCCTGGTCGCGCTCGGCGCCGCCGTCGGCCCACTCCACCCGCAGGTCGCCGGGGGCCAGGCGCTCATCGGCGAGAAACACCAGTTTGCCCTCGTAGCCGCCCTTGGCAGCGCTCTGCTCAATCTGCACCCTCAGGGCATCGAGGTCCTCGTCGGCGCAACGAATAACCACCCGCGGCTCGTCGCGCAGGCGCTCGAGGCACTGCTCGATCACCGCATGAGCCTCCTCCAGGCCGTTGCGGCGGGCGAGCTGCGGGAACAGCTTGCGCACCACGGTCAATGCCGCATCGAGGGTATCGCGCCGGCGTTCGTCGGTTTCGGCGGCGGCCTCCTGGGCGAGTTGGGCGAAAAGCGGCGGCAGGGACTCGACCGCCAGGGCAAGGCGCTTGGCGTGCGACGCTTCGGCGTCGGCAAAGCCGGCGGCCTGGCCCTCGGCGAAAGCGGCCCGGCGCGCGGCCTCCAACTCCTCCTCGCCGAAAGTCGGGGCAGGCGGCTCTTCGACGGCAGCCTGGGCCGCGGCCGCCGCCTTGGCCTTCGCGGACTGTTCTGCGTCGAAGTTGGTATCGAAGAGGAACTTCTCGAAGTGTCCCATGACCTTTCCGTGCCCGTACGTCTAGTAGACGAGCTCGTCCTCTCCTTTGTTTTCGCTGATGATGATCTGGCCCTTGTCGGCAAGCTCCTTGGCTGTGGCCACCATGTACATCTGTGCCTCGTCGACGTCCTTGAGGCGTACCGGCCCCTTCGACTGCATGTCCTCCTTCATGATCTTGGCTGCACGCTCTGACATGTTGGAGAAGAAGAAGTCGCGCAGTGTTTCCGAAGCACCCTTCAGTGCAGTGGCCAGCTTGTCCCTGTCGGCAGCACTCAGCAGTGTCTGCACCCCGCCCGGGTCGAGATTTCCGAGATCCTCGAAGGTGAACATCAGTGCCTTGATGCGCTCTGCGGAGTCGCGGTTGCGTTCCTCCAGCGCCGTGAGGAAGCGGGTTTCCAGAGTCCGGTCGAGGTAGTTGAAGATGTCCGCCATGAGTTCGTGGGAATCGCGGCGATTGGTTTTCGCGAGGTTCGACATGAACTCGTTGCGCAGGGTGCGCTCGACGTCGTCCAGCACTTCCTTCTGCACCGCCTCCATGCGCAACATGCGCATCACCACTTCCATGGCGAAGGGCTCCGGGAGCACGCCGAGCACCTTGGCGGCGTGCTCCGGCTTGATCTTGGAGAGCACGACGGCGACGGTCTGCGGGTACTCGTTCTTCAGGTAGTTGGCCAACACCATCTCGTTGACGTTGGCCAGCTTGTCCCACATGGTGCGGCCGGCGGGACCACGGATCTCCTCCATGATGCCGCTGACCTTGTCCTTGTCCATCACCTTGAGCAGCAGCCGCTCGGTGCTGTGGTAGTTGCCGGTCACCGAACCGGTGGTCGAGATACGGTCGGCGAACTCGACGAGCATCTGCTCGATCAGGTCGGAGGTCACGGTGCCCAGGTTGGCCATGCACTGCGACAGCTGGCGGATCTCTTCGTCATCCATCATGCTGAACAGGCGCGCGGCGTTGTCTTCGCCGACGGCAAGCATGAGAAGTGCGGCCTTTTCAGGGCCGCTCATGCTCTGGATGTCTTCACGTAGGGCCATAGGGTCGGTTCCGTATCAGACTTCTGCGTGGAGCCAGCCGCGGATGATGGTCACGGCCTCTTCCGGGTGCTTTTCGATGATTTCGGCGATCTTCTTCACCGAGGAGGCGCGCACGCGACCCTCCACCTGGTTCAGATCGATCATCTGGTCGATTTCCTGGGCGAAATCCTTTTCCGTCCCGCGGTTGTCGCCGACGCGGGTCGCTATGGCGGTGCCGGGATCGCCGGCCAGGCGGGGGACAGCGCTGCCGTCGGGACCCGTGAGCGCAGCCTGGCCGCCGCCGCCCGGCAGCATGCCGAGGCCGCCTTCGCCCGTGCCCTCTTCGTCGACTTCGAGCAGACGGCCGAGCAACGGCCGAACCACCATCAGCAGCACAAGCATCGCCACCACGCCGAGAACCAGCAACTCCGCGATCCGCATGAGGTCGGACTTTTCGAGGCCGAGCAGCACGCTCTGGGTTGCGGTGTCGCCGGCTTCCAGGGAGATGAACGGCATCTCGACCACTTCGATAATATCGCCACGGGCCTGGTCGTAGCCGACGGCGGAGCGCACCAGCGCCGTAATCTTCTCGATCTCCTCGACGCCACGCGGCTCATAGGTCGGGTTGCCTTCGCCGTCCAGGGCGGCCTTGCCGTTGACCATCACGGCGACCGAAAGGCGGCGTACCATGCCGGCTTCACGGATGTGGGTCTTGACGGTCTTGGTGATCTCGTAGTTGACGGTCTCCTCGGTACGCGAGGTTTGGCTCTGGCTGCCGGCGCCGGCGTCGAGCTCGGGCAGTGCATCGGGCAGGTTGTTGCCGACGGTTACGCCATCCGGCGCCCCGTCCTGGTTGCTGGCTTGTTCCTCCACCGTCTGGGTGGAGCGCACGACCTGGCCGTCGGGGTCGAAGATCTCGGCGTTCTCGGTAATGCGGTCGAAGTCCATCTCGGCAGTGATCTGGGCACGCACGTTGCCCGCGCCGAGTGAGCGCGACAGCATTTCCTCGACGGTGCGCACCAGGCGCGACTCGTAGCTGATGCGCATTTCTTCGGCGCGCGACGCCGTCTGCGAGATGTCGCCGTCCGCAGTGCCGCGCGCCAGCAGGGTGCCCTTGTCGTCGACGATCGAGACCATGGCCGGCTTGAGGCCCGGAACGGCGGCCGCGACGAGGTGCTGAATCGAACTGACCTGCTGCGCGTCGAGGCCGTTGCGCGCCAGCATGAGGATGATTGAGGCGCTCGGCTCCTGGCGCTCGCGGCTGAACAGTTCTCGGCGCGGCAGCACGAGATGGACGCGCGCCTGCAGGACCGAGGCGATCGAGCGGATAGTGCGTGACAGCTCGCCTTCGAGCGCGCGCACATGGTTGATGTTCTGAACGAAGTTGGTGGTGCCGAGACCTTCCGAACGGTCGAAGATCTCATAGCCGATTGAGCCGCCGCTCGGCAGGCCTTCCTCCGCCATCACCATGCGCGTGCGCCCGACCTGGTCCTGCGGCACAAAAATCTGGCCGTTTTCCTCGCTCAGGCGGTAGGGCACGTTCAACTGTTCGAGCCTGGCGATGATCTGCCCACTGTCCTGCGCGCCGAGCTCGCCATAGAGTAGTGCCATGTCCGGCGATGCCAGACGGCTCGTCAAGTAGATGAAGAACGCGACGATGCCGGCCGCCACAGCGGCCATTGTGCCAAGCCGTGCCGGTCCGAGACCTTTAAGCGTCTCTAGAAAAGAGTTCAAAATCGACCATCCTGATGCGTCATCGACCCGGATAACGAAGGCCTCAACCCCTTTGGCCTCCGCAAGTCAGCGACTTCCTTGCATCGCGTTGGCTGACTTGCATTTTTAGGCTAATTGGTTCCGGTAAAGGTCGCGTTAACGGCGGGCAATATTTGCCTAGCCGCTAGGAAGTTTTTTCCCCTTCGGTGGCCGCAAGCGACAGTTCTGGCCGGGCCCGGAACGAGGCGACACCCCGCCGGGCGGGCCGGCAGGGCGCTGCTGCTAAAATCGCTGATTGGGCAGGCGCAACCTGGCAGTGAAGCCGGCGCCCGTAGACGTCAGGAATTGGAGCGGTTGTCGCTCATCTTCTCCATGCCGCCGCCGGGCAGATGGCGGCGATACTGCTGGAGGCGGGTGGTGCGCAGGCCCCGCATGCCGTGTTTGTCGATCAGGCTCTGCCAGGACAGAAACTCTTCGACGGAAAGATTGTAGCGCGCGCAAGCCTCCTCGAGCGTGAGGAGACCGGCGCGGACGGCGGTCACCACCTCGGCCTTGCGACGAATGACCCACCGCTTCGTTCCCGGTGGCGGCAATTCGTCGAGGCTGAGCGGCTTGCCTGCCGGCCCAATCACGTTGGTTGGCCTACCTGAGCTGTCGGAGTACATCGAACGGATTCCGTCTCTCATTTCAAACTTGCAGTCCCGGTAAGATAGGCATTCGCTGTTTAAAATTCGCTAAATCAAGTAGTTAAGCTAAGCTTTAGATAACTTGAAGTTATCCTTAACCCTGCGGGCTCCCGCCTGCGTGAAAAGCGCGAGGCCCGGCGCCGGGCCGGGCCTCACTGCTTAGGGTTAGCGCTTCACGCGGATCAACTCGTCCAGCATCTCGTCGGCCGTTGTGATGACCTTGGTATTCGCCGAGTAGGCGCGCTGAGTGATGATCATCTTGGTGAATTCCTCGGCCAGGTCGACGGTCGAGGATTCCAGCGCTCCTGGAGCGATGTCGCCGGCGCCGCCGTTGCCAGCCAGGTTCAGCTGGAAGTTGCCGGAGCGATTGGTTTCCAGATAGACGTTGCCGGTTTTTGTATCCAGCCCATTGGGATTTCGGAACATCCCCAGGGGCAGCTGGTAGATGTCCAGCCGCTGCCCGTTGTCGAACAGGGCTGTCACTATCCCTTGGTCGCTGATGTTGATGCCCGTGTAGTTGCCGAAGCGCACGCCATCCTGGTCGATGTTGGAGATGGTGAAATTGCCGGCGAACTGCGTCAGGCCATTGGTACTGCCGATGGTGCCGAGGTCCAGCGTCAGGGCGGCATTGCCGGCGCCGGTGGTGAAGCCTGTGAGCGTGATCGACGGGGGCGTCGGCGAGATGGTCAGAGGCGTGCCGTCGGTGTCGAAGACGATGTCACCGCCGCCGACAGCGCTGGCGGAGGAGGTGGCACCGCCGTCAAGGGTCAGGTCAGAGGCCGCCCAGGACCAGGTATTGCTCGCGGTCTTGGTGAAGGTGATGTCCATGTCGTGGGCATTACCCAGGGAGTCGAAGACCTGTGCCGTCACTGAGAAGGTGTCGGCCACCGCGGCAGTGGAGGGCAGGTTGACGCCCAGCGAAATTCCCGTGCTTGCAGCCGCGCTGCCCGAAAGGTTCGAAATGTTAACGGTCTCCAAACCCGTGAAGGTGCTGGAGCTGGGCTGCGGCGTGCCGTTGCGCAGGTTGTAGCCCTGCAGGTAGTAGCCGGCGGCGTTCACCAGGTTGCCGCTCTGGTCCGGGTTGAAGGACCCCGCCCGGGTGAAATAGAAGTCATCGCCGAAGCCTGGAGTTGGCGACTCGTTGACCACGAAGAAACCCTGGCCGGCCACGGCGAGGTCGGTGCCAGAGGCGGAACCCTGCAGCAACCCCTGGCGGTTGATATAGGTATAGGGCGACGAGCTGACGCCGCCGGGCGTGTGGGTGGTCTGCGTCGCGGCCTGGGTGACCAGGGTCGAGAAGCGCGCAGAGGTGCCCTTATAGCCGATCGTATTCACGTTCGCGATGTTGTCCGAGATCATGCCCAGAGCATTGCTCTGAGCCGCCAGTCCGGACACCCCGGCAAACATTGCGCCGTAGATACTCATCACTTCATCTCCTTGGTTGGGACCGGATCGCTATCGCGGCGGAAGGCGGAACCTGGCCCGAAATCAATTTTCGATTGCACGAAACTCTATGTCTTTGACGGTCGCCGAAATTGCGAATTCCCGGCTCTACTGGGAGATCGAGAGGACATCGCTCAAGGCGATCTCAAGCTCCCCGATCTTGAGGACCACCTCATCGTCGCTCAACTTGACGCCGGTTACCCTTCCGATCGTGCCCTGAACCATCGGCACGCCCTTATTGTCGGCGTCGATCGCCGACACCAAGAAGCCGTAGAGGCCGTCGTCCAGGGGATCGCCGTCGTCGTCGAGGCCGTCCCAGACGATCTCGTGATGGCCGAATGCGGTCGGGCCATCGATTGTGCGAACCGTGTTGCCCAGCTCGTCGATGATCAGGATGCTGGTCTTGGAAGCGTTGCTGCCGAGGTCATAGGTGATCGTCGCCTCGCCGTCCTGCAGCATCAGGATGATGCCGTCGGCACCGACC
The DNA here is from genome assembly GCA_964472095.1 of uncultured Pelagibius sp. GTDB lineage: Bacteria > Pseudomonadota > Alphaproteobacteria > Kiloniellales > Kiloniellaceae > Pelagibius. The sequence continues at coordinate 12,024 of CAYYIV010000068.1, forward strand.
TTCTTGTCAATGTAGCCGACCGCGTTGTTCATCTGCATGTTGGTCTGCAGCCCAATCAGAGCTTCGAGCTTCTTGTTGGTCAGCATCGCCTGCTCGACGTTGGTGAACTCGACCAGCTGGGAGGTGAATTCGTTGGTGTCCATCGGGTCCAATGGATCCTGGTACTGCAGCTGCGTGGTCAGCAGCTTCAGAAAGGTGTCGAAGGTATCGGCCAGCGAGGAGCTGTCGGTGATCGATCCGCTGTCGCTGCTCTTAAAGGGCACGCCGTTGACCGGATCGCGCAAGCTCTCTATCGCCATTTCAGTCTCCTTTGAGCCTTAGACCCGGATGTCCAGGGCGGTGCTGCGGCTGGGGTCGTACTCCAGCGCTGGGGCGGGCATCGCCTCGGTGCTGTCGGCGCCCTCCGCCGTACCGCCGAGGCCGTTGCGGCCGGAGCCGCCGTTACCGCCGGCCTGCTGTTCCTGACCCTGGCCCTGGCCGCGCAAGTTGAAGTTGAGGCTGCCTGAATCTGTCTTCACGCCGGCGTCCTGCAAGGCCCTCTCGAGGCCCCGGGCATCGCGCTGCAGGAGATCCAGGGTCTCCGGACGCTCGGCTGAGATGACGGCGCGCAGAGTGCCGTCGCTCGCATGCTCGAGCTTGACCTCGATGCGCCCGAGCTCGGCCGGATGCAGCTTGATGTTGATCTGCTCCTGGCCGGCGACCTGGGCGCGCTGGACCTGGATGGCGATCTGCTCGGCAGGATTTGCCGCCGGGGTGTGGCGTGCAGACGCCAGGGTTTCCGCGAAGCTGGTGCTATGCAGGGGACCCGTGCCGGGGGTGCCGATGGCGGCCGTCGGGGCGGCGGGCTGGCCGGTGGACGTACCCGCCGAGTCACCGGCGACGGAAGTTGACGGCTGGCCCGCGCCGGCGGGCTTCTCGGCCATCGCGGCCAGAACATCCGGTGCTTTGCCGGACTGGCCCGTCTGTGCCGCCGGCTTGGCGCCTGTCACCGCCTGGTTGACCTCTGCCTTGGGTGACATGTCGTCGCCAGACGCCGTCGTCTGCCCCCCGGCGCCCTGCGCCAGGGCGGCGGTTGCGGCAGCACCGCCAAGCGCGCCTGCCGGGCGGGCCTCGACGGTGGCGGCGGTCGTGATGACGACAGTCGGCTGTGCGGCGTTCTGGGCATCGCGCGGGCTGCTGCCGCTTGTGGCCTCGGTAGAGGCCCCGCTCGGCGACTGGCGATGGGCCGCAGCCACCTGGTTGGGCTCCTTGGAGGCGGCGGGCGGTGCAGACTTGTCCGCCGCGCGTTGGGCCGCGGCAGCGCCGCTCGCCGGTTGTGCCGTGGTCTCCGGGGTCGCCGCCGCGGTTTCGCCCGCGGGCTGGGCTGCCGGCGCCTGGGCGACGGCAGACGCCGTTGTCGGAACACCGGATTGAGCCGCTTGGCTGGAGGCATTCTGGGTGCCGTTGAACTGCTGCGCTGCGGTGACTGCCGCCGCGACAGCTGAGGTCCCGGCACTATCGGCAGCAGCCGTTTGTGCCGCGGCGGGCTGCGGCTGTCCTTCGCCGGTCTGGCCGTCCGCAGTCGCAACAGGCGCTGCAGTGTCGGATTCAACCGCCGCCGGCCGGTCATGATCCGGCGCCGGGTGGGTCTCGGTCACTGACGCGTCTGTGGGACGCTCCCGACGTTCGACCCGCTTGTCGCGCAGTGCGTCATTGCTCGGTGGAGCGTCACGGCGGACATCGTCGCGTGCCGGGCGTTCGGCCTCACGCGGTTCCCGGGATGGCCGTGTCCGGCGCGCATGGCGCGCCTCCTCGTCGCGGAGGAGGGCGTCGAAGCGGTCGTCGCCAGGCCGCTGTTCCTCACGAGGCGAGGATTTGCCGCCGAAGGGGAAGGAGAAGTCTGGAGCGATGGCGTGCATTTGCTGCTTCGTGTACCGGGGGTTGGGTGTGAGCTAGGCGGCGTGGACGGCGAAGCGGAAGCCTGCGTCCTTAAGACGGCTCAGGATGGTCGTCTCGACCGCTGTGCTGTCCTCGCCATCGGCCATACGCTGGTCGACTTCTTCCCAGGCATTGCGGAGCGGCGTCAGCAGCTCGATGATCTTTGCGGCGCCGGCGGCATCGCTGTGGATGTTCACCCGAATCAGCTGGGCGAGGATGAAGCGATAGAGAGAACCGAGTCGGTCGGCAATCTCACCACCATTCTCCATGTCCAGGCTCATGTGCAGGGTCGCGACGATCTCGGTGACTACGTTGACTCGATTGCAACGCTCCTCGATCTCGTTCTGCTCCATCGCCTCGATGGCGGCTACGAGGGACGCAATGGCTTCATCGTAAAGCATCACCACGACCCGCGTCGGACGGGCCCTGGTCACTTCGCTGCGAAACGCATCGTTGGCGGTAAGTGGCATGGTTCTATCTCCGTGTTGGTGCCCGCGGACAGCGCCTCCCGAAGGAGAACTTGCCGATTCGGGCGGCCCGGCCGGCCCTCATGAAAACGACGGCCAATCGTGGTCTCGGGACTAAGAAAGCAATTCGTGGGCCAAGTGGGTGGCAGCTACTAAGCATTTGTTTTTTATTATTATTTCCCGGCATGCGGCTGACGGCGCCCGACAGGCGGCGGTTCCTGCCTGGCAGTTTCTGCAGGGTTGGTGACAAGCTTTGCCCGGTTGCCGGCTCGCGGGAGTGGTCCTCGGCCGGGGCGATAGGTGGGCGCCAGCGCACCGGCCTTGCGTCCCGCAGGTTTCAGCTCGCGAGATTCATAAGGTGAGCGAGGCGCCCGCCACGCCGCGCGCCCGGGCAGGCAATGTGGAAGTCTTTGCCGCCGCGGCCTGCAGGAATTTCCGAAGATGATGGGTTGGTGCGACCGCTTCAGGTCGGTGCTTCGTACTTAATTATCTGAAAGATCAAGATAAAAGACAGTTATCTAAAATTGGCACGATCCATGCTGAGGGAAGGTGCCTGGTCGGATTGGGACATCCCCTCATTCGATCGAAGTCGGCAAGCAGCCGGCTTCAAGGGTCTCTGCCCACCTTGGTTATTGGAGTAGACCGATGCCTACAGTAACAACGAACACGGCGGCCAACTCGGCCCTGAGGTTCC
>CAYYIV010000069.1:0-14827 GCA_964472095.1 uncultured Pelagibius sp.
AGCCCGCGCATCGACTCCATCGAGGTGGTGCGCCGCGGCGACGTGCGCCGCGCCAAACTCTATTACCTGCGCGGCCGCACCGGCAAGGCGGCACGTATCCGCGAGCAGACCACCGGCCACAGCGGCAAGCTCGAGGCGGCGATCAAGGAAGAGGCCGCCAAGGTCAAGAAGGAAAAGGCCGCCAAGGCTTAAGGGCCGCGGCCTTCGCCAGGCCGGCGCGCGGACCCCTCAGGGGAAAAGGCGCGCCGGAACGACGGGTTCCAAAAGGGGGGCCGCCGGCCTGCTCCTCGTGAGCGGGTCAGCGGGTCCCCTTTTGCTTTACGAGGCCTGGGACGGGCCCTATCTGTCGCAGGGGCTCTTTTCTGGCTCCCGGCAGGAGGCTATTCTCCGGCCCCGCCTCCGGCCGAAGAACAACAAACGACCTGTATTGAGGAACGAGAGAGATGTCTGCGCCGCGTACGCTATTTGACAAGATCTGGGACAGCCATCTGGTCGATCGTCAGGACGACGGCACCTGCCTGATCTACATCGATCGCCATCTCGTCCACGAAGTGACCTCGCCCCAGGCCTTCGAAGGGCTGCGCCTGACCGGCCGCAAGCTGCGCCATCCGGAGGCGACACTGGCGGTGCCGGACCACAATGTGCCGACCTCCGATCGCTCCAAGGGCATCGAGGACGAGGAGAGCCGCATCCAGGTCGAGACCCTGGAGCGGAACTGTGCCGAGTTCGGCGTGCCGATCTTCGGCATGAATGACCATCGCCAAGGTATCGTCCACATCATCGGACCGGAACAGGGCTTCACCCTGCCGGGCATGACCATCGTCTGCGGCGACAGCCACACCGCGACCCACGGCGCCTTCGGCGCACTGGCCTTCGGCATCGGCACCTCCGAGGTCGAACACGTGCTGGCCACCCAAACGCTGATCCAGACGCCGGCGAAGAACCTGCGCATCGCCGTCGACGGCGCGCTGCCGGTCGGCGTCACCGCCAAGGACCTGATCCTCGCCATCATCGGCAAGATCGGCACTGCCGGTGGCACCGGCCACGTCATCGAGTACGCCGGCCAGGCGATCCGCGACCTCTCCATGGAGGGGCGCATGACCATCTGCAACATGTCGATCGAGGGTGGCGCGCGGGCCGGCCTGATCGCGCCGGACGAGACCACTTACGAATACATCAAGGGCCGCCCCATGGCGCCCAAGGCCGGTGCCTGGGAGCAGGCGGTGACCTACTGGCGCACGCTGCCCTCGGTTGATGGCGCGCGCTACGACAAGGAGGTCACGCTGTCGACCGCCGAGATCGCCCCGCAGGTCACCTGGGGCACCAGCCCCGAGGATGTGGTGCCGATCACCGGGCGGGTGCCCAACCCCGAAGCGGCGCGCGACGCCAACAAGCGCCAGGCGATGCTGCGCGCGCTGGCCTACATGGGGCTCGAGGCCGACACGCCGATGACCGAGGTGAAGGTCGACAAGGTCTTCATCGGCTCCTGCACCAACGGGCGCATCGAGGACCTGCGCGAGGCCGCCAAGGTGGCCGAGGGCCGCAAAGTGGCCGCCGGTGTCTACGCCATGGTGGTACCGGGCTCCGGCCTGGTGAAGGAGCAGGCGGAAGCCGAGGGCCTCGACCGCATCTTCGTCGAGGCCGGTTTCGACTGGCGCGAGCCGGGCTGTTCAATGTGTCTGGCGATGAACGCCGACCGGCTGGAGCCGGGCGAGCGCTGCGCCTCGACCTCCAACCGCAACTTCGAGGGCCGCCAGGGTCGTGGCGGGCGCACCCATCTGGTGAGCCCCGGCATGGCGGCGGCGGCGGCGGTGCGCGGCCACCTCGCCGACGTGCGCGACCTCTAGGATCGGCGCCGAAGGCGTTACTCCGTAAGGGCCTGACAGGCGTGCTTTCGCGCCGCCAACAGCAACGGCGTAGCCAAGCGTTCGCTCCACATGCAGGGCAAGGCGACCGACATCCGCCTGCCTGAGCGCGATCTCAAGGCGCTACAAAAGGTGGCACTGTCGCTGAAGGCCGGCGGGGTCGGCCTCTACAGCAAGTCCGGCTTCCTCCACGTCGAAACCGGCCGCGTGCGCCAGTGGGGCGCATAAAGCGAGGGTTTTCGCCCCTCACTGCAGGATGCGGTTATTCACGAGCCATTTGACGCCGCGGGGCCAGGAGTAGTTCGCTCCCATCCTGAGGCCTGTGAAGGCGTTGGACACGATGGCGCCGGTCCCGGTATCCCGGACGGCGATCTGCAGCGTGTATTCGGTGCGCGTGATCCTCGTGATGATGCCCGCCATCGACTGGTCGGCGCCGAGCTTCCTGGCGAGAGGTCCTTCACAGCCGTTGCAATGTCGGATGCCTCCTGCCGCGCTCACTTCGGGCGCCACACTGCTGGTATCCACTAGGCTATAGCCGTTCGCCGCCGCAAGCAGCCGGCGCGCCTCCTCCGTCGACGACCTCAGGTGCTCGGCATCCGCTGCATCCAATTCGATGACGCCGCCGCCGGCGCTTCTATCGTCGAGCTCGAAGTCGAAAACCGCAACCTTCACGTTGCTCGGCTCGGCCGCGGCTGAAGGCTGAGCTGTGCAGACAGTCAAGCCAACGGCCAAGCTCGAGGCCAGGACATCCCGCGCCGCTCCTGCCAGGCGACTACCTCTTCGGAGCCCCTGCGACATGGCAAGGCTGCCTTCGCGCAGGTTCCGGCGAATGCGCCGGTGTCGAGAACATACACCATCGCTTGCGCCTTGACTCGATCCTTGGCTGAAGTAGAGCGCCCCCGGTGGGCGGCGGGCAATCGGTCGAAGGGCGCATGCCAAAACATCTAGGCGGCGCGCACCGTCGCCAGGAAGCGTTCGATCTCGCTGTGCAGGGCCGTCGACTGGCGTGACAGCTCCTCGGAGGAGGCCAGCACCTGGCTGGCCGCCGCGCCGGTCTCGCCGGCGGCGCTCTGCACACCGGAGACGTTGGACGACACCTCCTGGGTTCCCGTCGCCGCCTCCTGCGCATTGCGCGAGATTTCGCGGGTCGCGGCCTCCTGCTCCTCGACCGAACTGGCGATAGTGGTGGCGATCTCGTGAATGTCGCCGATGATGCCAGCGATCCCCTGGATGGCGCCGACCGCATCGCCGGTCGCGGACTGGATGTCGGCGATCTGCTGGCTGATTTCCTCGGTCGCCTTGGCCGTCTGCATCGCCAGCGATTTTACTTCCGAAGCCACCACGGCGAAGCCCTTGCCGGCATCGCCGGCCCGTGCCGCCTCGATGGTGGCGTTGAGGGCCAGCAGGTTGGTTTGTTCGGCGATGTCCTGAATCAGCTTCACCACGTCGCCGATCTTCTCTGCGGAAGCGGCGAGGCCTTCGACCTGCCCGTTGGTAGTACGGGCGTTTTCGCTGGCCTTGCCGGCGATACCGCTGGACTCGGTCACGCGGCGGCTGATCTCCTCGATCGAACTGGCGAGCTGCTCGGCGGCCGAGGCCACCGTGTGCACGCTGGCCGAGGCCTGCTCGGAGGCGGCAGCCGCGGCGGTCGAGCGCTGCGAGGTTTCTTCGGCGGTGCCGGACATGGTCCTGGCCGTCGCCTGCAGTTCGGTTGAAGCGGCGCTGACGGTATCGACGATGCCCTTGACGCTGGCCTCGAAGGCGTCGGCCATCTGATGGAAGGCGGCCTTGCGTTCTTCCTCGGCGCGTCTCTTCTGGGATTCCTGTTCGGCCTCCAGGCGCTTCATCTCGACGGCGTTGTCCTTGAACACCTGGACAGCCTTGGCCATGGCGCCGATCTCGTCGCGGCGGTCGCGCGTCGGAATCTCCACCGAATGGTCGCCTCCGGCGAGCGCCTCCATGGCCTCGGTCATGGCAATGACCGGGCGTGAGATGCCGCGGCCGATGACCAGCGCCGTGACGCTGCCGAGCACCAGGGCGGCAAGCGACACCACGATGGTCAGCATCCTCACGGCGTTTACCTTGCCCGCGGTTTCGCTCTCCGCGTTGCGACGCTCGGCCAGGGCGTTGTTGCGCATGCGGGCGACCTTCTCGGCGATCGCCGCGCCGTTGGGAATGAGGATGCTGCGGTCGATCTCGTTGGCCTCGGTCATCACCGCCATGACCTCGCTCATCCTGGCGGCGAAGTCGGGCAGCGTGGCGCTGCGGATGGCCTCGATTGTGGTGCGGTCGGACTCGCTTTCCAGGCGGCCTTGCAGGTCACTCAGGGACTGGGCGAGACCGCCGATCGCAGCGTTGATGGCCTGGGCGTTTTCTTCGCTGATCTCGCGCATGTAGGTCTGCAGCCGCAGGCGCAGCAGCATGACGTTTTCCTGCGATTGACCGGCGGTGCTGGCGACATGGAATGCCTCCCAGCTACGGGCCTTCTCGATCAGCGCGGAGATCGTCTTGCGCATCTCCTCGCCGCCGGGCTCCAGGTCATTGCGGAAGATCATGAAGGCGGCGTTGCGCAGCTCGGCAACCCGGTTGAATCCACTCTCCAGGCCCCCAACCAGCGCGATGACTTCTTCGGAGAGGGTGCGATTTTCCGCCAGGGCCGCGGGCGCGTCTCGCAGCGTCGCCGCCGCCGCGCGCACGCCGGAAAGCTGCTCTGGTACGGCCGCACCATCCTCCGCGCGGCTGGTCGCCATGAACTTCTGGGCGAAGTAGAGGGCCTGCGCCGTGCGCCCGTCCATGATCGCGGTCGTGATCGCCGCGTCCGAGCTTTCCTGGATGGTTTCCATCCCGCGGGTGGTTTCCTGGAAACCCAGCCAGGACGCCCCGGCGATCGAAACCAGCAGCAGCAGAACCAGGCAGAAGCCGGCGTAGATCCGGGCGCCGATCCGAAGGTTGCTGACAAGGGAGAGGAGCCCTGCCGGGCTCAGACGGGTCACTCCGTGGGATTTGCCAATTGCGAGTTTCATGGTTCTGATCTTCGGTGCTCTGAGGGGCCAAGTGCCGCGACTGCCCGAACGCCGGCCGGTGGCCGGCAACCGGGCGTTGCCTTAACCTTCTCTAACCGCCAATTTGTGAAGTCCCTGTTAACGCGTGGCGCAGATTTTCTTTGTAATCTAAAGGCTTAGCTGTGGTGTTCCGAGTCTGCGGACGTGGCCGAGCGATCCGCGGTCTAGAAAGCGGACCGCAGCCGCTTTGGAGCGCCGGCTGCAGCAAGGTTTTGACCTTTGCGCGGGATTTCCTATGATCCGCCTCCGGCGCCCGGCACCGGCCCAGAACCCGGAAGTACGACTCCGCCGCCGCCAAGGAGGTCCCGCGAGAAACATGGAAAAGTTCACCACCCTCACCGGCGTCGCCGCGCCCCTGCCGCTGGTCAATATCGACACCGATATGATCATCCCGAAGCAGTTCCTGAAAACGGTGCAGCGCACCGGCCTTGCCAAAGGACTGTTCTACGAGATGCGCTTCGACGAGAACGGCCAGCCGAAGGAGGGCTTCGTGCTCGATCAGCCGGCCTACAAGAACGCCAGCATCCTGGTGGCGGGCGAGAATTTCGGCTGCGGCTCCAGCCGCGAGCATGCGCCCTGGGCGCTGCTCGACGCCGGCATTCGCTGCGTCATCGCGCCGAGCTTCGCCGACATTTTCTACAACAACTGCTTCAAGAACGGCATCCTGCCCATCGTGCTGCCGCAGGAACAGGTCGACCTGCTGATGGATGACGCCTCGCGCGGCGCCAATGCGGTCGTCACCGTGGACCTGGAGAAGCAGGAGATCACCGGCCCCGACGGCGGCACCATCAGGTTTGATCTCGATCCCTTCCGCAAGCATTGCCTGCTGAACGGGCTCGACGACATCGGCTTGACGCTGCAGAAGGCCGACAAGATCGCCGCCTTCGAGACCGCCCGCAAGACCAGCCAGCCCTGGGCCTAGTTTCCTCGAATCCGCGCCTGCACACCTTCGCACCATGAGCAGCACTGCCGAATTCGACGTCGTCGTGATCGGCGCCGGCGCCGCCGGCGTCGGTGCCGCACGCGCGCTGGCCGAGGCGGGCCGTCGCTTCGTCGTCCTGGAGGCGCGTGATCGCGTCGGCGGGCGCACCTGGACCCTGGACAGCGGCCGCGGCTTCCCGATCGACCTCGGCGGCGAGTGGCTGCACTCGGCGCCCAGCAATCCCCTGGTGCCGCTGGCCCGCGCGCACGGCGTCGCGGTCGATGAGTATGGCGAGTACTGGGCCGACGAGTGGAACAAGGCCAAGCTCGGCGCGGCGGCCTACCGCGAATTTCGCGATGCCGTCGAGGGGCTCTTCGCCGCGGCTGAGGCCCTGGCGGCGGCCGGCGGCCCCGATGTGGCGCTCGGCGATCTCCTGGCTTCCGATGACCGCTGGCGCCCTGCTATCGAGGCAACCTGCAGCTGGGTCACCGGCGGGCAGCTGGGCCAAGTCTCCGCCGTCGACCTGGGCAGCAACGAGGACCCCGAGGTAAACTGGCGCCTGCCCGGCGGCTACGGCGCCCTCATCGGGACCCTGGCCGAGGGGCTGCCACTGCGCCTCGCCACCCCGGTCAACCGCGTCGACTGGCGCGGCAAGACCATCGCCGTCGAGACCGCCGCTGGCCGCGTGACGGCGCACAGCGTCATCGTCACCCTGCCGACCAACCTGATCGCCAACGGGGCCATCGACTTCTCGCCGGCCCTGCCGCCGGAGAAGCTGCAAGCGGCGGCCGACCTGCCGCTGGGCGCCAACCTGAAGCTGTTCCTGGCGGTCGAGGGGCGGCCCTTCGGCCCGCCGCGCGACCAGCAGCTGCCGACCCGCTTTGACCGCGCCGATTGCAGCTTCCTGCACGTTCATCCCTTTGGCAGGCCCGTCGTCGCGGCCTACTTCGGCGGTGACCTGGCGCGCCAGCTTGAGGCCGCCGGCCTCGCCGCTATGGCCGACTTCATCGAGGGTGAGCTCGCCTTCACCCACGGCGAATCCATCCGCGGACACTTCACGACCCTTGCCGCCAGCGGCTGGATGGCCGATCCCCTGGCCAGCGGGGCCTATTCCTACGCCCGACCGGGCGCCGCTTCGGCCCGAGCGGTGCTGGCCGCGCCGCTCGACGACCGCCTCTTCTTCGCCGGCGAGGCCACTTCGCCGGACGACTTCGCCACCGTGCACGGCGCCTACATGAGCGGCCGCGCCGCTGCGGGGGCCGCCCTCGCCGGCCTCGTGCAGCCCGCCGCCTCGGGCTAAGCAAAGCCGGCCAAGACCAGACCAATCGACTTCAAGAACGCAAGGAAGGGAAGAGCGCCATGCCGTCCAACAAGAAACTGCTGATCCTGCCGGGCGACGGCATCGGCCCCGAGGTGATGGCCCAGGTGCGCCGGGTCATCGATTGGATGGACAAGCGCCGCTCGATCGGCTTCGGCCTCGACGAGGGCCTGGTCGGCGGGGCTGCCATCGACGCTGAGGGTGCGCCGATCAGTGACGCCACCATGGACAAAGCGATGACCGCCGACGCCGTGCTGCTGGGCGCCGTCGGCGGGCCGAAGTGGGACGACCTGCCGTTCGCCCAGAAGCCGGAGCGCGGCCTGCTGCGCCTGCGCAAGGAGATGGTGCTCTTCGCCAACCTCAGGCCGGCGCTCTGCTTCGATGCCCTGGTCGACGCCTCGACCCTCAAGCCCGAACTGGTCGCCGGCCTCGACATCATGATCGTGCGCGAGCTGACCGGCGGCATCTACTTCGGCGAGCCGCGCGGCATCGAGACACTGTCTGACGGCACTCGCCGCGGCATCAACACCCAGGTCTACACCACGCCGGAAATCCAGCGCGTCGCCCGCGTTGCCTTCGACCTCGCCAAGAAGCGCGGCAACCGCCTCTGCTCGGTGGAAAAGGCCAATGTCATGGAATCCGGCGTCCTATGGCGAGAAGAGGTCACCAAGCTTCACGCGGCCGAATACCCGGAGGTCGAGCTCAGCCATATGTACGCCGACAACTGTGCCATGCAGCTGGTGCGCCATCCCAAGCAGTTCGACGTCATCGTCACCGACAACCTCTTCGGCGACATCCTCTCCGACGCCGCCGCCATGCTGACCGGTTCGCTCGGCATGCTGCCTTCGGCCTCGCTGGGCGCCACCGACGCCCGCGGCCGCCGCGCCGCGCTCTATGAGCCGGTGCATGGCTCGGCCCCGGACATCGCCGGCCAAAACAAGGCGAATCCCCTGGCCACGCTGCTCAGCTTCGCCATGATGCTGCGCTATTCCTTCGACCTGGCGGAGGACGCCGACCTCATCGAGCTGGCAGTGCAGGACGTGCTGGCCGCGGGCCACCGCACCGGCGATATCGCCAAGCCGGGCCAGGCGACGGTCTCCACCAGCCAGATGGGTGATGCCGTCCTCGTCGCTCTTGACAAGCGCGCCGCGTAGGCCTGCGGCACAGCCTGGAACGGGCGTTCACGAATCCGTCGATTGACGGAGGACGGCAGTGGGATTAGAGTCCGAAGTTCCGAAAGCTCCAGTGGGAGAATGTTCAATGAAGAAGACCCTTACCGCCCTGATGGTTGCGGCAGGTGTCGTTGGGTTCGCGGGCGCGGCCTTTGCGGACTGCAGCTTCCACACTGCTCAGAGCTCGAAACCCGTTGTGTCCGCCGATCAGTCGACCACGGTCGCCACCCCGACCACGACGGAGACTGCCACCAACTAGGCGCACGCCCCCATGGACGTCAGGAAAGGCCGTCCCTCTGGGCGGCCTTTCTCGTTAGGGGCCGATCTTCGGGGACCAGACAGCAACGGCAGCGATGCAGGCCGCGGACGCCATGCGGCCCCTCTGATCGTGGCCTCAGTGCGGCCTTGCGGGCAGATGACCGGCCAACCATGTGAACAGCATCCGGAAATCGCTGATGAAGGACCACCAGGGGTGGGTGAAGGTGGCTGGACGGTTGCGCTCCACCAGGGCGTGGGCAACCCAGGCGAAGGCATAGCCGCAGACCAGCGCCGCCACTGCCAGCCGCCAGTCGGCCGCCGCCACGGCGCCGGCCAGCAGGAAGAGGCCGAGGACGGTGCCGGTGAAATGCAGGGTCCGCGTCGTGCCGCGGCGGTGTTCGTCGAGATAGCGCGGCCAGAACTCGCGGTAGGTTTTCGAGCGGATCATTTCGGAACAACAGTTTTTTTGAGCCGGCCGTGAGCTGGTCAGCTTAGCAAACAGCAGATGTGAAAGGCACATAGGTAGAAGGCAATGGGATACAAGGTAGCAGTAGTCGGCGCGACGGGCGCCGTCGGGCGCGAGATGCTGAAGACGCTGGCCGAGCGCGAGTTCCCGATCGACGACGTGGCGGCGCTGGCCTCCGAACGCTCGGTCGGCTCCAAGATCTCCTTCGGTGATGACGACCTGAAGGTGCAGAATCTGGCGACCTTCGATTTCAAGGGGACGGAGCTGGTGTTCTCCTCGCCGGGCGCCAAGATCTCGGCGGAGTTCTCGCCCAAGGCCGCCAAGCAGGGTGCTGTGGTGATCGACAACACCTCGCAGTTCCGCATGGATCCGGACGTGCCGCTGGTGGTGCCGGAGGTCAATCCCGAGGCGCTGGCCGGCTACGGCAGGCGCAACATCATCGCCAACCCGAATTGCTCCACCATCCAGATGGTGGTGGCGCTGAAGCCGCTGCACGACCTGGCCAGAATCAAGCGCGTCGTGGCGGCGACCTACCAGTCGACCTCGGGCGCCGGCAAGGACGGCATGGACGAGCTGTTCAACCAGACCCGCGGCATCTACGTGAACGAGCCGGTGAGGCCGGAGGAGTTCACCAAGCAGATCGCCTTCAACGTGATCCCGCACATCGACGTCTTCATGGATGACGGCTACACCAAGGAAGAATGGAAGATGATGGTCGAGACCAAGAAGATCCTCGATCCGGCCATCAAGCTGACGGCAACCTGCGTGCGGGTGCCGGTCTTCGTCGGCCACGCCGAAGCATTGAACATCGAGTTTGAGAACCCGATCAGCGAGGAAGAAGCCCGCGAGGCGCTAAGCGCGCAGCCGGGCATCATCGTCGTCGACCACCGCCTCGACGAGGGTTACGTCACTCCGGCTGAGTGCGCCGGCGAGGACGCCGTCTACGTGAGCCGCATCCGCAGCGATCCGACGGTCGACAACGGCCTGTCGATCTGGGTGGTGTCCGACAATCTGCGCAAGGGCGCGGCGCTGAACACCGTGCAGATCGCCGAGACTCTGGTGAAGGACTACCTGTAGCCCTCGACTTGAATGAGGAGATGCCAGGCGCGGACCGCGCGCGCCCGGCAAGCACCACGATGAACCTCGATGCCTGGTTCGTCTTCGCCGCCGCGCTGCGGTCGCTGGCAGCGGTCGTCGGGCACCAGCGGGCGGGCGTGAAGCGGGGCGGCGGCCGGGACGCTGTCAATGTCCCAGGGACGGCCCCGTTGCCGCTGCGATGATCGCGGCGCCGTCGCTTTCGTGCGAAAGATCGAAGGTGAGGGCGGTTCCATCGCGCAGCGGCTTTCGCAGCATTCGGGCGCCATCCGGCGAGATCACGAGACGCTTGTCTTCGCAAAAACTCTTGATTCGCGGGCGCGGCAGACCGAGTTCAGTCGCCAACAGCCGATCCAGGCGCAGGCGGGGCGGCTCCGGAATGGCCAATCTTATCTCCAGCCGCTGGACTGGGTTCGCGCTCCCGGACAGCAGATCCTTGTGCACCAGAACAGCGGCAGACTCCTCGATCCGCGCCACCTTCTGCCGCAGATCGCCGAGGTCGAAGGCCAGGCGCCGTGCCAGCAGGGGATCGTTCATCTGCAGTGCGACCAGGTGGCGCGGGTCGACTGAACCGATGTGCCTGCGTTCCAGAACGGGACGGTTCCAGGTGTTGTCGCAGCTTGTGCACTTGTAGATCAGCCAAGCGTCGAGCCGCCTGCCATTGGCGTTGATCCTGAACTTCTGGCTGCTGCGGAACGCTCGCACCCTGGCGCATCGGCTGCAGATTAGCCAGGGTTGCGGGGTGAAGCGGGGAACGATTGTCCAGAGGACATCCAGGCTGTCGACCATGCCGGCTTGCTCTTCCCATTGGGAAGTTCGTCAAGACGACGGCATCGAGAAGCCCGAAGGGCGCGGAGTGGCGACGGAGCGAGTGGCAATGGGATTTCAGGGCGAGAACGGCAGAGATGCCGGTCGCGGTTCAGCCGTGCCATACCGGTCTCGAACCGCCACCGTTACGAACTCACATAATTCTGCGCGGCAACGCGACGGCGTTGCCGTGTTCTTAGGTGGGACTGTTGAGACCGGCGGTTACGTAGGCAAGGTGGATCGCATCTGAAAATGGGCGGGCGCACATCCTAGACTTGAATTCCGGACTCGGGAAGAGCCTGAGATCCCGCTGCGCGACTGACCCGGTTTCCCTCCGGAGAGCGGGTCAGTCGCGACAAGGGGTCAGCTCAGGCCGTCTGCGGAAACTCGACCTGGATCAGCCGGCCGAGCTCCGCGCGTGCCGCCTCGATGGCCTGCCCGTGCGCTTCCGGACCGAACGCCAGCTTCTCCGCCCGGACGAAGCTGACGTCGGCAATTCCGACGAAGCCGAGCAGCGTGCGCAGATGCGGTTCCTGCGAGTCCAATGCCTGGCCCGGCCCTTCACTGTAGAGGCCGCCGCGGGTCTCCACGATGATCGCCCGCTTGCCGGCCAGCAGCCCTTCGGGTCCTGCCTCCGTGTAGCGAAAGGTGACTCCCGCCCGCAGCACGTGGTCGAACCAGGCCTTCAAGGTGGACGGAATGCCGAAGTTGTACATCGGGGCGCCGATGACGATCGTGTTTGCTTCCTTGATCTCGCCGATCAGTTCGTCGGAGAGCGCTTGGGCTTCAGCCTGTGCGGCGTTCTCCCGCTCACCGCGAATTCCGGCGGCGGAATCCTGGGTCAGGTGCGGGATCGGACGGCTGGCGAGGTCGCGCGTGATGACCCGGAGGCCGGGGGTTTGCCGGTGCAGCGCGTCCAGGGCGTCCTGCACGAGCCGGTTGGAGACCGACGCTTCACCGAGCGCGCTGCTGGTGAGAACCAGAACTGTAGACATTGTATGCGGCCTCCTCAGGCTCTTTTCATCTCGATCCCGATAAGGTAGTGGTGCGTATAGCGCATCACTATGCGCACCACTGGCACCAGACTGTTGCTCTGAGAGGAACACTTGCATGAGCGAGATGGACAATCTTCGACTCCTCGTCGAAGTGGTCGAAAGCGGCGGCTTCAATCGCGCCGCCAGGCGTCTGGGGATCTCAAAATCCATCATCAGCCGCCGGATCGGGCGGATGGAATCCGACCTCGGCACCCGCCTTCTGAGCCGAACTACGCGCGGCATCAGCCCGACTGACGCCGGGATGGAACTCAAGTTGCGTGCCGAGCGGATCCTGGCGGACTACGAAGAGGCGCGCGAGGCCGTGGCGCAGCGTGGCGGCGACGTGGTCGGGCTGCTTCGACTCTCCGTGCCTTTGGCTTTCGGCCTGAGCCAGGTGGCGCCGCTGCTGTCGGAGTTGGCTCTCCGTCATCCCAGACTGGAGCTGGACGTGTCCTACAGCGACCGTCTCGTCGACCTGATCGGCGAGCGCTTCGATGCCGCGATCCGCATCGGCGCGCTTGCGGACTCCAGCCTCGTCGCGCGCCGTATCGCGCCGGTGCGGGCCGTGCTGGTGGCCAGTCCGGACTACCTCAGCCGTTACGGAAGGCCCGCCACGCCGGCCGACCTCACCACGCACCAATGCCTGGTCTACACGCAGGCCGATTGGGAGTTCCGCTCAGGCAAGCGCCGGCTCTCCGTACGCCCTAAGGGGCGCCTGCGGTCCGACAACGGCGAGGCCATCGTGCAGTGGGCCGTGGCGGGGCTCGGCATCGCCATGTCACCCACCTTCCTGGTTTCCGATGCCATCGAGAGCGGTGCCCTGGAGCCGCTGCTGCCCGACTACACCGCCACCGAATACGGCATCTTCGTCGTGCGGCCGCCGGGCTCCTACGTCTCGGGCAAGGTGCGTGTCCTGATCGACGCACTTGTCGAGCGTTTCAGCGGCTCGCCGGTGTGGGACCGCTGCATGATGCACGTGGCCGGCCAGGCGCGCGACGCTTAGCGTTTGTGACGTGGCGGATATCACAACCGGGCAGCCGCGGCGCCCGTTGCCGCCTCAGAACGGCGTCGCGGTGAAGCGGCGCCGCGGCGCTGCGAGGCGGTCCTGGGCGGCGACCAGCTGCAGCTCCTCTTCGCCGGCCTCCAGCGTGGTCTGCAGGATCTCGAAGATCGCCGAGGCGGCGGCGCCGAGGGCTTCGGGGACTGACCGGCTCTTCAGGTAGAAGCCGAGGAAGAGGGCGGCCACCGCGTCGCCGGCGCCGTTGGGCGGCGGCTCGATGGGCAGGCGCGGGAAGGCGATGCGCCAGGCGTCTTCCGCCGTCAACGCCAGCATCTCCATCTCGCCGGCGGCATTGCCTTGCGACGACAGGCTGGTCACCAGCACCACCTTGGGCCCAAGCGGCAGCAGCGTCGCCGCGGCGTCGCGCACGGCTTCCAGGCTGCGCGGTCTGGTGCCGGTGAGGACCTCCAGCTCGAAGAGGTTGGGTGTCACGATGTCGGCCGCCGGCAGGGCTTTGTCGCGCAAGAAAGCGGGCACGCCCTCGCGCACGAAGAGGCCCTTGCCGTGATCGCCCATTACCGGGTCGCAGGCGGTGATCGCTTGCGGGTTGGCCGCCCTGATGCGGGCGGCCGCATCGACGATGACCGCGCCGAGAGCGGGGTCGCCGATGTAACCGGTCAGCAGCGCATCGCAGCGCGCCAGGGCGCCGCGTGCGGCCAGCCCGTCGATGAGGCTGGCGATATGCGCTGCGCTGAAGACCTCGCCCTGCCAGTCCGGGTAGCCGGTGTGGTTGGAGAACTGCACCGTGTGGATAGGCCAGACCTCGATACCCAGGCGTTGCAGCACGAAGACCGCGGCTGCGTTGCCGACATGGCCGTAGGCGACGTGGGACTGGATGGAGATCACGTTCATGGATCGGCCGTCGGGAGCGTTCTGGGGCCGGCAGCTTGCCACAGGGTGGCCGTGGTTTATAGTCGGTAACCATCTGCGCAAGCGTGATAAAGCGCGCCCAAGCAGGAGAGAACGACAACTATGGGAGAGTCTTGCCGATGTTCGCCCGCGCCCGCCCGCGCCGCTCCGTCCTCTACATGCCCGGCTCCAACGCGCGCGCCCTGGAGAAAGGTCGCGGCCTGCCGGCCGACGGCCTGATCCTCGACCTCGAGGACGCTGTGGCGCCCGATGCCAAGGCGACAGCGCGCGAGCAGATCGCGGCGGCGCTGCAGCAAGGTGGCTACGGCCGGCGTGAGATCGCGGTGCGGGTCAACGGCCTCGACTCGCCCTGGGGCAAGGACGACGTGACGGCCATGGCGACCTCCGGCGCCGACGCCATCCTGCTGCCGAAAGTGGAGACCGCGGCCATGGTCCATGAGCTGGAAGCGCTGATGGACCAGGCCGGCGCGCCGAAATCGATGGGCATCCAGTGTATGATGGAAACCCCCCTCGGCATGCTGAACGCCGAGAAGGTCGCCGGTGCCTCCAAGCGCATCACCTGTCTGGTGATGGGCACCTCCGATCTGGTGAAAGACCTGCAGGCGGCGCACACGCCGCAGCGCCTGCCGGTGCTGACCAGCCTCGGCCTCTGCATCCTGGCCGCGCGCGCCTACGGTGTCGCCATCGTCGACGGCGTGCACCTCGACCTCGACGATGAGGCGGGTTTTGCCGCCCACTGCCTGCAGGGCAAGGAGCTCGGCTTCGACGGCAAGACGTTGATCCACCCCAAGACCATCGCAAAGGCCAACGAGGTCTTCGCACCCTCGCAGGCCGAGATCGACTGGTCGCACAGGATCATCGCCGCCCATGCCGAGGCGACCGCGGCCGGCAAGGGCGT
>CAYYIV010000070.1:0-14084 GCA_964472095.1 uncultured Pelagibius sp.
TGCTCGGCTGGACCGGCGACAACGGCGACCCGGACAACTTCCTGGCCGTCCTGCTCGGCTGCGACGCGGTCGGCGGCGCCAACCGCGCCCAGTGGTGCCACCAGCCCTTCGAGGACATCATCCAGGAGGCCAAGACGGTCAGCGACAACGACAAGCGCACAGAACTTTACAAACAGGCCCAACTCGTCTTCAAGGAGCAGGCGCCCTGGGCGACCATCGCGCACTCCGTCGTGTTCAAGCCGGTGCGCAAGGAAGTGAAGAACTTCAAGATCGATCCCTTCGGCGGTCACGTCTTCTACGGCGTGGACATCGAGGAATAGGCCGCGGTCGCGCCAGCGCGAAACGGGCGGGAGGGGTCGCAAACCCCTCCCGTTCGCGTATTGAGCTTTCGCGCTTCGCCGCCCGGCCAGAAGCCCCATGTTTCGATTCGTCATCACCCGGCTGGCTTACCTGATCCCAACCTTCTTCGGGATCACGATATTGGCCTTCGCCTTCATCCGCCTGCTGCCGGGTGACCCGGTGACGCTGCTGGCGGGCGAACGCGGCGTGACGCCGGAACGCCACGCCCAGCTGATGGTGCAATTCGGCTTCGACAAGCCGGCCTGGCAGCAATACTTCTTCTACATCGGCGACGTCCTGCAGGGCGATCTCGGCAAGTCCGTGGTGACCAGGCAGCCGGTGCTGCAGGAGTTCTTCACCCTCTTCCCGGCGACCCTCGAGCTTTCCTTCTGCGCCATCGTCTTCGCCATCGTCATCGGCCTGCCAGCGGGAATCGTCGCGGCGGTGAAGCGCGGTTCCTGGTTCGACCACAGCCTGATGGGCGTGGCGCTGACCGGCTATTCCATGCCGATCTTCTGGTGGGCGCTGATCCTCATCATCCTGTTCTCGACACCGCCGCTGTCATGGACGCCGGTCTCCGGGCGCATCGATATCCTCTACTTTTTCGACCAGCCGACCGGCTTCATGCTGATCGACAGCCTGCTGTCGGGTGAGAGGGGCGCCTTCATCTCGGCGGTCAGACATCTCATCCTGCCCACCATCGCCCTCGGGACGATTCCCTTGGCGGTGATCGCGCGGCAGACGCGTTCGGCCATGCTGGAGGTGCTGAGCGAGGATTACGTGCGCACGGCGCGGGCCAAGGGCCTGCCGCCCTGGCGCATCGTCGGGCTGCACGCCCTGCGCAACGCCCTCATTCCGGTGGTCACGGTGATCGGCCTTTCGGTCGGCGTGCTGCTGGCCGGCGCCATCCTCACCGAGACCATCTTCGCGTGGCCGGGCATCGGCAAGTGGATGGTCGACTCGATCTCGCGCCGCGACTACCCCTCGGTGCAGGGCGGCCTGCTGCTGATCGCCGGCATCGTGATGATCGTGAACCTGACCGTCGACCTGCTCTACGGCCTCATCAACCCACGCATCCGGCACCGCCGCTAGGACGGGACCCATGGCCAGCAGCGAAGATGCCCTGAACGCCCCGGCCGCCAAGCGCAACATCCGCGCGGAGCAATTGCGCGAGTTCTGGCACTATTTCTCGGAGAACAACGGCGCCGTCGCCGGGCTCGGCGTCATCGTCATTCTGGTGCTGCTCGCCATCTTTGCCGACGTGGTGGCGCCGCATTCGCCGATCGAACAGTACCGCAGCCATTTCCTCAAACCGCCGGTGTGGATGGCGGGCGGCAGCTGGGAGTTCGTGCTCGGCACCGACGCGGTCGGCCGCGACATTCTCTCGCGCCTCATCCACGGCGCGCGCTACTCGCTCTACGTCGGCACCATCGTCGTCACCATCGCCTTCAGCGTCGGCATCAGCCTCGGCCTCATCGCCGGCTTCTTCCGCGGCATCGTCGAGACATTGATCATGCGTGCCATGGACGTCATCCTCGCCTTCCCGTCGATCCTGCTGGCGCTGGTGCTGGTGGCCCTCCTCGGCCCCAGCCTCACCAACGCCATGATCGCCGTCTCGGTCGTGGTGCTGCCGCACTTCGTGCGCCTGACGCGCGCCTCGGTGATCTCCGAGAGCACGCGCGACTATGTCACCTCCGCGCGGGTCGCCGGCGCCGGACTGCCGCGCCTGATGTTCGTCACCGTACTGCCCAACTGCATGGCGCCGCTCATCGTGCAGGCCACGCTCTCCTTCTCCACCGCGATCCTCGATGCCGCGGCGCTCGGTTTCCTCGGCCAGGGCGCCCAGCCGCCGACGCCGGAGTGGGGCGCCATGCTGGCCGACGCCCGCGAGTTCATCACCCGCGCCTGGTGGGTGGTAACCTTCCCGGGCCTTGCCATCCTGATCACCGTGCTGGCCATCAACCTGTTCGGCGATGGCCTGCGCGACGCGCTGGACCCCAAGATGAAACGCTCATGAGTCTGCTCGAGATCCGCAACCTCTCGGTCGACTTCCAGACCGCGCACGGCCTGTTCCGCGCCGTCGACAGTGTCGAGCTCGACATCGACGAAGGCGATCTTGTCGCCATCGTCGGCGAGTCGGGCTCCGGCAAGTCGGTCTCCATGCTGGCGCTCATGGGCCTCCTGCCCTGGACAGCCAAGGTTACCGCCGACCGGATGGTGTTCGACGGCCGCGACCTGCTGACCCTGCCGGCCAGGGCAAGGCGCCGGATCATCGGCAAGGACATGTCGATGATTTTCCAGGAGCCGATGACCTCGCTGAACCCCTGCTTCACCGTCGGCTTCCAGATCACCGAATCGCTGAAGACGCATCTCGGCGGCTCGCGCGCCGAACACCGGCGCCGCGCCATCGAACTGCTCGACCTGGTCGGCATTCCGGCGCCCGCTACGCGCCTCTCCGCTTTTCCCCACCAGATGTCCGGCGGCATGAACCAGCGCGTGATGATCGCCATGGCGATCGCCTGCAATCCGCGCCTGCTGATCGCCGACGAGCCGACCACGGCGCTCGACGTCACCATCCAGGCGCAGATCCTGGAGCTGCTCGTCGACCTGCAGCGCGAGCGCGGCATGGCCCTGGTGCTGATCACCCACGACATGGGGGTGGTGGCGGAGACCGCCGAGCGCGTGGTGGTGCAGTATGCCGGCCAGCAGGTCGAGCGGCAGTCGGTCCAAGGCCTCTTCGCCGACCCGCATCATCCCTACACCGCCGCCCTGCTGGCTGCCCTGCCGGAGCGCGCCACCTCCAAGCGCCTGCCGTCGATCCCCGGCGTGGTGCCGGGCCAGTTTGACCGGCCCTCCGGCTGCCTCTTCAATCCGCGCTGCGGCTTTGCCACCGAACGCTGCCGGCGCGAGGAGCCGGCCCTCGACGCCCCCCCGATTGCGGGCGTACGCTGCCACTATGCGCTGAAGCGCGGCGTGCCCCAAGGTCACCCGGAGCGCCATCCCGGCAAGGTGGGAGAACCGGCATGAGCGGCCGTCAGGTGCTCTCGGCGCAGGGCCTCAAGCGCTACTACGAGGTCGGTGGCGGCCTGTTCTCGCGCCCCGCCACGGTGAAGGCGGTCGATGGCGCCAGCTTTACGCTGACCGCGGGCAAGACCCTGGCGGTGGTCGGCGAGTCCGGCTGCGGCAAGTCGACGCTGGCGCGCATGGTCACGCTGATCGAGCGGCCGACGGCCGGCAGCCTGGTGCTCAACAACGTCGACGTGACCCAAGCCAAGGGCGAGACCCAGCGCAAGCTGCGCCAGTCCGTCCAGATCGTGTTCCAGGATCCCTACGGCTCGCTGAACCCGCGCCAGAAGGTCGGCGCCATCCTGGAGGAACCGCTGCTGATCAACCGCAAACTGTCGGCGGCGGCGCGGCGCGGCGCGGCGGAGGCCATGATGGCCAGGGTCGGCCTCCGGCCCGAGTTCTACGAGCGCTATCCGCACATGTTTTCCGGCGGCCAGCGCCAGCGCATCGCTATCGCCCGCGCGCTGATGCTGAATCCCGACGTGGTGGTGCTGGATGAGCCGGTCTCGGCCCTTGACGTGTCGATCCAGGCGCAGGTGCTGAACCTGCTGACCGACCTGCAGCAGGAATTCGATCTCGCCTACCTCTTCATCTCCCACGACCTCAGCGTGGTGCGCCACATCGCCGACGAGGTCATCGTCATGTACCTCGGCCACCCGGTGGAGCAGGGGCCCCGCGACACCATCTTCGCCAACCCGCAACACCCCTATACCCAGGCCCTGCTGTCGGCGACGCCCAAAGCCGATCCGACCCGGCGGCGGCAGCGCATCAAGCTCACCGGCGAGTTGCCCTCGCCCCTGGACCCGCCCGGCGGCTGCACCTTCAATCCGCGCTGCCCCTACGCCAACGAGCGCTGCCGTAGCGAGGCGCCGGCAATGCTGCCGTCCCAGGGCAGCCGGGTTGCCTGCCATGCGGTCGAGGAAGGCCGCCTGCCGCGCGAAACGGCTGCATAGTTCTTGCCGTCCTGCGCAAGCTGGTTTCTGATCGCCCCGTCATGACGCCGAAACAAGCATGAGCGCCCGTCCGCCCTGCCTGAGCCCGGCCGCCCTGGGGGCGGCGCTGGACGGCCAGGTGCCGCCACCGGGCGCCCGCATCGGCCTGCTCGGCGGCTCCTTCAACCCGGCCCATGCGGGCCACCGGGAGATCTCCGAGGAGGCCTTGAGGCGCCTCGGGCTCGACCGGGTGTGGTGGCTGGTCTCCCCGCAGAACCCCCTGAAGCCGGCCGAGGGCATGGCGCCGCTGGCCGAGCGCATGGCCGCCGCACGCCGCGTGGCGTCCAACCAGCGTATCCTGGTGACCGCACTTGAGGGTGAACTCGGCAGCGCCTACACCGCCGACACCCTGAAAGCCCTGACCCACCTGCTGCCGCGGGTCCGCTTCGTCTGGCTGATGGGAGCAGATAACTTGATTCAAGTTCATCAGTGGCAGGACTGGCCACAAATCTTTAATAGCCTACCCGTTGCGGTTTTCGACCGCCCCTCCTATTCTTTAAGAGCGTTGTCGGGTATGGCAGCGCGCGCTTTTGCCCGGTACCGGCTGAAAGAGCGTTCGGCGCGGTTCCTGGCGGAGGCACGGCCGCCGGCCTGGGCTTTCATCCGTTGCCGCTTGAACCCCCAGTCAGCGACCGAAATCCGGGCCCGCCAGCCGGCGCAACGTATCTCCGGCAGGCGGCAGACCCAAGGCAACAACTGACAGGAGACATAGAGTCATACTGCAAAAGACCAAGGCCCGTCGGGCCGAACCGCAGGACGTCCTTGCCCAGAGCAGGCACCTGCTTTCCGTTGTCCAGTCGTCCCTGGAGGACGACAAGGCGGATGACATCGTCGTCATCGAACTCGCCGACAAATCCAGCATTGCAGATTTCATGGTGATCGCCTCCGGCCGCTCGGCCCGGCAGGTCGGCGCCATGGCCGACCATCTGCGTGAGGCGCTGAAAGCCGAGGGCGTCCACGGCGTCTCGGCCGAAGGCATGGAGCGCTGCGACTGGGTTCTGGTCGACGCTGGCGATGTCATCGTCCATCTCTTCCGCCCGGAAGTGCGCGCGTTCTACAATCTGGAGAAGATGTGGGGCGTGAACCTGGTACCGGTCGGTGGAGAGACCGAGTTGGGCGCAACCTCCGCCTGAGGCTCCCGGTCCCGCGTTGATCGGGGACCGCTGGGGCTGATCGGGCCTTGCCGCAATGCGGCGATGCGCGAGGGGATATATGCGGATTACGCTGCTGGCCGTCGGCCGCATGAAGGCCGGCGCCACTCAGGATCTCTATGAGCTTTATGCCGCGCGGCTGCGCTGGCCGCTGGCGGTTAAGGAAATCGAGGAGCGCCGGTCGCTGCCGCCGGAGACACTGAAGGAGCAGGAAGGCGCGCTGCTGCTGGCGGCGCTGCCGCGCGGCGCCAGGGTGGTCGCCCTCGACGAGGACGGCAGGGAGATGGGCAGCCGCGACTTCGCCAATCTGCTGGGCCGCTGGCAGGACGACGGTACCCACGATCTGGCCTTCCTCATCGGCGGCGCCGCAGGTCTGTCGAAGGAAGCACGCGAGGCCGCCGAGGTCATTCTCTCCTTGGGCCGCATGACCTGGCCCCATATGTTGGTACGCGGTCTCCTGGCCGAGCAACTGTTCCGCGCCGAAAGCATCCTCACCGGACACCCCTATCACCGGGATTGAAGCTGTCAGAGTAGTGCCATGACCAAGTCAACGCCGCCCCGTCCCGTCGTACTCTGCATCCTCGATGGCTGGGGCCATCGAGAAAGCTGCGAGAACAACGCGATCTGCGAGGGCCCGACGCCGAACCTCGACCGCCTGTTCGAGGAGATGCCGCACGCGCTGATCGACGCCTCCGAAGGCGAAGTCGGCCTGCCGAGCGGGCAGATGGGCAACTCCGAGGTCGGCCACATGAACCTCGGCGCCGGGCGTGTGGTGATGCAGGACCTGCCGCGCATCGACGCCGCCATCGCCGACGGCAGCTTCGCCGCCAACCCGGTGCTGCAGGAGGCCATCGCGGCACTGAAGAAGACCGGCGGCACCGCCCACGTGATGGGCCTGATATCGCCCGGGGGCGTGCATTCCCACCAGGACCAGATCGCCGCCCTGTCCGAGCTGCTGGCCGAGGCCGGGCTCGATGTCGCGGTGCATGCCTTCCTCGACGGCCGCGACACCCCGCCGCGCAGCGCCCTCGACTTCTTGAAGGCATTCCAGACCAAGGCGCCGCGCGCCACCATCGCCACGGTCTCCGGCCGCTACTACGCCATGGACCGAGACAAGCGCTGGGCGCGGGTCGAGAAGGCCTACCGCACCCTGGTGCAGGCCGAAGGCGAACGCGCCGACAATGCCTTCAAGGCCGTCGAGCAGAGCTACGCCGCCAAGACCAACGACGAGTTCGTGCTGCCGACGGCGATCGGCGGCTATGCCGGCATGGCCGACGGCGATGGCCTTTTCATGGCCAACTTCCGCGCCGATCGCGCCCGCGAGATCCTTACCGTCCTGCTCGATCCCGCCTTCGACGGCTTCCGGCGCGACCGGCGGCCGGCCTTCGCCTGCGCCCTCGGCATGGTGGAGTACTCGACCGACCTGAACGCCTTCCTCACGACGTTGTTCCCGCCCGAGGACCTGGGCGAGACCCTGGGTGAGATGGTCGCCGCCGCCGGCAAGCGCCAGCTGCGCATCGCCGAGACCGAGAAGTACGCCCACGTCACCTTCTTCTTCAACGGCGGCCGCGAGGCGGTCTTCGACGGCGAGGAGCGCATCCTGGTGCCTTCGCCGCACGTCGCCACCTATGACCTGCAGCCGGAGATGTCGGCGCCGGAGATGACCGACAAGCTGGTCACCGCCATCGAGTCGGGCAAGTTCGACCTGGTGGTCTGCAACTACGCCAACGGCGACATGGTCGGCCACACTGGCGATCTCGCCGCCACCATGAAGGCGGTGGCCTGCGTCGATACCTGTATCGGCCGCCTCGCCGAAGCGGTTGGGAAGACCGGCGGCTGCATTCTGCTGACCGCCGACCACGGCAACGCCGAGCAGATGAGCGACGAGAAGACCGGACAGGCACACACCGCGCACACCATGAACAAGGTACCCTTGCTGCTGATCAACGGGCCGGACCGCGTGGTGGGCCTCAAGAGCGGGCGCCTTGCCGACATCGCCCCGACGGTGCTCGACCTCATGGCCCTGCCGGTCCCCGCGGTGATGACCGGCCACAGCCTGGTCGAGCCGCCGGCCGCGCGCGGCGAGGCCGCCGCGGAATAGACTTGACCGCTCACCCCCAGTCCCGCGCCCTCCAGCGCCGCACGAGGAACCGGCGCCTGGCCGGCGGGCTCTGCCTCGCCCTGGTCCTCGGCACCGGGGGCATGGCGGCGCCTCTTAAGGCCCAGCAGGCGGATCTGGAACAGCTCGAGCGCGACCTCGCGGCGGACCGCGCCAGGGCCGAAACACTGAAGGCCGCCGCCGACGAACTTGCCGGCGAAGTCGAGGCGCTGCGCGCCAGGTCCATCGCCGCGGCCAAGCGCGCGCAGGACCTGGAAGCCGAGATGACCGCCGTCGAGCAGACCCTGAAGGCGCTCAATGCCGAGGAAGCGGCGAAGAGCGCCAACCTGGCCCAACGCCGCGATCAGCTCGGCCGCACCCTGGGTGCCCTGCAGCGCCTCGCCCTGCAGCCGCCCGAGGCCGCCCTGGCGCGCAGCGAGCAGCCCATCGATTCGGCGCGCGCCGCCCTGCTGCTGCGCGTCGCCATTCCGGAGCTGGAGGCCCAGGCAACGAACCTGCGCGACGAACTCGGTGATCTCGCGGTGCTGCGCACACGCATCGCTCTGGAGCGTGACGACCTGGCCGCCGCTACCGCCTCGCTGGGCAGCGAGCGCGACCGACTTGGGGGTCTGCTGGCGCGCAAAGCCGAGCTGCAGGCAAGCACCGACGCCGAACGCAAGGCGGCGGCTGCACGCGTCGCCAAGTTGGCTGGCGAGGCGCAGGACCTGCGCGATCTGACCGAGCGTCTGGAATCCGAGCGGCGCGAGGCAGAGCGCCTGGCGGCGGCGCAGAGGGCCGCCGAGGAAGCGCGCCAGGAAGCTGCTCGCGCGGAAGCCGCCCGGCAAGAGGCCGCCCGGCAGAGCACAGCCCGCGAAACGCAGGCCGAGGCCGAAGCCACCTCACGGCAAGTTGAACAGGAAGTCCGCCAGATCGCCCGGCTGACACCACCGCCCTCGCTGCGGCCCTTTCCGGAGGCCGAGTCGAGCCTCATCATGCCGGTGCGCGGTCAGGTCGTCCGGCTATACGGCCAGGAAAGCACCGCGGCGGGCTCCACTGACAAGGGGATTTCCATCCAGACGCGGCCGGAAGCGCAGGTGGTTGCGCCCTTCGATGGCAAAATCGCCTATGCAGGGCAGTTCCGCGGCTATGGCCTTATCTTGATAATCGACCATGGCGGGCGATATCATACCATATTGGCCGGTTTCGATCGGATCGATGCCGTGGTTGGGCAGTGGGTGCTGGCTGGTGAGCCGGTCGCACGGATGGGTGGTCCCGCCGGCGGCAACCCGGAGCTTTATCTTGAACTCCGCCGCACAGGGCAGGCCATCAATCCGCTCCCCTGGTTGGCTACAACAGACGACAAGGTGCGAGGTTAATGCGCAAACTCCAGATCGCGGCGCTCGCCGCCGCCCTACTCATCGGCCTGCCCCAGTTTTCCGCGGCGCAGGAGAATCCTTCCGATACCTACCGACAACTGAAGCTGTTCAGCGAAGTCTTTGAGCGCGTGCGCGCCGACTACGTGGAGGACATCAGTGACTCGCAGCTGATCGAGTATGCCATCCAGGGCATGCTCTCCACGCTGGATCCGCATTCGAGCTATCTCAACGCCGACTCCTTCGGCGACATGCGGGTGCAGACCAAAGGTGAGTTCGGCGGTCTCGGCATCGAGGTCACCATGGAGAACGGCTTTGTCAAGGTGGTCTCGCCGATCGACGACACTCCGGCCCACCGCGCGGGCGTGCAGCCGGGGGACTTCATCACCCACCTCGATGGCGAGGCGATTCTCGGCCTCTCGCTCAACGAAGCGGTGGAGAAAATGCGCGGCCCGGTGGGCAGCGACCTCACGGTGACCATCCGCCGCGAAGACTCCGAGCCCATTGACCTCACCATCACCCGTGATGTCATCAAGATCCAGTCGGTACGCAACCGCGTCGAGGACAACGTCGGCTACATCCGCATCACCACCTTCAACCAGCAGACCATGCCGGGCCTGGAGCAGGCGATCCAGGAGATCAAGGCCGAAGCAGGCAGCGAGTTGCGCGGCTACGTCGTCGACCTGCGCAACAACCCGGGCGGCCTGCTCGACCAGGCGATAGAAGTGTCCGACGCCTTCATCGATCAGGGCGAGATCGTCTCCACGCGCGGTCGTGAGCTGGAAAATGCCCAGCGCTTCAATGCCAAGACCGGCGACTTGGCGGAGGGCCTGCCGATTATCGTGCTGATCAACGGCGGTTCGGCCTCGGCCTCGGAGATCGTCGCCGGTGCGCTGCAGGATCATCGCCGCGCCATCGTCATGGGCACCCGTTCGTTCGGCAAGGGCTCCGTGCAGACCATCATTCCGCTCGGCCTCAGCGGCGCCATGCGGCTGACCACAGCGCGCTACTTCACGCCCTCGGGCCGCTCCATCCAGGCGCTCGGCATAGATCCGGACATCGTGGTCGAGCAGGCCACGGTCGAGCAGGCCGCGGCGGCAGCCCCCGGCCGCCGCGAATCCGATCTGCGCGGCGCCCTCGCCAACCCGAACGGGAACAACGGCGTCGACGGCGGCACCACTCCGGAAGGCGAGGCGCACAGTCTGTCGGAAACCACAGAGCAGGACTACCAGCTGGCCCGTGCCATCGACCTGTTGCGTGGTCTGGCCCTTTATAATCAGCGGGTCGTGAACTAAAAGAAGGGCACAGTTCGCGAAAACGGCGCGGAGTCGCGCCGCAAAGAGGGCCGGTAGCTGACCTATGACGGCGTGTCGTCAGACAGCCCCTCAGGGGCGTGCGGACCGCGTGCGTTGCCTTTGCGCGCGCCGCACCGCCTGAGATTTGGCGAACCTTGAGCAGTTTCTTCGCCAATCGGGGTGCGCTGATCACCGCCTGGTTCGTGGTCGCAGCCCTGGTTGCGGGTCTGCTGGTGCTCGTCCTGCTCCAGCCTCCGCCACCGGGCACCGGCGAAGCCGTCGTCATCGCCCTCGATCTCCCGGAACCAGGGGCAGCGGAGGTGGCGCCATCCCCGGCCACGGAGGCGGCCGAGGGCGAAACCCCGGCCGCGGCCGAGACGCCGCCAGGGGCGACCGGCGATGTCCCGGCGGAGGCTGTGCAGGTCGAAATCCCGCCGGCGCCAGAACCGGAGCCCGCCACCGAGGGCTCGACGGCGGCGCCAGAGCCCCTAGCAGAACCCGAGTCAAAAAACGAAGCGGCACCGGCCGAGGTTGAAGCGCCTGCCGCGGCGACACCATCGCCAACGCCTGACCCTACCGCCGCGGACCCGACCGAGACGGGTCCGGCCAAGACTGAGGAGCGCGAAGAGCCCGCGGAAGTGCCCCTGGAGCAACTGGCGTTGATCCCGGTGATCCCGCCCGCCCCTGAGCAACTGCTCTACTGGGAACGCTACCGCCAGCCCTTCAACATGGACGACAAGCGCCCGCGCATCGCCGTGGTGCTGACCGGCCTCGGCCTCTCCGACAGTGCGACGGAGGCGGCCATCAACCAACTGCCGCCGGCGGTGACCCTCTCCTTCAGCCCCTATGCCCGCGGCCTCGAGCGCTGGATCGCGTTGGCGCGGGCGCGCGGCCACGAGGTCATGCTCGACCTGCCGATGGAGCCGGCCAGCTTCCCCAACGAAGACCCCGGCCCGCAGGCGCTGCTGACCAGCCTCACCGCAGAAGCCAACCTGGACCGCCTCGACTGGGTTCTGAGCCGCGGCAGCGCCTACGTCGGCCTTGCGGGCAGCATGGGATCCCGCTTCACCGCCTCGCGCGACGCCCTCGAGCCGATCCTGCGCGCGGTGAAGGACCGCGGCCTGATCTTCCTCGACCGCCGCACCACCGAGGATTCGCTGGTGCCGGTTGTGGCCGGGGAGATCGGCCTGCCGAGCGCTATCAACAACCGTTCCGTGGACGAACGCCAGGCCAGCCGGGTGGCCATCGACGCCCGCCTCGCCCAGATCGAACGCATCGCCCTCACCGACGGCTTCGCCGTGGCCATGGCGCAGCCCTATCCGGTGACGCTCGAGCGCCTCGCAGAATGGACGACGGAGCTGACGTCGCGCGGTTTTGCAATCGCGCCGATCTCCGCCCTGGCCGACCGGCAGAAAGCGCCGTGAGCCCGTGCTGACGCCGGAGGAGATCGAGCGGCTGCCCTATCGACCCTGCGTCGGCATGCTGTTGCTGAACGTCACCGGTCAGGTCTTCGTCGGCCGGCGCATCGACACTGCCAAGGAAGGCGACAACATCTGGCAGATGCCGCAGGGCGGCATCGACGCGGGCGAGACGCCCGAGGCGGCGGCACTGCGCGAGCTACGCGAGGAACTCGGCACCGATAAGGCCGAGATCGTGGCGGAGAGCCGCCACTGGCTGCACTACGACCTGCCGCCGCAACTGGTCGGCAAGGTCTGGAAGGGCCGCTACCGGGGCCAGAAGCAGCGCTGGTTCGCCCTGCGCTTCCTCGGCAAGGACAGCGACATTGACCTCGCCACCGAGCACCCGGAATTCGATACCTGGCGTTGGGTCGAACTGGAGGATGTGCCGGGCCTGGTGATTCCCTTTAAGCGCGACACCTACCGTGCCGTGGTCTCGGAGTTCCGCGAGCTGCTGGGAAGACCCTGAGCCGTTCAGGCCGCGGCAAGCATGCGGCCGCGCAAGCGGATGAAACCGAAGGCCGCGCGCGCAGCCAAGCCGGCGAGACGGCTCTGCGGGTTGAGGCCGGCGGCCTTGAAGATCATCGCCACCGCGCGCTGCACCTGGGGCTCCCGGTAGCAGGCAAAGGCCCGTTTCATATAGGCGCGGCCGTAGGTCTTGCGGTCGTAGGGCGTTTCCGAGTTCTCGTTGGCGGCATAGAAGGCATAAGCGAGCTCGTCGTCCTCGCTCTCGCCGATGCGCCCGAAGGCCACCGCCAGCCGCCTCCACTTGCCGATACCCTCATGCTGCAGGTAACGCCGCAGATGGAGGTAGAAGAGCTTGTAGTGGCGCAGCTCGTCGGCTGCGATTTGACGACAGATTGTCCGCAGCACCGGTTCCTCGGCCGTTGCGGCGATGGAGGCGTAGTAGGACGAGGTGCCGACTTCCACGATGCAGCGCGCGACGAGCTCGCCGGAGCGCGAACCGCGGATGGAATCGGAAGCTTCGACGGAGATCTTGTAACCCTTGCGGAAGCGCTCGAAGCTGCGGTTGAAGTCGAAGCTGTCGTCGGCCAGCTTGGCCCAGCGCGCCAGCGCCGCCCCGTGCTGCACCTCTTCCACTGCCCAGGACCGCGCCGCCTCGCGGAACTCGGCATCGTCGGGAAAGACGTTGCAGAGATAGGTTGCGTAGTCGCCGCCATTGTACTCAACCAGGCTGGCGGCCTTGACGATCTTCACCAACTCGGGGTCGACCTTGGAGGAGTCGAACTGCTCCCAGGGTACGTCGTCCAAGCTCCAGTGACCGCTGGTCATCGTAACGCCTCGTCAAATGAGCTGCGGCAAAACGTTGCCGCGGAATCTGACCGCATTCATGCAAAACCGCTCCTGTGACAGTTTTGCGACGCGCCGAGCCTAGACAGAAGGCTATGCGCAATCAATAACTTCCCCTGAGGTATGGCGTATCACCTTGTGGGACAAGACTTTTCCGGCCGGAAGGTGACCGCGGTGCAGTACGGGGCTGCGGGAGAAATGGAGAAACGCCAGGAGTCGATTCGGCGTCCCCCCGGGCGGTTCAGCCGGCTGCCTTCAGCATTTCCTCGGCGACCTTGATCCGACGCTCGGCCACCGTCTTCTGGATGCTGTCCTTGGCATCCAGCAGGTCGTCCTTGGCATCGTTCAGGCGCTGCTCGGTGGCCGCGCGGTCGATTTCGCCGACCGGCAGAGCCTCCTCGGCCAGCACCGTGCAGCGCGCCGGGGTAACCTCGGCAAAACCGCCGGCCACGAAGATGCGCTGGGTGATGCTGCCGCCGTCGTGCACCTTGATGACGCCTGGGCGCAGGGTCGAGATCAACGGCGCGTGCCGGGTGAGGACGCCGAAATCGCCCTCCTCGCCCGGCACCTCGACCATGTCGACCTCCTCGGAGAGCAGCAGGCGCTCCGGGGAGACCAGTTCGAATGAGACTTTACCTTCGGCCATGTCAGCGCCGTCCGTTCATTGTCTTCAGCCCGGGGTCTGCGGGCGCCTGCCTCAGGCCGCTTCCGCCGCCAGCCTGCGCGCCTTCTCGACGGCCTGCTCGATCGCACCGACCATGTAGAAGGCCGCCTCCGGCAGGTGATCGTACTCGCCCGCGCAGATGCCCTTGAAGCCGCGCACGGTATCCTCGATGGAGACCTGCACGCCTGGCGTGCCAGTGAATACCTGGGCAACGTCGAAGGGCTGCGACATGAAGCGCTGGATCTTGCGCGCGCGGGCCACGGTGAGCTTGTCCTCTTCGGAGAGCTCGTCCATGCCGAGAATGGCGATGATGTCCTGCAGCGCCTTGTAGCTCTGCA
>CAYYIV010000071.1:0-13024 GCA_964472095.1 uncultured Pelagibius sp.
CACGGCGACATGCTGGGCGAGCGCGGCCTGTGGTTCAAGATGAGCTTCTTCGAGGGCTCGGCGCGCATCCCGCTGATGGTCGCGGGACCGGGGCTCGGCGCCAAGTGCATCGACACGCCAGTCTCCGCCCTCGACATCCTGCCGACCCTCAACGAGCTTGCCGGTATCGCTGCGGACGCGGACGCCGGTGTCCTTGACGGCGAGTCCCTGCTGCCGATCGCCAAGGGCGCCGGCCGCCGGCGCCCGGTGATGATGGAATACGCGGCCGAAGGCGCCTACGCACCGATGGTCTCGCTGCGCGACGGCCGCTACAAGTTCAACCACTGCGAGCTCGATCCGCCGCAGCTCTTCGACCTTGCCACAGATCCGCAGGAGCTGAACGACCTGGCGGCGGATCCCAACCAAGCGGCAAGGGTGGCCGCATTCATGGCTCAGGTCCGCGCGCGCTGGGACATGCAACGCTTCGACACCGAGGTACGCCAAAGTCAGGCACGCCGCTGGGTTGTCTACGACGCGCTGCGCCAAGGCCGCTATCTGCCGTGGGACCATCAGCCGGAACCGCAGGCCTCGGAGCGATTCATGCGCAACCACATGGACCTGAACGAGGTCGAGAAGGAAGCACGCTTCCCCTGAGCGCAAAGACCGCGATACATTCAGAGGTTGCATTCACCCTCGACTTGGCATCAAACTGGTTTAGTGCCTGGCCAGCGCCGCCTTTGTCGGTTCGGCCAGGTCAGCCTCGGCCCATCGGGTCCACCTGGCCCCAACGGCGTTTGATGAGGCCCTTGAGGAAGGAGTTGAGGAGGCGGTGTGGTGGCGCGACGCCGGAATGCAGTCTGCTTTGCCGCTGCGCTCAGCATGCTCGGCGCGGTTACGGTTCCGAGCGCGGCGCAGGCCCAGGACCTGGGCAGCATGGTGCAGGCCGTCGAGGATGCAAGGCAGGGCAACGCCCTCTTCAACACCATTGAGGTCCGATCGGATTCGCTGAAGGGCCTGCAGCAGTGGACGCGGGTCATCGGCGCCATGCGGACTCAGGGTCCGGCCTTCAACAGCTGCGCCGCCGATGCCGCAAACTGCACGACGTCGGCGCTCAAGAAGTGGCGCAGCGTCGTCACCGCTGCTTCGAAGCTGCCCTACGAGGAGCGCACCAAGGCCGTCAACAGGTTCTTCAACGGCTGGCCATACAGGCTGGACTCCGAGATCTACGGGGTACGGGAATACTGGGCCACGCCGAAGGAATTCATGACCAACTCCGGAGACTGCGAGGACTATTCGATCGCCAAGTACTATGCGCTGCGCAGTCTGGGCTACAGCAAGGACGAACTGCGCATCGTGGCGCTGCGGGATCAGATCCGCGGCTTTGGCCACGCCGTCCTCGTCGTCTACGTCGGTTCGGACATCCTGGTGCTCGACAATCTTTCGGAGATCGTCGTTTCCCACACGCGCTACAAACACTACCTGCCGCAGGTCTCGATGAACGAGACCACGCGGTGGGCCCATGTCGGCGGCCCGGAGCCGCGATCGACGCCCTCGATCTCCCCCTCTTCGCCCCTGTCGGCCGACACACTGTTCCGGCGACGCGGCGACTGAGAGGCAGGCATGTCGAGCGGCAGCGAGACAACAGAGTCCGACTTCATCGCAGCTCGGGTCGATCCCAATCAATACCGCCCTACCCGCTCGCGCGCCTTGAGCCGCGGGCTCGCGGTGATCGGCGTCATCGTGGCGATCTGCATCATCGTCCCGGCGGTGCTGATCCATCTCAGGCAAGGCGACCTGGAAGCGGAACTGCAACGCCGGCTGGAGATCCTGTCGGCCGGTCGGGCCGAGGTCATCGAGACCTGGCTCGAGGGTACGGTACGCCCCTCCGAGCGGGTCGTCGAGAGCGAGCTGTTCCGGCTGTTCGCCACCGAGATGGACATCATAGGCAGCGACATTTCCGAGCTCGCACCCGGCGATCCGGCGGCCGCCGACAGCGACGATGCCGGGCTCGAGGCCTCCCTTTCCGAGCAGCTGCCCTACATGGGGCGGGTCCTGACGGACTTCGCGCAGAACGCCGGCTTCACCGCCAGCCACGTGATCAATCGCGGCGGCATCCCCTATGTCTCGACCGCCGGGGCGCCGGAGATGAGCGGCGAGCAGCAGGCCATTGCGAGGACGCTGTTCGAGACCGGCGGGAGCGCCTTCGGGCCGGGCCGCCGGCTGCCGGGTGGCGTCGTCATCGACTTCTATGCCCCGATCTTTTCGGCACAGAGCGAGGTGGCCGGCGGCCAGTATGCCCGGGACACGACGGATCGGAGCCAGCTCCGCGCCGCGCAGACCGTGGGCGTGCTGTTGGTGACCCTGCCCATCGCCGAGATGCTGGTCGAGGTGCTCGCCCCACCACCGCTGTCGTTACCCGGCGAGCGGCTCGCCCTGGTGCAAAGCGCCGGCGGGCGCCTGTTTCAGGTCAATCCCGGAGCCACGCCGCCAATCCAGGAACTCGAGGGGATCGAGCCGCCGGAAACGGGCCGTCCGCTTCCCTTTGCCGAGCGCAGCGCGATCGGCATTGCGGAGAGCGTCTACTCGGCCGGCAGCTCGGTGCCCGGCACCACCTGGTGGGTGATTCAGGAAATCCAAAGCGAGGCGGCTGACGACATGCTGGGCGGTTTCGTCACCGCCGTGGCGACCGTCGCCGGCCTGGTGGTGATTGCCGTCGTCGCCGCCTTCGGCGCGTTCTGGTGGCGGCTTTCCAACGAGCACAGCTCGGCCCTTGCCGATCAGTTTAGGCGCCTTGCCGCGCGCATCGAGGCGCAGCGGAGATTCCTCGACGGCATCAACAACTCGATCGCCGAATACATCGGCGTGAAGTCGCGGGAGGGCAAATACCGCTATCTCAACCCGGCCTTCGCCCAGGCCGTCGACCGTACTGTCGAGGATGCGGTGGGCCTCGACGATGCGGCGATCTTCGGGCAGGGCACGGCGGAGCGCCTCGGCCGCTCCGACCGCCTGGTGCTGGACCGGAACGCCCCTATGACCTTCAACACCGAGGTCTACCTGCAGTCCCGCCTGCACCACCTGCAGGTCTCCAAGGCGCCCTACCACGACGACGACGGCCGCACCACCGGTATCGTCTCGGTCATGCGCGACGTCACCGAATTGGTCGAAGAGCAGCACAAGCGCGAAAGGGCGATGCAGCAGATGGTGGCCTCGCTGGTCCGTGCCGTCGAGCTGCGCGACCCCTACCTGGCCGGCCACTCGCGGCGCCTCGCCGGCTTTGCGCGGGCGGTCGCCGAAGAGCTCAATGCCAGCAGCGAGGAGATCGCCACCGTCGAGATCGCCGCCAACCTCTCGCAGATCGGCAAGCTGGCCATCCCCGTCGAGATCCTCACCAAACCGGGGCGCCTGAGCACCGACGAGATCGCCCGGATGCAGAGCCACGTCGAACACTCCGCCTCCATCCTGCGCGAGATCGACTTCGAGCTGCCGGTGCAGAAGGCCATCACCCAGATGAACGAGCGGCTCGACGGCGATGGCTATCCGGAGGGACTGAAGGGCGACCAGATCTCGCTGCCCGGCCGCATTCTCGGCGCCTGCGACGTGTTCTGCGCGCGTCTGGAGCCGCGCACCTATCGCGGCGGCATTCCGCCGGGAACGGCCCTCGAGATCCTCGAACAGAACACCGGGCGCTACGACCCCCGGGTGGTTGCCGCCCTGCGCAAGGTGGTGAACTCGATCGCCGGCGAGAAGCTCATCGCCGACCTGGTGATCGACTAGTGCGTTGACCGGTCGGGCCGCCCTTCGACGGGGCCGAGAGATGGATGCTGCCGTAGCGCAGAACGAAGAGCGCGAAGGCGAGCGTCCAGAGCAGCGCGGAGGTCCAGAGCAGCTCCAGATAGGCCGCGGACAAGAGCGATGCTGCCACCCGGGTCGCCGCTGCCAGGGCAACGGCCAGGTAGATGATCGCGGTGGGCCTGTCGGCCCGCAGGTCGCGCCCGGCGTGGCCGAGGGTGGCCCGGGTCATCACCGCCAGCGTCATGGCGCCGACGGCGCCGGCAGTCAGCGCATGCAGCCCAGCCGTCGCCGGCACCAAGGCCGGTAGCAAGCTGGCGAGACCGAGCAGCAACAGCCCCAGGGGCACCCAGAGGAAGCCGAGATGCAGGCTCCACACCAGCGGCTCCGAGAAAGTCTGGTGACCCTGCCAGCGGGCAAGGCGGGCGAGATTCAGAAGACCGGCCGCCAGCAATGCACCGCCGGCGATGGCGGGCTCCACCGAAAAGACCCAGCACGCCAGCGCCGCCAGGGTCGCCAGCAGGCAAAGCTTGTCGAAACCACCAAAGGCCGCCGGCATTGCACCGGCGCCGCGTTTCGCCAGCCAGTTGCGGGTGAAGCTGGGGATGATGCGCCCGCCGACCAGGCCGATGAGCAGCACCAGGGTTGCGATGCCGAGGCGCTCGCCCAGCGGTCCGGTCAGCGCCAGGTCCGCGGCCTGCAGATGGGTCAGCCCGTTGGCGGCGATCAGCAGCACCAGTGCCAGCAGCATCGGCAGGTTGCGCCAGTTGCGGCCGGCGATGATCTCGCGCAGGGCAACGGCGAGCAACGCCACCAGGAAGGCGGCGTCGAGCGCTGCCGCCGGCAAGGCGCCAATGACGGCCGATGCGGCCACGGCTCCACGCCCGACCAACCAGAGGGTAAAGAGCACAATCAAAGGCAGGCCCTGCAGTGGCAGGCGGCAGGTCCAGTTGGGGATTGCCGTCAGCAGGAAGCCAGCGACCACTGCCGCGGCGAACCCGAAGATCATCTCGTGGGCATGCCAGGCGGCAGCATCGAAGGCGGTCGGGATCACGGCGCTGCCATGGAAGACCAGCAGCCAGAGCGGCACCGCCAAGGCGCTCCACATGCCGGCGGCCAGGAAGAACGGTCGGAAGCCCTGGCGGAACAGCGCCGGGCCGTCGTAGGAGCGGTAGCGGGGAACGGCGGTCCGGGTGGTCATGCTGGATCTATGCTTTCGCTTTGGCGGTCTCGCCGCCGTGACGCCGCGTCATGCGCGCCGAAAGGGCCACAAGGTCATCAGCCGTCAGGCGCAACCGGGCCAGCGGCAGCACGACGGAGTTCTCCAGCGCCAGGTGGCGGCGCTGATTGCGGACGAAATCGACCATCGCCTCGCGCAGCCTGGGACAGGCCGACGGCGGCCGGCCGTCCGCAAGGGCCGCCTCCAGACCCTCGACCACCAGGCCCGAGAGATGACGGTCGCCGGCGTGCTCGGCGGTCAGAGCCGAGAGCACCCTCTCGATCTCGTCCGCCGGAGCGCATCTCAGGCGCATCAGAGGGAAGAGGTCTTCCTCTTCGTCCTGCACGTGAAGCACCATGTCATGGCGCAGGAAGTCGAGAATGCCAGTGGCCACCGGCGCGTCGAGCGCCGCCGCGGTCGCCAGCTGCTCCATGAGGTTGCACAGCTTGCGCTGACGGTAGTGCTCGGCGAAGAAGAAGTCGAGAGGGTCGCTCAGCAGTGCCGGCTCGACTAGCGGTAGATCGTTCACCGCGGCGACCATGACACTTCCCCTCCTCTCCCTCACAAGGTGTCGTCGCTACTGCACCAGCGGCGTCTCCGTGCCACCGAGATCGATGCCGGCGATCTCCGCCTGACCGGCGAGAACGCGGATGTACTGCGCCAGCGCGCGCTGCCAGCTTGCCGCCTGCAGGTAGTCGGCGATGCGCCGCTGCACCGCCTCGAAGGGCAGCTGGCGGCCGTCGATGCGGCGGTCGAGTCGCAGCACGTGGACGCCGTAGCGCGAGCGCACCGGCACCGGGCAGAGCTGGCCTTCCTCGAGGTTCATCAGAAAGGTCTCGAACTCCGCGACGGTATCGCCGCGCGCGACCTGTCCCAGGCGCCCCTCGTTCTGGCCCGAGGAGCAGGCGGAATACTCTGCCGCCAGTCCGGCAAAGGCGTGGGGATCCTGCTGCAGCACAGCGATCAGGCGCTCAGCCGTAGCTACCGCCTTGTCATAGGCCTCGCGGTCGTCCGGCGCGGCGGCGAGCAGGATGTGTGCCGCTTCGAAGAGATCGGGACTGCGGAAGCGATTGGTGTTGTTGCCGTAGTAACGCCGGCAGGTGACCTCATCTGCCTCCGGCACGGTGACCTCGCGGTCTAGCAGCGTGCGGATCAGGGCGTCCTCCT
Organism: uncultured Pelagibius sp.; assembly: GCA_964472095.1. Classification (GTDB taxonomy): domain Bacteria; phylum Pseudomonadota; class Alphaproteobacteria; order Kiloniellales; family Kiloniellaceae; genus Pelagibius. The sequence continues at coordinate 6,155 of CAYYIV010000071.1, forward strand.
CAATCTCCCGACGGCCCTCGCCGTCCGCCTCGGGCGCGGCGGCAAGGCCCTGACGGCAGGCCTCCTGCAACAGCAGCTCTCGGACGGCGAGGGCCTGGGCGGCTGCCTGCAGCGCCGCTTCCGGCGCGGCGGCGGGGTGGTTCTGAGCTTCCGCCAGCACCGCCGCCGCGGGGATGATTGCCTCGTTGATGCGGATATCCTGCATGACCTTACTCCGCCGGAGTCCGCAGGCGGCCGTTGGCCGCAGGGCGCCGCGAGCGCACGACCTGGTACCCAGGCCGCCAGAAATAGCGCAGCGGGGCGCTCAGCATGTGCACCAGCCGGGTGAAAGGGAAAATCAGGAAAAGGGTCAGCCCGAGAAATATGTGCAGCTTGAAGATCGGGTGCGCATCTACGATGTAGCTCGACGCGGCGAAGTCGAAGGTGAAGATTCCGCGCGCCCAGGACATGAAGCGCACCATCTCGCCGCCGTCGAGATGGCCGAGCGACAACGGAATGGTCGCCAGGCCGAGGGCCAGCTGCAGCCACAGCAGCAGGATGATGGCGTTGTCGCCGAAACTCGAGTTGGCGCGGATGCGCGGATCGAAGAGTCGCCGGTGGGCCAGCAGCGTGGCGCCGATGAGGGCGAAGACGCCGGCCACGCCGCCGACCACGATGGCCAGGATCTGCTTGAAGCCATGGCTGATCCCGACCATGTCGAAGAGCTCGATCGGCGTCAGCAGGCCGACCAGGTGTCCGAAGAAGACGATGATAACCCCAACGTGGAACAGCACCGAGCCCATGACCAGCTGGCGACGGCGCAGCAGTTGGCTGGAGCCGGAGCGCCAAGTATAAGGCTCACGGTCGTAGCGGATGATCGATCCGAGCGCCAGCACCGCCAGCGCGATGTAGGGGTAGATGCCGAAAACCAGCGTGTTGAGGAAGGTTGCCATGATGCGTGCTCCTCAATGGTTCTTTGCGCCGGAAGCGCCCGGTGCTTCGGCACCGGAGGGATCCATGCGGGCCAGGGTGCCGCGAACCGCCGGGCAGCCGCCGCCGGGAGCGACGCCACCCGCAGCATTGGCGGGACCGAAGGTGACCGGCTGGTCCTCCCAGTTGCGGTCGAGGGCCACGAGATCCTCGGGATCGTCCTCCGGCTCGGCCAACAGCACGTCAAGCTCCGCCCTCACCGGCTTTCCCTTGGCGATGCCCTCCAGGGTCAGCATGACCCAGGCGTAGGCGCTGTTGCGCTTGCGCAGGCGTTCGCCGAGGGCGGCGATCACGTTCAGCGGCTGATCCAGCAGCTCGCGCGCTTCCGGCAGCGCCCGGGTCGAGAGGAACTCCAGGAACAGCGGCAAAAAGTCCGGCAGTTCCCGGGCACTCAGTTCCATTCCGTGCGCCGCATAGTGCTCGGCCAGGTCGACCATGGCCTGGCCGCGGTCGCGGCTCTCGCCGTGGATGTGCTCGAAGAGGTGAAGGGAGAGCGAACGCGAGCGGTCGAACAGCAGGATGTAGCGCGCCTGCAGGTCATAGAGATCGCCCGCAGCGAGTTCGTCGAGCAGACCCGATAGCCCCTTCATGCAATTGGGCGGAACCAGCTTCTCGGCCGCCAGAACGGCCTTCATCTCGCCGGCGGCGACCTGGATCTCCCTCTCGGGATAGGTGAGCAGCAGCGACAGGATCTTGAAGGTCTTGTACATCAGAACACCTCCGTCGGGGTCTGCACCTTCTTCTTGCGCCCGCCGAAGAGGTTGGTTTCGCTGCTGCCGCCCGAGCAGCCGTTGCCGAAGCTGAAGCCGCAGGAACCGCGCAGGTCGTAGGCGTCTTCGCTGACCTCGCGGTGCGCCGTCGGGATGACGAAACGGTCCTCGTAGTTGGCGATCGCCATGACGTGGTACATCTCCTCGATGCGCTCTACGGTGAGGCCGACGCGCCGGGCCAGCGACTCGTCGATGACACCGTCGACCGTCTTGGCCCGCATGTAGGCGCGCATGCCGAGCATACGCTGCAGGGCTTCGGCCACCGGCTTCTCGTTACCGCCGGTCAGCATGTTGGCGAGGTAGCGCAGGGGAATGCGCAGGGCGCTGACGTCGGGCAGACCGTCGTCCCAGGCGATCTTGCCGGCCTCGGCTGCCGACTGGATCGGCGACAGCGGCGGCACGTACCACACCATCGGCAGGGTGCGGTACTCGGGGTGCAGGGGGAAGGCGATCTTCCAGTCCATCGCCATCTTCCATACCGGGGAGCGACGGGCCGCTTCCAGCCAGGCTTCCGGCACACCGTCGCGCCGCGCCTGGGCGATGATCTCCGGATGGTTGGGATCGAGGAAGATGTCGAGCTGTGCCTGGTAGAGGTCGCCCTCGTCCTCGGTGGCCGCCGCCTGGGCGATGCGGTCGGCGTCGTAGAGCAGCACACCGAGATAGCGGATGCGCCCGACGCAGGTCTCCGAGCAGACCGTCGGCTGGCCGACCTCGATACGCGGGTAGCAGAAGATGCACTTCTCCGACTTACCGGTCGACCAGTTGTAGTAGATCTTCTTGTAGGGGCAGCCGGAGACGCACATGCGCCAGCCACGACACTTCTCCTGGTCGATCAGGACGATGCCGTCCTCCTCGCGCTTGTAGATCGCGCCGGAAGGGCAGGCCGCCACGCAGGTCGGGTTCAGGCAGTGCTCGCAGAGCCGCGGCAGGTACATCATGAAGGTGTTCTCGAAGGCGCCGTAGATCTCCTTTTCGATGCCCTCGAAGTTCACGTCCTTGGATCGCTTGGCGAACTCGCCGCCGAGGATCTCCTCCCAGTTGGGGCCCCATTCGATCTTTTCCATGCGCTCGCCGGAGATCAGCGAACGCGGCCGCGCCGTCGGTGTGGCCTCAAGCTCCGGCGCGGTTTGCAGGTGCTCGTAGTCGAATGTGAAAGGTTCGTAGTAGTCGTCGATCTCCGGCAGGTCTGGATTGGCGAAGATTTTCGCCAGCACGCGCCACTTGGCGCCCATCTTGGGCCGCAGGCGGCCGTTGCCGGTGCGTTCCCAGCCGCCGTTCCAGCGCTTCTGGTTCTCCCACTCCTTGGGATAGCCGATGCCCGGCTTGGTCTCGACGTTGTTGAACCAGGCATATTCCATGCCTTCGCGGTTGGTCCAGACGTTTTTGCAGGTCACGGAGCAGGTGTGACACCCGATGCACTTGTCGAGGTTCAGCACCATGCCGATTTGCGCACGAATCTTCATTCTGCTGCCTCCATGTCGTCGCGGTTGGGCCGCTCGAGCCAGTCGATCTTGTCCATCTTGCGAACGATGACGAACTCGTCGCGGTTGGACCCGACCGTGCCATAGTAGTTGAAACCATAGGACTGCTGGGCGTAGCCGCCGATCATGTGGGTCGGCTTCAGCACCGTCCGGGTCACCGAGTTATGGATGCCGCCGCGCTGGCCGGTCATCTCCGACCCTGGCGTGTTCACGATTTTCTCCTGCGCGTGGTACATGAAGACGGTACCTTCGTGCATGCGCTGGGAGACCACCGCCCGCGCCGTGAGCGCGCCGTTGACGTTGTAGGCCTCGACCCAGTCGTTATCCTGGATGCCGACCTTCCTGGCGTCGACCTCGCTGAGCCAGATCACCGGGCCGCCGCGATTCAGCGTCAGCATCATCAGGTTGTCGGTGTAGGTCGAGTGGATGCCCCATTTCTGGTGCGGCGTAATGAAGTTCAGCACCACCTGGGGATTCCCGTTGTCCTTCGAGGCAATGACCGGGTTCACCGTCTTGGTGTCGATCGGCGGACGATAGACGCAGAAGCCCTCGCCGAAGGCCCGCATCCAGAGATGGTCCTGGTAGAGCTGCTGACGGCCCGTCAGGGTGCGCCAGGGGATCAGCTCATGCACATTGGTGTAGCCGGCGTTGTAGCAGACCTTCTCCGATTCGATGCCCGACCAGGTCGGTGAGGAGATGATCTTGCGCGGCTGCGCCACCACGTCGCGGAAGCGGATCTTCTCGTCTTCCTTGGGCGCCGCCAGGTGAGTATGGTCACGTCCGGTGGCCTTGCCGAGGGCCTCCCATGCCTTCACGGCCACCTCGCCATTGGTCTCCGGCGCCAGCATGAGGATCACCTCGGTGGCGTCAATGTCGCTGCCGATGCGCGGCATGCCCTGGGTCGGGCCTTCTTCGACGACCACGCCGTTGAGGCGGCCGAGCCCGGCCACCTCGTGCTCGGTGTTCCAGGAGATGCCCTTGCCGCCGTTGCCCAGCTTGTTCATCAGCGGGCCCAGCGCCGTGAAGCGCTTGTAGAGATTCGGATAGTCGCGCTCGACCACTGCAACCTGCGGCATGGTCCGGCCGGGGATCGCTTCGACCTCGCCCTTCTTCCAGTCCTTTACGTCCATCGCCTGGGCCATCTCGGCCGGCGTGTCGTGCAGGATCGGCACCATGACGACGTCCTGCTCGACACCAAGCACCTCAGGAGCCACCTCGGAGAAGGCCTTGGCGATTCCTTTGTAGATCTCCCAGTCGCTGCGGCATTCCCAGGCCGGATCGGCCGCGGCGGTCAGCGGGTGGATGAAGGGGTGCATATCGGAAGTGTTGAGATCGTTCTTCTCGTACCAGGTTGCCGTCGGCAGCACGATGTCGGAGTAGACGCAGGTTGTCGACATGCGGAAGTCCAGCGTCACCAGCAGGTCGAGCTTGCCTTCCGGCGCATCCTCGTGCCAGACCGCCTCCTGCGGCTTCTGGCGGCCGTCGGCACCGAGATCCTTGCCGAGCACGCCGTGGGACGTGCCAAGCAGGTGCTTCAGGAAGTACTCGTGGCCCTTGCCGGAGGAGCCCAGCAGGTTGGAGCGCCAGACGAAGAGGTTGCGCGGCCAGTTCACCGGCTTGTCCGGATCCTCACAGGACATCTTGAGTGAGCCGGCCTTCAGCTGCTCGACCACGTAGTCCTTGGGCTCCTTGCCGGCCGCGGCGGCCGCCTTGGCGATCTCCAGGGGGTTGGTCTCAAGCTGCGGCGCGGAGGGCAGCCAGCCCATGCGCTCGGCGCGGATGTTGTAGTCGATGAGGGCGCCGTCCCAGGGCCCCTCGGGGGCCGTCGGCGAGAGGATCTCGTTCACCTCCAGGGTCTCGTAGCGCCACTGGTCGGTGTGGGCGTAGAAGAAGGAGGTCGAGTTCATGTGCCGTGGAGGGCGCGCCCAGTCGAGCGCGAAGGCAAGCGGCTGCCAGCCGGTCTGCGGTCGCAGCTTCTCCTGGCCGACATAGTGTGCCCAGCCGCCGCCGGACTGTCCGACGCAGCCACACATCACCAGGAGATTGATGATCCCCCGGTAGTTCATGTCCATGTGATACCAGTGATTGAGGCCGGCGCCGAGAATCACCATGGAGCGGCCCTTGGTTTTCTCGGCATTGAGCGCGAACTCGCGCGCCACGGTGACGATGTGGTCAGCGGGAACACCGGTGATCCGCTCGGCCCAGGCCGGCGTGTAGGGCACGTTCTCCTCATAGCCCTTGGCGACCTGCCCACCACCGAGGCCGCGGTCGAGGCCATAGTTGGCGACGAAGAGGTCGAAGACCGTGGCGACCAGCATCTCGCCCTCAGCGGTCTTCACCGCCTTCACCGGCACCCGGCGCAGCAGCACGTCGGGATGGTCGGTGCCCTTGAAGTGATCGTGCTCGCGATTGCCGAAGTAAGGGAAACCGACATCGACGACATCGTCATGATCCTTGTCGAGGATCTGGCTCAGGCGCAGCTTGGTGTCGCGGCCGTCGGCGTCCTTCTCCTCCAAGTTCCACTTACCCTGCTCACCCCAGCGGAAACCGACCGAGCCGTGCGGCGCGACGATGCCGCCGGTCGACTCGTCGATGGCCAGCGTCTTCCACTCCGGATTGTTCTTCTGGCTGAGCCCGCCGTCGAGGTCGGCGGCGCGGAGCAGCCGCTCAGGGACATAGTGGCCGTCCTGCTTCGCCAGGCGCACCAGCATCGGCATGTCGGTGAAGCGCCGCGCATAGTCCTCAAAATACTCGGCCTGGCGCTCCAGGTGGAACTCGCGCAGGATGACGTGGCCCATGGCCATAGACAGCGCCGCGTCGGTGCCCTGCTTCGGATGCAGCCAGAGATCGGCAAACTTGGAGGCTTCGGAGTAGTCCGGGCTGACCACCACAGACTTGGTGCCCTTGTAGCGCACCTCGGTATAGAAGTGGGCGTCCGGCGTGCGGGTCTGCGGCACGTTGGAGCCCCAGATCATCAGGAAGCCGGCGTTGTACCAGTCGGCGCTCTCCGGCACATCTGTCTGCTCGCCCCAGGTCTGCGGCGAGGCGGGCGGTAGGTCACAGTACCAGTCGTAGAACGACATGCAGACGCCGCCAAGCAGCGAAAGATAGCGTGAGCCGGCAGCGTAGGAGACCATCGACATCGCCGGGATCGGCGAGAAGCCGATGACGCGATCGGGACCATAGGTCTTCGCCGTGTAGGCGTTGGCCGCGGCAATGATCTCGTTGACTTCCTCCCACTTCGCGCGCACGAAGCCGCCGAGACCGCGCTTCTTGGTGTAAGCCGCCCGCTTCTTTGGATCCTCGACGATGGCGGCCCAGGCGGCGACCGGGGTGCGCAGCGCGCGAGCCTCGCGCCACAGCTTCAAGAGGCGTCCGCGGATCAGCGGGTACTTTACCCGGTTGCCGGAGTAGAGGTACCAGCTGTAGCTGGCGCCACGGCTGCAGCCGCGCGGCTCGTGGTTCGGAAGGTCCGGGCGGGTGCGCGGATAGTCAGTCTGCTGGGTTTCCCAGGTGATGATGCCGCCCTTCACGTAGATCTTCCACGAGCAGGAGCCGGTGCAGTTGGTGCCGTGGGTCGAGCGCACGACCTTGTCGTGCTGCCAGCGCTTGCGGTAGCTCTCCTCCCAACTGCGGTCCTCGCCGGTGGT
>CAYYIV010000072.1:0-12636 GCA_964472095.1 uncultured Pelagibius sp.
CTCCTTGCTTCCGCATGGAAGTAGCGCGAATTCTTGACTATGCCGCGTTGAAATGTTGACGCTTTTGGGGCTGAGCCGCTACATCTCGACCACTAGGCCGTCGTAGCCGGGCTCGACGCCGGGTGGGCAGCGGCGGCGCAGGTCCTCGTAGTCGAGGCGTTCGTTCATGTGGGTGAGGACGGCGCGCTGCGGCTTCACGCGGGCGATCCACTCGAAGGTCTGCGCGGTGTGGGAGTGGGTGGGGTGCGGGTCGTCGCGCAGGCAGTCGACCACCCAGAGCTTCACGCCTTCCAGAATGGCAAAGGCCTCGTCGTCGAGTGCGCTGGCGTCGGTCGAGTAGGCGAAATCGCCGAGACGAAAGCCGAGCGAGACGTCGGGACCGTGCTGCTGCGCGAAGGGCTGGACGATCGTGCCGCCGATGCTGAAGGGCCCCTCGATGACGTGGTCGCGCAGCAGCGGCGGGTAGAGATTGCCCGGGCCACGGCTGGAAGCGAAGGCGTAGTCGAAGCGCGTCGTCAGCAGCTCGCGCGTGCGGGCGTCCATATAGGCGTCGATCGGCCCGCCGCGGCCGTAGACCAGCCCGCGCAGCTCGTCGATGCCGTGGCTGTGATCGGCGTGCGCGTGGGTGTAGAGCACGGCGTCGAGTTCGGTGATGCCGTTGTCGAGGATCTGCTGGCGCAGGTCGGGCGAGGTGTCGATGAGGAAGCGCGTCCCCTCCTGCTCCACCAGCACCGAGACGCGGCTGCGGCGGTTCTTCGGGTTGGCCGGGTCCGCGTTGCCCCAGTAGCCGCCGGGATCGCGCCCGGCCAGCGGAACGCCGCCGGAGCCGCCACAGCCGAGAAGGGTCACCTTCATTGCCGGGCCCTCAGGGCCGCGCAGCGCGGGTGAACAGACGGAAGAAGTTGTCCGTCGTCATGTCGGCGAATTCGGCCATCTCGACGCCGCACAGCTTCGCCAGCGCGTCAGCGGTGTAGACCACGTTGGCCGGCTCGTTGGTCTTGCCGCGCTTGGGGACCGGCGCCAGATAGGGCGAATCCGTCTCGACCAGGATGCGGTCGAGCGGCACCTCGGCGACCGTGCGGCGCAGATCCTCCGCCGACTTGAAAGTGATGATGCCGGCGAGCGAGATGTAGAAGCCGATCTCCAGCGCCGCTTTCGCCAGCGCCGGCCCCGCCGTGAAGCAGTGGATGACGCCGGAAAAGGCGCCCCTGGCGTATTCCTGCTTGAGCACCGCCACGGTGTCGTCGTCGGCATCGCGGGCATGCACGATGAGCGGCAGGCCGGTCTCGCGCGCGGCGGCGATGTGGGCGCGGAAGCTGACCTGCTGCGCCTCGCGGGGCGAGTGTTCGTAGAAATAGTCGAGGCCGGTCTCGCCGATGCCGACCACCTTGTCGTGGCCGGCCAGCTCGATCAGGCGGTCCGGCGTCTGCTGGCCTTCCTTGCCGGCCTCGTGCGGATGCACGCCGACGGAGCAGAAGACGCGCGGGAAGCGCCGCGCGATGGCCTCGATGCGGTCGAACTCGCTGAGCTTGGTGCAGATCGTCACCAGGGTGCCAACGCCGGCCGCGAGGGCGCGCGCCACCACCGGCTCGATCTCGCCGTCACGCTCGAGGTAGTCGAGGTGGCAGTGGGAATCGACCAACGGCCGCGCGGCCACCGGCATCTCGGCAGCGTCGGTCACGCTGAGGCCTCCTCCTCCACGAAGCGCGGAAAGAGGGGCTGCGGTGCCGGCAGGGCGGTACCGGGCGCAAGGCGGACCTCCAGGGTCGCGAAGTCGCGCGCCGCCGGATCGACCGCCAGCTGGTCGAGCATCGCCGCCATGGCGTCCGGCATCACCGGCTGGCAGAGGATCGCCAGCCGGCGGATCGTATCGGCCAGCACATAGAGCACCGTGGCCATGCGCGCCGGGTCGGTCTTCTTCAGGGTCCAGGGCGCCGCGTGATCGATGTAGCGGTTGGCGGCACCGACGGCCTCCCAGGTCTTGGTGAGCGCGCTGTGGAACTGCTGGCGATCGAACTCGCCGCGCAGCTCGGGCAGCAGCGCCGTCGCGGTCTTCAGCAGCGCCTCGTCGGCCGCTTCCAGCGCACCCGGCTGCGGCACCCTGCCGTCGCAGTTCTTGGCGATCATCGAGAGCACGCGCTGCGCCAGGTTGCCGAACTGGTTGGCGAGGTCGTAGTTCATGCGTCCGACCATCGCCTTGTGCGAGAAGTCGCCATCGCTGCCGAAGGGCACCTCGCGCAGCAGGAAGTAGCGCACCTGGTCGAGGCCGTAGGTCGCCACCAGCTCCGCCGGTACCAGCGCGTTGCGCAGCGACTTGGACATCTTCTGCCCCTCGTTGGTCCACCAGCCGTGGGCGTAGACGCGCTTGGGCGGGGCCACGCCGGCGGCCATCAGGAAGGCCGGCCAGTAGACCGCGTGGAAGCGCAGGATGTCCTTGCCGACCATATGGAGGTCGGCCGGCCAGAAAGTGCGGAACCTTTCCGACTCCACGTCGGGATAGCCGGCGGCGGTGATGTAGTTGGTCAGCGCGTCGAGCCAGACGTAGATGATGTGGCCGGGCGCGTCGGGCACCGGAATGCCCCAGGAAAAGGTCGTGCGGCTGATCGAGAGATCCTTGAGGCCGCCCTTCACGAAGCTGACCACCTCGTTGCGCCGGCTCGGCGGCAGGATGAAGTCCGGGTTCTCGTCGTAGAATTTCAGCAGGGGCTCGCCCCAGGCTGAAAGACGGAAAAAGTAGGACTCTTCTTCCACCCATTCGCATTCGGCACCCGAAGGGGCGATCTTGGCGCCGTTCGGCCCCTCGGTCAGCTCGCTCTCGGTGTAGTAGGCCTCATCGCGCACGGCATACCAGCCGGCATAGCTGCCGAGGTAGATCTCGCCGGCGGCAACCAGCTTCTGCCACAGCGCCTGACAGGCAACCTTGTGGCGTTCTTCGGTGGTGCGGATGAAATCGTCGTCGGAAAAGTTCAGCAGCTTGGAAAGGTCTCGGAAGTTCTGCGACACCCGGTCGGTGAAGCGCTGCGGATCGACGCCGGCCACAGCCGCCGACTTCTCCACCTTCTGACCGTGCTCGTCGGTGCCGGTCAGGAAGCGCACGTTGAATCCGTCGAGCCGCTTGAAGCGCGCCAGCACGTCGCAGGCCAGCGTCGTGTACGCGTGCCCGATGTGCGGGTCGTCGTTCACGTAGTAGATCGGGGTCGTGATGTAGTATGCCGGCTTTCCTGCCGTCATCGCGGATCTCCAAAGGGCCCGGCGCTAAGACGCCGCGTTCTCAAGATCCAGAAAGGCGCTCAGCACTGCCTGCTTCCGATCGAGATTGGCCGCCTCCGTCCGGGCGAAAAGACGGCTGATCTTCTCCCACAGGCCAAGCCATTGCGCAAGGGGGCGGCCGGCCAGCAGGCGCTCGGCCAGGGCCCCCTCCCCGGCCACAACCTCGGGCGCCGGGCGGCCGGTGGAGCCCGCCTTGATGAAGCGGCCGAGCCACCAGATGAGCAGCTCCATGCCGGTCCGAAAGGCCTCCGGATCGCGCCCCTGGCCCCACTTCTCGGCCAGGCGGTGCAGGTGGGAGACGTCGAGCCGCGGCAAGGTCCCGAGCAGCGCGATGAGCTCGCGGTAGAGATCGAGGCCGCCGTGGGCGGCGAGGGCCAGGGCGCGGCCGATGCTGCCGTCGGCGAGGCGTGCCAGGGCGGCCACTTCCTCCGCGTCGAGCTGCGGATGGTGCTGGGCCAGCAGTTCGGCCACCACCGCTTCCTCGAGCGGGCCGAGCGGCAGCTGACAGCAGCGCGAGCGGATGGTCGGCAGGAGGCTGCCGGGCGCGTGGCTGACCAGCAGCAGGACGCACTGGGGCGGCGGCTCCTCGAGGATCTTCAGCAGGGCGTTGGAGGCGTTGCGGTTCATCTCGTCGACGGCATCGACGATGGCGACCCGCCAGCCGCCCTCCCCGGCGGTCATGCGGGCGAAGGACAGCAGGCGTCGCACGTCCTCCACCGGGATTACGCTGCGCGGCTTGCCCTTGTCGTCCTCACCGCGCTCCAGGGTCATGAGGTCGGCATGGCCGCCGGCGGCGACGCGCCGGAACACCGGATGGTCCCGCGGCACCTCCAGACTCTCCGCCGTAGCGCCGAAGAGACCGCCGCCCTGGCAATCGGGCGCCAACAGGAAACGCGCGAAGCGGAAGGCCAGGGTCGCTTTGCCGACGCCACGCGGGCCCGACAGCAGCCAGGCATGCGGCAAGCGCCCCGAGGCATGGGCGCGCAGCAGCACCGTTTCGGCCACGGACTGCCCGCGCAGCGCCACCGTGTGCCGCGGATGCGGCCAGGGCGTTTCCTCGGCCTTGTCGTCCTTCTTCATGCCGCCACCCCGAGGCGCTCGCCGACCGCCGCCGCGATGCGCGCGGCCACGGCGTCCTCGTCGCCAGCGGCATCGATCAGGACGCAGCGCTCCGGCTCGCGCGCCACGATGTCGTGGAAGCCTTCGCGCAGGCGTTCGTGGAAGGCCAGGTCCATCTGCTCGTAGCGGTCCTCGTCGTGCGCCCGCCCCTTCGCCCGCGCCAGCCCCTCGGCGACCGGCAGGTCGAGCACCAGGGTGAGATCGGGCCGCAGCGCGCCGACCACCATGTCGTAGAGCGCCTCGATCGCGGGGCGGCCGAGGCCGTGGCCGTAGCCCTGATAGGCCATGGTGGAATCGGCGAAGCGGTCGCAGACCACCCAGCAGCCTCGCTGCAGGGCGGGTTCGATGGTCTGTCGCAGGTGGTCGCGGCGCGCCGCGAAGTGCAGCAGGGCCTCGCTCATCGCATCCCAGCGGCCGGCCGCGCCGGTCACCAGCAGGGCGCGGATTTCCTCGGCACCGGGACTGCCGCCGGGCTCGCGGGTTTCGGTAACCTCCAGGCCGCCGCGGCGCAGCCAGGCGGAGAGGCGGCGCTGCTGTGTCGACTTACCGGCGCCTTCTCCGCCTTCAAGAGTGATGAAGCGGCCGCGTTCGCTCACGGGGTGCCGAGCAGCAGGAACTTGACGCTGGCCGCAATGCGCCCGAAGGCGCCGAGCTGCTCGACGTCGCTGCCCGCCTGCAGCGGCACCTCCACCGGCACGCCGCCGGGCCAGGTGACCCGCAGCGTGGCGATCTGCTGTCCGGCGACCACCGGTGCAGGAATCGGCGAATCGTAGACCACTGCGACCTGCATGCCGTTGCGCTCGTTGCGCGGCAGGGTCACCTTCATGTCGTTGGCGATGACCAGGGGAACGGTCTCCTCGTCACCGAGCCAGACCGGCGCCTCATCGACCGTATCGCCTGCCTTGAAGAGGGCATAGTTGTTGAACTCGCGAAAGCCCCAGGAGAGCAGCCGATCGGATTCATCGGCGCGCGTCTGCATGCTCGGCAGGCCGTTGACCACCAGGATCAGGCGTCGGTCGTTCTGCAACGCAGACGCCGTCAGGCCATAGCCGGCCTCCTCCGTGTGGCCCGTCTTCAGGCCGTCGGCGCCGATGTTCCTGTAGAGCAGCGGATTGCGGTTGCCCTGGCGGATCTCGTGCCAGGTGAACTCCTTCTCCGCGTAGTAGTGGTAGTACTCGGGGTGGTCCAGGATGATTCGCTTGGAGAGGATCGCAAGCTCCCGCGCCGTCGTCAGGTGGTTGGGGTCGGGCCAGCCGGTCGAGTTGCGGAAGGTGCTCTGGGTCATGCCGAGGTCGCGCGCCCTCGCGGTCATCTGCTCAGCGAAGGCCTCCTCGCTGCCGGCCAGCCCCTCGGCGAGCACGATGCAGGCGTCGTTGCCCGACTGCACGATGACGCCGCGCAGCAGGTCCTCCACCCGCACCTGCTTGCCGATGTCGACAAACATCTTGGAACCGCCCATGCGCCAGGCCTTCTCGCTGACCGTCAGTTCGTCGTCGAGCGCCAGGCTCCCGTCCTTCAGACGCTCGAAGACCATGTAGGCCGTCATCAGCTTGCTCATCGACGACGGCGGCATCAGCTGGTCGGCATTCTTGTCCAGCAACACCGCCCCCGTATCGAAGTCGACGAGGAAGGCTTCCCTGGCCTGGGTCTCGATGGTCGCGGCGGCCCAGACGGCGCCGGACGGCAGGCTTGCCGCGGCAGCCAGGCCGAGGAGGAGGAAGAAGCTCTTGAGGCGTTTCATCGCTTGAATGACTCCGCTATGCCTTGAGGCGGAGGCGCGGCGCTGGCCGCAGCCTTGTGGGATCATCGGCCGACAATGTGTCGGCACGGTGATGAATCTCGGCGGCGGTCAATCGACCACCACCCGCGCGTCATTGAAGCCGTTGCCGAGCAACAACTCCAGGGTCTGATCCGCCGTCGCGACGTTGGCCATGGGGCCGAGGCGCACGCGGTAGAAAGAATCGTTGCCGACCAAGGCTTTGGAAATCTGTACGTCGCCGAGCGAGGCCAGCCGCGCCCGCAGGCGCACCGCATTGGCGACCTGGGTGAAAGCGCCCGCCTGGACGTAGATCTGCGTGCGGCCGACCCTCGTCTGCGTCACCACCGGCTCCGGGTTCACCAGTATCGCCGTGCGCAGGTGCCGCGGCTCGGCGTCCGCATCGCTCTGCGTTGCCTGCGGCTGGGCCGGCAGCGCCGCCGTCCGCAGCGGAGCGCCGCCCGACGGCGGCAGATCCTGCACGGCAACGGCTTCCACCGGCACCGCCGGTGGGGCGACGGCACCGCCGGCGGTACCGCCGCTCGCCAGCATCGCCAACTCCCGGCTCTCCATCTCGAGCACTTGCACCCGGACCTTCGCCGTCCCCTGGTTCACGAAGCCGAGCAGGTCGGCCGCGCGCTTCGACAGGTCGATGATGCGGCCGTGGGCATAGGGGCCGCGGTCGTTCACCCTGACGCGGATGGAGCGGCCGTTCTCCAGGTTGGTGACCTGGACCAGCGAAGGCATCGGCAGGGTCCGATGGGCGGCGGTCATGGCTTCCTGGTCGTAGATTTCGCCGTTGGCAGTTTGCCGGCCGTGGAAGCCGGGCCCGTACCACGACGCGATGCCGGACTCGTCATAGCCGAAGTCTTCCTGCGGGTAGTACCAGACGTTGGCGATCTGGTAGGGCTTGCCAAGCTTGTAGGTGCCGGCCTGCGTAACCGCTGCCGGGCTGTCGGGCGTCTGCATGCGCTTGGCGTTGTGCACCGCCAGCTCGGTCTCCGCGCAGCCGGCAAGCACGGCGAACAGGGCGAGCAGAACCGCAACGCCTCTCAGGCCAGTCGCCCTCATCTTGTGCTCCGCATCAATTTCCCTACTCGATATGGTACTTTAGGTGCCTTGTTCCGAGGAAACAACCCGGACCCGCGGTTCCCCTGCCGGTGTCACTGGCCGCCGGCAGCCCGCAGCCGCGCGATTATCTCCGGTGTCGGGTAGCCGTCGGCCGGCAGGCCCTGGGCCGCCTGATAGGCGCGCAGGGCCTCGCGGGTCTGCGGGCCGACCAGGCCATCCGGCTTGCCGGCGTCGTAGCCGCGCGCATTCAGCAATGCCTGCATCTCCTCGATGGCCTTCAGACTGACCGGTTCCTCGTCCGGCAGCGCGGCGGCGCTCAGCGCCGGCGCCCCGTCGATGCGGTCGGCCAGATGGCCGACCGAGATCGCATAGAGGATGGAGCGGTTCCATATCAGGATGGTGTTGAAATTCTCATAAACCAGGAAAGCCGGGCCGCGGTGGCCGGCCGGCAGCACCACCGAGCCTTCCATGCCGTCGACCGCCGGCAGCGGCCCGCCGTCGGCATCGCGCAGGCCGTAGGTCGAGGCCCACTCGCCGAGCGGCTTTTTTATCGACAGGCTGGCCAGGCTGTAGTCGAACAACGGCGGCAACATGACCTGGCGGCCCCAGGTGCGGTCGCCGCGCCAGCCCTCCTGCGACAGGTAGTTGGCCGCCGAAGCGAAGATATCGGGCAGGCTGTGCCAGATGTCGCGGTGGCCGTCGCCGTCGTAGTCGACGGCGAAGTTCACGAAGGTCGAGGGAATGAACTGCAGCTGTCCCATGGCGCCGGCCCAGGAGCCGGTCATCTCGCGCACAGGGATATGGCCCTCGTCGAGGATCTGCAGGGCGTCGAGCAACTGGGCGCGGAAGAAGTCGTGCCGGCGGCCTTCATGCGCCAAGGTCGCCAGCGCCGCAACCACGGAATAGCCCCCGGTGTGCTCCCCGAAGTTGCTCTCCAGGCCCCAGAAGGAAACCAGGAAGCGCGGCTGCACGCCGTATTCGGCCGCCACCTTCTCCAACAGCGGGCGGTGTTCCTCAAGCAGGCGGCGTGCCTTCTCCACCCGGCTCTCGGTGATCGCGCCACGCATGTAGCGGGTGAACGTCAGGGTGAACTCGCGCTGGCTGCGGTCACGCTCGATCACCTCGGGCAGCGGCTGCAGTCCGGCGAGGGCACTTTCCAACGTTTCGGCACGAATGCCGCGGCCGATGGCCTCCTGCCTGAGGCCGGCGAGCCAGCTGTCGAAGTCGCTCGCCGCTGCCGGGCCGTCCGCCTGGCTCTGCGCACAGGCCGCCAGGGGTAGCAGCAGGCCGCCGAGCAGAAGCCCGCCGAAGGTCCGCAGGAAACCGTCAATAAACCTCACGCGCGGCTCTCCCTGGCTGCGAAGCGGATGCGTTTGCAGGGCACTTGTGCCATAAGCCTGTTAACCTTGGCAATCCGCCGTCCCCGTCGCGAAAATCCCCCTGCCCCATGGTCTCTTCTGCGCCGCCGTCTCCTGCCGTTTCCGACGACCGGCCCATGGCCGGTATCCTGCTGATGCTGGGTGCCATGTCGGTGGTCCCCTTCATGGATGCCATCGCCAAGCACCTGAGCGACCACATCCCGATCCTGCAGCTGGTCTGGGCGCGATATTTCTTTCATTCTGCCTGATTTTCCCGGTGGCGCTGCTGCGTTACGGGCCGCGGCGGCTGGTGCCTGCCCGCCCGCTGCTGCAGCTGGTGCGCGGCGGCCTGCTGCTCGCCTCCACGATATTGTTCTTTGCCGCCATCGCGCGCATGCCGCTGGCCGACGCCCTTGCGCTGATCTTCGTCTCGCCGCTGATCGTCACCGCCCTGTCGCCCTGGGTTCTCGGGGAAAGTGTCGGCCCGCGCCGCAAGATCGCGGTTCTCGTCGGCTTCCTTGGCGCGCTGCTCATCATCCGGCCGGGCTTCGGCAGCCTGCAGTGGCCCGCCCTGCTCGCCCTTGGAGCCGGCGTGGTGTTCGGATTCTACCTGCTGTCGACCCGGCGCCTTGCGGGCTCCGCCCCGCCGCTGGTCACCCTCACCTACTCGGCGGCAGCCGGCGCCCTGCTGATGACCCTGATCGTTCCGGCAGTCTGGGTGATGCCGAGCACGGTCGACCTCGCCGCCATGGCGATGATGGGACTGATCGCCGCCGGCGGTCACTTCCTGCTCATCAAGGCATTCGACTTCGCGCCGGCTTCGCTGCTGGCGCCCTTCACCTACAGCGAGATCATCGTGACCACGGTGCTGGGCCTGCTGATCTTCGGGGATTTTCCGGATAGCTGGACCTGGGCCGGCATCGCCGTGGTGATCGGCAGCGGCATCTACATCTCGCTGCGCGAAAGGGCGAGCGGCGCAGGCCCCTCCGCCCCCACCAGGACGGTCCTCTAGGATGGCCCGGGATAGGATGGCCCGGGGCGGCGTTGCCGTCAGCGGTCGGCCGTCGCCTCGAAGGTGATGGTGTCGCCGGCCAGCACGAAGACCACCGAGCCGTCGGAAGCGGCATAGGTCCATTTTTCGATCGGGCCGATCTTCGACACGTCGCTCGGCTGGCCGAGCGCAGCTTCCAGGTCGGCGCGCGACTTGGCGCCCTGCGCCTTCTTGAGGAGATCCGACTTGCTCGGCGCAAAGCAGGCTGCAAGCAGCAGCAGGCACAGCAGGGCCACCAGGGTTCTCGCAGGTTTCATCGGTCGTTGCGTCCAAAGCCGTGTCCAGGGCCGAAGCCCGCCCTATCTAGTCCCGCTCCCGCGCCGCTGCAAGCCCGCCCTGCGGAGAACCGCCGGAGGTTCCCGGGATCAAGAAAAAAGCCCCGCCGGGGAGGCGGGGCTTTTGAGAGGTCGATGCAATCAATTTCAGGAGACGGTCGATGAACCGTGATTTCAGTATTGGACGGCATGGTAAACAAAAGATTAACGAAAGGTCGAATTTTCCTGAAAGCCGCTACTTGGTGCGATGATAAACCCTGCAGTCCGTCGTACCCTGGCCGCGAAACAGGTAAACCACTTGATTTTCGGCCATTCTGACGCGATCGACGAGGCTGCCGTGACCGCCTACCGCCGCCCCGTACGTGCGGCCCTCGACGACTGCGATGAGGTACTGATCGCGTTTCTGGCGAAAAAGCCGCTTGTTGCAGGCCCTGCTGAGGTCCGCGTTGAGAACCCAGCGCTCCGGCAGCGCGGCGTCGTCGCGCACGATCACGTTGGAGCCGCCGCGCGCCTGCTTGGTGCGGTCGAGAATCGACGAGCCGCTGCCCCTCTCGCCCGGGCGCGCATAGTGGTCGGGATGGGTGGTGACGAGATCCGCCGCGCCGGCCGCAGTGCTGCCGAGGGCGATTGCGAGGGTCGCGATTCCCAAATATTTTAACCACTTATCCAAGGTTACCTACCAGGCCGTGGCAATAAACCGCTCTTCCTGAGCCCGCACAGGATAGCCCTCTTGGACTAGCCTCCGGTAAAGACCCTTGCTTAATCTGCCGTTAACGACAGATGAAACCCAAGGGCCGGCGCGCGCGTAGGAAATTGAGTAACCCCCTATCCAGGGACAGGAGTTCGCCGCATGCTCGATCTCGAGGCCCCTCTCAGCCGCGGCGCCGGCCAGCAGGCGTCCGCACCCGCCCCCGTCGTGCTCTCGTCCATCGCCTCCGCCGCGCCGCGCCACGTCATGCGGCAGGAGGACGTGGTGCGCCGGGTCCGCGCTCTCTTCGGCGACCGGAGCCTCGACATCGAGCGCCTGCTGCCGGCCTTCGGCAATGCCGGCATCGAGACCCGGCATTGCTGCGTGCCGATCGAGTGGTTCCTGACGCCCAGCAACTGGAAGGATCGCAACGCCCTCTTCATCGACAACGCGGTGGACCTGATGGCGCAGGCCGCGCAAACCTGCCTCGCGCAGGCCGGCCTTCCCTTCTCGGCGATCGACGGACTGGTTACGGTCTCGACCACCGGGATCGCCACGCCGAGCCTCGACGCCCGCCTGATGGAGCGCCTGGGGTTCCGCCGCGACGTCGCGCGGCTGCCGATCTTCGGCCTCGGCTGCGCCGGCGGCGTGCTCGGCCTGTCGCGGGCGGCGAGCCTCGCCCAGGGCCTCGGCCAGGCGCGCCGCGGCGGCCGGGTGCTCTGCCTGGTGGCGGAGCTTTGCTCCCTCACCTTCCGCGCCAACGACCGCTCCAAGAGCAACGTCATCGCCGCAGCACTGTTCGGCGACGGCGCCGCCGCCGTGCTGCTGGAGGCGCCGGCCGCCGGCGGCACATCACCCGCCACCGGCCTGAAGCTAGGCGCCCAGGGCGAGTACACCTGGCCGGACTCCCTCGACGTGATGGGCTGGGAGGTCGAGAACGATGGCCTTGGCGTGCTGTTTTCGCGCGACATCCCCGCCCTCATCCGCGAACGCATGGGATCGGCGGTCGACAGCTTCCTCGCCCGTCACGGCCTCGACCGCGGCGACATCGACGGCTATGTCTGCCATCCCGGCGGCGCCAAGGTGATCGGTGCCATGGAAGAGGTCTTTGGGCTGCCGGAAGGCCGCCTGCGCGAAGCGCGCTCCGTGTTGCGCGATTTCGGCAACATGTCGGCGGTGACCGTTCTTTTCGTGCTGGAGCGCATGCGCCGGTCCGGCATGAGGGGACGCTACCTGATGACGGCGCTGGGGCCGGGCTTCACCGCCGGCTTCCAGATCCTCGAGGCCCAGCGCGCATGAGCGTGCTGTGGATCGTGCTGCTCCTGGTGGCGGTCCAGCGGCTGGCCGAGCTGATCTACGCCCGGCGCAATACCCGCAGGCTGCTGGCCGAGGGCGCCTACGAGAGTGGCGCCGGGCACTATCCGCTGCTGGTCGGACTGCATGCTCTCTGGCTGCTGTCGCTCGCCGCCTTCGTGCCGGCCGACCGGGCGCCGGACTGGGCCCTGCTGGCTGTCTTCGTCGTGCTGCAGGGTCTCAGGGTCTGGGTGCTGGCGAGCCTCGGGCGGTTCTGGACCACCCGCATCATCACCCTGCCCGGCGCGCCCCTGGTCAGCCGCGGCCCCTACCGCTTCGTGAGGCACCCCAACTACCTGGTGGTGGCCGGCGAGATCCTGGTGCTGCCGCTCGCCTTCGGGGCCTGGGAGATCGCCGCGGTCTTCACCTTCGCCAACGCTGCCGTGCTGGCCCTGCGCATCCGCAGCGAGGAGCAGGCGCTCAGCCCGCGCCGGCTTTCCCGGTGAGGCGCCAGTAGATCTCGCCGAGCAGGCCGCGCGGCAGGAAGATCATGCAGAGCACGAAGATGAGGCCGAGGCCGAGCAGCCAATAGGCGCCCAGCAGGTCGCCCAGGGCGTTCTCCGCCAGGCGCACCGCAATGGCGCCGAGGAAGGCCGTGAGCAGTGCCCGGCGGCCGCCGAGCGCCACCCAGATGAGGACTTCGGTGGAGAGGCCGAAGCCGATCAGCGGCGGCGAGACGAAGCCGAACTGGCTGG
>CAYYIV010000073.1:0-12114 GCA_964472095.1 uncultured Pelagibius sp.
AAGTAGCGGTCGGCCGAGCCGCGCGCCATGGCGCCGACCGAGCCCATGCCGCGGTAGGACTTGTAGGAGCGGCCCTGGAACAGGAAGACCTCGCCCGGGCTTTCCTCGGTGCCGGCAAAGAGCGAGCCGATCATGGCGCAGCTGGCGCCGGCCGCCATGGCCTTGGCGAGATCGCCGGAAAACTTGATGCCGCCGTCGGCGATCACCGGAACGTCCTGCTTGCGGCAGACCTCCACGGTATCGAAGAGCGCGGTCAGCTGCGGCACGCCGACCCCGGCCACCATGCGCGTGGTGCAGATCGATCCCGGCCCGATGCCGACCTTCACGGCGTCCGCCCCGGCGTCGACCAGGGCGCGGGCGCCCTCTGCGGTGGCCACGTTGCCGGCTACCACCTGGGCCGCGTTGGAGAGCCGCTTGATCGCGCTGACCGCACCCAACACACCCTGCGAATGGCCATGGGCAGTGTCCACCACGATGACGTCGACCCCGGCATCGAGCAGCGCCTCGGCGCGGGCGAAGCCGTCGGGACCCACGCCGGTCGCGGCGGCGGCGCGCAGGCGGCCCTGGTCGTCCTTGCAGGCTTCCGGGAAAGCCTTGGCCTTCTCCATGTCCTTCACGGTGATGAGGCCGATGCAGACGTATTCGTCGTCCACCACCAGCAACTTCTCGATGCGGTGCTGGTGCAGCAGGCGCTGCGCCTCCTCCTTGCTGACCCCTTCCTTGACGGTGATCAGCCGCTCCCTGGTCATCAGCGCGGAGACCGGCTCCCGCGGATTTTCGGCGAAGCGCACGTCGCGGTTGGTGAGCACGCCGACCAGCTTGCTGGTCTTGCGCTCGACCACCGGAATGCCGGAGATCTTGTGGCGCTCCATCAGCGCCAGCGCGTTGCCCAGGGGTTCGTCCGGATGGATGGTGACCGGGTTGACCACCATGCCGCTTTCGAACTTCTTCACCCGGCGGACCTCGTCGGCCTGCTGCTCGATGGTGAGGTTCTTGTGGATCACGCCGATGCCGCCGGCCTGGGCCAGCGCAATGGCCAGGCGGCCTTCGGTGACCGTGTCCATGGCCGAAGACACCAGCGGGATGCCCAGCTCGATGGAGCGGGTCAGCCGGGTGCGGGTGTCGGTCTGGCTTGGAAGGACTGCGGACTCCGCCGGCTCGAGAAGGACATCGTCGAAAGTAAGAGCCTTTCGGAGTTTCATGCCTATCCCCTTGGCGGTGATTGGCGCCGCATCATACACATGGGCCCCGCCATGCCAAGCGGATTAGGGCGCAGGCCAGAGAAGCGCGGCGATCATGGCTGGACACCTCCCCCCTGCCGACGCCGGCGCCGCCGCGGCCTTGCATGACCTGGGTCATGGCGCCATCTGTGATGGCAGAGGAGAATTCGTTTAAAACCCCTGATAAACATAGGATAGGCATCATGAAACCGACCCGGAGCTGGATCGTCATCGCCGACGGCGCGCAGGCGCGCATCCTCGAGAACCAGGGGCCCGGCAAGGGGCTGAACCCGCTGCCGGAGAAGGACATGCAGCAGACCCTCCGCCCGAGTCGCGAGATCGACGCCGACCGGCCCGGCCGCACCCACGACCGCTTCGGCCCGGGCCGCCATGCCATGGAGCCACCGACCGATGCCCACCGCGAGGAGAAGCGGCGCTTCGCCGAGGAACTGGCGGGCCGCCTGAACGCCGCGGCGCTGAAGCAGAGCTACGACCGCCTCATCCTGGTCGCGCCGGCCAAGACCCTGGGCGACCTGCGCCAAGCGCTCAGCAAGGAGGCGGCGGCGAAGGTCGACGGCGAGTTGTCCAAGGACCTCACCTCCTTCCCCGACCACGAACTGGCCGGCCACCTCGGCACGGTGATCGCGCTCTAGCTACCCGCCGCGTCGTCCTCGTTCTCGTCCGGCAGCCCGGGCGCAGCGCCGCGAAAGCCGGTGGCGACGAGGTACATCTCGGCCGAATCGGAGCGACTGGCCGCCGGCTTCACATGGGCGACGCGGGCGAAGTCGCGCTTCAGCGCCGTGAGCAGCCCGCGCTCGGTGCCGCCCTGCAGCACCTTGGTGACGAAGGCACCGCCGGGCGCCAGCACCTCGCGGGCGAAGAGGTGCGCGACCTCCGCCAGAGCCATGACCTTCAGGTGATCGGTCTTGGCATGCCCGGTGGCATGGGCCGCCATGTCCGACAACACCACGTCGGCCGGCCCGCCCAGCGCCGTCTTCAGGCGCTTCGGCGCTTCCTCGTCGAGGAAATCGCCGACCATCAGGTCGGCCCCCGCGATCGGCTCCACCTCGCTGAGGTCGATGCCGACGATGCGGCCGGCGCGCCCGCACCGCTCCACCACCACCTGGGTCCAGCCGCCCGGCGCGCAGCCGAGGTCGACCACCCGCGCGCCGCTCTTGAGGAAATGGAAACGGTCGTCGAGCTGCGTCAGCTTGAAGGCGGCGCGCGAGCGGTAGCCGCGCTTGCGGGCCTCGGCGACATAGGGATCGTTCAGCTGGCGCTCCAGCCAGCGGGCTGAGGAGATCGTCCGCCGTTTGGCGGTCTTCACCCTGACTTTGAGGCTGCGCCCGGAGACGTCGCGCCCCGAGGCGCCCCGGGCACCGCCGCCACGGCCACCGCCGCGCCCGCTGCCCGAACGGCTTCCACTGGATTTGGCCAAGCCGCCCTGCCTCAGTCCGCGGCGCCGAGGCCGGTCTCGGCGTCGGCACTCCAGCGGCCCTGCGGCGCGCTGACGCCATGGATCATGGCGTAGAGCATGCCCTCGCGCAGCCCGCGGTCGGCAACCCGCAGGCGTTCGGCCGGCCAGAGGTGGCAAAGTGCCGCGAGGATGGCGCAACCGGCGATCACCAGGTCGGCGCGCTCCGGCCCGATACAGGGATGCGCCGCGCGCTCGGCGAAGGTCATGCCGGTGATGCGAGCGGAGATTTCGCGCACGGTCGCCAGATCGAGATAGCTGCCATCGACCGCCGCGCGGTCATAGCGCGGCAGGTCCTTGTGGACCCCCGCCAGGGTGGTCACGGTGCCGGAGGTGCCGAGCATCTGGATGGCGCCCTGGGCGACGGCTGCGGCGACCTGATGGCGCACCTCGAAGTCGGCCACGGCGGCGGCCATCTCGGCCTCCATGTTCCGATAGGCCTGCGGCCCGATGTCGCCAGCGCCGTAGCGCTCGGCCAGGGTGATGACGCCGATCGGCACCGATAGCCAGGCGTAGAGCGACAGCGTGGCGGCACGCGGCGCGGTCGCGCCTTCGTCCGAAGCAGCCTTCAGCCAGCAGATCTCGGTACTGCCGCCGCCGATGTCGAACAGCAGGATGTCCGGGACGTCCGGGTCAATGAGCGGCGCGCAGCCGCAGATCGCCAGCGCCGCTTCCTCGTTCTGCGAAATGATCTCCAGCTCGATGCCGGTCTCCCGCCTGACAGCGTCAAGGAAGTCCTGGCAGTTGGCGGCACGCCGGCAGGCCTCGGTGGCGACCGCACGGACCTGGGTGACGCCGCGGCGGCGGATTTTGCCGGCACAGATCTTGAGGGCCTCGATGGTGCGCGCCATGGCCGGGCCAGATAGCTGGCCGCTGGCCGCCAGCCCTTCACCCAGGCGCACGATACGGGAAAAGGCGTCCACCACGTGGAAGCCGTCGTGGTCCGGACGGGCCACCAGCAGGCGGCAGTTGTTGGTGCCGAGGTCGAGCGCCGCATAGAGTCCGTCGGCCCGCCGCCCTTCGCGGCCTGGCTGGCTGGCGGCCTGCTGCCCCCGGGGGGCATGGCGCTGGCCGTTTACGGAAGCGGTCACCTGAACCCAGTTCCTGTTCTTTTTGGGTGCCGACGATCCCTGCGGCACCTGCAAGCCCTGTCTTTGGCGGCTATCTTAGCGTGATCGCGCGACTTTTCGCCAGCACCCCGGGCCGCCGGAGAGCGCCAAAGCGGCAAATAATTCGCTGAAAATTCGCTGAAAAGCGGTTGTCACGGACGGGTCGGTAGGACTATGTAAAGCACTGCTGCGCTATGAGGGCCCGGTAGAGGTCGTCGAAAGCCCGCTTGCTGGGGGATAGTTTAGCGGTAGAACTCTCGGCTCTGACCCGAGCAACCCTGGTTCGAATCCAGGTCCCCCAGCCACTCCCCCAGAAAATCTAATAAAATCATATGCTTGTTGGTGCTCAGCCGGGTGTTCGGTCGTCGTAGGATCCTGCTCGGCGCCTCGACCAGCGGTCGTCCGCTTCTGACGGTAGCGTGCGCCGTCGACAGCTGTTCTCATCATTTATAGTTCAGTACAAGATTGTGGCCGGACAGGCTGCTGACGACACCCCCCGCGCTGGCGACCGCCCGTTGCCGCCTCGCGCCGCTCAGTCGTTCGGGCCAGCGGTGGTGTCGGCCACGTAGGCGCCGCGCCGACCGATTGGGCGGATTGGTCCGGTCGTGGTGTCGCGATACGTCTGCCGTTCCAGCTCGGCGTTGATCTCCGCACCGATGCAAACCGCAAAGGCGGAGATATAGAACCACAGCAGCAGCACGACGACCGCACCGATCGATCCGAAGGTTTCGTTGTAGTTGGCGAAGTTCGCGACGTAGAAGGAGAACAGCAGTGAACTCACCAGCCAGAGCAGCGTCGCGACGATGGCGCCGGGGGTGAGCCAACGAAAGCGCGCGGACGCGCGGCAGGGCGCGAAGCGGTAGACCACGGTCAGCGCCAGGACCGCGGCGATGCAGAGCACCGTCCACTGCAGCAGTACCAGGCCAACGGCGAGCGCGCCTCCGACATCGAGGAAGGCGATGGCCGCCGGCAGGGCGGCGATGGCGGCGATGGAGACGGCAAAGAAGCAGAGGCCGCCAATGGTCAGAGCGAAAGCGACGAGGTTCTTCTCGATGATGCCGCGCGACTCCTGCTCCTCGTAGGCAACATTCATCGCGATCATCAGTGCCTGCACCGCACGGGACGCGCCCCAGGCGGTAAGGGCGAAGCTGAGCAGCAGCCCGAAGCCGAGACTGCCGCTCGGGGTGCTTTCGACCCGCTCCAACTGGGTCAGCAGAACGGCATAAGCCTGATCCGGCAGCATGCCGCTGAAGGTCGAGACCTGCTGGCGCACCGTCTCCGCATCACTGACGAGGCCATAGAGCATGATGAACATCGCGATCGCGGGGAATACGCTGAGCAGGCAGTAGAAGCTGATACCGGCGGAGATGATGGAGAGCCGGTCTTTCACTACCTCGCCCTGCACTCTCTTCATCACCTGCCACCAGCCACGCCATGGGATTTCGAAAGGCTGGTCCGCGTATTCGCCGCGCCGTCCGGCGAAGAACTTCGGCATCCGGGCCGCTCGTCAGTATCCGCCGGCAGCCGGCGTCAAGCCGACCGGCCCGCCGGCACGCGGGTGGCTGTCGTGACCGCGTCCGGCTTCAGCCGCAGCCAGCGCGACCGCCGTCCTGGGTGCCGAGGCATCCGAAGCGCCCGGTCTGACAGTGACGTCGCGTCGTCGCCCAGCAGCCCGGCCGGCGAGCATCAGCCAACAGATCCCGACGCCCAGCAAGACCACGGGCACGGGGTTGTCGCGCAGCGTCGCACCAAGATTTCGTACAAAGGTGCCGCCCTGCTCCCCTGCGGCGATGGCCGCTCGACGGGCAACGCGCCTCGGCGACAGCTGCCGCTGCAGCAGGTTGAGCTTGCGGTCAATTGCCGCGCGCGTCTGCGCGATCTCGTGCTCCAATTGTTCGGGTGACGCTGCCTGGCTGTTCATCGGGCTCTTCCCTGAAGCGGCTTTACGGTTGCAATGCAGCAGATTGGGCTTCCCGGAAACAACTCTGAAGAGGCACCCAATGTTCCCGACGTAGGACAATTTGCGGCAGGGGAACCGGGGGGTTCTGACTGTCGTTCACCCTCCATGGAACAGACTGTCGACCAGCCCCCGCACTCTTTCCCGATGGAAAGACAGATCGTGGCTTCTGCAGGCCTGGGCTTTGCGGCCGGCGTGGCCCTCGCGGCGGCTCTGCTGGCCTGCGACTGCTTCGGACTGGGTTCCCTGACGGCGTCTGGCGACATGCCGCTTGCCACGATGGCGCTGTTCGCGCTCGGTCTCGGCGTCATCCTCAGCCCTGTCGGCCTCGCCACGGCATTCGGCCTGTCAGGTTCGGGAACACCTGAACGAGGTACCCCGTCTCCCGACGAAACGCCCGGCCAGGGCGGCATTCGGACTGCGCAGATTCCCGGCACTGACCGATACCGGCGGCAATCAGACCGTGACCGGCAGACCCTCCGCTAGCCTTTCAACTTTATGAGGTTCGTCATGAACGACAAGCTCCAACCGCCGCAGCATCAGGACCGCCAGCCCGGACGTGAAGACCAGATGGACCCGCCGCCCGAGTACATGCCGCGCTTTCCCGGAAGCGGCCGCTTGGACGGCAAGGTCGCCCTGATTACCGGCGGCGACAGCGGCATCGGCCGGGCAGTGGCCGTCGCCATGGCCCGGGAAGGCGCCTCCATAGCCATCGTCTACCTCGAGGAGGGCAGCGACGCCGACGAAACCCTCCGCGCCGTCGCGCAGGAAGGTGGCGACGCCATCAAGATCGCCGGCGACATCGGTGACGAGCAGTTCTGCCGGGAGGCGATCAAGCGTACCGTCGACGAATACGGACGCCTCGACATCCTGGTCAACAATGCCGCCGAGCAGCATGAAGTCGAGGACCTCCGCGACCTCTCGGCCGGGCAGCTCGAGCGCACCTTCAAGACCAATGTCTTCGGCTACTTCTACATGACCAAGGCCGCCCTCGATCACCTGGGCGCCGGCTGCGCGATCGTGAACACAACCTCGATCACCGCCTACCAGGGCTACCCGACGATGGTGGACTACAGCGCCACGCGGGGCGCCATAGTCGCCTTCACGCGGTCGATGGCTGGCGCCCTCGCCGACAAGGGCATCCGCGTCAACGCCGTGGCGCCGGGGCCGATCTGGACCCCGCTCATACCGGCGTCCTTCGATGCCGAGAAGGTCGCCCGCCACGGCGCCAGCGCGCCGATGCATCGGCCGGGGCAGCCCAACGAAGTGGCACCCTGCTATGTCTTTCTGGCGAGCGAGGAAGCATCCTACATGACCGGACAGGTGCTGCACCCGAACGGCGGGAACATCGTCGCGTCGTAGGACGGGGGCGAGAGAACAGGTGGATTGCGGGGGAACCGCACTAGCCGCTGCCGCGTTGACTCACATTCTCCTCTTGGGCAGCGGCCATGCGGACAATCGCACGATCAGCTCTCTGGCTAGGCGGCGGCTTGGCGGCGTTGATTGCCGCTGGCGTCATCACGTTGCTTGTCATTGACTGGAACATGCTGCGGTCCACAGTGAACGAGCGCGCCAGTGCAGCCAGCGGCCGCCATTTCGAGATCGCCGGGGATCTCAGCATCGACATATGGTCATGGACGCCCGAAGTCGTCGCGCACGACGTCGCTTTCGGCAATGCGCCCTGGGCGTCGGAACCGGACATGCTGCGCATTTCGGAAGTCTACCTGAAGCTGCGCCTGCTGCCGATTCTTGCCGGACGTCTCGAGGTGGAGCAACTGCGCCTGGTGAAGCCGGAGGTGGCCCTGGAGCGCAAGGACGGCGTGGCCAACTGGGATCTCAAAGGCGAGACGGCATCGGAGGTCGCTCTGGAAGCTGCGGCACCCACGGAGCGCGAAGATTTTCCAGTGCTGAAGTCATTGGAGATCGAGGCAGCGGTCTTCCGCTTCCGGCACCCCGATCTCGACGAGCCGATCGAAGTCAGGCTCGACTCCCTATCACTGCAGGCCGGCGGCTTCGAGGATCCCGTGCGCCTGAAAGCCGAGGGGACCTACCAGGATCAGGCCTTCACCCTCGAGGGCCAGGGCGAATCCTTCGAGAAATTCCGCAGCACCACGGAGACCTACGATCTCGTCCTCGATGCCCGCATCGGGAACACGCACCTGGCCGCGGAGGGCTCCATGGAGGATCCTGTCACGCTCGCCGGGATCGACGCCGCGCTGGCCCTGGAAGGCGAGACGCTGACCGAGCTCTTCGAAATCCTCGCCTTGCCCCTTCCCGCCTCCCCGCCCTACGCCTTCTCGGGTCGCCTGACCAGGGACGAAGACCATTGGGCGCTCCATGAATTCGAGGGCCGGTTCGGGGAGAGCGACTTACGCGGCGACCTGCAGGCCTTCACCGGTGGCGAGCGTATACGCATCATCGCTGACGTGGAGTCGGGCTCCTTTCGCACCGAGGATCTCGCGGGCTTCTGGGGCGAAGTCGAAGAGAAAGACGGTCGTGAAGCGACAGGGGACGATCACATTCTTTCCGACGAACCGATATCGCTGCCGAAGCTGCGTCGCATGGATGCCGAGGTGCGGTTTCACGGCAAAGCAGTCCAGTCCGGCCCCTTGCAGCTCGAGGACCTGTCGGCCGATCTCGAGTTGAACGACGGCCTCCTGACGATCCAACCGCTGGAGCTCGGCCTGGCCACGGGACGGATCGCAGCCGACCTGCACCTTGACGGGCGCGGCGAGATTCCGCAGATGGCCGGCGACGTGAAGGTCGAGGGGCTTGACCTGGATGCCCTTCTCTCGCTGTTCGGGCTTGAGGATGCCGGAGCGGGGCGACTGCAGGGCCGGCTGAAAATGACGATGCAGGGCGGCTCCTTGCGCGAACTCGGCGCCAGCGCCGAAGGCGAAGGTGCGCTGATCATGTCGGGCGGCCGGATCGAGAACCTGCTACTCGAACTCCTGGCGCTGGATCTGCAGGAGGCAGCGGAGCAGTGGCTCACCGGGGACGAGTCACAGGTCGAAGTTCTCTGCCTCGCCATGCCTACGCGGATCGAGTCCGGACGCTTCGAAGCGCAGCCCTGGATTCTCGATACGACCGATGCCCTGGTCGTCATTTCCGGCTTCGTCGACTTAGACTCCCAGTTGGTCGACATCGAACTCAAGCCCTATCCGAAGGATTTCAGCCTGTTCAACTACCTGACCTCGATCGAGATTCAAGGCAACCTCGCGGAACGTTCCGCCAGTGCCAACGCGCTGGAAGCTGCCGGCAAGCTGGTCTTGAAGACCCTGGCCGCACCTTTCATGCCAATGTTTTCGTCCTCGATCCAGGACGCCGCCGAGGAGCAGAGCGTCCCTTGCGAAAGCCTGCGCCAACAGCTCGAGTCCGCCATGGCAGAAGGCGATGTCGGTGTCGAGCCGGCAGAAACAGCCGCGCCCTCTGGGAACTCCGGGGGGGCCGACCCGGAGAGCGACGCGGTAGCCCGCATTCAATCGGCGCTTAATGAAGCGGGTTTCGACCTGGTGGCCGACGGGATCATGGGTCCGAACACAGAAGCCGCATTGCGCGAGTTCCAGCGTCGCCGGAACCTGGCTCCGAGCGGCCGCCCAGACGCCGAAACTCTGCACGAACTGGGAATCTCCGCGGCCGCGGAATGAGTCAATGCAACTCGGCAGGCGATTGGATGGATACAGCCGCAGGCACTGTGGGTGCGCCGCAGATGTCTCGATAGCGTTCCCCGGCGATCCCTGACGTCAGTCGACCTCGGCCCACCCGGCAGCGCCTGACCGCTGTCGCGCCCGGCCGACGTCAGTCTTTGCTTGCTTCGACTGTCCCGAAGCGAGGCGCAGGCAGTTCAGCTGTCGCGCCGGGCTGCGCTTCGCGCGTTCGTTCACGCCGGGGACAGATCGCTTTACCAGAGAAGCTTTTCCCCAGGTCGCGATCTCCCTGCTCTTGAGCTTCTCGAAGCGATCGCCGAGCTTCACGGCCCGGCGCCTTTCGATGAGCGATCGTCCGAGCGCAAACGTCACCACTTCCTCTTCCTCGAGGTGATGATCCATTCTGTCTTTGAGGTTCTTGAACTCCGTCAGCCATTCCGCACCGGACAGGTCCAGCCCGGCTAGCGCGTCGATCGACGCGGCAAGGTCATCGTGATCGGCGACGCTCCGCCTTGCCAGTTCATGATCGTGCGACAGTGCCAGCAGTTCCGCATCCAAGGTCTGTTCCTCGGCCGCCGCGTGGGCGGCGATTTCGTCACAGAAGGCTTCAAACAAGCGGCGCCTCACTCTGACCCGTTTGGAAGCCGCAAGGATGCCTGCAGCCAAATCGCGCTGCTTGTCGTGGTCGGCCTTCAATCGCTGGTAGATGTCCACTCGACTTCCGCCTTTGCCGGCAAAGCTCGCAGCCATGAGGACTACCTTCAGGTGAAGTTCACTCCAATATAACGTCGCTGTGCGTTGAAAGTTCCCAAAGCCGGCCTCGGGGACCAAAGTGTCGCCCCCACAGGGTCCGTTGAGCAACACGGGGTGTCGCTCTCTCTCCTAAATCGGCTGCTCTGGAAGACTGAGCCCGCAGGTCGCGAGTTCTTGCCGAATGCGCTCCACAAGCACAGCGAGTCCTTGCGCATCCGGTGCCTCGCACCGCACCACGAGGATGTCTTGAGTGTTCGAGGCGCGCAGCAGCCACCAGCCGCCACCCTCGCGCACGCGGACGCCATCGATGTCGTCGACATCTGCCCCCGATGCTGTCAGCCGCGCCTTGATTTCCTCGACCACCGTCCACTTTCGGTCTTCCGGGCAGGGCACGCGGATTTCCGGCGTGTTCACGACCGACGGCAGCGAGTCGCGGAAATCGGCCAGGCTTTCATCGGATGACTGCAGGATCGAAAGCAGACGGATTGCCGCATAGAGCGCATCGTCATAGCCGTAGTAGCGGTCGGCGAAGAAGAGGTGCGCACTCATCTCCCCGGCCAGCGGCGCAGCGCGCTTCTTCATTTCGGCCTTGATGAGGGAGTGGCCGGTCTTCCACATCAGCGGAACACCCCCTGCCGCGGCAATGCCATCGAAGAGAACCTGACTGCACTTCACGTCGGCAATTATCGTGGCCCCGGGATGCCGCTTCAGGACGTCGCGCGCCAGCAGCAGCAGGATCTGGTCCCCCCAGAGAATGCGCGCCTTGGCGTCGACGACACCGAGCCGGTCGCCATCGCCGTCAAAAGCAATGCCGAGGTCGCAGCCCTCGGCCAGCACGGTCGCCTGCAACTGCCTGAGGTTCTCCGGCACCGTCGGGTCGGGGTGGTGGCTGGGAAAGTCGCCATCGATCCGCTCGTTCAGCAGGATATGCTCGCCCGGCAGGCGCGCTGCGGCGGCGGCCATCGCCTCCCCCATGGCGCCGTTACCGGCGTCCCAGGCGACTTTCAGCTTGCGATGACCAGCGATGTCATCAAGGACGCGGGCGACGTAGTCGTCAAAAACGGATAGCTTCGCGATCTTGCCGCTACCCTGTTCGTAGTCGGCCGTTGCCGCAAGTCTGCCAAGCTCCTGGATGTCCGAGCCGAAGAACGGACCCCTGTCCAAGGTGAGCTTGAAACCGTTGTAGTCCGGCGGATTGTGCGACCCGGTCACCATGACCCCTCCGCCGACGTCCAGCCTATGGGATGCGAAGTAGAGCATCGGCGTCGGGCCGCAGCCGATGTCGACGGCGTCGACGCCGCAGGCGGCAAGGCCAGCGATTATCGCCTCCGCCAACATCGGCGAAGAATGGCGTCCGTCATAGCCGACGGCAATCGCCTTGGCGCCGCGGCGTCGTGCGAGCGTTCCGAACGCCCGCCCCAGCGCCCTGGCATCAGCTGCCGAAAGTGTTTGCCCGACGACACCTCTAATGTCGTACTCGCGCAGTAAAGAGGCATCGAAGACGTGCGGAGCGTCGATGGCTGATGTCTTGCTGGTATCCATCTTCTGGGGTCTATCTTTTCGCAATTATCATAATTGGGGGGGTGCTTCCTCGGCCTGGACTATGGACGCAGCGCGGCCTGACGGAAAGTCATGGCGGCTCGCCGTCGTCCATCAGGACAGCCCGGAGCGGGCATTGCGACGCCCAGATGAGCCAAAATCGCTGCGTCCCGCAACGGTCCTGCAGCGTACAGGGGGGCGGCCTCGGCCGGCCCGGGCACCCGTGCCCATCGTCGGTTCCATCCACTTCACCTGCGCGCCAATGGATGGTTTGGCGGGCTGGATGATAACCCCAATGAAGGTCGTGACATATTGACCCAACCCAGGGATGCTCCTTCAATCAAGGGGGGCATGAGCCGTGTCCTTTCGCACTTGCAGCATATGATTATTTGAGGACGACCGCCTTTATGGACCG
>CAYYIV010000074.1:0-11460 GCA_964472095.1 uncultured Pelagibius sp.
CAATCGTGCCCACGTTGCAGTGCGGCTTCGTCCGCGCAAACTTTTCTTTCGCCATTACCTTATCGTTCCTGTCGTCCCAGGCGCGCTCTCAACAGGCGCGCTCCAAAAAACCTGCGTTTCGGCTCCGAACCGCTCCGGATCACCCCGGTACGGTCCAAAACCCCGCGTCCCGCCCGCTGCCGGGCCCCGCTCCAAGTTGGAGCGGGTGGCGGGAATCGAACCCGCGTAGCCAGCTTGGAAGGCTGGAGCTCTACCACTGAGCTACACCCGCACCGCTCACCCACCCCGCAAAATCGCGATGACCTAACCCCCGGGCCGAAGAGGGCATTGGTGGAGGGGGTTGGATTCGAACCAACGTAGGCATAGCCAACGGGTTTACAGCCCGTCCCCTTTAGCCACTCGGGCACCCCTCCAGCCGACGCAACCGGCGGTGCGATGGAGTTGCGAAATATGTTGATTTAATTCAGCCTGTCAACTTCTAAACATGCCGACAGCGCCCCCTTCCGACCGATTCGCCGCAGCGGCCGGGGGGAACGCACAAGGCACCCGATGTTCAATGGCCGCATACTAGGTCCCGCTATGTCGAAACGCAAGGGTAAGCTGGGCTTCCGTGGCCCCGGAGGGTCGCCAGGCCGGCCGGGCGACCGGGTTGGCGGCCGCCCCCGCCCGGGCCCGCAGCCGCTCTGGCTGTTCGGCGTGCACGCCGTCATGGCCGCCCTCGCCAACCCGAATCGCCGGCCGGAGCGCCTGCTGACCACGCCGGAAGCGGCCCAGACCTGGGGCCAGCGCCTGCGCGAGGAACGCCATCCGGCGCACGCCGGCCTTTCCCTGCAGACGGTGCAGCGCCGCGACATCGATGCCGTGCTGCCGGAAGGCAGTGTCCACCAGGGCCTCGCGCTCTCCACCGCTCCCCTCGGCCAGCCGGGCCTGGAGGAGATTTTTGCCGCGGATCCGCCGGATGCGGCCGGCCGACGGGTCGTGGTGCTGCTCGACCAGGTGACCGATCCCCACAACGTGGGCGCCGTGCTGCGCTCGGCGGCGGCCTTCGGCGCCCTGGCGGTGGTCGCCCTCGACAAGGGCGCCCCGGAGGAGAGCGGCACCCTGGCGAAGGCGGCCTCCGGCGCCCTGGAGGTGGTGCCTTATATAAGTGTGGTGAACCTGGCGCGCAGCCTGGATGCCCTCAAGGAGGCCGGTTTCTGGTGCCTGGGCCTGGCCGGAGAGGCCGAGCACAGCCTGGCGGAGAGCCGCCCCGGCGCGGCGGTCGCCCTGGTCCTTGGCGCCGAGGGCAGCGGCCTGAGGCGGCTGACGCGGGAGCGCTGCGACCTGCTGGTCAAGCTGCCGACCCGCCCGCCGATCGACTCCCTCAACGTCTCCAACGCCGCCGCGGTCGCCCTCTACGAGCTCCTCGGCCGGGGCTGAAGGCCACGCCCGCGGATGCCGCCAGCCTTCGCGCCAGCTTGCCAGCCGCGCAAGGGGCGTGCTAGCGGTTCAGCACCGTCAGCGCGGCGGCTTCTGCCCAGCCTCTCAATTGCGATTTCCGCTGCGCCCATAACGCGCAGGGAATCATGCAGGACATTGAGACTTTCCTTAAAGAGAACCGCATCGACGAGGTCGAGTGCCTCGTCCCCGACATGGCCGGGATCGCCCGCGGCAAGATCCTGCCGGCCCAGAAGTTCCTCGAAGGCATGCGCAAGAACGGCCTGCGCATCCCCGAAGACATCTTCATCCAGACCGTCAACGGCGATTATCCCGAAGACAGCGACGACGTGACCAGCGCCTCGACGCGCGACGTCTACCTCATCCCCGACGAGTCCACCATCCGCCTGGTGCCTTGGTACGACGAGCCGACCGCCCAGGTGATCTGCGATGCCTACCACTTCGAGGGCGGCGAGGTGCAGATCGCCGCGCGCCACATCCTGAAGCGCATCCTCGCGCTCTACGAGGCGGAGGGCTGGAAGCCCGTCGTGGCGCCGGAGTTGGAATTCTTCCTGGTCGACGTGAACACCGACCCCGACTATCCGCTGATACCGCCGATCGGCCGCTCCGGCCGGCGCGAGACCAGCCGCCAGGCCTACGGCGTCGACGCGGTGAACGAGTTCGACCCGATCTTCGAAGATGTCTACGACTTCTGCGAGGTCCAGGGCATCGACATCGACACCCTGACCCACGAAGGCGGCGCCGCCCAGATGGAGATGAACTTCAACCACGGCGATCCGCTGCTGCTCGCCGACCAGGCCTTCCTGTTCAAGCGCACGGTGCGCGAGGCCGCGATGCGCCACCGGGTCTACGGCACCTTCATGGCCAAGCCGATGCAGGGGCAGCCCGGCAGCTCCATGCACATCCACCAGAGCCTCCTGGAAGCCAAGACCGGGCGGAACCTCTTCGCCACGCGCGCCGGCAAGGACACCGCCCTGTTCCGCAGCCACATCGCCGGCCTGCAGCGCTACCTGCCGACCGTGATGCCGCTGCTGGCACCCAACGTGAACAGCTACCGGCGGCTGATGCCCGACTACGACGCGCCGATCAACACTCACTGGGGCTACGACAACCGCACCGTCGGGCTGCGCGTGCCGCACTCCGACGGTGCCTCCCGCCGCGTCGAGAACCGCCTGGCCGGGGCCGACGCCAACCCCTACCTGGCGATCGCCGCCTCGCTAGCCTGCGGCTACCTCGGCATGCAGGAAAAGCTGAAACCGCGCCAGCCGATCCAAGGCAACGCCTACCGCCTAGCCCGCACGCTGCCGCGCACCCTCTACGACGCGCTGGAGCGCTTCAACGGCACCAGGGCACTGAAACCGGTCTTCGGCGCCATCTTCATCGAGGCCGTGACCCTGGTGAAGGGCGCCGAGCTGGATGCCTACCAGCTGGTCATCTCGTCTTGGGAGCGCGAGCATCTTCTGCTAAACGTATAGCCGTCATGCCCCAGGCCGCCTCACATCTGCTTTTCGACCACGCCGTGCGAGACGGCGTGTCGCGGCGCTCCCGGCAGGTGGAGCTGCTGCTGAACTGTGCGCGGATCGGCTTCAACCCCTAGTCCCGGATAGCCCGGCCCCGCGATCCAGTCGGATCCGGCGAGGAATCTTTCCCCAGCTTCCGGCAATTCAAGACTAAGGATGGTTGTCATGAACAGCGCTCCGCAAAAGGGCTCCCCTTCCGCCAAGCGGACCCGCAACTCCACCGCCGTCTGGCGCGCCGCCGACACGGCCCACCATCTGCATCCCTTCACCGACTTCCGCGGCCTGGCCGCGGAGGGCGGCAGCCGCATCATCACCAAGGCCGACGGCGTCTGGCTGGAGGATTCCGAAGGCCAGCGCATCCTCGACGGCATGGCCGGCCTGTGGTGCGTGAACGTCGGCTACGGCCGCGAACGCCTGGCCAGGGCGGCCTACGACCAGATGGTCGAGCTGCCCTACTACAACACCTTCTTCAAGACCGCGACGCCGGCTGCCATCGAGCTGGCCGAGAAGCTCGCCGCGATCACCCCGGCCGGCCTCGACAAGGTGTTCTTCGCCTCCTCCGGCTCCGAGGCAAACGACACCGTCATCCGCATGGTGCGCCGCTTCTGGAAGCTCGCCGGCAAGCCCGAGCGGGTCAACATGATCAGCCGCGTGAACGGCTACCACGGCAGCACCATGGCTTCGGCCAGCCTCGGCGGCATGAAGCCGATGCATGAGCTGGACGGCCTGCCGCTGCCCGGCTTCCATCATGTGCGGCAGCCTTACTGGTACGGCGAGAGCGCCGGCCTCTCGCCGGCCGACTTCGGCAAGGCCGCGGCCAAGGCCATCGAGGACAAGATCCTGGAGCTCGGGCCAGAGACCGTGGCTGCCTTCATCGGCGAGCCGGTGCAGGGCGCCGGCGGCGTCATCGTCCCGCCGGCGAGCTACTGGCCGGAAGTCCAGCGCATCTGCAAGCAGTACGACATCCTGCTGATCGCCGACGAGGTGAT
Organism: uncultured Pelagibius sp.; assembly: GCA_964472095.1. GTDB lineage: Bacteria > Pseudomonadota > Alphaproteobacteria > Kiloniellales > Kiloniellaceae > Pelagibius. The sequence continues at coordinate 3,947 of CAYYIV010000074.1, forward strand.
CTGCGGCTTCGGGCGCACCGGCCAGTGGTTCGGCAGCGACACCTTCGACATCAAGCCGGACATCATGCCGATGGCCAAGGGCCTGACCTCCGGCTACCTGCCGCTCTCCGCCGTCATGGTCGGCGAACGCATGGTCGAGGTGCTGTGGGAGAAGGGCGGCGAGTTCGCCCACGGCTTCACCTACTCCGGCCATCCGGTGCCCTGTGCGGTGGCGCTGGAGAACATCGCCATCATCGAGGAGGAGAACCTCGTCGAGCGGGTGCGCGAGGACGTCGGCCCCTACCTGCAGCAGCAGCTCGCCACCCTGGCCGAGCATCCGCTGGTCGGCGAGGTGCGCGGCATCGGCCTGCTCGGCGCCGTGGAGCTGGTCGCCGACAAGGCGAGCCGCGCCCGCTTCAAGCCGGAGGGCCGCGCCGGCACCCTCTGCCGCGACCACTGCGTGAAGCAGAACGTCGTCAGCCGCGCGGTGCGCGATACCATGGTGGTGTCGCCGCCGCTGATCGTCAGCCGGGCGGAGATCGACGAGCTGGTCGCCCGCCTGCGCAAGGCGATCGACCTGGCGGCCAAGGATCTCGGCGTGATCTGACAGCAAGGAAGAGGGCGTTTCGATGCGCGAGGTCACCGTCGCCGCCACCCAGATGGCCTGCAGCTGGGACCGTGAGGCCAACCTCGCCGGGGCCGAGGCCCTGGTGCGCGAGGCCGCCGGCAAGGGCGCGCAAGTCGTGCTGATCCAGGAGCTCTTCGAAACGCCCTATTTCTGCGTCGACCAGAAGCAGGATTACTTCGCGCTCGCCGCGCCGGCCGAGGGCAATCCGCTGCTGGCGCGTATGGCCGCCCTGGCGGCGGAGCTGGAAGTCGTGCTGCCGGTCAGCTTCTTCGAGCGCGCCAACAACGCCTACTACAATTCCCTGGCGGTGATCGACGCCGACGGCCGCAGCCTCGGCGTCTACCGCAAGTCCCACATCCCGGACGGGCCGGGCTACCAAGAAAAGTACTACTTCAATCCCGGCGACACCGGCTTCCGCGTCTGGCCGACGCGCTACGGCACCCTCGGCTGCGGCATCTGCTGGGACCAGTGGTTCCCCGAGTGCGCCCGCGCCATGGCGCTGATGGGCGCCGAGATCCTGTTCTACCCGACCGCCATCGGCAACGAGCCGCAGGACCCGACGATCTCCGCCAAGGACCACTGGCAGCGCACCATGCAGGGCCACGCCGCCGCCAACATGGTGCCGCTGGTCGCCTCCAACCGCATCGGCCAGGAAGACGGCGAGGCGGCCAAGCTCAGCTTCTTCGGCGCCTCCTTCATCACCGACTATCTCGGCGCCAAGGTGGCCGAGGCGGACGGCGGCAGCCGCGCGGTGATCACCGCCCGCTTCGACCTCGACAGGATCGCCGCCGAGCGCGCCTCCTGGGGCCTCTTCCGCGATCGCCGCCCCGACCTCTACGGCCCGCTGCTGACGGCCGATGGCGGCCAACGGCGGTCGTAGCCGCCATGTCCTCGACGATCCGCACTGCCCGGCCGGACGACCAGGCGCGCGTCGAGGCCATCGTCGAGGCCGCCTACCGGCCCTACCTCGCGCGCATGGACCGCAAGCCGGCGCCGATGGTCGACGACTACGCCGGGCGCATTGCGGCGGGAGAGGCCCATGTGCTGGAAGAGGACGGCGCGATCCTCGGCATCCTGGTGCTGGAGCCGGGCGAGGATTTCCTGCTGCTCGACAACATCGCCGTCGACCCGGCCTGCCACGGCCGCGGCCTCGGCAGGCGGCTGATGACGTTCACGGAGGAAGAAGCCCGGCGCCGGGGCTACGCCACGGTCGAGCTCTATACCAACGAAGTGATGGTGGAAAACATCGCGCTCTATCGGCGCCTCGGCTACCGGGAAACCCAGCGGGTCCGGGTCGCCGGCTATGACCGCGTCTACCTGCGCAAGACGGTTTAGCCGCTCACTCGGCGTCGACGCCTTCGGTCAGCTTCAGGAAACCGTCGCTGTCGACCTCCAGGCCGAGGTCGTCGCTGCCGAGCAACAGCAGCTCGTCGACCTTCAGGCTGTCGCCCCGGTGCAGCAGCCGAACGTTGTCCGGCCGGTAGGCCGGCGAACGGCGAAAATCGAAGAGTTTCATCGGCTCCTGCCCATGTCACCAAAACGGCCCGGCCGCGACCGGAGCACGCCCGCGCCGCGGTCATATCCGGCCAGACTTGCAGAGTAGCGCAGGTCCGGGCGGCCGGGTCAGGCAACCGTGGGTCATTCGTGGGGCAGAAGCCGGGCAAGCCCCTGCTATCGCAGAGGTTTTCAGTCCTCGGCCGGGCCGGCGGGCCGCCGCCTTTGTGAGGTGACGGCCCGAGGCGGCGGCTCAGCTGAGGTCGATCCAGATGGTCTTCAGCTGGGTGTACTTCTCCAGCGCGTGCAGCGACTTGTCGCGGCCGAAGCCGGACTGCTTGTAGCCGCCGAAGGGGGTCGTCATGTCGCCGGCATCGAAGCAGTTCACCCAGACGCTGCCGGCGCGCAGCGCCTTGGCGGCACGGTGTGCCTTCTTGATGTCGCTGGTCCACACCGCGGCGGCGAGGCCGTAGACGGTGTCGTTGCCGATCCTGATGGCCTCGTCGGCGTCGGCGAAGGAGATGGTCGAGAGCACCGGCCCGAAGATCTCCTCCTGGGCGATGGTCATGTCGTTCTTCACGCCGTTGAAGATCGTCGGCTCGATGTAGTAGCCGCCGCTCTTGGCGAGGATGCGCTCGCCGCCCATGGCGATCTCGGCACCCTCCGACTTGCCCTTCTCGATGTAGCCGAGCACGCGGTCCATCTGAGCCTGGTCGACCATGGCGCCCATCTGGGTCGCCGGGTCGAGCGGATCGCCGACGCGCAGGGACTTGGCCACCTTCATGATGCGCTCGACCACCTCGTCCTTCACCTTGTCCTCGACCAGCAGGCGGGAGCCGGCGTTGCAGACCTCGCCCTGGTTGAAGAAGATGCCCCAGGCGGCGGCGGTGGCCGCGGCGTCGAGGTCCGGCGCGTCGGCCATGATGATGTTCGGCGTCTTGCCGCCGCACTCCAGCGACACCCGCTTCATGTTGGACTCGCCGGAGTATCTGAGGAACAGCTTGCCGACCTCGCCGGAGCCGGTGAAGGCGATGGCATCGACGTCCATGTGGCGGCCGAGCGCCTGGCCGGCGGTCTCGCCAAAGCCCGGCACCACGTTCAGCACGCCGTCCGGCAGGCCGGCCTCGGCGGCCAGCTCGGCGCAGCGGATCATGGTCAGCGGCGACTGCTCGGCCGGCTTGATGATCATCGAGTTGCCGGTGGCCAGGGCCGGGCCCATCTTCCAGGCCGCCATCAGCAGCGGGAAGTTCCACGGCACCACGGCGCCGACGACGCCCAGCGGCTCGCGCACCAGCATGGCCACGGCGTCGTCGCCGGTCGGTGCGATCTCGTCGTAGACCTTGTCGACGGCCTCGGCGTACCAGCGGATGCAGTTCACCACGGCGGGGATGTCGATGCGGCTGGAATCGCCGATCGGCTTGCCCATGTCGAGGGTCTCGAGCAGCGCCAGCTCGGTGGTGTGCTGCTCCAGCAGGTCGGCCCAGCGCAGCATGATCTTCTTGCGCTTGGCGGGGGCGAGGCGCGACCAGCGGCCGTCCTCGAAGGCCTGGCGCGCGGCCTTGACGGCGCGGTCGACGTCTTCCTTGTCGCCGGCGGCGACCTGGGTCAGCACCTTGCCGTCGATGGGGGAGACACAGTCGAAGGTCTTGCCGGAGGCGGCGGCTTGGAACCTGCCGTCGATGAAGGCCTGGTTGCGGTAGGAAAGGCCGCCGGCCTGGGATTTCACGGTTTCGATGGAAAGAGCGGCAGACATGCGCTTGGTGCTCCCTGGAAGCTTGAGGATAAGGCCGGCCGGGGCTTGGCGCCCGGCCCGTTTCCCGGACCTTAAGCCCGCCCCCCGCAGCGAGGCAAGTGGGGTCAGGCAGGCTTGCGGGCCGCGGCAACCCGCCCTATCTTGCCTCCGCGTCCTGGTCAACCCCGGCGCGCCCCCTTTGGGCCGGCTTAGCTCAGCTGGTAGAGCACCTGATTTGTAATCAGGGGGTCGCGGGTTCAAATCCTGCAGCCGGCACCATCACCTCACCGTGCGCTTCCAATACCACCAGGGATGTTCCGACCATGAGGACCACGATCACTGCCGCCGCCCTTTCCTTGTTCGTCGCCGCCGGCGGCATCGCCGTGGCGCAGACCGCGACCGACCACAGCGGCCACGGCATGGCCCCTGCCGCCGACGACGAGAGCCCGAGCACTCAGGCCTATCGCGCGGCGAACGAGACCATGCACCGGGGCATGGACATCGACTACTCCGGCAACGCCGACGTCGACTTCGCGCGCGGCATGATCGCCCACCACCAGGGCGCCATCGACATGGCGAAGGTGGTGCTCGAGCACGGCAGCGACCCGGAGATCCGCAGGCTCGCCGAGGCGGTCATCACGGCCCAGGAAGCCGAGATCGCCTGGATGCGGGACTGGCTGAAGCAGCAAGGCCAGTAGAAACGCCGGCCGGCTGAACCCCCGGTATCGCAGAGACCTGACCCAACTCACGCTGTTTGCCGTAAAGAGGACATAGCTGCTCCGCAACAACCTGTGATAGTTTCAGTATCGGCAGCTTTCCTGACGTTTGCAGGCTTACTGAAGGAATCACGGTGCGCTTACAACCTCTTCCACCTTCGCTCCGACCCGCGGCGCCGGCGGCTCTGCTGATGGGTGCGGCCCTCGCGCTGGCGCTGGCCGCCAGCCCGGCCCGGGCCGAGCCGATGAGCGCCGTCTACCAGGTCTACTTCGGCGGGCTCAACGTGCTGAAGGCCGAGGCGCTCTGGGAGCAGGGCGCGACCGGCTACCGCCTCACCGCCGAGGCCGAGACCCAGGGCTTCGTCGGCTGGCTCAACCCCTGGAAGGGCACCACCGAGAGCCAGGGGCAGATCTTCGAGGGCAAGGTGATCCCCGAGCAGCACCTGAACTGGGGCAGCTCCGACGACAGCGAGAGCGACGGCGAACGCCTGGTCAGGCTCAGCTACGACGCCGAGGGCAACGTCACCGAGGCCCTGGTGCAGCCGGAACAGGACTGGGAGGGCCGCCACCCCCTGCCCGCCGATGCCGGCAAGGGCACGCTCGATCCGCTGAGCGTCATCGCCGGCCTCGCCGAGCTGCTGCAGGCGGGCGGCGGTTGCGAGGGCAGCTTCGCCGTCTTCGACGGGCGCAAGCGCTACGACCTCGTCGTCTCCGACGCCGGCGAGGTGGAGCTGCCGCCGACTTCCTATTCGATCTACGCCGGGCCGGCGCGCGGCTGCCGCCTCGACTACGAGATGCTGGGCGGCCACAGGATCGAGCGCAGCAAGTACGTCGAGACGGCGCGCGAGCGCATCGTCTGGGTGGCGCGGCCCGCCGAGGGCGCCCCGCTGATCCCCGTGCGCCTGCAGATCGAGACCGGCTACGGCACCGTCATGGGCCACCTGACCGGCTTCACCAAGGGCCCGCAGAGCGAAGCCAAGCTGCCGGACAGCAAGCTGGCGCAGTAGCGGCGACGCGGCGCATGGTTCGAGACGCCCGCTCACGCGGGCTCCTCACCATGAGGGTTCCTAAAATCACCTCATCCTGAGGAGGGCCGCAGGCCCGTCTCGAAGGATGCGCAACCGCGCCTACGCCACCCCAATCGCCTCGCGCTTGAACGGCACCGCGTCGGGATCGATCGTCGCGCCGAACTCGCGGGCGTAGCGGTGGCCGGCGAAGACGGCGGCGGCGATGGTCGCCGGCGCGCGGCAGTCGCCGATGGCCTGCACCGACTGGATGCCGGCATCCGCCCACTCGGCCTGCCGCGCCACGAGATCGAGATAGACCTGCTCCTCGGGCAGCCGCGCGGTCACCAGCACCAGCGCCGCGCAGTCGAGCGCCGAGGGCGTGCCGCTATAGGCACAGGCGAGCGCGAGGCGGTCGCCGCCGCAGCCCGTCAGCAGGTTGTTCAGCCGCAGGGTCACGCCGGTCTCCACCAGGCGGCGGTGGATGAAGGGCTGGTCGAGGGCCTTGGCGGTCCAGGCGGAGACCAGGGCGGCCGGCGTCACCAGCGTCACGTCGTGGCCGCGCCGGGCGATCAGCTCGGCCAGCACACCGCCCATGACGTAGCCCTCGTCGTCGTAGACCACGATGGGCCCTGAAGGCAGGCGATCCAGGCCGCCGGCATCGCCGAGGAAGTCGTCAGGCGTAAAGGCATTCGCCGTCGCGATGCCGTCGAGCGGCCGGTGGCGCGTCAGGCCGATGCCGTCGCGCCGCCAGGCCGCGCCCGTCGCCAGCGCGACGTGGCCGATGCCGTAGCTCAGGATGTCCTCGGCGCCGAGCGGACTGGCGAGATACATCTCGACGTTGGCCAGCTTGTGCAGCTGGCCCAGGCGCCAGTCTTTCACGCGGCCCCACGAGGAAAGACCCGGCAGGCGCGATTCCTTCAGCGCGCGGCCGCCCCAGGCCTCGCCCGCCTCGGCCAGCACCACCTCCAGGCCGCGCTGGCCGCAGGCGCGCGCGGCCTCGAGGCCTGCCGGGCCGCCGCCGACGATCAGCACGCGCTCGCGCTTGCCGGCCGCCGGGATCGTCTCGGGGTGCCAGCCGCGCCGCCACTCCTCGCCCATGGTCGGGTTCTGGGTGCAGCGGATCGGCGCCGACACGTCGTCGCCGGTGACGCAGATGTTGCAGCCGATGCACTCGCGGATGTCGTCGATGCGTCCTTCCTCGATCTTCTTCGGCAGGAACGGATCGGCGATGGAAGGCCGCGCCGCGCCGATCATGTCCATGATGCCCTGCTTCACGACGCGCACCATGGCGTCCGGCGAGGTGTAGCGGCCGACGCCGACCACCGGCTTGGTGGTGAGGGTCTTCACGAACTTCGTGTAGCGCTCCTGATAGCCCTCCTCGGCGAAGCGCGCGGTCTGGCTGTCGTTCTGCCAGGTCGAGACGTTGACGTCCCAGAGGTCCGGCAGCTCGGCCAGCATCGCCACCACGTCGTGCCCCTCGCCCGCCGCGGTGATGCCGTCTTCGCCGAGCAGTTCGTCGACGGCGAAGCGGAAGGCGACACCGCAGCGGTCGCCGACCGCCTCCTTGGTGTCGATGAGGATTTCCTTGATCAGGCGCGCGCGGTTTTCCAGGCTGCCGCCGTACTCGTCGGCGCGGTCGTTGTGGCGCCGCGAGAGGAAGTGCTGCAGCAGCGACATGTCGTGGCCGGCATAGACGTAGACGATGTCGAAGCCGGCATCGCGCGCCCGGAGCGCCGCCTTGCGGTGCCAGCGCCGGAGGTTCGCGATGTCGGTCCTGTCCATGGCGCGGGCCTGCAGCGGCGCGCCGTTGTCCACCGCGCGATGCGACGGCCCCATCGGCACCTCGCGGCTGTAGTGGTTGGCCGCGTGCTGGCCGTTGTGCACCAGCTCGATGCCGGCAAGACCGCCGTGGGCGTGGACCGCCTCGGTCAGCGCCTTCAGGTGCGGCAGGTCCTGGT
>CAYYIV010000075.1:0-10996 GCA_964472095.1 uncultured Pelagibius sp.
ATCCCAGCACATTCAAAAGACGGTCCTCACGCAAGCGCGTTTCCACACGGCCTCGGTCACGAGCCGCTGTCGAGCAACCAGCCAACTCAGTCCGGTTAGGGCTGCTAAGCCGATATCTATGATCGGCTGGTCTGTCTATTTCGGCTCGTCGTATTGGAGCGGACGCTTCTGTAGATTCGGCGGCACAGCCGCTGAGTGCCATGGGCCGACCATCGCCGCATCAGTTGACGTCGACCGCGATACAGACCACCTAACCCACAGGCCGGGCCCCGTTGCCGCCGGCAATGACTTCGTCCGTGTTTCCGAGCAGCTTGCGCACGGCGGCCCGCGCCTTGTCCGGCCGCTGCCGCCTGATCTGCCGCTCGATGTCCTCGTGCAGCTGCTGTGGGTAGTCCAGGTCACTTATTTTGCGGGTGGTATAAACGAAGAGAGAATCCAAGCCGGACTCTATCAGAGCGCCGAGCGGGACAAGGAGGTCGTTGCCTGCAGCGCGCAGAATCGCCATGTGAAAGCGCATGTCGGCTTCCGTACGTGCCCTGAGCGTCGTTCCCGCTCCCATCTCGCGGCAGGCGCGGCTGATCTCCTCCATTTGTTCGTCCGTGCGGCGGGCAGCGGCCAGGGCCGCCGCCTCGGGTTCTACGATGTAGCGAAACTCCTGAACGGTCTTGAGGAACGTCTCTCGGTCCGGCGACGCCGCGTACCAGGCGAGCACGTCGCGATCGAGCAGGTTCCACCGTTCGCGCGGCTCGACCCGGCTGCCAACCTTCGGCCTGGAGGAGAGCAGGCTCTTGGCCATCAGCATTTTGATCGCCTCGCGCACCGCAGACCGCCCGACATTGAAAGTCTCGGCCCATGTCGCCTCGTTTGGCAGAATTGCGCCGGGCGGGTAGTCGCCGCGCACGATCCGCAAGCCGATCTCATTGGCGACCGTGGAATGGACGCTCGTTCCGCTCAGCCGGTACGGCGGCAGCGGGCCGAGATCGTCCACGATTGTTGGGGCGGTGGCCTGTCCGGCAGCAACCGGCGCGTCCGCCCTGTTGGCGCGTCTACCCGTGCGGTCGCGTGTGCTCATCTGGATTCGTCGCGCAGCGCGCGAATACGATCGAACGCCACCGCCAGTATAATGAAACTACCTACAAAAGCTCCCTGCCAGAACGAGCTGATCCCTAACAGGATCAGGCTGTTGCGGATCACTTCGATGAGCGCCGCGCCGACCACCGATCCGAACACGGTGCCGGCCCCGCCCATAAGATTGGCGCCGCCGATCACCGAGGCGGCGATCACGCTGAGCTCCAAGGACTGGCCGAGATTGGTGGTTACCCCCCCCAGCCATCCGGCTTCAAGCACGCCCGCGACGCCGGCGAAGAAGGCCGAGCACATATAGACGCTCACCTTCAGGCCGCGCACATTGATGCCCGTCAGATTGGTGGCCTTCTCGTTGCTGCCGATCGCGAAGACATGCGTGCCCCAGCGCGTCCAGCGCAGCGCGAAACCAGTGGCCAGCGCCAGCAGCACAAGCGCGATAACAGGGTGGGCGATCCCCCAGGTGGAACCGCCGCCGAGCCAGAACAGCAGCGCCTCATCCGGGCCAAACTGGAACACCATCTTGTTGTTCGACAGCACCATGGCGGCGCTGCGCGCGAGCGACAACATGCCGAGGGTGACCACGAAAGGCGGGATGCGCAGGTATGCGATCAGAAGTCCGTTGACCAGACCGACAACGAGAGCGGCGCCGATCGCTACGGGTGCAGCCAGCCACAGCGGACTGCCGCCGTTCATCAGGATGGCGAGCACCATCGCCGACAGGCAGAGGGTCGAGCCGACCGAGAGGTCGATGCCACCGGAGATGATGACGATGGTCATGCCGAGTGCGACGATGGCCACGAAGGCGAAGTTGCGGGTGACATTGAAAAGATTCTGGGAGCTCGCGAAGCTGTCGGTAGCCAGCGACAGAGCAATGCAGGCGATCACGGCAGCGATGAACACCCAGAAGGACTGCTTGCTCAGAATCCGTCCGAGTGGGGACTGTGTCTGCCAGCCGATCACCTCATCGAGGCTGGCGAAGCCTTTGGATTCGTTTTCGGTCGTCATTTCTTTCCTCACGCCGCGTCGATCGCGCCGGTGATCAGGCCGGTGATCTCCTCCGGACTGGTGTCGGCCGTGGACTTGTCGGCAACCTTCCTGCCGCGCCTCAGAACGCTGATGCGGTCGGCAACGGCAAAGACGTCAGGCATGCGGTGGCTGATGAGGATGACCGCGATCTGCTGTCGCTTGAGCTCCAGAATGAGATTGAGCACCTCGGCAACTTGGCGCACGGAGATGGCAGCGGTCGGTTCGTCCATCAGCACGATCTTCGCCTTGGCGAGCCTGGTGCGGGCGATCGCCACCGCCTGCCGCTGGCCTCCGGACATGTCTCGGACGAGATCCTTCGGCCGCGTCTCTGATTTCAGTTCCTTGAAGAGCTTCGCAGCAATCGCGTTCATGGCACTGTAGTGCATGATGCGTATCGGCCCGAAGGAGCGGGTCAGTTCGCGCCCAAGAAAGACGTTGACTGCCGCTGTCAGGTTGTCGCAAAGCGCCAGATCCTGATAAACGATCTCGATCCCGCTCTCGCGCGCTTCGACCGGGCGGTGGAAATCCTTTCGCTCGCCGGCGATGAACAGGCGTCCGTCGGATGGCCGGTAGTTGCCGGCGATAATCTTGACCAGGGTCGATTTGCCGGCACCGTTGTCGCCCATCAGGCCCAGCACCTCGCCAGGCGACAGCGACAACGACACATCCTCGAGCGCCTGAATGGCCCCGAAGTGCTTGGAAATCCCTTCGAGCGTTAGAGCGCTCAATACCCCCTCCTCCCGAGTTGGCCGAACTGTGCGACCGATCCGCTGGCCGGTCAATAGCCTGAAAAATCTCTATTGTATGTATTATCAGACAATATATTGACTGCCATCTAAGGCTGTGTCTATGGTTTGCGATGGGAGGAAATGCGCAGGCATGCGTGTTCTGGTGACGGGAGCGACCGGCAAGGTCGGGCAGGCGCTGATCCGCCGGGTTCTGCGGGACGAAACTCTGTCCTGGGTGGAGTTTCGCGCGCTCACGCACAACCGGCGCATCGAGGAATCGCCGCGCCTTTTTGCCATACGGGGGTCGGTGGGGGACCGCCAGACCTGTCGTGAGGCGCTTTCCGGCATCACTCATGTCGTCCACCTGGCCACCTGCAAGGAGACTTCGGAAAGCATAATGGACGTGGCCGTGAAGGGGTTGTTTTGGCTGCTGGAGGAATTCCGGAAAAGTCGCACCGCCGAGCGCTTCCTGCTGGTCGGGGGCGATGCCGCGGTCGGCCATTTCTTCGTCCGCCACGATGGGCCGGTGACCGAGGAGACGGCGCACCGTGCCTACCCGGGCTGCTATGCCCTCTCGAAGGTGCTTGAAGAGGTGATGCTGCAGCAGGTCGGGCTGCAGTACGGCATCGACTGGTGCTGTCTGCGGGCACCCTGGATCATGGAAAAGGACGACTTCCGGTACAGTCTCTCCTTCGGCGACGACGTCTTCGGCGGACCGGACTGGAAGGAGTTGGTGGGCGCCGAGGAGGCGGCGAAATGCCGGCAGGCCGGGGCTGTTCCATTGCTGCTGGACGAGGATGGCGCACCGGTCAGACGCAACTTTGTGCACGTGGACGACCTCGTCGAGGCGATCGTGATCGCGCTGCGGGCGGGAGCGGCCCGGCAGCGTCTTTACAACATCTGCATGGACGAGCCGGTGAACTATGCGGCGGTGGCGGACTATCTCGCCAGAACGCGCGGGCTTCCGGCCAAGGAGATACGTGGCCCCTATTTCAGCAACTGGATGGACAACAGCCGGGCCAAGGCAGAACTCGATTGGAGGCCAGCCTATGACCTCGAGGCATTGATCGAATCTTCCTGGCGCTATCAGCGTCCGGCGGACGAGCCGAGGAAGATCTGGTACCCGGGTTGAGCAGCGGCCGCAAGCGACAGGCGTCCGCAAACAAAGCGCGCAAAGCGCGCATTCTGAAAGGGAGGAAGCGATGAGAAGCATCAAGACCGGCCTCTTGGCCGGAGCAGTGGTTGGGCTCCTCTGCGGAACCGCGACGGCGCAGGACAAAATCCTCGCCATCGTCGTCAAGGGACTCGACAATCCGTTCTTCGAGCAGATCAATCTCGGCTGCCAGAAATGGAACAGCGAGAATGCCGGTTCCGGCTACAAGTGTTTCTACACCGGTCCGGCATCGAGTGCCGACGAGATTGGGGAAGTGCAGATCGTCGAAGATCTACTGACGCGACCCGACGTCGCCGCGATCGCCATCTCGCCGTCCAACGCGCCCTTGATGGCGCGCCTGCTGCGCGACAAGAAGCCTAGCATCCCGGTCATGACCATCGACGCCGATCTGGCCAAAGAGGACGCCGATCTGCGGGCCACCTATCTCGGCACAGACAACTATCTGATGGGCGTCAAGTTCGCCGAGTACCTGCAAAAGCTCAAGCCAGATGGCGGCACCATCTGCCTGCAGCTCGGCAACGTCGCGGCAGACAACATCAACGCCCGCGCTGCCGGTACGCGGGACACGCTGGCCGGCGCAGAAGGCGTCGACCGACTGACGGGTCAGAACGGCTGGTCGGAGGCCAGCGGCTGCCCACTCTACACCAACGACCAGGCCGACCTCGCGAACCAGCAGATGGCTGATACCTTCACAGCCAAACCCGATCTCGATGCCTTCGTGCTCGAGGGCGGCTGGGCTCAATTCGCCCCGCAGGCCTATAGCCAGGTCACCGACCAGGTTATGGACAAGCTGAAATCGACTGATCTGGTCATTGTCGCCGGCGACACGCTGCCGCCGCAGATCAAGGCGCTCGCGGCAGGCAGGAGCCACGTCCAGGTGGGTCAGCGTCCGTTCGAGATGGGCTACCGCGCCCCCTCGGTGATGATCGACCTGATCGAGGGCAAGGCGGTCGATCCGGTCATCTTCACCGGTCTCGACGAGTGCACGCAGGAAAACGTCGAGACCTGCATCGCGCAATAGCGAAAGAACCCACCGCACCTTACCACGGCCGCCAGAGGCAACCGTGGAGATCCGAGGTGCCGGCGTGCTGCGCCGGCGAACGGGCCCGTGCATCGGCCCAGTAGAACACTGGAGGAAACGACCATGAAATTCGGCACTACCGCATCGGCGCTGCTGGTTGCGCTCAGTCTCGCTTCCACTGGCGCGCTCGCGCAGGACAAGAAAACGCTCGCATTTGTCGTCAATGGGGCCTCCGACTTTTGGAAGCTCGCGGAGGCCGGCGTGAAGAAAGCCCAGGGCGAACTACCCGACTACGATCTTCAGTTCAAGTACCCCGAGCAGGCCGCGGCCGCCGTGCAGCAGCGCCTGATGGACGACCTGGTGGCGGCCGGCGTCTCGGCCATCATGGTCAGCGCGGTCGACCCGAAGACATCGACCACCGCCCTCAATCGCGTCGGCGGTCAGGTTCCGCTCTTCACCACCGACAGCGACGCGCCCGATACCAACCGCATCGCCTATATCGGCTCGTCCAACACCGACGCCGGACGCCAGGCGGGCGAGATCGCCCTGAAGGCGCTGCCCAATGGCGGCAAGTGCATCGGCTTCGTCGGCCTGCCGGGCGCCGACAACGCGCGAGAGCGCATCGAAGGCATGAAGGAGGTGATCGCCGGCTCCAACGTCGAGCTGATTGACGTGCGCGGCGACGACATCGACATGACCCGCGCCAAACGCAATGTCGAGGATGCGCTCGCTGCTAATCCCGACATCGATTGCATGGTTGGTTTCTACTCCTACAATCCGCCGCGCATCTATGAAGTGCTGAAGGAGTCCGGCAAGCTCGGTGAGATCGTCGTCGTCGCCTTCGACGAAGACCCGATCACGCTCGGCGGCGTTCGCGAGGGCACGATCACCGGCACCGTCGTCCAGCAGCCGTTTGAATGGGGCTACCAGGGCATGAAGCTGATGGCCGCCTATCTGGAAGGCGACAAGTCGGAGGTCCCGATGGATAAGCTTGTGATCGTCCCGACGAAGATCATCGACCAGTCCAACGTCGATGCCTTCGAGGCGGAGCTGAAGGCGCGAATCGGCAGCTGACGCCTCGTGGCGGCAGGGCCGTAGACCTCCCTGCCGACCCTGCCGCCTTCGAGGTCACCTCTCGACGATCGCGACCTTGCCTCTCAGCGGCGACTGCGGACTGTTCCATGGCTGAACCACTCTTCGCCCTTAAGAGCATCACCAAGCACTATCCGGGCGTTGTGGCGTTGCAGGAGGTGGACCTGTCCGTTTCGCCGGCCGAGGTATTGGGGCTCGTCGGGGAGAACGGTGCGGGCAAGTCCACGCTGATGAAGATACTGGGCGGAGTGGCGGCGCCAAGCTCCGGGACGATCAGCCTCAATGGGATGCAAATGCCACGTCTTACGGTGCCCGAAGCCCTCGCCGGCGGCATCGCGTTTGTCCATCAGGAGCTCAACCTCTTCGAGAACCTGTCGGTTGCCGAAAACATCATGATCGGCCGCGAACCCAGGACCGGCAGACTCCTGCCACTGGTGGACAGGAGGCGGCTGCGGGAGCTGGCGGAGCCGCTGCTTGCGAAGCTCGGTGCCGACTTCGGCCCAGATGCGCCGGTTGCAAGGCTGACGCTGGCGCAGATGCAACTGGTCGAGATCGCTAAGGCGCTGTCGCTTGACGCGCGCATCGTCATCCTGGACGAGCCAACGTCGAGCTTGACGGTGACGGAGACGGAGCGCCTGCTGCTTGTTGTTGCAAACCTCAAGGCGAGCGGCGTCGGCGTCATCTTCATCTCCCACCGGCTGGGTGAAGTGGAACGCTGCGCCGACCGCGTGGTGGTGATGCGCGACGGCCGGGTCGTCGCCGAGCTTCGTCGTGAGAAGATCACGCCAGAGACGATGATCCGCCATATGATCGGGCGCGATCTGCGCGGTCTCTACACTGCGCCGGCGGCACCACCGGGCGACAGGATGCTCGAAATTGTCGACCTACGCACGGCCGGGCGCCCCGAGCGCAGCGTCTCGCTTGATGTCAGACAGGGCGAGATCCTCGGAATGGCCGGCCTTGTCGGCTCCGGCCGCACGGAACTCGCGCGCGCCGTGTTCGGCATTGAACCGCCCCTTTCAGGTGCTATTCGGATCGCCGGTGAGGCCGTCGTGATCCGCGATCCGAAGGACGCGATCGAGAAGGGTCTCTATCTCGTGCCGGAGGATCGCAAGCGCTCCGGTCTCGTACTGGATTTCTCGGTGAGCGAGAACATCAGCCTCGCAAGCTTGCACAGCCTCGCTTCCTACGGCCTGTTCCGTCCCGCCGAGGAGGCGAGGCTGGCGCGACACTGGCGGGACCAACTCTCCATTCGCTGCCCGGACACAAAGCTGCCGGCGTTGTCGCTCTCGGGCGGCAATCAGCAGAAGGTGGTGCTGGCGAAGTGGCTCTCAATGGCACCGCGCGTGCTGGTTTTCGACGAGCCGACGCGCGGGGTCGATGTCGGGGCGAAGCAGGAGATCTACACGCTGATGCGATCGCTTTCCGACGGCGGCGCGGCCATACTGATGATCTCGAGCGACATGGAAGAAGTGATTGGCGTCAGCGACCGGATCGCTGTCATGCACGAGGGGGCGATAGCAGGATTCCTCGCGCGGGAGCGGTTCAGCGAAGAGAACATCCTCTCGCTCGCCGTCGGCCGTGCCCTGAACTGAGACGGGAGCTGGGGAATGAAGCGAAAGGATCTGGGGCTGCTCGTCCTCATCCTGGTCATCGGCACGGTGGTTGCGCTCATCAATCCGCGCTTCCTGTCGCCGGTGAATCTCTCCAATACGGCGAATCTGATCGGCCTGTTCGGCATCTTCGCGCTCGGCCAGGCCTTCGTCATCGTCTCGGGGGGCATCGAACTGTCCGTCGGCTCCATCATCGCCCTGCTCGGCGTCGTCTTCGTCGATCTCGTCGCCGGCGGCTCCATGCCCTGGCCGGCGGCAATGGCCCTTGTCATTGCGCTCGGCTGCGTGATGGGCCTGGTGCATGGCTTCCTCGTCACCCGCATGGGGCTGCAGCCATTCGTGGTCACCCTGTGTGGATTGCTCGTCTATCGCGGCATTGCCCGCTACTACACCGAGGACGCCACGGCCGGGTTCCCCTTCGGCGCCAGCTTTCCATGGCTGGAATGGCTGGTGGCGGGTCGCTTCTACGGCGTACCCCATAGCCTGATCATGTTCGCGGTGCTCGGCGGCGGCATGGCGCTGGTGCTGCATCGCTCCGTCTTCGGCCGGCATCTCTTCGCCGTCGGCAAGAACGAGGAGGCTGCCCGTTACAGCGGCATCAATACCACACGCATTACCATTGCCGCCTACATCATATGCTGTGGCCTGACAGCGGTCGCCGCCATTTTCATCGCCATGTACACACGCTCCATATCGCCGTCGTCGCATGGCAACTTTTACGAGCTCTACGCGATCGCGGCCGCCGTGCTGGGCGGATGTTCGCTGCGTGGGGGAGAAGGGTCCATCCTCGGCGTGGTGCTCGGCACAGTCCTGCTGCAGGTGCTGCAGAACCTGGTAAACCTGCTCGGCATTCCGAGTTCTCTCAATTTCGCGGTAATGGGCTCTGTGATCTTGATCGGCGTGCTGGCGGACCAGCATCTTACCCGTCGCCACAAGTGGAAAGCACAGGCCCGCTCAGCCTCCACCCGGCAGGAACCGATCGGGACGGCTGATGTTCCGGCATCGCAGGCAGACTAGCGGGCATTTGGCTTTGCGATGCGCCGCCCGGCACTCCAGCCGAAGCAAGTCTGGGCGATACGCACGCGCCTCGAGATCGACGATGCCCTCGCCATAGCTGAACAGATCGACCTGTGATCGCTGGCGCAGAGCGGACACGCTCTGCCCTCCACCCAAGGTCAGCGTCGCGGACTGAGCGGACGGTCAGTCACCGAATCTGGGAGGATTCAGCCACTTGACAACATACCAACCAGTTGGTATGTACCGGCATTCATGGAGGCTGGCATGCCTAAAGCCGCTGCAAAACCAGACGCAAAGCTGAAGCTTTTGGACGCCGCCCTGTCCGTAATCCGGATTAAGGGCTATTCGGCGACCACGGTCGACGAATTGTGCGCGGCTGCCGGCGTCACCAAGGGTGCGTTCTTCCATCACTTCAAGAGCAAGAACGAGCTCGGCGTCGCGGCCGCGGAGCATTGGTCGGAGACGACCGCTGCGCTGTTTGCCGAAGCTCCGTATCACGACCATGCCGATCCGCTCGATCGTGTCCTCGGCTATGTCGCCTTCCGCAAGGCACTGCTGCAAGGCGGCGTGCCCGAGTTCACCTGTCTCGTCGGCACCATGGTGCAGGAAACCTACGAAACCAGTCCGGCCATTCGCGATGCCTGTGACCGCAGCATCAGTGACCATGCCGAGACGCTGGAAGCTGATATCGAAGCGGCGATGCGGGATCGGCGCATTTCGCCGGATTGGACCGCCAAGTCGCTTTCGCTTCACACCCAGGCCGTTCTCCAGGGTGCGTTCATCCTCGCCAAGGCAAAGTGCAGCGCGGAGATTGCCGCTGACAGCATCGAGCATCTCACCCGGTATCTGAGGGCGCTTTTCAATGCGGAAGAGACTGAACGTCAGCCATGAAAGAAGACCAAGAGGAAAAGAGCATGCCCAATACAATCCGCCTCCACCGAGTCATCGCTACCAAGCCAGACAAGGTGTATCGCGCCTTTCTGGAGAGCGACGCCGTGGCGAGCTGGCTCCCGCCTTACGGGTTCCTCTGCACGGTCCACGAGCTGGACGCGAAAGTGGGCGGCCGCCACAGAATGTCCTTCCGGAACTTCACGACGGGCAAGGGCCACTCCTTTGGCGGCACCTATCTCGAACTCGTGCCGGGAGAGCGCCTTGTCTACACGGACACGTTCGATGACCCGAACTTGCCAGGCGAGATGCGTGTCACCGTGACCCTGAAGGCCGTTTCGGTGGGCACCGAAGTGAATATCGAACAGGAAGGCGTGCCGGACGTGATCCCGCCAGAGGCCTGTTACCTTGGGTGGCAGCAGTCCCTGCACAAACTCGCAAAGCTCGTGGAGCCCGAAATCAACCAGTAGCCGGATACCTCGCGTCACCATCACAGCTTTTGACCTTGATCGCCTGAGATCCGGGTTACGGCAGAACTCTGAAAAAAGAAGATCTCACCTTGAGAAATGCCTTCGCAATCAATGACGTGACGCACGACGGAGTCGTGTGATCACCCGGAGCCTTCCAATGACCCCCACCATTACCGCCTTTGAACAGTCGCCCGATCGCGGCAAGGGACTGGCGCGTGACATGCGCGTCCGCTGGGCGCTTGAAGAAGTGGGCCAGCCTTACGACGTTCGTCTTGTTTCGTTTAAAGCGATGAAGAAACCCGCGCATCGTGCGCTTCATCCTTTCGGGCAAATTCCGACCTATGAAGAAGGCGATCTCGCCCTCTTCGAGTCGGGGGCGATCGAGTTCCATATCGCGGAGCACCATGCGGGCCTGCTGCCGGACGATGCGAATGCCCGGGCGCGCGCGATCACATGGATGTTTGCCGCACTCAACACGGTGGAGCCGCCGATCTTCGACCGCGACCTCGCCAAGATTCTCGAGCGCGACGAGCCGTGGTACGAGCAGCGCCTGCGTGTCCTCGAGGACAGTATCCGGCAACGGCTGGGCGACCTTTCCAGTCGCCTTGGCGACGCCGACTGGCTCGATGGCGCATTCAGCGCCGGTGACCTGCTGATGGTGACGGTCCTGCGCAGGTTGCTAGGATCGAGTATACTAGACGAAAATCCGAACCTCTCCGCCTATGTCACCCGCGGCGAGGCGCGGCCGGCCTTCAAGCGGGCTTTCGACGCTCAATTGGCGATTTTCACCGCCGCATCGGCCGGCTGACAAAGGTCCGCTCCAGGTCGAGGCCGTGTGGAAACGCGCTTGCGTGAGGACCGTCTTTTGAATGTGCTGGGAT
>CAYYIV010000076.1:0-10030 GCA_964472095.1 uncultured Pelagibius sp.
GTCGATTGCGCTTGTTGAACGTTCATAGTGTTTTGTTCTAGCGCTCTTGAAGATGACCGGCGAGACGCCGTCGCCGGCCGGGGCCGAGGTCTACTTCATTTCACCGCACGACGGCGACACGGTCAGCCCGCGCGGCGAGTTCCTGGTGGAGGCCAGCGAGGACAAGGACGAGCTGGTCACCGCCGACATGGACATGGACAAGGTGCGCGAGGTGCGCAATCTCTGGCAGTTCTTCCGCGACCGCCGGCCGGAGACCTATGGTCCCCTGACGCAGGTGTAGGGCAGGGCGCGCGGTCGCTCGTTGCCCGTTGCCTCGCCCTTCGAGACGCGCTGCTGCGCAGCGCTCCTCAGGGTGAGGCAACACCAAGACCTCACCCTCAGGGTGAGGCAGTACTAGGACCTCATGGTGAGGAGGCGCGAAAGCGCCGTCTCGAACCATGGGCAGCCACTTCGGCGCTTCCGCATTTTTCCTGTATTCCCGCGTCGAATCCCCCTAGTCTTGATGATTATGCCCTTTCTGGGGGGACGTCCATGACGGCCAGCGGGCAGAAGAAGCAGCGTTTCGCCATCGAGCTGATCAAGCCGTCGCACTACGACGACGACGGCTACGTCATCCAGTGGGCCAAGGCCTGGGTGCCCTCCAACACGCTGTCCAGCCTCTACGGCATCACCCTCGACGTCGTCGACCGCAAGCTGCTCGGCGCTGATGTCGAGGTGGTGCTGAACGGTTACGACGAGACCAACACCGTCATCCCGGTCAAAGACATCATCGCCAGGCTGCAGGCGCCGGGCACCACCGGCATCGTCTGCCTGGTCGGCGTGCAGTCCAACCAGTTCCCGCGCGCCATGGACCTCGCGCGCCAGTTCCGCGCCGCCGGCCTGCAGGTCGCCATCGGCGGCTTCCACCCGAGCGGCTGCCTGGCCATGCTGCCGAAGCTGCCGCCCGACCTGCAGGAGGCACTCGACCTCGGCATCACGCTCTACGCCGGGGAGGGCGAGGGGCGCCTGCACGAGTTCTACCGCGATGCCCTGCAGGGCGCGCTGAAGCCGGTCTACAACTACATGAACGACCTGCCGGGGCTGAACGACCAGCCGACGCCCTACCTGCCGGAGAGCATGGTCAGGCGCTACGGCGGCTCGGTCGCCTGCTTCGACGCCGGGCGCGGCTGTCCCTTCCAGTGCAGTTTCTGCACCATCATCAACGTGCAGGGCCGCAAGTCGCGCTTCCGCGAGGCCGACGACGTGGAGCGCCTGGTGCGCGCCAACATCGCCCAGGGCATCTGCCGCTTCTTCATCACCGACGACAACTTCGCCCGCAACAAGAACTGGGAGGCGATCTTCGACCGCCTCGGCGACCTGCGCGAGGAGACCGGGCTGCCGTTCTCCATCATCATCCAGGTCGACACCCTCTGCCACAAGATCGAGAACTTCATCCCCAAGGCCAAGCGCGCCGGGGTGGCGCGGGTCTTCATCGGGCTGGAGAACATCAACCCCGACAACCTGCTGGCCGCCAAGAAGCGGCAGAACCGCATCACCGAGTACCGCGCCATGCTGCAGGCCTGGCGCGATCAGCAGATCCTGACCTACGCCGGCTACATCCTGGGCTTCCCGGCCGACACACCGGAGAAGATCGCCCACGACATCGAGGTCATCAAACGCGAGCTGCCCATCGACATCCTGGAGTTCTTCTGCCTGACGCCGCTGCCGGGCTCGGAGGACCACAAGACCCTCACCCTCAAGGGCGTCGCCATGGACCCCGACATGAACATCTACGACCTGGAGCACGTCTGCACCGGCCATTCGCTGATGAGCAAGGCGGAGTGGCAGGGCATCTACAACAAGGCCTGGGAGCTCTACTATTCCGAGGACCACCTGGAAACGCTGATGAAGCGCATGGTGGTCAGCGGCAACAAGCCGGAGCGCATCTGGGCCCACGCCCTGCAGTTCGCCGGCTGCATCCGCTACGAGAAGGTGCACCCGCTGCAGGGCGGCTATTTCCGCCGCAAGGTGAGAACGCACCGCCGCTCCGGCCGGCCGCTGGAATCGCCTGTCGTGTTCTATCCGCGCCGGCTCGTGGAGATGGTCACGACCTACGGCCCCTTCGCCTGGTTCGCCCTCAGGCTCTGGGTCAAGTGCCAGCGCATCAAGCGCGATTCGGCGACGCAATCCTATACCGACCTCGCACTGACCCCGGTGACGGACCACGGCGAGGACGAGCACCTGGAGATGTTCGCCCACACCGAGGCCGCCCAGGCCGCCGTCGCCAAGGCCCAGCGCGAGGCCGAGGCGCGCGAGAAACACCACAAGACGGTCTCGGCGGCGGAGTAGCGGCCATGGTTCGAGACGCGCCTGCGGCGCTCCTCACCATGAGGTCTTAGTACTGCCTCACCCTGAGGAGGCCCCGAGGGGCCGTCTCGAAGGGCGAGGCAAAGTGCTCCGAAGACGCGCCAGCTCTCCTGCCGCCCTCACTCCGCTTGAACCGCGATCACCGCCAGGGTGTCGCCGCTCTGCACCAGGCCAGGGTAGTGCCGGCCGGCGACCATGCCATCGCGATAGGCGGTGTACTCGACCGGGCGCCAGCCGCTGCGTTCGAGGTCGTAGACCCGGGCGATGAGATCGCCCTCGGCGACGCTCTCCCCCAGATCGACCATGAACTCCAGGACCCCGGAATGCTCCGAGGTGACGAAGCAGCGCGCGTCCGGCATATCGAGCTGCACGCTCGGCTGCATCGCCACTTCACCGGGCAGGATGCCAGCGTGGTGCAGCACGTTGCGCAGGCCGCGCTTGGCGACCGCCACGGTGTGCGGCGTGGTGCTGCCGCCGCCGCCGAGCTCGGTGGTCACGAAGGTCTTGCCCCTGTTCTCCGCCTCGGTGTCGAACATGCCGATGGCGTCGAGCTCCAGCATCACCATGGAGTAGGGCGCGTTGAAGGCCTGCATGGCGGCGGCGCAGCGGGCCTCCAGGTCGGGGTCCTGGGGCAGGCGGTGGCAGGCGGCGTAGGGCACGAACTCCAGGGTCTTGCCGCCGGAATGAAGGTCGACGACGACGTCGGCCAGGGGCAGCAGGGCCGTGGTGACGTAGTCGGCGATCTTCTGGGTGATGGTGCCGTCCGGCTTGCCCGGGAACAGGCGGTTGAGGTTGCCGCTGTCGATCGGCGAGGTGCGGCGGCCGCCGCGCACCGCCGGGTAGTTCATCATCGGCAGCAGGATGACGCGGCCGGTGATCTCGGACGGCTCCAGGTTGCGGGCGAGGTCGAGGATCGAGATCGGCCCCTCGTACTCGTCACCGTGGTTGCCGCCGGTGAAGAGGGCCGTCGGCCCGTCGCCGTTGCGGATCACCGTGACCGGGATGAGGATGGCCCCCCAAGCGGAATCGTCGCGCGAGTAGGGCAGCTTCAGGTGGCCGTGCTGCACGCCGTCCTGGTCGAAATCGAGGCCGCAGGAGATCGGATTGACTGCCATAGGCTGGCCTAGTCCTTGACGAAAAGCTTGCGCGGCACCGTGGCGAGGCAGCGGGCGCCGGTCTCGGTGATGACGATGCTTTCGGTGGTCTCGAAGCCCCAGTCGTCGAGCCACAGGCCGGACATGAAGTGGAAGGTCATGCCGGGCTGCAGTTCGGTGGTGTCGCCGCTGCGCAGGCTCATGGTGCGCTCGCCCCAGTCCGGCGGGTAGCTGAGCCCGATGGAGTAGCCGGTGCGGTTGTCCTTGGCGATACCGTAGCGCGCCAGCACGGCGAAGAAGGACTTGGCGATATCCTCGCAGGTGCGCCCCGGGCGCGCTTCGGCGAGGCCCGCCTCCATGCCCTCCATGACGGCCTTCTCGGCCTCCATGAAATGCGCCGGCGGCTTGCCGAGGAAGACCGTGCGCGACAGCGGACAGTGGTAGCGGCGGTAGCAGCCGGCGATCTCGAAAAAGGTGCCTTCGCCCGACTTCAGGGGGCGGTCGTCCCAGGTCAGGTGCGGAGCGGCGGCATCGGGGCCCGATGGCAGCAGAGGGACGATGGCCGCGTAGTCGCCGCCTGCCTCCTCGGTGCCGAGGGCGCCGGCATGGAGGATCTCCGCCACCAGGGCATTCTTGCGCAGGCCGGGTTCGATGGTCTCGAAGATGCGCGCGTGCATGCGCTCGACGATGCGTGCCGCCTTTTCCATGTAGTCGAGCTCCTGCGGCGACTTCACCGCGCGCTGCCAGTTCACCAGGTAGGTGGCGTCCCGGAAGGTGGCGTTGGGCAGGCGCTCCTGCAGCACCGCGAAGGCCATGGCGCTGAAGTAGTAGTTGTCCATCTCGACGGCGATGCGCCGCTTGCCCCAGCCGCGGCGCTCGATGATCTCGGCCAGCACCTGCATCGGGTGGCGTTCGGTCGACTGCACGTAGTGATCGGGATAGCTCTCGATCTGCTCTGCGGCCATCCATACCGTGCGCTTGGCGCCGTTGGCGTCCTGCGAGCGGCCGAACCACAGTGGGTCGCCGTCGACCGGCAGCACCACCGCCTGATGGACGTAGAACGACCAGCCGTCGTAGCCGGTCAGCCAGGCCATGTTGGAAGGGTCGCTGACGATCAGGACCTCGATGCCCGCCTTCTCCATGGCCTGGCGGGCCCTCTCGACTCGCGCTGCAAACTCCGCGCGGCTGAAATGCAACGTCGGTTTCATGCCTGCTCCTGTAGAGGCGCCGCCACAGCGAACCCGGTGGCCTTGCCGAACGGGCGGAAGTCTAGGGGAGGCGAGGGCCGCTTTTAAAGGTTCTTCCCACCGGACCCGGCTGGAATCTGCCGGATTCACCTTTGTGCGCTTCGGCGCGGCGGGCCGTTTCGTTCGCGCCGCCCAATAGTCTTGGCGCGACGCCCGGCGTCAGGCGACCCTCGCGAGGGCACTTGCATTTGCCGAGCGTTCCTGCTGATATTTTGATTAGCTAAAGATAATCAAGTCGCTAGATCGCGTGGAGTGACAGGTGACATCGCACACGCCGCTGAGATCGGGCCGTTCCGGCTCGCCGCTGGTCTTCGACAAGCTGGTGAAGACGCCGCATGGCGCATTGCACTTTCGCCGCTTTCGCAGCGAGGCGGATCCCTCGTGCTTTGGCGGCCTGGCGCCCGTGGTTGCGCTCTGGCAGGTCAAGCGGCGGGGCCAGGCGCTGCCGCGATGGAAAGATTTCGGGATCGAGGATTTTATCGGCTGGCACCGCAACGTGGCCCTGTCGGACCTGGTGTCGGAAGACGCCGATCTCCGCTTTCGCATCTTCGGCTCCAGCGCGGCCGAGCTGATGGGGGTGGACTTGACCGGCAAGCGGCTTTCCGAGGCCATACCGGCCGCCGTGCCCGACGGCGTGCTGCAGCACTTCGAGCAGATCCGGGACGGGCGGCTGATCGGTTTCCTGGCGGGCAACATCGGCCGGCCGGGGCTCGAGCATCGGCGCTTCACGGTCGTCGAGCTGCCGTTGGAGAACGACGACGGCGCGGTTGCCCAGATTCTGCATTGCTTCCTGACCACGCAAGCCGGCCCATGACGGCTCGGCACCACTTGGGGCGCCGGGATACGGGCGGTCGTCGTGCCTGAAGGCAGAGATGGCAGCATGCGTCGTACCGATGCCCGGGCCAAGCTCGAGGCCGACGCGCCGCTCTCGCCCCTAGGCCGGGAATTCCTGCTCTATTGGCACGACAAGTGCCCGGATTCCGCAAGCGACAGCAGCTTTCCCACCCGCGCCGACATCTCCCCCGAAGAGATTCCGCGGCTGCTGCCCTACGTCTTCATGGTCGATGTCCTGGAGGTCGAGGAGGGCGAGCTGGACTTCCGCTTCCGGCTCGTCGGCACCGCGATCGTGGATATCGAGGGCGAGCACACCGGCCGCAAACTCAGCGATATGTTTTCCGACCGCGCGGCCTATCGGGTGCTTTGGCGGCAGTACCGCGACGCCGCCGCCGGCAAGATCTGGGTGCGCTACGAAACCCTGCGCTGGCAGGGTCGCGACCATGTGAACTACGAGGTGATCCTGGCGCCGCTGCAGGATGAGACCGGCCGCGTCACCATGCTGATCGGCCTGGCGCACGCTCCGGAGAATTGACGGAGGGGCCGCTAGGCGGCCTCGGCCTCCATCAGGCTGTACCAGGCCCACCACTTGACGGCGGGCAGCGCGAAAAGCGCCCGATCCAGCGCCCGCGTCATGGCGAAGAGCGGCGCCTTCGCGGCCGTGCGGCGGAACGGGACGGCGGCCAGGGTGGTAAGGCCGTAGAACCTGCAGGTCGTGGCGCCAAAGGCAGCGTCGAAGCTGCGGAAGTCGCGCCGCAGCAGCGGGTGCTCGTCGGGCGTGCGCGCACCCGGCGTGAGGCGGCGGTAAATCTCGATGAGGGGATTGAGCCCCAAGGGCTCGACGAAGACCGCACGCCCGCCCGGGCGCAGCACCCGCGCGATCTCGCTGAAGGCCAGGTCGATGTCGAGGTGATGGATGATGCCGCTGCCGAAGACGAGGTCGAAACTGTTGTCGGGGAAGGTCATGGCCTCGGCGTTCATCGCTTCGAGACGGACGTTGGCGAGGCCCTTCTGCCGGGCCCACACGCGGCCTCTCTCGATGGCGACGTCGGAGATGTCGATGCCGGTTGCCGAGCGCGCCTTGGCGGCGAGCCGCATCGCATTGTCGCCGTAAGCGCAGCCGTACTCGAGAATGTCGGCACCCACCGACAGCTGCCCCACCCGCGCCCAATAGTCGCGGAAGCAGTCGGCAATGGCGTCGTAGTACTTCAGCTGCGCTTCGCGGTCGTCGTGTTCGAAGCGCGCATTGTGGAAGTCGCGCTCGCGCTCGAGCCTCTCAGTCGCGTTCTCCGATCGGGCGGCGTCCATGGTTCCTCGCTGACTGATGAAATAGAGCTGGTCGCCGGCAGCGACCGACCGCCTTGCTGCACTGCGAAAAATCGCAAGAACGGTCGGGTGCCCCAAGTGTCATTAAAGCGGCCTGGGCTTCCGTCCGTGCTGTTTCCGGGGTTGCCTTGAGGCCCGCTTAGCCCGAAATTCATTCCTTCGGGGGCTGAAGGGCTGATCCTTGGGGGGCATCCGGTCATGATCCGAATCCTGTCGGCCTTCGCGTTCGCGCTCTTCCTCGTCGCCTGCGCGACACTGCCGGAGGAGCTGCCCAAGGGCGCGCCGGGGCATGCCCTGGCGCCGCAGCCCGGCGGCCCCCTGGCCGCGGTCGAGGCCGGGCTGGAGGCGCGGATGGCCCCGGGGCACTCCGGGTTCCACCTGCTCGAAGCAAATATCGAAAGCCTGCACTGGCGCCTGGCGCTCATCGACTCGGCCGAGCATTCCCTCGACCTGCAGTACTACCTGTGGTGGGCCGACGAGAGCGGCACGCTCCTCATGAAGCATCTGGTTATGGCCGCCGACCGCGGCGTGAGGGTACGCCTGATCGTCGATGACCTCTCCACCATGTTGGCGGATGCCACCGTGCCGAAGATCCGCGACGAGTCGGCGGCTGCCATCGATGCGCACCCCAACATCGAGGTCCGCCTGTTCAATCCCTGGCGCGCGCGCAGCCTGGCCGGGCGCTTCTTCGAGTCACTGGTCAACCTGGAGCGCGCGAACCAACGCATGCACAACAAGATGATGATCGCCGACAACCGCGCGACCATCATCGGCGGGCGCAACATCGGCAACGAATACTTTGGTCTGGAGCCGGAATTCGGCTTTCGCGATCTCGATACGCTCGGCATCGGGCCGGTCGCCCGGCAGGCCTCGGAGGTCTTCGACCGCTTCTGGAACAGCGAACTGGTCGTGCCCGCGCACCATCTGGAGATCGAATTCACCGCCGAGGAACTGAAGGAGGCCTTCGCGGTCATCAGCCGCCGGCTCGAGGCGAAGGAGCGGCTGAAAGACTTGCCCCTCGAGCGGCAAGACTGGAGCGCCTCTCTCGACGCGCTGTCCCGGAGCCTGGCCGAAGGCGCCAGCCAAGTCTATACCGACAGCCCCGCCGAGGACGGCGTGAACCACCTGATGCCGGCCGCCATCCGCGAGCTGTTGGGCAGTGCGGAGCAGGAGGTCATTATCGCCAACGCCTACATCATCCCGGACCAGCAGTCGATCGAGTGGCTTGAGGCTGAGATCGCCCGCGGCGTGCGCTACCGCATCCTGACCAACTCGCTGGCTTCCCACGACGTGCCGGCGGTGAACGCCCATTACAAGCTGTGGCGCCGCGATCTGCTGCGAGCGGGGGTCGAGCTCTACGAGATGCGTCCCGATGCTGCCGTGCAGTCGCTTCTGGTGGATGCGCCGCCGGTAGAAGCCGAGTTCATCGGGCTGCACACCAAGGCGATGCTGATCGACGGCGCTCGGGTCTTCATCGGCTCGATGAACCTCGACCCGCGGTCCTGGCGGATCAACAGCGAGATGGGGGTGGTGGTGGAGAGCCGGGACCTCGCCGCAGCCCTCAAGGCGTCGCTGGAGCGCGATATGCAGCCGGAGAATGCCTGGCAGGTCACGCTGGCCGACGACGGTACCCTGCACTGGGTCGCCGGCGACGAGGTGCTCGACTTCCAGCCCGTGCGCAGCTTCTGGCAGCGCGTCGAGGACGTGATCTACATGGCCTTCCCGAAGGAGCTCTATTGAGGGGCGCCTAGCCTTGCTGCCCAGCGAACGCGACAGCTTGTTTGTCCGTCTGCCATTGCAACCGAGCCGTTAACAATTTCTCTACGCGCCGACGGTAAATTGCCTGCATGCTACCCGACATTCTAGCTCTGATCGGCAACCCTTACCTGCTGGCTGGCGCCGTGCTGCTTGGCGTCTTCGCCGGCATGTCCCTCGAGCAGTTCCTGTCCAAGCTGCGGCGACAGGTGTGGCGGGAACGGAACCGCTGGCGCTGGGAGGGCAAGCGCAAGGGCGTAGCCAACGCAAACAAACCGCAGTTCGTGAAGGCTGATCCGTTGCCCCCGAAACGGCTCGATGCAGCCGACCAGTTGCGGATCGTTATGAGCGCGACATTCACGATTCAACCGCTCCTCAACAAGAGCGAAGCGCGCGTCTTCAAGGAACTGGATCGGGCGGTGATCGGCTGCAATCCGGGCTGGCAGGTGATGGCGCAGGTATCGTTAGGCGAAATTCTTCGCAGCAAGGATTCTGACGCCTACAGCTGCATCAACTCCAAACGGGTCGATCTGCTGCTGGTGGACGAGGACTGCCAGCCTCGGCATGCCATCGAATACCAGGGCGGGGCACACCATCAGGGCACCGCAGCCGCGCGCGATGCGATCAAGAAGGAGGCGCTGCGGCGCGCGGGCATCGGCTATCATGAGGTCGTCGCCGGCCAAACCACGCCGTCCGAACTCAGGCGGCTGGTCGAGAAGCTTGTCGACAGGCCGGCAGCGGCGCAGTAGCGCTACCTGCAGCTGTTGCCAGGTTGCTCGGGACGAACCACTGCACAATTGCTACGAAATTGCACTGTGTCCGGGGACCGCTTAGTAGGCGGGGACATCCTCTACCCGGCAGTCGCCGCGGGTATAAGCCTGATTGACGTACGCGGAACGGTTCATGTCGATCACCAGCCAGCCGCTGCAGCCATTGAGGCGGATCCAAGCCGTAGCACCGCGAATCGGCGGCCCGGCCTTGTCGGTCATGTTCCGTTTGATCTTGTAGTCGATCGAACGCACCTCGGAATCGGTGATCTGCAGTTCCGCGAGACGTTGTGCCGTTGCCGCCGCGAAGCGTTCCGTTTGGGCTGCCGCTGTGGCAGGAAGCGCGGCGATGGCCAGGGCAAGGCCGGCAGGCCCGATGCAGTGCTGCAAAAGTGCATATTTCATAGTGCGCACCCTCTCAATGACCTCTACAGGTAAGACTTAGCCTTCCGTGCAGCATTCCCAAGGTCCTTGGGGGCTTTCGTTTACGTTGATCTGCGGAGAAAGTGAAAAAGCCGGTTCACTGATCGTGCAAGGGGAGAAGGGGCCGTCGCCAGCGTTCTGCTGACGCCGGCACGAACCTGGGTTCTTTCGCCGCATCCCCATCCCCAACATGGATTGACCCCCGACGATGCCGGGGGTCAATCCATGTGGCGGAGGG
>CAYYIV010000077.1:0-8524 GCA_964472095.1 uncultured Pelagibius sp.
CTGGCCGCCGCGTCGAAGCCCTCGACCGATTTCACCACCGATGAAGAGTAGAACATCTCGATATCGATGCGGCCGCCCGACATAGTCTCCACGTCGTCGACGAACTGGGTCGCCAGCTTGCCTGAGGTCTGTTCTGGTGAGTAGTGGGTCTGGATTCTCAAGGTGTAGTCCGCTGCCAGGGCCGAAGACAGGCCAAGCACGGAAGTAGCCGCTGCGACCGCAGCGAGTTTCAGGACCTTCATTAGTTCCTCCCTATTTGTCTCGAGTCTGCGCGTTGCGTTGCCGCGCGGCTATCGGCGCGAGTTTCCGCGCCTTCGATCAGGAGCCTAAGGCAATCGGCGCGCGCCGACAATACGAACTTGGTATCGCTACCATCGAGTGGCGGTGACGGTCGGTAGGGCGCCGCCGATTGATCCGCGCGGCCCACCCCTGCCGCCCGGGCCGGACGGTCCGGAGGTTGCCAAATCGACTCTGGAGCCCCCGCTCAAAGCATGATAGGAACGGCTTTATGAAAATGACTCGCAGTCGCAAAATCCCAGCTTCCGGGCCAATCGAATTGAGCGTCCCGGGGGCTCGATGAGCCGGGAAATGGCTGGAATGTGCGACTTTGAGCAGGGAGATCGGATGATTCTGGTCCATCGATCGCGAAGGACCCGTGCCGGTTGGACGCTGCCCGGCCTAGCGCTGCTGGGCAGCCTCGCCGGCCTGCTGCCGGCGACGGCCGGTCTGGCCGAGCTGGCCGCCGGGGAGGCAGTCGCCATCGAGTTGAACAAGCTGGAGCCGAACGGCGCTGCCTGCCGCGCCTACCTGGTGGTGAAGAACGACGCTGCCCGGGCCTTCGACTCCCTGAAGCTCGACCTCGTGATGTTCGACCGCGACGGCGTGGTGGCAAAGCGCCTGGCGGTGCAGGCGGCGCCGCTGCCCGTCGGCAAGACCAGCCTCAAGGTCTTCGACATCGAGGGGCGCGACTGTGCGGGCATCGGTTCGATCCTCTTGAACGACGTGCTGGACTGCGAGCCTGCAACAGAGGGGGCTTCCGGCTGCCTCGGGCTGGTCGACGCTTCAGCGCGCGGCGCGGTGCCTTTCACGAAATGATCGCTGCCGCATCCCGGCGGTGCGGCGGCTCGAAGGATACTTTACGAAGGTCATGAACGAGACGGTGGAAAACGCTCCCTTGTCCGACGCAGCGCCCCTGCAGGGCGGCCCTGTGGATTTGGCCCCGGCCGATCCCGGCCTGGGCGCCGCCCTGCTCGGGGACGGCAGTCTGCTCGATCGCCTGCGAGCCTTCCTCGATGCCGGCGGTCCTGTGGTGCTGATCCTGCTCGCCTGTTCCGTGGTGGCCTTGACCATCGTGCTTATGAAGCTCTGGCAGTTCCGCGCCGCGCACCTCGGCGACCGACGCCGCGCGCCGCAGGCCATTGCGCTGCTGCGCCGCGGCCGTGCGGAGGACGCCCTGGCCCTCCTTGTCGGGTCGCAAAATCCGGTCGCGCATGTGGTGGCCCGCGCGATCCGCGGCCGCCAGCGCCGCGATCTGCCGGAAGCGGTGGTCCGCGAAGAAGTGCTGCGCAGCGGCAACGAGGCCATCGAGGGCCTGCGCTCGCACCTCGGCGCCCTGGAGGTGATCGGCGGCATTGCGCCGCTGCTCGGCCTGTTCGGCACCGTGCTCGGCATGATCGAAGCCTTTCGACGGCTTTCGGAGGCCGGCAGCCAGGTCGATCCGGCCATCCTCTCGGGCGGCATCTGGGAGGCGCTGCTGACCACCGCGGTCGGCCTCGCGGTCGCCATTCCCGTCGTGGTGCTGTGCAACTGGCTAGAGCGACGGGTCGAACGCGTCGCTCACGAGATGGACAACCTGGTAACCCAGGTCTTCACCCAGGATCTCTCGGCAATGCCGGAGAAAATCCATGACAGCGCAAGCCTCCGCCTCGCTGCGGCGGACTAGCCCCTTCCTGCAAGGGCGCCGCCGCCGCGCGCGCATCAGCCTGACGCCGCTGATCGACGTCGTCTTCATTCTGCTGGTCTTCTTCATGCTGGCGTCCAGCTTTCTCGACGAGCGCGCGATCAAGGTCGACGCGCCGGCAGCAACGCTCGGCGGCAGCTCGATGGAGGGCGCGCTGCTGGTCGAGCTGCAGTCGGACGGCCTGCGGCTGGCTGGCCAGCGCCTGACGGGCGCGCAGCTTTTCGCCCGCCTTGCCGACCACGCCGCGCGCAATCCGGCCCAGCGCGTGCTGATCAAGCCAGCGCAGGGCGTCTCCCTGCAGGATGCGGTGGGGCTGCTCGACCAGGTGATGGCCAGCGGCCTCACCCAGGTCTCCTTCGTGCGCGACCCGGCGCGCTGAGGGCCGCGGCGATGCAGTTCAAACGGCGCGTGCACAAGGCGGACTCGGAGGACGGCATCCTGCCGCTCATCAACGTGGTCTTCCTGCTGCTGATCTTCTTCATGCTGGCCGGGCGCCTGACCCAGGCGGCGCCCTTCAGCGTCGAGCCGCCGGTCTCGGCGGCGGCCGGCCAGGCCCTCGGGCCCGGCGCCGAACAGTTGCGCGAGGCGACGGTGATGGTTGCGGCCGATGGCCGCGTGGCGCTGAATGGCACACCATTGGATCCAGCCGCCTTGCGGCAGGCTGTCGCCGACCAGGTTGCCAGCCGCCCCGACCTGCCGGTCATCCTGAAGGCCGATGGTGCTGCCGAGGCCTCGGCGGTGGTTGCTGTGATGGAGCGCCTACGCGACGCCGGGGTGCGCCGCCTGCAGCTCTTCACCCAAGCGATGCCGGACCGGCGGGGGCAGCCATGAGCGCCAAGCTGACAAGGCCGCGATCCCGGCACTGGTCGCTGGCGCTTGGTGCGGCGCTGCTGCTGCATGCTGCCCTGGCGGTGGTGTTCCACCAGCTGGTCGACGGCGGTGCGGTGGCGAGCGGGCGCGGCGGCATCGAGGTCGGCCTGGCACTGGCCGGTGGCACGCAGGGTTCGCCCGAAAGCGACGCTGCGCCGGAGGCGGTGGGCGGCGTCGAGGTAGCAGAGGCCGTGGCAGCCGAATCGCCTCCCCCCGAAGCCGCCGAGGTGCCGCCGGAAGCGATTACGGAAGCTGTCCCGGTGAGCGAGATAACGGCGGCGACCGCGGCGCCGGTAGAGGTCCCGCTCTATGCGCCGGTGGAAACTGTCGAGGCGGAGGTGGCTGCGGCGGCGGAGACCGCAGTGACCGAGGTGACGGAACCGGTTCCCAGCGAAGCGACCGAGACGATGGCAGTCGAGACCGAACCGGTCGAGGAGACCCTGGCCGAACCTGTCATGGCGCTGCCGCCGACGCCGAAATCAAAGCCGCTGCGGCAGGACGAGACACCGCAGCCCGAGGTGCCGGATACTGCCGAAGCGGACTCGCAGGACCCCGAGGCTTCTGAGGCCGCGGCAGCCACCGCTACCGCGGTCGCTGTGCAGGAGGGTGCGCCGGCGGTCTCCGACCAGATAGGCAACAACGGCAAAGCGGGGATCGGCGCTCGTGCAGCGGTTGGTACCTCGGAGGGGCGTAGTGGCGGCGGCGCACCGGGCGCCTTCATCGACTACGAGGCACGCCTGCTGGCCTGGCTGGAAAAGCACAAGGAATATCCGCGCCGGGCGCGCCTGCGTCGCCAGGAAGGCACGGCAATCCTACATTTTGTCATCGACCGTGCCGGGCGCGTACTAGAATATCACATCGAAAGGAGCTCCGGCTACAAGCTCCTCGACACGGAGGTCGCAGCGATGATCGAGCGCGCCTCGCCGCTGCCGGAAGTACCCGACAAGGGCAACGAAGAGCGCTTCGTCTTCGTGATCCCGGTGAACTTCAACCTGCGCTGAAAGCGGCGGCCTCAGTTCTCGGCGGCATATTGAAGGCGCTGCCCGGCATTCCGGAAAGGTGTCAGGATACGGCTCAGCGGCAGGTGGAGCACCGCCGTGGTGCCGGCACCGAGGGTGCTTTCCAGGTGCAGGCTGCCGCCGTGCAGCTCGACGAAGGACCGGGCGATGGGCAGACCGAGGCCGGTACTCTTCACGCCGCCGACATAGCTGGCGCCATGCTCGTAGGGATGGAAAACGAGGTCGAGCTTGTCGGCGTCGATGCCGATGCCGTTGTCGGCGATACGCACTTCAGCACCGGTCACATCGACGTTCACCGTCACCTCGATGCGGCCGTGCTCCGGCGTGAACTTGGCGGCGTTGGACAGCAGGTTGAGGGCGACCTGTTTCATCAGGCGCGGATCGGCGATCATCGCGACCCGCGGCAGGTCGCAGTGAAGCGTGAGCGACTTGTCGCGGCCCTGGTTGGTGCCGGCAATCAACTGTAGGGCATCGTTCAGCAGGGCGCACAGGTCGATCTCCGATTCCTGCAGGATCATCTTGCCCGCTTCGATCTTGGCGAGGTCGAGCAGGCCGTCGATGAGGGCCAACAGGTCCAGTGCCGAGGTGTTGATGTCGGTGACGTATTCGACGTAACGCTCGCTGATGCCGCCGAACACGCCGAGGCGGATGATCTCCGAAAATCCGATGATGGCGTTCAGTGGCGTGCGTAACTCGTGGCTCATGTTGGCCAGGAACATCGACTTTATGCGGTTCGCGCGCTCGGCTTCGTTGCGCGCTGCGATGGCCTCCTCATTGCTGCGCTCCAGGGCGACGGTGCGCTGGCGTACGCGCTTTTCCAGGTCGACATTGAGATTGGCGAGGCGTGCTTCCGCCTGGACACGCTCGGTGACGTCGGTCTCGGTGACGACAATGACCCACTCGCCTGTGCGCGGGTCACGACCACGGCACGCCTGGACCTGGTGCCAGCGCGGCCCCTGCGCCGTGCGCACCCTCAGATCACGCCCGAAAGGCGTACCGGCGGCGGCAGACTCCTTCAAGGCGCGGGCAATCTGCGGGTCGCTGAGGTGATGGTCCAGGTCGCTGCCTTCGCTCTTCTCGGCGCTCTGACTATAGGTATCGATGGCCGCGGGGTTGCGCGACAGCAGCTGGCCGCTCACCGAATAGGTGCTGACCATCAGGGAGGTGTAGCGCGTCGCTTCCAGCAGGCGCAGGGCCTCGTCGTCGCCGGACAACTCGAGCGGTGCCGAGCTCTCGATCAGCACCGCATTGCGGCCGTTCTCGATGGTGATCGGCGTGAGGGCAAGCAGCATGGTGGAGGGGACACCGTCAGGATACAGCGTCCAGGTGTCGGTCGCCACCTCGCCGGACGGCGTCTTGTCGATCACCTGAGCCAGGCGCTGGCGCACCGTCTCGCTGTCGGCACTGAAGTCGCGCGCCAGCAGCGCCTCCAGGGTCTCCGCGCGCCAGAAGCGCAGGGCGCGCTGGTTCGCCCACCACATGGCATGCCGGTCCACGTCGAACACCCAGATCGGCGTGTTCAGCAAATCGAGCGGCTGCAATGCCTGCCGCTCACCAAAATGCTGCTTGGTCATCAAACCCATGGAGGTCCATTGCTCCGACGTCAATCAGCGGCGTTCTCGTCCGGGCACGGCGGGCCCGAAGTCGGCGAAGAATTCGGCGTGCGTCACTGCGGGGGCGGGGCTTGGCACCGAAAGATTGGTTTTATCTGGCTTTGAATATTCAACCGCCGCCGTCGAATGGACCGCCATTTGCCTTCCGCCGCGCCGAGAGTCAAGTACGCAGAGGTCGGGCGTCGTCTCACCCGCTTGGGAAGGCAGGATTTCCGGGATTTTTTCGCGGTCATACAGCTGTCATCACGCGGTCGCGACAGCGTCACGGGAGGGGCGTAAGAGGCTCGATTCCGGACCTGCAAGTGACGGCGATGCAATTCTTCAGCCCCGACAGCGACTTCACCTATGCCGCGCCCGAGGACGCCGTCTGGCGGCGCGCTGTCATTCACGGCATCGAGCAGCTCACTGGCAAGCCGCGGCTCTGGCGCCTCTATTCAGACTACTGCCTCGACCCTGCCGCGGGCGACTTCTTCGCCGAGGCGGTGGAGCGCCTTTCGCTGCGGCTCGCCGTCGACCGCCGCGATCTCGCGCGCATCCCGCGAGAGGGGCCGCTGGTGGTAGTGGCGAACCATCCCTTCGGCGTGGTCGACGGCATCGTGCTCGGCTACCTGCTGTCGCAGGTGCGGCCCGATTTCCGCATCGTAGTGAATGCTGTGCTCTACCGCTTGCCGGCGCTGCAACCCTTCCTGCTGCCAATCGACTTCGCCGCGACGCCCGCGGCGCAGGCGACCAACCTGACCAGCCGCCGCCGGGCGCTGGCCGACCTTGCCGTCGGACGCGCCATCGCGATGTTCCCCGGCGGCACGGTGTCGACCGCGGCCTCGCCGCTCGGCCATGCCGTCGATCCGGCCTGGAAACCCTTCGTCGGCCGCCTGGTGCAGGAAGGCCGCGCCACGGTGGTGCCGGTCTTCTTCGAGGGCCAGAACAGCCGGCTCTTCCAGTGGGCGAGCCGGGTGTCGATGACGCTGCGCCTCTCGCTGCTGTTCCACGAGGTGGTGAATAAGATGGGCCGCGAGGTCCCCTTGCGCATCGGCGCGCCACTCACTTTCGCACAACTGGCGCGCTTCGGGGATCGCCGCGCGCTGACCGACCACCTGCGCAGCCTCACCCACGCGCCACAGCGCGGGAGCCACGAGGCCTTCGCGCCGCCCTTCGAGCCACCGCTCGGACCGGTGTTCCACCTGCAGTGAGCGATACCGGCCGCCGTAGCTGGCGTCTTGACGTCTTAAGAGGTAGCAGCGGGCATTCGCGCTAGGACCGTTGACGCGCGCGGGCGCACCAGCCACGGCAGCTTCGACAACGACGAGGCGACGCTGAACGCGACCCTGCGCATCATCACCGGCAAGCAGAAGCTCGCTCGCGAGTTCTGAGGGAGGTTTCCCTGGCCGACCCCATTTTTTTGACATAGCGGCAACCGCCGTCTGCACAAAAAGGTGTAGCCCTTCTGTGCCAGGATGCTGTTTGCCACAAAAAAACTTCTGGCTATACTCGAAGAGTTCATAGGACGCCGAACCAGGGGGAGAGCGGCCCGCAGGGACGCTTTGGGGGAACGGTCGCCCGCCGCAGGGCGCTTCACCTTGCGGCCAACATGAGAGTGGAGGGGGAATCCATGGCAGCTGTTGCAGGTGAATTGCAGGCCTTGCCGTTCGGGTCTCTGGTCGGCGGTCCGCTGGACGCGGCGATCGAGGCGCAGGCCCGGGCAGCGATGTCTTCGGTGAACTTCATCCGGAACATCGGCTTCGACGACAAGGGGGCCGTGCAGAACATCACCTTCACGGCGAAGAAGGGTGACGTCGAGAGCGAGATCACCGTTCCGCTGCTCACCATCGTGCCGATCCCCTTCATCCGCATCGACGAGATGACCATCGACTTCAAGGCCAACATCTCCTCGAGCACGGAAAGCGAAGACAAGACCGTGCAGTCGGTGAACAAGCAGGCCAAAGTGAGCGCCAGCGCACGCTACCTCTTCTTCAAGGCGAACCTGGAGGCGTCGATCTCCTCCAAGAAGGACTCGGAGTCGACCAAGAACTCCAAGTACTCGGTGGAGACCACCATCGACGTACACGTCCACGCCGTGCAGGACGAGTTGCCCGCCGGCCTCGCCAAGATGCTGAACATCCTGGCAGACACCATCCAGGCGCCGCCCGCGGTGACCGAGCAGCCTGGTCCGACAAAGCCGGAAAAGCCTTAGCGCTGGGGCTGCCGCGGAGCACTGTGCTGCCCGGCCGTCCCAGCGCTGTCGCCCGCTTTCGCCAGGTCCAGACCCGCGTCTGGCGCGGCCTGCTGGACTGGCTGGGCGGCTGGCGCCAGGCGGCCTAGGATGGCGGGCGATCACTCAACGCCGAGGGGGGCGTAGCGGAACCGAATGGCCGATCTTCAACAGGTGGTAGGAGCGATCCTGCGCGATCTAGCGAAGGCGCGCTTCAGCGCCGATCTCTACTCGCGCTCGATTGCGCGCTACTACGAGAACGACTACCTGCTGCGCCGCTTTCCGGTGCCGCGCGCCGACGTGGAAGAGGTCGAGATCGACCTCAAGTTCTCCATCGCCGATGTGCCGGAGAGCGAGGTGAACCACGAAAGCCAGGAAGCCAACGCCGCGGTACTTTTCGAGCGGTCGGTGGAGCGCCTGGTGGCCACCTTCCTCGACGTCGCACGGCTGCGCAACGACGAGGACCAGGCCTTCCGCGACACCTGGTGGAAGTACCTCGACAAAGGCTTCAACTCGACCGAGCTGCGCATCGAGATGCGTCAGAAGGTGCTACGCTACTTCATCGAGTCCTACACGCACCTGATCGACGACGAAGGGAAATTCAGCACCGATCTGGCGCTCGGCGAGTTGGAGCGGCCGATCCGCTGGGCGATGGAGCCCTACACCAAGGAGACCTACGTCCAGGGCAGCGACGCGGAGGTGGCGATG
Organism: uncultured Pelagibius sp.; assembly: GCA_964472095.1. Classification (GTDB taxonomy): domain Bacteria; phylum Pseudomonadota; class Alphaproteobacteria; order Kiloniellales; family Kiloniellaceae; genus Pelagibius. The sequence goes on from CAYYIV010000077.1 coordinate 8,380, forward strand.
AAGCGCGACCTGCGCGACATGGTCCTGCCGCTGATGGCGCACAAGGACATCAAAACCGCGATGGCGGCCATGGCGCCGGCGATCAAGGCAATCTGGCAGGGCAACAGCGATGCCCGCCTGGAGATCATGATCGAGGGCGGCAAGC
>CAYYIV010000078.1:0-8252 GCA_964472095.1 uncultured Pelagibius sp.
GGACCTCACCGATCTTGTGGGAGACACCGGTGTAATAGAGGATTCGCTCGGTCGTCGTCGTCTTACCGGCATCGATGTGAGCCATGATGCCGATGTTGCGATAGTCTTTGAGGGGGGTTACGCGTGCCATGACGGTCTACTCTTCGTGGGTTACCAGCGGTAGTGCGAGAAGGCCTTGTTGGCCTCCGCCATCCGGTGGGTATCTTCCCGTTTCTTGACCGCCGATCCCCGGTTGTTCGAGGCATCCATCATCTCCCCCGCCAGACGCTCGGTCATGGTGAGCTCGGAGCGCGCACGCGAGGCGTTGATCAGCCAACGGATGGCGAGCGCATGGCCACGGTCGTGGCGCACCTCGACGGGAACCTGATAGGTGGCGCCGCCGACGCGGCGGGAGCGCACCTCGATTTCCGGCTTCACGTTGTCCAGGGCCTCGTGGAAGACCCGCACCGGATCCTGGCCCCCGCGCTCGCGAACACGGTCGAGCGCGCCGTACACGATGCCCTCGGCGATCGACTTCTTACCGTCGAACATCAAGCAGTTCATGAACTTGCTGAGAACGACGTCGCCAAACTTCGGATCGGGCAGAACTTCCCGTTTTTCGGCGCGATGACGGCGAGACATGCCTCTTCTCCTACCTTACTTCGGCCGCTTGGCGCCGTATTTCGAACGACGCTGGCGGCGATCCTTGACACCCTGCGTGTCGAGCGTGCCACGGATGATGTGGTAGCGAACGCCCGGCAGATCCTTCACGCGGCCGCCGCGGATCATCACCACCGAGTGCTCCTGCAGGTTATGACCTTCGCCAGGAATGTAGCTGGTGACCTCGAAGCCGTTGGTCAGGCGCACGCGCGCCACCTTTCGAAGGGCCGAGTTCGGCTTCTTCGGCGTCGTGGTGTAAACGCGGGTGCAAACCCCCCGCTTCTGCGGACAGGCTTCCAGAGCCGGCACCTTGTTGCGCGCAACCTCAGGTTTGCGCGGCTTACGGATCAACTGATTGATCGTTGGCATTAGCTTTCCCATGCGCCTGGTTTTCGAGACAAAGCGCCGCAGAGGCCAAAGGCTGGGCCCTGCGGATGCCAAATCGCCGTCGAAAACAGCTTGCCTAAAATTTCTATACCGTGTTCGCCAGAGGCTGCGTCTAGACCGCACTGGGCCTACCACCAGCCCCCCGAAAGGTTGGCGCATACTATTGATGCGCCTATGGCCCGTCAAGCACGTTAAGGCCCGAAAACCTTACTTTCCGGCAAGGTTCCAAGGATGCGCCGCGGCGGGAGTCGACGGTTCTTTTGTTTCCCCGCCGCGGCGCAAACAGTAATAAACTTACACACCGACGCGTCAGGCGACGGAGGTTTCTTCTTCCGACAGCTCCGACTCGGCGGCGCTGGCCAGGGCCGCCCGCTCGCGCGCATCCAGCAGTTCGCGGTCGCGATCGGCAGCCACCCGCTTCATGCGGTTGACGAAGGCACCGGTACCCGCCGGGATCAGGCGGCCGACGATGACGTTCTCCTTCAGGCCGACCAGGCGGTCTTCCTTGCCGTGGGTCGCCGCCTCGGTGAGCACCCGGGTGGTCTCCTGGAAGGAGGCCGCCGAGATGAAGGAGCGGGTCTGCAGGCTCGCCTTGGTGATGCCCTGCAGTACCGGCCGGGCCATCGCCGGCTTGCCGCCGTCGGCGATCACCTTGTTGTTGACCGCCTCGAACTCGTCGCGGTCGACCTGCTCGCCGACCAGGAAGGTCGACTCGCCGCCGTCGTGGATCTCGACCTTCTGCAGCATCTGGCGGACGATCACCTCGATGTGCTTGTCGTTGATCTTCACGCCCTGCAGTCGGTAGACGCTCTGGATCTCGTCGATCAGGTAGTTGGCCAGGGCCTCGACGCCGAGCACCTCGAGAATATCGTGCGGTACCGGATTACCGTCGAGCAGCATGTCGCCGATCTGGACGTAGTCGCCCTCCTGGACGGAGATATGCTTGCCCTTCGGGATCAGGTACTCGCGCGACTCCTCATCCTCCGCATCCGGCACCACCACGATGCGGCGCTTGGTCTTGTAGTCCTTGCCGAACTCGACGCGGCCGGCGATCTCGCTGATGATCGCATAGTCCTTCGGCTTGCGCGCCTCGAAGAGCTCGGCCACCCGAGGCAGGCCGCCGGTGATGTCGCGCGTCTTGGAGGATTCCCGCGGGATACGGGCCAGTACGTCGCCGGCCCTCACCTGGGCGCCGTTCTCGACCGAGAGGATGGCGTCGACCGACATGAAGTAGCGTGCCTCCATGCCGTTGGCCAGGGTCACCACCTCGCCCTTGTCGTCGCGCAGGGTGACGCGCGGCTTCAGGTCGTTGCCGCGGGGCTGCTGCTTCCAGTCGATGACCACGCGGTTGGAGATACCGGTGGTCTCGTCCATCACCTCGCGCATCGAGGTGCCCTCGATGAGGTCGACGTAGCTCACCATGCCCTCGCGCTCGGTGATGATCGGGATGGTGTAGGGATCCCACTCGGCCAGCTTGTCACCGGGCTTAACCATCGCCCCGTCGTCTACCAGCAACTTGCCGCCGTAGGGCACACGGAAGCGGGCCCGGTCGCGCTGCTTTTCGTCCAGCAGCATGATCTCCAGGTTGCGCCCCATGACCACCGGCACGCCGTCGGAGTTCATCACGATGTTGCGGTTGTTGATGCGGATCGTGGCTTCCGAGCTGGCCTCGACCGAGGACTGCTCGGCGCCGCGCTGGGCCGCACCGCCGATATGGAAGGTGCGCATGGTCAGCTGGGTGCCGGGCTCGCCGATCGACTGCGCGGCGATCACGCCGACTGCCTCGCCGACGTTGACCTTGGTGCCACGCGCCAGGTCGCGGCCGTAGCAGGCGCCGCAGACGCCGCTCACCGACTCGCACATCAGGGCCGAGCGGACGAAGATCGAATCGATGCCGGCCCGCTCGATCTGTTCGATCTTGTCTTCCTCGATCAGATCGCCGCGCTTCAGAATGACGTTTCCGTTCAGCGGATCGACGACGTCCTCCTGCAGGGTCCGGCCGAGCACGCGCTCGCCGAGGGAGGAGATGACCTCGCCGCCGTCGACCACCGCGCTGACCTTCAGCCCACGCTCGGTGCCGCAATCCTCCTCGATGATGATGGCGTCCTGGGCGACGTCGACGAGACGGCGCGTCAGGTAACCTGAGTTGGCGGTCTTCAGCGCAGTGTCGGCCAGGCCCTTGCGGGCGCCGTGGGTGGAGTTGAAGTACTCCAGCACGGTGAGGCCTTCCTTGAAGTTCGAGATGATCGGCGTCTCGATGATCTCACCCGAGGGCTTGGCCATCAGGCCGCGCATGCCGGCGAGCTGCTTGATCTGCGCGGCCGAACCACGGGCGCCCGAGTCGGCCATCATGAAGACGGCGTTGACGTCGCGCCCGCGCGTGCCGGAGATCACCTTCATCATCTCGTCGGCCACCCGGTCGGTGCACTGCGACCAGACGTCGACCACCTTGTTGTACTTCTCGCCCTGGGTGATCAGGCCGTCCAGGTACTGCTGCTCGAACTCCTTCACCTTGGCCTGCGCCTCTTCCACCAGGCCGGCCTTGGCCGCCGGAATCATCAGGTCGTCCTTGCCGAAGGAGATACCGGCCTTGCAGGCGTAACCGAAGCCCAGCGACATGATGCGGTCGCAGAAGATCACCGTATCCTTCTGACCGCAGTGGCGGTAGACGATGTCGATCAGCTCGGTGACTTCCTTCTTGGTCAGCACCTTGTTGAGCAGGGAGAAGGGCACGTTCGGATGGCGCGGCAGCACCTCGGACAGCAGCATGCGGCCCGGCGTGGTGTCGACCACCAGACGGATCGGCTTGTTGCTGGCATCGACGGTGTGATAGCGCGCCTTGACCTTGGCGTGCAGGCCCACGGCACCGCTCGCCAGGGCGTGCTCGATCTCGCCGATATCGCCGAACAGCATGCCCTCGCCGACCTGGCCTTCGGCCTCCATCGAGAGGTAGTAGATGCCGAGCACGATGTCCTGCGAGGGAACGATGATCGGCTTGCCGTTGGCGGGCGAGAGGATGTTGTTGGTCGACATCATCAGCACGCGGGCCTCGAGCTGGGCCTCCAGGGACAGCGGCACGTGGACCGCCATCTGGTCGCCGTCGAAGTCAGCGTTGAAGGCGGTGCAGACCAGCGGATGCAGCTGGATCGCCTTGCCCTCGATGAGCACCGGCTCGAAGGCCTGGATGCCGAGGCGGTGCAGCGTCGGCGCGCGGTTCAGCAGCACCGGATGCTCGCGGATCACCTCTTCCAGGATGTCCCAGACCTCGGGACGCTCTTTCTCCACCATGCGCTTGGCCGCCTTGATGGTGGAGGCCATGTTGTAGAGCTCGAGCTTCGAATAGATGAAGGGCTTGAACAGCTCCAGGGCCATCTTCTTCGGCAGGCCGCACTGGTGCAGCTTGAGTTCCGGGCCGACCACGATGACCGAACGGCCGGAGTAGTCGACGCGCTTGCCGAGCAGATTCTGACGGAAGCGGCCCTGCTTGCCCTTCAGCATGTCGGACAGCGACTTCAGCGGACGCTTGTTGGCGCCGGTGATGACGCGGCCACGGCGGCCGTTGTCGAAGAGGGCGTCGACGGCCTCCTGCAGCATGCGCTTCTCGTTGCGCACGATGATGTCGGGCGCGCGCAGCTCGATGAGGCGCTTCAGGCGGTTGTTGCGGTTGATGACCCGACGATAGAGATCGTTCAGGTCGGAGGTCGCGAAGCGACCACCATCAAGAGGAACAAGAGGCCGCAGCTCGGGCGGAATCACCGGCACCACGTCGAGGATCATCCACTCCGGACGCGCGCCGGACTCCATGAAGGCCTCGATCAGCTTCAGGCGCTTGACCAGCTTCTTCCGCTTGGCCTCGGAACCGGTCTCGCGCAGCTCTTCGCGCACCACGATGCGCTCTTCCTCGAGTTCGAGGGAGCTCAGCATCTTCTTCATGGCCTCGGCGCCGATCATCGCCTCGAAGGAGTCCTCGCCGTACTCCTCCTGTGCCGTGAGGAACTCCTCCTCGGACAGCAGCTGGTGCATCTTCAGCGCCGTGAGGCCTGGCTCGACCACCACGAAGTACTCGAAGTAGAGCACCCGCTCGAGGTCCTTCAGGGTCATGTCGAGCAGCAGGCCGATGCGGCTCGGCAGCGACTTCAGGAACCAGATGTGCGCCACCGGGCTGGCCAGCTCGATGTGGCCCATGCGCTCGCGGCGTACCTTCGACAGGGTGACCTCGACGCCGCACTTCTCGCAGATGATGCCGCGATACTTCATGCGCTTGTATTTGCCGCAGAGGCACTCGTAGTCCTTGATCGGACCGAAGATGCGCGCGCAGAACAGGCCGTCGCGCTCCGGCTTGAAGGTACGGTAGTTGATGGTCTCCGGCTTCTTGATTTCGCCGTAGGACCAGGACCGGATGCGCTCAGGGCTGGCGATCGAAATGCGAATCTCGTCGAAGCTCTGAGGAGCGGTCGGCTGGCCGAAAATGTTCATCAACTCAGACATCGGTTTCTCCCGATTAGGAATTCAGTTTCAGCAGGAGTCGCAGGCAGCGGAGACCGCGCGGCTACGACGTCTGCTTCAAATCCACGTTGAGGCCGAGCGAGCGAAGTTCCTTCACGAGGACGTTGAAGGACTCCGGAATGCCGGCTTCGAAATTGTCGTCGCCCTTGACGATGGCCTCGTAGACCTTGGTACGGCCGGAGACGTCGTCCGACTTCACCGTCAGCATCTCCTGCAGGGTGTAGGCGGCGCCGTAGGCTTCCAGGGCCCAGACCTCCATCTCGCCGAAGCGCTGGCCGCCGAACTGCGCCTTGCCGCCCAGCGGCTGCTGGGTGACCAGGCTATAGGGGCCGATGGAACGGGCGTGGATCTTGTCGTCGACCAGGTGGTGCAGCTTCAGCATGTAGATGTAACCGACCGTGACCTTGCGATCGAAGGTCTCGCCGGTACGGCCGTCGACCAGGGTGACCTGGCCCGAGCGGTTGAGGCCGGCCTGATCGAGCATGTCGGTGATGTCCTCCTCGCGCGCCCCGTCGAACACCGGGGTGGCAATCGGGACGCCGCGGCGCAGGTTGTTGCTGAGCACCTTGATGCCGTCCTCGTCGAGATCGGCGATCTCCTCCTTGAAGGCCTTGTCGCCGTAGACCTCCTTCAGCTTCTTGCGCAGGGCGTCGACCTTGGCGCCGCGCTCAACCTCGTCGAGCATGACGCCGATCTGCGTGCCCAGGCCGGCGCAGGCCCAGCCCAGATGGGTCTCCAGGATCTGGCCGACGTTCATGCGGCTCGGAACGCCCAGCGGATTGAGCACGATATCGACCGACACGCCGTCCTCGGTGTAGGGCATATCCTCGATCGGTACGATCTTGGAGATGACGCCCTTGTTGCCGTGACGGCCGGCCATCTTGTCGCCCGGCTGCAGCTTGCGCTTCACCGCGACAAAGACCTTGGCCATCTTCATGACGCCCGGCGGCAGCTCGTCGCCGCGCTGCAGCTTGTCGACCTTGTTCTCGAAGCGCTTGTTCAGCTCGTCGATGGACTCTTCGAACTGCTTGTTGAGGGCCTCCAGGTCAAGCTGACGCTTGTCGGTCTTGATGGCGATCTGGCGCCACTGGCCCGGGGTGAAGTCACTCAGCACCTTCTCGGTGATCTTGGTGCCGGCCTTCAGGCCCTTGGGGCCGGAGACCGCGACCTGGTTCAGCACCAGGTCCTTGAGGCGGCTGTAGTAGCTGCGCTCCAGGATCATGCGCTCGTCGTCGCGGTCCTTGGCCAGACGCTCGATCTCGGCCCGCTCGATGGCCAGGGCGCGCTCATCCTTGTCGACGCCGCGGCGCGAGAACACGCGCACGTCGACGACGGTGCCGGTGACGCCCGGCGGCACGCGCAGGGAGGTGTCGCGAACGTCGGAGGCCTTCTCGCCGAAGATCGCCCGCAGCAGCTTTTCTTCCGGGGTCATCGGCGACTCGCCCTTCGGCGTCACTTTGCCGACCAGGATGTCGCCCGGGTTGACCTCGGCGCCGACGTAGACCATGCCCGCCTCGTCGAGGTTGCGCAGCGCGTCCTCGCCGACGTTCGGGATGTCACGGGTGATTTCCTCCTGGCCCAGCTTGGTATCGCGGGCCATGACCTCGAACTCCTCGATGTGGATCGAGGTGAAGACGTCGTCGCGCACGATGCGCTCGGAGATCAGGATCGAGTCTTCGAAGTTGTAGCCCTGCCACGGCATGAAGGCGACCAGCACGTTGCGGCCGAGGGCCAACTCGCCCAGGTTGGTCGAAGGGCCGTCGGCGATGATTTCGGCGGCCGCCACCTCGTCGCCCACCTTCACCAGCGGACGCTGGTTGATGCAGGTGTTCTGGTTCGAGCGCTGGAACTTCAGCAGGTTGTAAATGTCGACCGCCGCCTCGCCGTGAGAGGTCTCCTCGGTGACCCGGATGACGATGCGGGTGGCATCGACCTGGTCGACCACGCCGCCGCGGCGTGCACCGATGGCGACGCCGGAATCGCGCGCCACCGTGCCTTCCATGCCGGTGCCGACCAGCGGCGCCTCGGACTGCAGCAACGGCACCGCCTGGCGCTGCATGTTGGAGCCCATCAGCGCGCGGTTTGCGTCATCGTTCTCCAGGAAGGGAATCAGCGCCGCGGCGACCGAGACCAGCTGCTTGGGAGAGACGTCGATGAAGTCGATGGTGTCCTTCATCGCCATGATGTACTCGCCGCCCTTGCGGCAGGAGATCAGGTCGTCGACGAACTTGCCGTTCTTGTCGAGGCCCGCATTGGCCTGGGCGATGGTGTAGCGGCCCTCCTCCATGGCGGAGAGGTAGCGCACCTCGTCGGTCACCTTGGTGTTCTCGACCTTGCGGTAGGGGCTCTCGATGAAGCCGTACTGGTTGACCCGGGCGTAGGTGGCCAGCGAGTTGATCAGGCCGATGTTCGGGCCTTCCGGGGTCTCGATCGGGCAGATGCGGCCGTAGTGCGTCGGATGCACGTCGCGCACTTCGAAGCCGGCGCGCTCGCGGGTCAGGCCGCCCGGCCCGAGGGCCGAGAGGCGCCGCTTGTGGGTGATCTCCGACAGCGGGTTGGTCTGGTCCATGAACTGCGAGAGCTGCGAGGAGCCGAAGAACTCCCGCACCGCTGCCGCCGCCGGCTTGGCGTTGATCAGGTCATGCGGCATCACCGAGTCGATCTCGACCGAGGACATGCGCTCCTTGATGGCGCGCTCCATGCGCAGCAGGCCGAGGCGG
>CAYYIV010000079.1:0-7754 GCA_964472095.1 uncultured Pelagibius sp.
GATGGCGGAGGGGGAGGGATTCGAACCCTCGGTACGCTTGCGCGCACAACGGTTTTCGAGACCGTCCCGTTCAACCACTCCGGCACCCCTCCGCAAAAATGGGGCGCGGCGGGCATCGGGCTGCAACCGATCGGACCCGCCGCGAACGGCGGGCCCTTACTAGCCCAAGCGCCGCCGGACTTGCAAGCGCGGCCTGCCGGCCCCGGGCGGGCTTTCCCTAGGGTCGCCGGAGGGCTCCTGGTATAGTGCAGGTCCATGCTGGACCCCGCCCCCGAGAACCGCCCGGCCGAGACCGGGCTGCCGGAAATCCCGCTGCACGACGTGGCCGGGCCGCTCGACCTGCTGCGCCTGGAGCCCGCAAGGCTCGCCGCCCTCATCGCCGCCGCCGAGCGTCAATATCCGTCGGTCGCCATCGCCCTCGCCGACCGGCTGTCGCGGCGCTGGCTGGAGCAAAGCGAAAATCCCTACCTGGCGGAGATCACGGCGGTGGCGGAGGCGCTCGGCCGGCCGGGCGCCCATTTCCTCAACCTCAGCTACGAATGGGCCTGTACCTGCAGCGTCGGGCCGACGGCCGACGGCACCGCCGCACGCCTCACCCGGGTGCTCGACTGGCCCTTCGAGGGCCTTGGCGCCGAAGTCGTGGCGGTCCGCCAGCAGGGCCCCGCCGGCGTCCCTAATTCTGACTGGGTGAACCTCACCTGGCCGGGCTTCACCGGCTGCATCCAGGGCCATGCTCCCGGCCGCTTCGCCGCCGCCTTCAATCAGGCGCCCTTGCGCCGGCGCAGCCCGTTCAAGTATCTCGACTGGGCGCTCGACCGCCTCGGCCTGTGGCGCGCCCGCGCCCTGCCGCCGAGCCATCTGCTGCGCCGGGTCTTCGACACGGCCCCGAACTTCGCCGCGGCCAAGGCGATGCTGACCGAGACGCCGCTCGCCCTGCCGGCGATCTTCTCGCTGGCCGGGCCCGGGCCGCAGGACTACACGGTAATCGAGCGGCTGGAGGATCGCGCGGTGATCCATGCCAGCCTCGAAGGCGACAGTCTTGTCGCGGCCAATCACTGGGCCGGCGTGCCGCTGCCGCGAGCCCGCCCGCGCGGCGCCGTCTCCGACCGCCGCGCCGAGGTGATGCGGGCCGAGGCGCCGCAGGCCGGCGGCGACTTCACCTGGCTGAAGGCCCCGGTGCTGAACCCGACGACGCGCCTCGCACTCTATGCCGAGCCGGCCAGCGGCCGCCTGGTCGCCCAGGGCTTCGAGGCGGCCGGACCCAACCGCGCCGTCGCCGCGACCGCTGTCACCGAGATCCTGGCTGGCGGCGGCCGTCGTTAGGCCCTTTCCGCACGCCCGGAAACCGGCGGAAAACCGGGGCAAAGGCGCCAAAAAAAGGCCGCCAGAATCGCGTTGACAGGCCGGGCCTGCGGGCTATAGTGCGCGCCCATCAACCGCGGCTCAATGGGTCGCGGTGCTTCATGTTGAGACTTCGCGGCGGCGAAATCCCGCGCCGGAAGGTCTCGGAAAGCCGAAGAATTAGGCGAGCCCGCACCATGTTTGCAGTGATCAAGACCGGCGGTAAGCAGTACAAAGTCGCCAAGGATGACGTCATCGTCATCGAAAAGCTCAAAGGCGAGGCCGGCGAGGTCGTGGCCTTCGAGTCCGTGCTGATGGTCGGCGAAGGCGCCGACACCAAGGCCGGCACCCCCTTCATCGACGGCGTCTGCGTCGCCGGCGAGGTCATCGAGCAGACGCGCGGCGACAAGATCCTGGTGTTCAAGAAGAAGCGCCGTCAGAACTACCGGCGCACCAACGGCCATCGCCAGGACCTGACGGTGGTGAAGATCACCGAGATCCTGACCGACGGCAAGAAGCCGGAAGCACGGGCGAAGAAGGCCGCCGAGCCGAAGAAGCAGGCGGACGAGGGCAAAGGCAAGAAGCCGGCTGCCAAGAAGGCCCCTGCGAAGAAGGTGGCGCCCAAGAAGGCAGCCGCGAAGAAGACCACCGCCAAAAAGGCTCCGGCCAAGAAGGCGGCGGCCAAGAAGAAGGAAGACTAAGCCATGGCACACAAAAAGGCAGGCGGCAGTTCGCGCAACGGGCGCGACTCCGCCGGACGCCGTCTCGGCGTCAAGAAGTTCGGTGGCGAGGCCGTGCTGCCGGGCAACATCCTGGTGCGCCAGCGCGGCACCAAGTTCCACCCGGGCCGCGGCGTCGGCCTCGGTAAGGACCACACCATCTTCGCCAAGGTCGAGGGCGCCGTCTCCTTCGAGACCAAGCGCGGCGGCCGCACCTACGTGTCGGTCGATACGGTGGAACAGCCGTCGCCGAGCGCCGCTGAATAACGCCGGTGGGTGTCCACCGGGGCACCCATCTGCTAGCGCCGACTGAAGAGGAGGGAGATGGGTCGCCATCTCCCTTTTTCTATGCCCTCCTTCAGGTCGACCGTCCCGAAAGGGGCAGAAATGGCAGTGCTTCGATGACGATCAGATTGGAAACCGAACGCCTCGTACTGCGGCCCTTTGCCGCCGCGGACGCCGGTGCGGTGCAGGCCAGCTGCAGCCTCTGGGAAGTCGCACGCATGACCACGCGCATCGCCCACCCCTACCCGGAAGGTGCCGCCACCGCCTGGATCGCCAGCCATGACGCCGCGCGCGACGAGGGGGCTGAGTATGTCTTCGCCATCACCCTCAAGACCGACGGCGAAGCGGACGCCGTGATCGGCGCCGGCGGCCTGCACAAGATCGCCCAGGGCAACTTCGAGCTCGGCTACTGGCTGGCACCGCAGCACTGGGGCCGCGGCCTCGCCTCCGAGGCGGCCCGCGCCATGGTGGTCTACGGCTTCGAGAAGCTCGGCGCCGAGGCGCTCAATTCCGGCTACTTCACCGACAACCCGGCCTCCGGGCGGGTACTGGAAAAGGCGGGCTTCCGCGCCAACGGCATCGCCCGCCAGTGGAGCGAGGCGCGCCGGGACTTCGTCGACGCCAACCGCCTGCTGCTGACCCGCGAATCCTGGCGCCAGGCGCTGAAGCAGGCATCGGAGAGCGCGCAATGAAGTTCCTCGACGAGGCCAAGGTCTTCCTCAAGAGCGGTGACGGCGGCAACGGCTGCGTGTCGTTCCGCCGCGAGAAGTTCGTCGAGTTCGGCGGCCCCAACGGCGGCGACGGCGGGCGCGGCGGCGATGTGGTCTTCGAGGTCGTCGACAGCCTCAACACCCTGATCGACTTCCGCTACCACCAGCACTTCAAGGCAAAGCGCGGCGAGGGCGGCAAGGGCAAGAACATGACCGGAGCCGCCGGCCCGCCCCTGGTGGTGAAGGTGCCAGTCGGCACCCAGATCCTCAGCGAGGACAAGGAGACTGTGTTGGCCGACCTCACCGAGGTGGGCCAGCGCGTCGTCTTCCTGAAAGGCGGCGATGGCGGCTTCGGCAACACCCGTTTCAAGTCCTCCACCAACCAGGCGCCGCGGCGCGCCGACCCCGGCTGGCCCGGCGAGGAGATGTGGGTCTGGCTGCGCCTGAAGCTGATCGCCGACGCCGGCCTGCTCGGCCTGCCCAACGCCGGCAAGTCGACCTTCCTCGCCGCCGTCTCGCGGGCGCGGCCCAAGATCGGCGACTATCCCTTCACCACCCTGCACCCCAACCTGGGCGTGGTGAGCTACGGCGAGAACGAGTTCATCGTCGCCGACATTCCCGGCCTCATTGAGGGCGCCCACGAGGGCAGTGGCCTCGGAGACCGCTTCCTCGGCCACATCGAGCGTTGCGGCGTGCTGCTGCACCTGATCGACGGCACCCAGGAGGACGTGGTCGGCGCCTACCGCACCATCCGCGGCGAGCTGGCGGCCTACGGCGGCGGCCTGGAGGAAAAGACCGAGGTCATCGGCCTCAACAAGATCGACGCCCTGGACGTGGAGAGCCGCCAGGAAAAGCTGGCCGCCCTGGAAGCCGCCTCCGGGGCAGAGGTGCTCTGCCTCTCCGGCGTCTCCGGCGAGGGCGTCGCGGCCGTAGTTGCCCGCCTGTGGCGCCACATCGCCGCCGAGCGCCAGCGCAGCAACGAATCCGCGGCCACCCCCGGAGGCAGCTTAGAGGATTTCAGGCCATGACCGGCCTGCCTGCGCAGAGCGCCCAGCCCGGGCTCGCCAGTGCCAGGCGCCTGGTGGTGAAGATCGGCTCCGCCCTGCTGGTCGACGAGGACAAGGGTGCCATCCGCCGCGCCTGGCTGGATGCCCTGACCGACGACGTCGCCGCCCTGATGCGCCGCGGCACCGAGGTGCTGCTGGTGTCCTCCGGCGCCATCGCCGTCGGGCGCCGCCACCTCGGTCTGACCCAGAAGGCGCTGCGCCTGGAGGAAAAGCAGGCGGCGGCCGCCACCGGCCAGATCCGCCTGGCGCACGCCTACCAGGAGTCCCTCGCCCGCCACGACATCACGGTGGCGCAGATCCTGCTGACCCTGGATGACACCGAAGAGCGCCGCCGCCACCTGAACGCGCGGGCCACCCTGACGACGCTGCTGCGCCTCGGCACCCTGCCGGTCATCAACGAGAACGACACCGTGGCGACCACCGAGATCCGCGTCGGCGACAACGACCGCCTGGCCGCCCGGGTCGCCGCCATGCTGGGCTGCGACACCCTGGTGCTGCTGTCGGACGTCGACGGGCTCTACAGCGCAGATCCGCGGCAGAAACCCGATGCCGCCTTCATCCCCGAGGTCGCCGAGATCACCCCGGAGATCGAGGCCATGGCCGGAGTCGCCGCCAGCGGTTTTTCCAACGGCGGCATGATCACCAAGCTGTCAGCGGCCAAGGTGGCGACCGGCGCCGGCTGCCGCATGGCCATCGCCAGCGGCCGGGTACTGCACCCGCTCAGGGCCGTCGACGAGGGCGCGCGCTGCACCTGGTTCCTGGCCACCGTCGAGCCGCGCACCGCGCGCAAGCGCTGGATCGCCGGCAGCCTGAAGCCGGCTGGCAAGCTGCTGGTCGATGCGGGGGCCCTAAGAGCCCTCAGAAGCGGGAAGTCCCTGCTGCCCGCCGGCGTCACCGCCGTCGACGGCCGCTTCGAGCGCGGCGACGCGGTGCTGGTCTGCGATCCCTCGGGCCAGGAGGTGGCGCGCGGCCTGGCGGCCTATTCTGCCGCCGATGCGCGCCGCATCATGGGCCACAAGAGCCGTGAAATCGAAGCCATTCTCGGCTACCGTGGCCGTGAAGAGCTGATCCACCGCGACGACCTCGTGGTGTCCTAACAGCCGGAATTCGGGAGAATCGAGCCATGCCCGCTGAAGCGGCCCCGGTCCAGGTCTTGGGCAAGCAGGAAGATCTGCCCGCCAACGAACTCTTGGGCGCGATGACGGCGCTCGGCCGCGCGGCCCGCGCCGCCGCCGCCACCCTGGCGCTGGCCGACCCGGAGACCAAAAACGCGGCTTTGCAGGCGGCCGGCCGGGCGATCCGCGCCCAAGGCGATACCGTCGCCGCCGCCAACGCCAAGGACATGACGGCAGCACGGGCCAAGGGTCTGACCCCGGCCCTGCTCGACCGCCTGGAACTGACTCCCGAGCGCATTGCGGCCATGGCTCGGGGCCTGGACGAGGTCGCCGCCCTGCCCGATCCGGTCGGCCGCACCCTTGCCGAGTGGGACCGCCCCAACGGCCTGAAGATCGCCCGCGTTTCCGTGCCCCTCGGCGTCATCGGCATCATCTACGAGAGCCGGCCCAACGTCACCGCGGACGCCGGCGCGCTCTGCCTCAAAGCCGGCAACGCCGCCATTCTGCGAGGCGGCTCGGAGAGCTTCCACTCCGCCGGCGCCATTCTCGACTGCCTGCAGGCGGGCCTCAGAGAGGCCGGACTGCCGGAGGCCGCCATCCAGCGCATTCCCACCACCGACCGCGCCGCCGTCGGCATCCTGCTGACCATGACCGAATATGTCGACGTCATCGTGCCACGCGGCGGGCGCGGCCTTATCGAGCGGGTGCAGCGCGAGAGCCGGGTGCCGGTGTTCTCCCACCTCGACGGCATGGTGCACACCTATGTGCATGAAGCCGCCGACCCGCAGATGGCCGTCGACGTGGTGGTGAACGCCAAGATGCGGCGCACCGGCATCTGCGGGGCAACGGAGACCCTGTTGGTCGACCGCGCCTTGGCTGAGACCCAGCTTCCGGCCCTGCTGTGGGCGCTGAAAGCAGCCGGCTGCGCCATCCGCGGCGACGAGACGGTGCGCCTGAAGATGCCCGAGGCCGAAGCGGCGACGCCAGAGGACTGGGAGACCGAATACCTGGCGCCGATCATCGCGGTGAAGGTGGTCGACGGACTCGAAGAGGCCATCGACCACATCAACCGCCACGGCTCCCACCACACCGAGGCCATCGTCACCGGGGACGCCGCTGCGGCGGCCCGCTTCCTCGACGCGGTCGATGCCGGAATCGTGATGCACAACGCCTCGACCCAGTTCGCCGACGGTGGAGAATTCGGCATGGGGGCCGAGATCGGCATCTCCACCGGGAAGCTGCACGCCCGCGGCCCGGTCGGCGCGGAGCAGCTGACCAGCTACAAGTATAAGGTGCGGGGCCAGGGCCAGACCCGGCCCTGACGGCGGGCCGGACGAGACAGGCACCCTAGCCGCTGCCGGCACGGCGCGGGCGACCGACGGCGCTGTCAGGCGATCGTCATTGACAGGCAATTTGCGCGCCATTTAGCTTGCAGATTCAGAGAGGGCGCGGTATCGCGCCTTAGCCGCAATAACGATAACAAGTCACCATCGGCTTCAGCAGGGAGTTCACCAATGAACAAGAAGCTTAGCACCACGGCGCTCGGCCTGATTATGGCCATGAGCGTAACCGCCGCCGCCGAGGCGAAGACCCTGGTCTTCTGCTCGGAAGGCAGCCCGGAGGGTTTCAACCCTTCGCTGTACACCGCCGGCACCACCTTCGACGCATCCTCGCGCCAGGTCTTCAATAAGCTGGTCGAGTTCACCACCGGCACCACCAACATCGAATCCGGCCTGGCGGAGACCTGGGACGTTTCCGACGACGGCCTGGAGTATACCTTCAACCTGCGCCGGGGCGTCACCTGGCAGACCACCGACACCTTCACGCCCAGCCGTGAGTTCAACGCCGACGATGTTGTCTTCTCCTTCGCCCGCCAGTGGGACAAGAACCATCCCTACCACGGCGTTTCCGGCGGCGCTTACGAGTACTTCAACGGCATGTCGATGCCAGATCTGATCAAGGAGATCGTGAAGGTCGACGACTACACCGTGAAGTTCGTGCTCAACCGGCCTGAGGCGCCGATGATCGCCAACCTGGCGATGGACTTCGCCTCCATCCTCTCGGCCGAATACGCCGACAAGATGATGGAAGCCGGCACGCCGGAGAAGGTCGACCTGGAGCCGGTCGGTACCGGTCCCTTCCAGGTGGTCGCCTACCAGAAGGACGCGGTGATCCGCTTCAAGTCGCATCCCGACTACTGGAAAGGAAAGGCGGCGATCGACAACCTGATCTTTGCCATCACGCCGGACGCCAGCGTGCGCTATCAGAAGCTGAAGGCCGGCGAGTGCCACGTCATGCCCTATCCGAACCCGGCCGACCTGGAAGCCATGGCAAGCGATCCGGACATCAATCTGTTGCAGCAGGAAGGGCTCAACGTCGGCTACCTCGCCTACAACAGCCAGCAGGCCCCCTTCGACAATCCGAAAGTGCGCAAGGCGCTGAACATGGCGATCAACAAGGACGCCATCATCGACGGCGTCTTCCAGGGCGCCGGCAAGGTCGCCAAGAACCCGATCC
>CAYYIV010000080.1:0-7555 GCA_964472095.1 uncultured Pelagibius sp.
CCAGTAGCCGGCCGGCGGCGGCACGATGCCGCCGGTGCCGAGCACCGGCTCGCCGATGAAGGCGGCCACGCTGTCGGGCCCCTCGGCCAGGATCAGCTTCTCCAGCTCGCCGGCACAGTGGGCTGAGAACTCCTCCTCGCTCATGGCCTCGTCGCGGCGCCGGTAATAGTAGGGGGCCTCGGTATGGACCACCTGAGCCAGCGGCAGGTCGAACTTCTTGTGGAACAGCTCAAGGCCGGTCAGCGAGCCGGTCATCAGGCCGGAGCCGTGGTAGCCGCGCCAGCGCGAGATGATCTTCTTCTTCTGCGGCCGGCCGAGGATGTTGTTGTAGTACCAGACCAGCTTGATGTTGGTCTCGTTGGCGTCCGACCCCGAGAGGCCGTAGTAGACCTTGCTCATGCCCCCCCCGTCCCATCGGGGCGCGCGGTCGATGATCATTCTCGACAGCGTGATCGAGGCCTCGGTACCGTGGCCGACGTAGGCGTGATAGTAGGCCAGCTCCTCGGCCTGCCGGGCGATCGCCTTGGCGATCTCCTTGCGGCCATAGCCGACGTTCACGCAGTAGAGCCCGGCGAAAGCGTCGAGCAGCCTGTTGCCGTCGCGGTCGCGGATATAGACCCCCTCGCCGCCGGTGATCACGCGCTGCGCCGCCTCGCCGCGGGCGAACTGCGCCAGATGGGTGGAGGGATGGAAGAAGCAGTCCCGGTCCCAGGTTTCCAATTGATCGTTCTTAAGCATCACCTCTACTCCTCTCAGGACCAGTCGCGGCATACGTACTTCACATCGGAGAAAGCCTCAATGCCGAGGCGCGAGCCCTCGCGCCCGAGGCCGGACTGTTTCATGCCGCCGAAGGGAATCGGCGCGCCGGTCACCTTGGTGCGGTTCACCGCCACCATGCCGAACTCGAGCGCCCGGCTGAGGCGGTAGATGCGGGCCGGCTCCTTGGTGTGCAGGTAGGCGACCAGGCCGTACTCGGTGGCGTTGGCACGTTCGACGACCTCCGCCTCCGTGTCGAAGGGGGTCAGCGCCGCCACGGGCCCGAAGGTTTCCTCGCGCATGATCTTTGCGCTGTCCGGCACGTCGGCCAGCACCGTCGGCCGGAAGAACAGCGGCCCGAGCGGGTGCCCCTCCCCGCCGCAGAGCAGGCGAGCGCCCTGGGCCAGGGCGTCGGCGACCTGCTCCTCCTGCTTGTCGACGGCGCTGCGGTTCATCAGCGGCCCGATGTCCGGATCGTCGAGGCCGGGCCCGACGGTCAGCGCCTTGGCCTTCTCGGCGAAGCGCCGGCAGAAGTCCTCGTAGACCGGGCGCTCGATGTAGAAGCGGTTGGCGCCGAGGCAGTCCTGGCCGGAGGTGGCGAACTTGGCGCCGATGGCCTCCGCCACCGCCCGGTCGAGGTCGGCGTCGGCAAAGACGATGAAGGGGGCATGGCCGCCGAGCTCCAGGCTCAGCCGCTTGATGCTGGCGGCGCACTGCCCGTAGAGCAGCCGGCCGATCTCCGTCGAGCCGGTGAAGGAGAGCGCACGCACGCGGGTGTCCCCTGTCCAGGTGCCGACGACCGCCGCCGCCTCCCCGATCACCACGTTGAACACCCCCGGCGGAAAGCCGGCGCGTTCGGCCAGCTCGGCCAACGCCAGGGCCGAGAGCGGGGTCTCCTTGGAGGGGTGGGCGACCACCGTGCAGCCGACCGCCAGTGCGGCGGCGGCCTTGCGGGTCAGCATGGCGTTGGGGAAGTTCCAGGGCGTGATGAGGGCGGCGACGCCCACCGGCTCGCGCCACAGCTCGACCTCGGCCGAAGGCAGGTGCGAGGTGACACTCATGATGTCCGGGCGCTTGGCTTCTTCGGCGAAGTACTCTGCGAAGGAGGCACCGTAGTCGATCTCGCCGCGCGCCTCGGAGATCGGCTTGCCCTGCTCCAGGGTCATGATGAGCGCCAGGTCTTCCTTGTGCGCGCGCATCAGCTCGTACCAGCGGCGCAGGGCATCGCTGCGCTGCTGCGGCAGCAGCGCGGCCCAGCCCGGATAGGCGGCATGGGCCGCCTCGACCGCACGCCGCGCGCCGGCCTCGCCGAGGGTGGATACCCGGGCGATGACCTTGCCGTCGGCCGGGTTGGTGACCTCGAGGCTGCCGGCCTCGGCCGCTTCCACCCAGCGGCCGTCGATGTAGGAGGACGCCGCCAGCAGGCCCGGATCCTCCAGGCCGAAGGGGGCGGTTGCGGACATCTTCTGCTGTGGCGATGGCGACATGACGAGAACCTCCTGGCCGATCCCGCGGAACTGGCCGGATCGTAACGGTCCTGCGGAGGAAGGTGGGCCGGATTTGCCGGCGGCTCGCCGATGATTCCGCGCCGCGACAGGGCGCCGGACTACGATTCTTCGGCGCCGTTCTCGCGCAGCAGCTCGAGCGGCGGCTGCGCCGACTTCACCGGCTTGGTGACCACGAAAGTAAAGTAGCGCTTCACGCCGATGCGGCGCTCCAGGATGTCGTCGATGAGGACCTGGTAGCCGGTGACGTCGCGCGCCACCACCTCCAGGAAATAGTCGACGCCGCCGCCGACCGCGACGCAGCGCACCACCTGGGGGATCGCGCGGATGGCCTCCTCGAAGCGCTGGAAGTCGGCGGCCTGGTGGCTCTCCAGCTCGATCTGCACCAGGAAGAGCGAGGCCGGCGCGATCTTCTCCAGCGCCACCTCGGCATGGTAGCCGCGGATGAAGCCGCCCTGGTCGAGGCGCTTCAGGCGGTCCCAGCAGGCCGCCGGCGAGAGGCTCACCCGGCCGGCCAGCTCCGACTTGGTGATGCGCCCCTCCTCCTGCAGGATGGCGAGGATCTGCAGATCGCGGTTGTCGAGCTTCATGCGCCCATCATACCCGCCTCCGCAGGCAAACCGAAGAATCTTCGGCGGCGGGCTTCCTGTATGACGGGCACCAGGCGTAATATCGCCGGCGCCTGATCCAATTCCTCAGAACCCTCACCATTCTCAGAGATGTCCGTGACGATTCCATCGCCCCTTCTCTCCGCTGCGCAGGTCGAAAGCCTCGGCCCGGTCCGTCTGCTCCATGTTCCCGGTGGGGACGAGAGCCCGGCCAAGGCGACGGTCGTGCCCATCAAGGACTGGGTCGCCCGCGCCATGGAAAGCAGATCGGGCTTCGATGATCTCGCTTTCTGGCAGGCGGAACTTGCGAAGCTGGGTGTGGGGCCGGATGCGCCGGCGGTCGTGGCCGATGACGGTCGCATGACCGAGGCCGCCCGTGTCTGGTTCATCCTTCAGTATTTCGGCCTTCCGGCGGCGGTCCTGAACGGTGGCATCGCGGCGCTGGCCGGCAAGGACATCGTGACGGCGCCGCCGCAGGAACCGCCCGTCCTTCGGCCCGGCGCCGGGCCTGTCGGACTGACGGACCGGGAAAATCTCAAGCGTGATCTGGGATCGGTTCAGGTCTTCGATGCGCGCACCGCCGCCGAATTCCGGGGCGAGGATCTCAAGGGCAACGCCCGCGGCGGCCATTTGCCCGGGGCGGTGCAACTGGCGCATTCCGATCTGCTGCAGGGGAGCTTCCTGCGAACGGCTCCGGAGCTTGCCGTGCTGATTGCGCAGGCGGGGATCGACGGTTCGCGGCCGGTTGTGACCCACTGCAATGGCGGAGGCCGTGCTGCCCTGGCAGCCCTGGCAGCGGTGATGGCAGGTCAGGACCGCGTCGGGGTCTACTTTCTCAGCTTCGCCGACTGGGCTGCCGATGAAAGCTGCCCGATCCAATAGCAGCGACGCACCGCAGCGAAGGACTCCCGGCGTCACCGTCCAGCAGGGATCGAAGAGCGGCCCCGCATCGGACCGTTCCGGGTTTCATTCCGGACAGGTGAAGAATTTGCGCGCCCGGCAGGATTTGAACCTGCGACCCCATGCTTAGAAGGCGCCCGTAGATCGCGGCTTTCTGCGGCTTTTCAGACACTGCGCTGCTGAGTGATGCGCAGAAATGCTAGGGGTGGCGCCTGAAAGTCTGAAAGCAAAAACGCTCATGGGCGGTCAAATTGGCCATTCCGTTGTTCCGAGGACTCCGACCGTCCGTTTGGCTTTCCAGGGCTTCAGGTAGTGCCCCAGGTTGGTTGCCCGGGCTCGCAACCTCCGATACCGGCATTCGCTGGCCGCACCTGTATGGTGGCTGCGCCTCTGCCGTCCTTCGCGTAAGTCCATGAGTGACCTGTGTGGGGCCGATTTGGGAAAGTCTGGTTTCTGGGTTGGGACCACGGAAAGGTGCCATCCCACTTGCCGTCGGTGACCGCGCAACCTCAAGCAATCGGCGTCCCGCCATCGATGACGAACTCGGAACTGCAGAAGCTGGCGGCCCTGTCCGATGCGAGAAACATGATTAGGCTGGCGACTTCCTCGGGAGTAGCGGCCGACCGATCGAGATGCCGCAGAGCGACGCCATGATTCGCCGCCATCCTCCCATCACCGACGCAGCACATCCTGCCATTCCGGGTGGCGGCCGATCTGCGCTTTCGCGAACGGGCAAAGGGGAATGATGTCAACGCCATCGCGTCTGGCATCCTCGATCGCCTGTCGCACCAATCGCTCGCCAACCTTGCGGCCACGCAACGCCGCCGGCACTTCGGTGTGGTCGATGATGATCAAACCTTCGCCGGCCCGGCTGTAGGTCATCTCGGCCTCGGCGCCATCGACGACCAGACGGTAGCGCCCTTTCGACGGGCCATCCTCCTGCTCGACCTTTTCATCGGTGCCGGAAAGCGCATTCGCTGCCAGCGCTGCGTCGGGCGCGCGCACCTGTCGCGGCTGCCCGTGCGCGCATTCCAGAAGATCGCGGTCCCATCCGCCCAGATCGGCCGCCGCCTCGTAGGTCGAGACGAGGAAAGCCAGCAGCGCTTCGTCGGGGTGGGCGGCCATTTGTACCGCATCGTAGGGGAGGACGAACTCCGACAGGCCCTCGTGCCAGAACGCGGCATCGGGCTGTACTGTTGCGGCGCGGTAACCGCCTGGCGCCGGATAAGCATAGGCATAGAATGCCGGGTAGTCGATGCCGTTGCCGCCCGGCCAGAAGCCCGCCGAGGACACCTCGCGGTCATAGGCCTCCTGCGCCACGTCGTCCGGCAAGGCGGGGATGCCCGCCGGGTGGAGCGGCGCGCGCCGGCCCGAAAAGCGGGTGACGGCAAGATCCAGAGCCCCCCAGAACAGGTGAACGGGACTGGACTTGCCGAGGAAGGAAGTGCGGAACCGATTGAAGACCTTGTCGACCGCCATCAAGGCCTGATGGTAGCGCTCAACGGCTTGCCGGTCATAGGGCCGGTCGCGATCATCCTCGGCAAACGGGACAGGATATGGCACCTCGTTCGGCGAGCCGTGGAAAGTTGGCGTGCCGCCAAGCTCGGTGATCAAGCTGACGAACTTGGCGTGGAAGGCTGCGACCGTCATCGGTTCGAGCGCGAACGAGGCCTTGCGGCCGTTGCCGCAGTTGCCCACGACCCTGTGTTCGCGAAGATCGAACAGGATTTCGATGCCGGGCCCGTCGGGGATCGGCGAGGACGCCAGACCCCTCGGCGTGACATAGAAGGTCGCGTTCCACGAATGGTTCAGCCACGGCGTATGCGCCAGCCGGTATTTGCCTGCGACCTGCAGGTAGAGATGCAAAGCTGAGCAAGTCTCGCGCCAGCCGAGGTAGTCGAGGTGGGGCCACTTGTTGGTCATTGCGTCTTCTCCATCCAGTATATGCATGAGGGGCGCGTCGTCCCGCAATCAGGCATCAGGCTGTTGCCAATGAGGGTAGGTGACGTAGGCCGTCACGACACCGTCGTCGTAAGAGCGGATCGTCACCTTGTCTCCTTCTTGCATGGCGATGCTCTCGCCGGGACCTGCCGTCACCATCCCGTGCTCATCGGAAACAGTGAACTTTCCTTCGAGGATCACCATGGTGTCGTGAACGGCCATGGTTTCCTCCAGGATCTGATTCGGCCCGTACCGACCGAACCCGATCGTCACCGACCCGCCATGCCGCTGGTCTAGGACATTGCCGGTGAAGATGTCGCCGTCCTGCCCTGGCGAGCGATCCAGAGATGCATCGGCGAAAGCAGACTTGAGGACAGGCATGGTAGTCTCCATTTAGATTGGACGCCGCATGCAGGCGGTGTGCAGTACCTGTGAAACGGTCCCTGTACGAGTTCCCCGGCCGGCCTATGGTTTGAAGTGCGGCCCAGCGCAGCCCTGCGGCTCAATCCGGAAGGGGGATGTGCTCATTCCGATCGTCGATTGGTAAATCGAAGCGTCCCTTGCCCCAATTCGCGGCGCGCCATTCAGCCTTGGCGAGCTCAATGCGCTCCTGCGACGAGGCGACGAAGTTCCACCAGATGTAACGCGGTTCATTGAATGTCGCGCCGCCGAGGATCATCAGCCGCGCGCCCTGGTCTCCGGCGCCCACCGTGATGCGGTCGCCGGGCCGAAACACCATCATCTGGGAAGCCTCGAATTCCTGTCCCGCGACCGAGATCGAGCCTTCGACGATATAGATGCCGCGGTCTTCGTGGTTGTCCGGCATGGGCAGCCGGCTTCCCGGTCCAAGCTTCACATCGGCGTAGATTGTCTCGGAGAGCATCGTCGCGGGCGCGGCCTTGCCGTAGGCGTTTCCGAGAATGAGCCGCACCGAGACGCCGCGATCCTCTATGACGGGCAGTTCCTCCTTGCCGTGATGCTCGAAGCTGGGCACAACGTCCTCGTGGCTTTCCGGCAAGGCCAGCCAGGTCTGGATCCCGAACAGGCTGTTCGGACCGCTCCGCGCGGTCGCGGATGTGCGCTCCGAATGTGTGACGCCGCGACCGGCGACCATCCAGTTCAGCGCGCCGGGGCTGATGATCTGATCGGCGCCGGTGCTGTCGCGGTGATGGAAGTCGCCTTTGAACAGGTAGGTAACCGTGCCGAGGCCGATATGCGGATGCGGCCGGACGTCGACGCCCTGCCCAGTCAGCAACTCTGCCGGACCGGCTTGATCGAAGAAGATGAATGGCCCGACCATCTGCCGCTTCGGCGCCGGCAGGGCGCGCCGAACCTCGAAACCGCCAAGGTCCCGGGAACGCGGGATGATGAGGGTCGCGATTGCGTCGATTCCGACTTCGTCCGGCCAGCCCGGTTCGATTGCTGGGTTCCAACTCATGCGCGTCATCCTCTCTCGTCGGACCACCGATGGAGATTGTCACATACTGCGCTCGCCAGGTGGGCAGTCACGCATTCCTGTCGGCAGATCGTCGAATTCAGTCGCACCTTCCCCGAGAAACCGAATGAACTCAAGTCTCCGCGCAGCGACGAGGCAGAAAGGAAGCAAGAACGGCACCGGGCCGGCAGTTTCTGCACCGCAGCGCTCCAGAGCGTTCGCTAGATTTCAGCAGCCAATGAGCGCTTCCCTCAAGATTTAGGAGATCTAGATGACTTTTCGTAGCGGCTTAGACTCTCTTCTTCGTCCAGAGGACTCGGTACTCGTTCTGATCGACCACCAGCCTTACCAGCTCGCGAACCTGAACAGCCACGATCCGCATACCGTGGTCAACAATTCGGCTGCGCTGG
>CAYYIV010000081.1:0-6094 GCA_964472095.1 uncultured Pelagibius sp.
GGTAGAACAGCCGGTCGGCGGCCTGGACGATGGCGTCGCGTTTCCTGCTCATGGCTGACGATAGAACGATCGTTCTAAAGAGTCAATCGCGGGCCGGCTTGACAGGGCACCGCCGGCATTGAGCAGGCCCGGCTGCCGGCGCCATCTCCCGTCGCCGAGGCGAATTTCGGGCGCTTGCTGAAGACCGACACCGTTGCGGCCGGCTGTGGTATAGTTTCGGCTGGGAAACAGCGGGGCGGCCATGTTACCGGCGATCAGGAGTACGGCTTTGCGCTTACTCCTCGGCCACTATCTGGAGATTCGAGGCGATCGGCGCATGCCCGCGCGGCGCGACATCGACGCGCTGCGCTTGGGTCCGGTGTTGCCGATCATTTGGGTGAACGAGTACGAGCCGGCCGCCAACACCTTCCGCTACCGCCTGGCGGGCGAGGAGGTGAACGCCATCTTCGGCGTCTCGGTCGCCGGCCGCCTGCTTTCCGACTTTGTGGAGGGCGACCGCTTCGCCCCGGTCAACAATAACTTCCTGAAGATCATCCGCGAGCAGGTGGCGATGCTGGCCAGCGGTCCCGTCTACCGCTGCACCGACCGCATCGCCATGGGCGAACGCCTCGCCCTGCCGCTCAGCAGCGATGGGGTCACCGCCGACGGCATCATCGGCGCCACTGCGTGCGATACCCTGGTCGACTTCGCCGCCGCCGCGATGAGCCAGCAGAAGACCGAATTCGTTTCCATCGACGAGCTGGACCGCGTTGCCAGGCGCGTGGCTGGGGACTAGCCGTCCGTTTTCCTCACCAGCGCCTGCCGCAGGTGGCGGGCAACGCGCGTCTCGAGCAGGTGCACCAGTTCCGCGTCCATGAAGGCGTAGTTGTCGGGAATGCCGAGCACCACGAGCGGCTTGTTGCGCAGCCAACTACGGAACTTCTGCGTGACGCGATTGCGGTGCGCCTTCTCCATGACGAAGACGATGTCGGACCAGTCGATGAGGTCGGCCGTCAACGGCGTCTCGGCGTCATTATTGGTGCCGGCCGAGATCGCCTCGATGCCCTCGTACTGTGAGAACACGGCCTCCGCCGTCGGGCTGCGCAGCTTGCACTGACTGCAGATGAATAGCAGGTGCGTCAAGGCATCCCGCCGGACAGCTTCACCACACCGGCCGGCCGGTGAGCGGGTAGCGTGGGTCGCTGTAGCCCGGGGTCGAGGGGTGGCCGGGGGCGACCAGGGAGTCGAGCAGGGTCTCGTCCTCGGCGTCGAAGCCGTGGTCGAGGGCGCCGAGGTAAGCCTGCCACTGCTCCAGGGTGCGCGGGCCGGCCAGCACCGAGGTGACGATGGGGTTGGCCAGCACCCAGTTCACCGCGAAGTCGCCGGCGGTCATGCCCCTGGCCTCGGCGTGATTCTTGATCTTCTGGGCGATAACGAGGGATTCCTCGCGGAACTCGCTTTCCAGCATGCGCTGGTCCTTGCGGCCGGCGCGGCTGCCCTTCGGCGGCGCCTTGCCGGGCTGGTACTTGCCGGTCAGCACGCCGCGCGCCAGCGGGCTGTAGGGCACTACGCCGAGGCCGTAGTATTCGCAGGCCGGCAGGATCTCCACCTCCGGCATGCGGTTCATGGCGTTGTAGTAGGGCTGGCAGACGACGGGCCGGTCGATTCCCGCCTCGCCGGCGAGGCGCACCAGCTCGGCAATGCGCCAGCCGCGAAAGTTGCTGACCCCCCAGTAGAGCGCCTTGCCGGCGCCGATGACGTCGGCCACCGCGCTGACGGCTTCCTCCAGCGGCGTCGAGTAGTCGTCGAGGTGCAGGTACCAGATGTCGACGTAGTCGAGCTTCAGGCGGTCGAGGCTGTCGTCGATCGCCTTCAGCAGCCACTTGCGGCCGAGACCTTGCGCGTTGGCATGGGTGTCGTTCACCGGGTTGCCCGCCTTGGTGGCCAGCACCCAGGCCTCGCGGTCCTTGGCGAGAGCGCGGCCGACGATCTCCTCCGACTTGCCGCGGCCGTACTGGTCGGCGGTGTCGATGAAGTTCACCCCGGCGTCGCGCGCGTGGTCGATGATCCGGCGCGCCTCCTTCTCGTCGGTCTGCTCGCCGAACATCATGGTGCCGAGGCAGATCGGCGAGACGGTGAGGCCGCTGCGGCCGAGTTTGCGCATGTCCATGGGAGTCCTCGGGAACAAGGGGGAGCAGGAACGGGGCGGAATTCGCGGCGGAGTGTAGTGCTGGCTGTCAGAGGACGGCAACCACCATAGAATTTTACGATTGTATAATTATACGCTTATAGTTACGATCGTGACCCTCTTTCGAGGAGTGCTGATTTGTCCGAATCCGTGAAGATCCGCCGCATAGGCAACTCGCTGGGCGTCACGCTTTCCGAGCAGGTGCGCGCGATGGGCCTGCAGGAGGGCGACAGCCTCTTCGTCGTGAAGACCCGCGACGGCATCGAGCTGACGCCGTACGACCCCGACTTCGCCGAGGCGGTGGAGGCGGGGCGTGACTTCATGCGCCGTTATCCCAGCGCCATGAAGAAATTGGCGGAATGACGTCTTACCGTTGGCTGACTCCAGCGATGGTGTCGGCTCTGCATCGCGAGTCGATCGCGCGCTTCGGAGGCAGCGACGGCATGCGCGATGCCGGGCTGCTGGAAAGCGCACTTGCACGGCAGAAGAACCGCGCAGGCTATGAAGTCGATGCCTCGGTCTTTGAGCTCGCGGCCGACTACTGCTTCGGCATCGCGGGCAATCATCCCTTCGTGGACGGAAACAAGCGCAGCGCGATCCTGGCGGCGGCGACCTTCCTTTCGCTCAACGGCTACGCCTTCGACCCGCCGGAGACCAGCATCGTCCAGATGATCGTCGGCCTGGCCGCGGGGGAGGTGGAGGCCGAAGCGCTTGCCCGCTGGTTCGCCGAGTTCTCCCAGCAGCGCAGAGGCTGAGGCGCGACTTCAGTCCGCCGGCTTCACGGCCGCCGCGGTCGGCGGCTGGGGCTTGTGGCGGGCGAGGTAGATTGCGCCGGCGCAGATCATCGCGGCGCCGGCGACGGCGCCCGGGCGCGGCCACTCGTCGAAGAAGACCAGGCCGAGCAAGGCGGCGAAGACCAGGCCGCTATAGCTGATGGGGACCAACTGCCCCGTCGCCGCCAGGCGGAATCCCTTCATGTTGCAGTACTGGCCCATGATGGCAACCGGTCCCATCGCGAGCAGGACGAGGGCATCGGCGAGCGCGATCGGCTGCCAGGCCCACAGCATGATGATGGTGAGGATGAAGCAGCCGCTTGCATTCACCATGGTGAGCGCGCGCTCGGGCCGGTCGCGCATGGCGGCAAAGCGCAGCAGCACCAGCTCCGAGCCCCAGGTGAAGGCGAGGGCCAGGGCCGCGAGCGCGCCCAGCGAGATCCAGCCGGGCGCCGCAGGGTCGGGGCCGGCGACGATGATGGCGCCGGTCAGGCAGATGGCACCCGCGGCGACGTCGGCGAGGCCCAGGCGTTCGCGCAGGAAGAGTGCCGCTAGGACGACAGCGAAGACGCCGTTGGTCATGGCGATGGCCTGGGCATTGGCCAGCGGGATGTGGGTGACGGCGTAGGCGCCGAGGGCGACGCCGCCGATGCCGAAGCAGCCGCGCAGCAGGTGCGTCAGGTTGAGTCGCCGCTTTTCCGGGTCGAGAATCTCCGGCACGACCTGGCGGGGACCGTAGGACGCGAGGAAGAAGGGCAGGATGGTGAGGAAGCCGGCGAGATAGCGCAGGAAGGCGACCTGCAGCGGCGGCACCGCGGCGCTCGCCAACTTGGGCAGCATGAACATGAGGGCGAAGAGGAAGGCGCTGAGGACCACCCAGCTCATGGCCTTGACGAGATCGCGGGACACCTGGGACCGGTTCTCCTGGGAACCGGCTTCAGCGCGCGGCGATGGTTGCCGCGGCTCCGGCCATCACGGCGGCGCTGGTGCGGTTGGCGGCGCGCAGCGCCCGCGGCGAGCGCAGCACCCGGCGGGCCTGTGCAGCGAGACCGGCCCAGGCGAGGTCGATGGCGGCGAGCACGACGAGCATGGTTGCGGTCAGTTCCATCCACCCGACGAGCGTGACCGCCTTGAGGTCGATGATCGCGGGCAGCAGGGCGAGATAGAACATCATGATCTTTGGATTGCCGAGGGTGACCGCCATGCCGGCGGCGAAGAGCCGGACTCCGGAACTGGCCCGCGGCAGGGTGCCGTCGCGCAGTTCCACCGGGGCGAACCACCTGCGCCAGGCGAGGTACAGCAGGTAAGCGACGCCGAGGTACTTGATGACGGTAAACAGCAGGTGAAGACTCTCGGCGATGGCGGCCAGCCCCCAGACCGCCAGCGACAGCCAGATCGCCTCGCCGATCCACATGGCGGCCAGAAAAGGCAGCACGCCGCGCCAGCCGCCGCTCATCACGCGGGCCACCAGCGCGGCGATGCTCGGCCCCGGCGAGCCGGCGGCAACCAGCAGTGCGCCAGCGAAGATCAAGAGTGAGGTGAGCTCCACGAGATGCCCCTTCCGCGGTGAGCCCGGAAGCATAGGGGCAGGGCCGGGCCCGCCGCAATCGGCTTTCGTTCTCCTGGCCCGCGGCAGCGACCGATGGTGCCGGATGGCGCCAGGGCGGGACGCTAGATCGGATCGTGGTCAGACGGGACCACTCGGTGGTTCCGTCTGACCGCGTGAATCCGATCTCATTCAAACGGGTAGAGCAGATTCACACGGTCGATGGATCGCCGAAGGCGATTCCATGCCACCGTGATCTGCTCTAGGACTCGTCCGGCTTCTTCTTCAGCTCCTGGCGCAGGCGGTCCTGGAACTTGCCGCCGTCGGTGCGGGTCGCCAGGAACTGGCGCACGGCCTCGCCCGCCGTCTCGCGGTCGTAGGGTTCCCAGCCGGCGACCTTGCTGAGGAGATGGTCGAGCGCGCTGGGGTCGATCCGTCTCCGCAGCTCCGCGAGCTGGTGCAGCAGGGCGCGGCGGGGATCTTTGCTTTGATCTGCCATGGACGAAGCCTGGTTTTCCTCAACCTTGGGCAGGGCCGGCGGGCCCGAAGGACCACCCCTTTTTTTGTCACCCTGAGCGTTTTGTCAGCTTAGAATCACAAAGGTAAGCTTCCGTTAACGCCTGTGACTTGCCTGCGCCGAAATGCGGTGGTAGAAAAAGTTGCCGTAGCGATTAAAGGTTACGCTATTTCAATTATTTAGTGAGTATGCCGGCGGCAAGCCCGGCAGCCGCCGGGCAGGGGACCTCCCGGCGGCCCGGGCGGCAGGACCGCCCCGCGCCCCGCGGCCTGCAAAATTTCGATGTGAATCAAGGACGTTAGCTGGAAATGTCTCTGGGCCTTCATGAAAACCGACAGCGCCGCCGCCGCCGCTTCTGGTGGGGCGTCGGCAAGTGGACCCTGGCGTTGGTGCTGGTCCTGGCCGCCGGTGCCTATTCCTATCGCTTCGGCACCCAGCTGGCCGAGCGCGAGGTGGTGAAGGCCGAGGAGCGGATCGCCGAGCTGTCCCAGGAACTCGCCGGCCTGCAGCAGCAGAGCGCAGGGCTGGCGACCGACCTGGCCCGGTCGCGCGAGGCGATCGCCGCCTGGCAGGCGCGTTACGAGCGCGAGGTGCCGACCGGCTTCGTCCGGGAAATGATGATGCTGGTGCAGAAGAAGCTCGAGGCCGGGGCCGACGAGGAGCGGCTCGCCTTCCTGGTCGCCGCCGCCGACAAGCCGCGCCGTTGCGACGACCAGCCGGAAACCAAGCGCTTCATTGTCACCACCGAGTTGCAGAGCGGCGGCGCCAACGACGCCGTCAGCTTCGGCGAGCGCGCCATCACCGTGACCGCGGTGGGCGCGGCGGCACGCAACGCCAACGGCAACCTGGAAGCCTGGTTCGATCCGCAGAAGGCAGTCACCGTGACCTTCGCTCAGCTGGGCGGCAAGACGGTGCAGGCAGAGGGGGCGCTGCCGCTGCACCACTCCGTGGTGTCCGGCGACGACGAGTACCGCTTCACTGTGCTGACGGGTGCCCGCGGCTTCCTCACCATCACCGCCGACCGTTGCGACTACCCCTAGCAGGCTGCTGAAAAATCCGTCGGACAGTGGATTTTGCCTCTGGTCCCATCT
>CAYYIV010000082.1:0-5689 GCA_964472095.1 uncultured Pelagibius sp.
CTCAAGTTCTTCAACGTCTACGGCCCCAACGAGTACCACAAGGGCGGCCAGGCGAGCGTCGCCTGGCACCTCTTCGGCCAGCTCAGCCGCGGCGAGCCGGCCAAGCTTTTTCGCTCGCACCACCCGGACTATGCCGACGGCGGCCAGCTGCGCGACTTCATCTGGGTCGGCGATTGCGTCGAGGTGATGCTCTGGTTGCTCGACAATCCCGCCGTCGGCGGCCTGTTCAATGTCGGAACCGGCAAGGCGCGCTCCTTCGCCGAGCTGGCGCGCGCCGTCTTCGCCGCCATGGAGCGGCCGGAGAACATCAGCTACGTGCCGACGCCCGAGGCGATCCGCGACAAGTACCAGTACTTCACCGAGGCGAAAATGGCGCGGCTGCGGGCCGCCGGCTACGACCGCCCCTTCACCGAACTGGAGGACGGCGTCGCCCGCTACGTCAGAGACTTTCTCACCCAGACCGATCCCTACCGTTGAGGCCCCATGGCATTCCCGGCTGAGTCCGTTCTTCCCGACCTGGGAACACCTGACCTGGGCACCCTGCTGATGGCCCTGCAGCACCCGGAATTCGATCCGGTGGCCTTCTCCATCTGGATCTTCGACGTGCGCTGGTACGCGCTGGCCTACATCAGCGGACTGCTCCTTGCCTGGCTCTACTGCCGATGGATGACGAGGCTGCCGCCGCAGCGCCTGAAGCCGATCGACTTCGACGATTTTCTGCTCTGGGCGACGCTCGGCGTGGTGATCGGCGGGCGCCTCGGCTACGTGCTGTTCTACAAGCCCGACTACTATCTGGCGAACCCACTCGAGGTGGTCTTCATCTGGCGCGGCGGCATGTCCTTCCACGGCGGATTGCTCGGCGTGCTGGCCGCCATCGGTCTCTTCGCGCGCAGCCGCGGCGTCAGCTACTTCACGCTGTCCGACATCGTCGGCGCGGCGACGCCCATCGGACTCTGCCTCGGCCGCGTGGCCAACTTCATCAACGGCGAGCTCTTCGGCCGCACCACAGATTCCACCGTGGTGCCCTGGGCCATGGTGTTCCGGCAGGGCGGCCCCATCGCGCGCCACCCGAGCCAGCTCTATGAGGCGCTGCTCGAAGGCGTGCTGCTGTTCGTCGTGCTGTTCATCCTGGTGCGCCGCGGTGCGCTGGAGCGCACCGGTCTGGTCTCCGGCGTCTTCATGATCGGCTACGGCATCGCGCGCATCGTCGCCGAGTTCTTCCGCGCACCCGACGACTTCCTGCAGTTCGTTCTGCCCGGCACCACCATGGGCCAGGTGCTGTCCTTCCCGATGGTTCTGGTCGGGCTCGCGCTGACGACCTGGGCGCTGCGCCGCAAGGCCTGATCCGCAGCGATGCAGAGCCTGCTCGATCACCTGCGCAACCGCCTCGATCGGGAAGGCGTCATGTCGGTAGCCGACTACATGAACGAGGCTCTGACCCACCCCTGGGCCGGCTACTACATGCACGGCGACCCCTTCGGCGCACCGGGTCCGAGCGGCGGCGACTTCGTCACCGCGCCCGAGATCAGCCAGATGTTCGGCGAGCTGATTGGCGTGTGGTGCGCCGACACCTGGATGCGCCTGGGGCGTCCCGCGCCCTGCCAGCTGGTCGAGCTCGGCCCCGGCCGTGGGACCCTGATGGCCGACGCGCTGCGGGCGACGCGCCAGGTGCCGGGCTTCCATCAGGCGCTGCAGGTTAAACTGGTGGAGATCAGCCCTGCCCTGCGCGAGCGCCAGCGCGAGGCGCTCGGTGCCCACCAGGCCCAGTGGCTCGACAACGTGGGGCAGATTGCCGAGGCGCCGCTGCTGCTGATCGCCAACGAGTTCTTCGACGCCCTGCCGGTGCGCCAGTTCGAGCAGACCGGCGAGGGCTGGGCCGAGCGGGTCGTGGTGCTGGACGAGGCCAACCGCCTGGCCTTCGCGCTGGCCGGCCCGAGCCCGGCCAATCGCGCTCTCATTCCCGCCGCGCTGCGCGCCGCGCCGGCGGGCAGCCTGGTCGAAGTCTGCCCGGCCGCGCTCAACATTGCCGCCTTCCTCGGCCACCGCCTGGCGCGCCAGCCGGGTGCCGCCCTCATCATCGACTACGGCCCCGCCCGTCCGACCCCGGGACCGACGCTGCAGGCGCTGCGCCGCCACCGTCGCCACGAGGTGCTGCAGGATCCCGGCTCCGCCGACCTCACCGCCCATGTCGACTTCCTGAGTCTCGCCCAGGCGGCCACCTCAGCCGGCTGCGCCGCCCACGGGCCGATCGGCCAGGGTGCCTTCCTGACCGCGCTCGGCATCGAGCTGCGAGCGGCCCAGCTGG
Source organism: uncultured Pelagibius sp. (assembly GCA_964472095.1). Lineage (GTDB taxonomy): Bacteria > Pseudomonadota > Alphaproteobacteria > Kiloniellales > Kiloniellaceae > Pelagibius. Next base: position 2,306 of record CAYYIV010000082.1, read on the forward strand.
CACAGGCGGCGCCCGGTGCGGCAACCGCCATCGCCGCCGCCCACCGGCGCCTCACCGGCCCGGCCGAGATGGGCAGCCTGTTCAAGGTCCTGGCCCTGACGCCGCGCGACTTCGGCGGCGGCTCGGGCCCACCGGCCGGCTTCGCGCCATGACCAGGGATTTTGGGGCCTATTCGCCCCCTATCGTCCGGCTTTCAACACCGTTAGAGTGCCCGCCATGCTGACCACCGGCCCCCTCAACGACCTGCCCTCCGTGCGCCACGGCTTCTTCTGCCGCACCGGCGGCGTCAGCGAGGGACTGTTCTCCAGCCTCAACTGCGGCTACGGCTCCGGCGACGACAAAGCGAAGGTCACCGAGAACCGGCGCCGCGCCATGACTGAGATGGAGCTGGAGGGCGAGCGCCTGGTGACTGCCTACCAGGTACACTCGCCAGACGTGGTCGAGGTGGTGAAACCCTGGGCCCGCGAGGACGCGCCGGAGGCCGATGCCATGGTGACCCGCGCGCGCGGCCTCGCCCTCGGCATCCTCACCGCCGACTGCGTGCCGGTGCTCTTCGCCGAGGCCGAGGCCGGCGTGGTCGGCGCCGCCCATGCCGGCTGGAAGGGTGCGCTGACCGGCGTGGTCGAGGCCACCGTGGCCGCCATGAAAACGCTCGGCGCCGATCCCAAGCGCATCGTCGCCGGCATCGGCCCGGCGATCTCCCAGCGCTCCTACGAGGTCGGGCCGGAATTCCCCGCCCCCTTTCTGAAGCAGGACCCGCGCAATGCCGACTTCTTCTGCCCCAGCCAGCGCGAGGGCCACTCCCACTTCGACCTCAAGGGCTATGTCGCCCGCCGCCTCGTCGCCGCCGGCCTGACCACCATCCAGACGCTGCCCTGCGACACCTGCGCCGAGGACCAGCGCTTCTTCAGCTACCGCCGGGCCTGTCAGCGCAAGGAAAACGACTACGGCCGCGGCCTCTCCGCCATCTATCTCGAACCCTAGACAAAGCGGGTAAGATGCCCCTGCACTTCAGCGACGCCGAACTCGCCGGCCGCCGGGCCCGGACCTGCCAACTGCTGGCGGAGGCCGGCCTCGACGGCCTGCTGATGTTCCGCCAGGAGAGCATGTATTACCTCACCGGCTACGACACCTTCGGCTACTGCTTCTTCCAGTGCCTCTATCTGGGGGCGGACGGCCGCCTCATGCTGCTGACGCGCTCGGCCGACCTGCGCCAGGCCGAGCAGACGTCGACAGTCAAGGACATCCGCATCTGGGTCGACGGGCCCGAGGCCGACCCGGCCGTGGAACTGCGCGAGATCCTGCGCGAGTTCGGCTGCGCCGGTCGGCACCTCGGTGTCGAATACGAGGCCTACGGCCTGACCGCCGCCAACGGCAAGCGCCTGGAGGCGGCCCTGGACGGCTTCTGCAGCCTGGCCGACAGCTCCGGCCTGGTCAGCCGACTAAGGGTGGTGAAGAGCCCGGCGGAGATCGCCTACGTACGCCAGGCCGCGGACCTTGCCGACAAGGCCTGGCAGGCCGCGCTCGATACCACGGCCCCCGGTGCCTTCGAGGGCGACATCCTGGCCGCCATGCACGGCGCCATCTTCTCAGGCGGCGGCGACGATCCGGCCAACGAATTCATCATCGGCTCCGGCGCCGGCGCCCTGCTGTGCCGCTACTTCACCGGCCGCCGCCATCTCGACCCGCAGGACCAGCTGACCCTGGAGTGGGCCGGCACCTATCGCCACTACCACGCCGCCATGATGCGCACTGTCCCCATCGGCAAGGCCCAGCCGCTGCATGGGGAGATGCACAAGGTGGCCGAGGACGCGCTCCTTGCGGTGGAAGACTCCTTGAGGCCCGGCAACACCTTCGGCGAGGCCTTCGATGCCCACAGCCGGGCGATGGACGCCGCCGGCTACCAGGCCCATCGCCTCAATGCCTGCGGCTACTCCCTCGGCACCACCTTCGCCCCGAACTGGATGGACTGGCCGATGCTCTACCACGCCAACCCGGTACCCTTCGCGGCGGGCATGGTGCTGTTCTGTCACATGATCCTGTTCAATTCCGGGGCCGGGGTGGCGATGACCCTGGGACGCACCAGCCTGGTCACCGAAGCGGGCGCCGAGCCGCTGTCCCGGGCCGGCCTGGAACTGGTCTGCCGCTGACAGCCGACGGGAGCGATTGGGAGGCTCCGCCATGCCGCACCTGACCATCTTCGTGCTGTTCCTCCTGCTGGGTCTCCTGGCCAGCTGTTTCTTCCTGTAGGCCTGCCTCCGAATCGACCCCGCCGCCACAGCCAAAAGCGTTGATTTGCGCCTGTTTTCTCAGCCGGAAGGCGACCCTGCAACACCCTGCAGAAAGTCCCGGCAAGGCCGTTTACAGGGCCCGGAGGCATTGATATGGTCCGCCCGCCTGGGCCCAAGGGGGAGGGCAAGCCGGTGACCTTCGCACCGCGCCCGATGGTCAATGCCCAGCATGTAGGGCTCTAGGGATACCGCCATGAAAATCATGACCGGGAACAGCAATCGGCCCCTGGCCGAGGCGATTTCCGCCTTTCTGAACCTGGAACTAACCAAGGCCAGCGTGCGCCGCTTCTCGGACATGGAGATCTTTGTCGAGATCCACGAGAACGTGCGCGGCGAGGACGTCTTCATCATCCAGTCGACCTCCTACCCGGCCAACGACAACCTGATGGAACTGCTGGTCGCCATGGACGCCCTGAAGCGGGCCTCCGCGCGGCGGATTACCGCGGTTCTGCCGTATTTCGGCTACGCCCGCCAGGACCGCAAGTCGGCCCCGCGCACCCCGATTTCGGCCAAGCTGGTCGCCAACCTGATCACCTCGGCCGGGGCCGACCGGGTGCTGACCCTGGAACTCCACGCCGGCCAGATTCAGGGTTTCTTCGACATTCCGACCGACAACCTCTTCGGGACACCGGTGTTTACCAAGGACATCATCGAGCGCAACGGCAAGGGCAACCTGACCATCGTCTCACCGGATGTCGGCGGTGTGGTGCGGGCCCGGGCCATCGCCAAACCGCTTGACGCGGACCTTGCTATCATCGATAAGCGCCGCGAACGTGCCGGGGTTTCCGAGGTGATGAACATCATCGGCGACGTGAAGGGGCGGCGCTGCATCCTGGTGGATGACATCGTCGACTCAGCCGGAACCCTGTGCAATGCCGCCGTCGCCCTGAGGGATGCCGGGGCCACTGCCGTTTCTGCCTATGTCACCCACGGGGTGCTCTCGGGCGGGGCCGTGGCCAGGGTCAGCTCCTCCCCCTTGGAGGAGCTGGTCATGACCGACAGCATCCAGGCGACCGAGGCGGTGCGGGTGGCGCAGAACATCCGCCAGATTTCGATCGCCCCGCTGATCGGCGATGCCATGCAGCGCATCAGC
>CAYYIV010000083.1:0-5539 GCA_964472095.1 uncultured Pelagibius sp.
GCAGGTCGCCCTCGGCCTTCAGCGTGATGTCGATCAGGCTGTGGCGGGAGAGCTGCTCGAGCATGTGGTCGAGGAAACCGATGCCGGTCGACACCTGGTAGCTGCCGGAGCCGTCCAGATCGATGGTGGCGGCGATCCTGGTTTCCTGCGTTTTCCGCTCTATGGTTGCCTGGCGCATATCGTCTCGCCCCGCCCGGAGAGCGGGTCCTTCGGCTACGGGTCTCAGAAGAAGGCGCCCTTTTATCAGGAAGGGGGGAGCGACGCCAGCACCGATGACAGCCGCCGGATTCCGGTCCGACGGGGCGCCCGGGCCCGTGCCGGGGGCGGAAATCCGGCTTGACCCGGCCGTGACTTTTGACCATTTGACAGTCCATGTCCGACAACACCTCCCAGCAATGGCACGGCACCACGATCCTCTCCGTCCGCAAGGATGGCCGGGTGGTGGTGGCCGGCGACGGCCAGGTGACCTTCGGCAACACGGTGATGAAGTCCAATGCCCGCAAGGTGCGCCGCCTCGGCAAGGACAATGTGATCGCCGGTTTCGCCGGGGCAACCGCCGATGCCTTCACCCTCTTCGAGCGCCTCGAAGCCAAGCTCGAGACCTATCCCAACCAGCTGACCCGGGCCTGCGTCGAACTGGCCAAGGACTGGCGTACCGACCGCTACCTGCGCCGCCTGGAGGCGATGATGGCAGTCGCCGACGCCGAGACCTCGCTGGTGCTCACCGGCAACGGCGACGTTCTGGAGCCGGAGGACGGCCTCATTGGCATCGGCTCGGGCGGCGCCTTCGCGCTCTCGGCGGCGCGCGCCCTGGTCGACGTCGACGCCCTGGACGCCGAGGCGATCGCCCGCAAGGCCATGAAAATCGCTGCCGACATCTGCATTTACACCAACCAGAGCATCACCATCGAGAGCCTGACCGGCAGTAGCGGAGAGCGCCATGGCTGAGGTAGCGAAGGCCATGAGCGACAAGAACGAGACTTCCTTCTTCACGCCGCGCGAGATCGTTTCGGAGCTGGATCGTTTCATCATCGGCCAGAACGACGCCAAGCGCGCTGTCGCCATTGCCCTGCGCAACCGCTGGCGCCGCCAGCAGCTGCCGGAGGAGCTGCGTGAGGAAGTGCTGCCGAAGAACATCCTGATGATCGGCCCAACCGGGGTCGGCAAGACCGAGATCGCGCGCCGCCTGGCCAAGCTGGCGCAGGCGCCCTTCATCAAGGTCGAGGCCACCAAGTTCACCGAGGTCGGTTACGTCGGACGCGATGTCGAGCAGATCATCCGCGATCTGACCGAGGTCGCCATCCACATGACCCGCGAGCGCCTGCGCCAGCAGGTGAAGGCGCAGGCCGAGCTGCACGCCGAAGAGCGCGTGCTCGATGCCCTGGTCGGCACCTCGGCCAGCCCCGACACGCGCCAGAAGTTCCGCACCCGCCTGCGCCAGGGCGAGCTGGACGACAAGGAAGTCGAGGTGGAGGTGCAGGATTCCGGCGGCATGCAGCTGCCGACCATGGATATCCCCGGCATGCCCGGAGCCTCCATGGGCATGCTTAATCTCGGCGACATCTTCGGCAAGGCGATGGGTGGACGCACCAAGAAGCGTCGCATGTCGGTGTCGCAGTCCTACGAAGTGCTGATTGCCGAGGAGAGCGACAAGCTGCTCGACGAGGAGACGGTCGTCTCCACCGCTATCCACGCGGTGGAGCAGAACGGCATCGTCTTCCTGGACGAGATCGACAAGATCACCGCGCGCTCTGAGCGTGGCGGCGCCGACGTCTCGCGCGAAGGCGTGCAACGCGACCTGCTGCCGCTGATCGAGGGCACCACGGTGGCCACCAAACACGGCGCGGTACGCACCGACCATGTGCTGTTCATCGCCTCTGGCGCCTTCCACATGGCCAAGCCTTCCGACATGCTGCCCGAGCTGCAGGGCCGCCTGCCAATCCGCGTCGAGCTCTCCGCACTGACCCGCGACGACTTCAAGCGCATTCTCACCGAGCCGGAGAACAGCCTGATCCGCCAGTACAAGGCGCTGATGGAGACCGAGGACGTCACCCTCGACTTCACCGCGGAATCGATCGACGCCCTGGCCGACCTCTCGGCGGAGATCAATGCCTCGGTCGAGAACATCGGCGCACGGCGCCTGCACACGGTGCTGGAGAAGCTGCTCGAGGAAATCTCCTTCACCGCCACCGACCGCGGCGGCGAGACGGTGACCATCGATGCCGAGATGGTGCGCAAGCGCGTCGGCGAGCTGGCCAAGAACGCCGACCTCTCCAAGTTCATTCTTTAGACGGCGGGAACGCGCGGCGTGCCTAGATCGGTTTCACGCGGTCGATGGATCGCCGAAGGCGATTCCATGCGACCGTGATCTGCTCTAAGGCAGCCGCACTTCAAGCTCTTCCGTAATCGTCGGCGGGTTGGCCTGCCAGGCGGAGGGACCGCGGCGCGCGGCGCGGTCGGCCTGCTGGCCGATCACCATCATGTCGACCCTGACGCCGTCGGCGGCCAGCGGCATGAACAGCCGGCTGATGCTGCGCGGGCCCGGGAGGTCGGTGTAGCCGTAGCTGCTGCGGCTGTAGAGCGCGCCGGGTCCGGCCGCGCCGCGGCGGAAGAGGGCGGTGATATGGTCGTGGTAGATGCCGTCGGGCACCGCCTCGTGCTGCAGCTTGCCGGTGGGGTCGATGCCGACGGCGACGTCGGTGCCGACCAGACGGAAGCGGAAATGGCGCCCGTCGTCCAGCACGTCCACCAGCATGATGAAGGGCAGCAGCTTCTTGATCTCCTCCGGCACGATGTCTGCGCGCGCCGGAAAGCCGCGCTGGCCGCGCTTGCCGAACCAATAGAGATAGAGCTCGCGCAGCGGCGGCTCCCCCACCACTTCGATATCGCCCTGTAAGGTCATGGCTTGGCGGTGCCTGCGGCGGCACCGGTGGGATCTACCTCCTCCAACAGGCGGTCGAGTTTGCCCTCATCGAGGTCGGCAATGCGGTCGGCGAGCAGGTTGGCGAAGAGCGTCGCCTTCACGCTGAGGCCCGCGGTATCCACCACCACCCGTGGATGGGAAAGATCGGCCAGGCGCTGCAACTCCTCTGCCTCGTCCCAGATGATGCCGAGGAACTGGCAGACCCGGTGTACGAAGCGACGGCTCGGCTTGCCGCGGCGGCCGTGCTCCATGGCCGAGAGATAAGCCGGGGAAACCTGCAGGCCGGCCGCCATGTCCTTGAGGGCAAGACGGCGCTCCGCGCGGATCGCCCGCAGCTTCTCGCCAAAGGGCGTCATGTCGGCGCATTCCCGCTGTCCGCGTCGTCGTAGAGGCCCTGCGCCCGGTGCCAGTCGGCCAGCGACTCCTCGGGATATTCGGCGTAGCAGTTCGTGCGCTTGGCGTTGCCCGGCAGCGTCACCCAGGCCGGCTTCGATTCCAGCATGATGAAGACGTTCTCCGGCGCCGGCGGCAGCGGCGTGTCGATCGCCGAGGCGAAGGGGTGCACGAGGTCGGGCCAGGTCGGATCGTAGAGGTAGAGCGCGGAGCCGCAGTGCTTGCAGAAATGCCGTCGGGCCGTGCTCACCGCCTCCGGCGCGCCGGCGGTGCCGCGCGCCCGGTAGACGGCGACATGCTCCTCGCCGGTCACCTTCAGGGTGGCGAAGTCACCGGACAGGTTGATGGCATAGCCGCCGCCGCCCGCCGTTTTGCGGCAGATCGAGCAGTAGCAACGCATGAAAGGCACCGCGGCGCGCGAGAACACGGAGAAGCTTACGGCGCCGCAGTGACAGGACCCTTGAAGCTGCGGCAAGGCCGGCCTCGCTGTCACAGGCGGATAACCAGATCGGAGTTTAGCCGGTTCCGCTGAAGAAGGCGATTCCTCCTTCTGGGGGTCGCTGAGGCCGGAGGCTGAGGAGGGTGTCAGCGCCGGCGGCGCAGCAGGACGTAGAGCGCACCGGTGCCGCCGTGCTTCTGCTGGGCGAAGTCGAAGGAGATCACGCGCGCGCGGTTCGGTGCCTCGTTCAGCCAGCGCGGCACGGCGCCGCGCAGCACTCCGCCCTCCTCCTTGTGGAGGCCCTTGCCGGTGACGACAAGGACGCAGCGCTTGCCGGCAGCCTGGCAGTCGGCGAGGAAGGCCTCCAGCCGGCGGTGCGCCTCGGCCTGGCGCAGGCCGTGCAGGTCAAGGGTGGCCTCGATGGGCAGCTTGCCGCGGCTGAGGCGCTCCGCCTTGCGGCGGTCGAGACCGTCGCGGCTGCCGTGGCTGAGCGGGGCCGCCGGCTGCTTCTTCGGCGCGGGAGTTGCCTTGGCGCTGTGGCCGGCGGCAGCGGAGCCGGCGCGGCGCTTCTGCGGTGCCGGCTGATGGCCCGGCGCGGCGCCGTTCAATTCCTCGTGCAGCAGCTCGGCGGCGCGGGAGTGCAGCCGGTCGCGGCCGGTCAGCGGCTTGACCTGCCCGGCGATGTGCTGCCAGAGACGCCGGTCCTCCGTCGAAAGGGTCGGGGACGATTGACCGGCGCGCGGGGACTTGCGTTTACCGGTCATGGCACCCCGCCGCCGGCCTAGTCGCCGGGCCGGGCCGCGCCGCGGTCATCGACCAGCAGCACGTGGAGGCGGCGCGGGCCGTGGGCGCCGAGCAGGATGGTCTGCTCGATGTCGCCGGTGCGCGAGGGCCCGGTGATCATGTTCACCGCGCGCGGCATGACGCCGCGGCCCTTGGCCACGCGCAGGCGCTGCCAGGCTTCCTCGTAGGTGCCGACGACCTGGGACGCGCGCAGCACCACGAAGTGGTTCTCCGGCAGGAAGTTCAGGGTGACCGGCGCGTCCGGGCCGGAGGCCATCATCACCGTGCCGGTCTCGGCGATGGCGGCAAAGGCACCGGTCACCGAGGTGGCGTCCTCGGCCTCGGCGATGCCCTCCTCGACCTCCAGCAGTGGCTGGCTCGCCCAGGGCAGAGCACGCAGGTCGTCCCGCGGCGCCATGCGCAGCTTTGGTGGCAGGTTTTCGTTCTTCAGGTAGTCGGCGATGGCCTGCGGCACCTCGGCATCGCCGGAAAGGCGCACGACGCTGGCCGAAAGCTCCTTCAGCATGCGCTCCATGAGGTCGAGCTGCTCGCCGTGAGGGATCTGCGCGCGCTGCGGCACGAGGTTCGCCTGCGGTGCCGCCAGGCGCTGCTCCAGCAGCACGCGGTCCTCGGCGCTCGGCTGTTCGCGGCGCAGGGAGCGGCGCAGGGAGGAGAGGATCTGCTGCTTCGCGGAGGTCATCGCGGCGCCTTCCCGCCCTGCTTTTCGGCCCACAGCTGTTGGAAGGTGCGGCCCTCCGGCGCCGGGAAGTCGCGGTGTTTGGTCCAGCCGCGCGCGAAGGGCAGGGCATCGAAGCGCCCTGCGGCACGCCCGAAGCGGCCCAGCAGGCGCGCCTGCAGTCCGGTCACGAAGTGATAGAGCTTCGGCCGCCGCGCGAAGAAGGCCCAGACGGCGAGGCCGGCGCGCACCGCTGGCGGGCCGAGATGGCGCTCGAACTCGCGCTCGCGCCAGTGGCGCATCATCTTCGGCAGCGGGATGCGCA
>CAYYIV010000084.1:0-5508 GCA_964472095.1 uncultured Pelagibius sp.
GTGGAGATGGTGTAGGCCTGCGCCGAGAAGTCGAGGTCGAGTTCCGGCATCATGCGACGTTCATGAGGCCGTCGAGCCGGCGCTGCAAGGCCGCTTGATCGACCGCTTCCGGACGGCCGAGGAGCGCCCGGCCGGCTGCGATCCGGCGTTCAGCCTCCGCCGTCAGCGGGCCGACCGCCGCAGCCACCGCCTCCATCTCCACCATCTTGCCGTTACAATGCAGAGCGACGTCGCAACCGGCCGCCAGCGCCGCCTCGGCGCGCTCGCCGAGGCTGCCCTTCAGAGCCTGCATGGAAAGGTCGTCGGAGACCAGCAACCCGTCGAAGCCGATCTGGCCGCGGATCACCCGGTCGATCACGTCCGGCGAGGTGGTCGCCGGGCGCGCGCTGTCCAGGGCCGCATAGACCACGTGGGCGGTCATCGCCCAGGGCGCACCGGCCAGCGCCTGGAACGGCCGGAAGTCGGTCGCCTCCAGCTCGGCCGCGGCGGTATCGACCACCGGCAGCTCCTTGTGGCTGTCGACGCGGGCGCGGCCGTGGCCGGGGATGTGCTTCACGATCGGCATCACGCCGGACTCGAGCATGGTCTCGCAGACGATGCGGCCGAGGTCGGCCACCAGTTCCGGATCGCCGCCGAAGGAACGGTCGCCGATGACGTCGTGGGCGCCGGGAAACTGCAGGTCCAGCAGCGGCACGCAGTCGACGTCGATGCCGAGGTCGGTGAGCTCGCCGGCGAGCAGCCGGGTGTTGATCCTGAGCGCTTCGTGCGCCCGCTCGCGGTCGTGGCTGGCCATGCGGCCGAAGTAGCTGGCCGGCGGCGCCGCGCGCCAGTGCGGCGGCTTGAGGCGCGCCACGCGGCCGCCTTCCTGGTCGATCAGCACCGGAGCATCGGCGCGCCCGACCGCCCCGCGCAGTGCCGAAACCAGCTCGCGCACCTGATCCGGCGTCTCGCAGTTGCGGGCAAAGAGAATGAATCCGAAAGGATTCGCCGCCCGGAAAAAGCTCTCTTCCGCAGCGTCGAGAGTGAGACCCGCGCATCCGTAAATGGCCGCGGAGGGAACCCGCAAATCGGCGTTGTCTGACATCAGCGTTGCTTGACGAGGCAGTCCTGGTTGCGGGACTTCAACTGCGCACAGACCTCGGCGGCGGCGCTGCGGCTGGGAAACGGTCCGGTCTGGACACGATAGTAGGTAGCACCCTGCACCTGTGCCGTCTCCAGCGCCAGCGGCAGCCTGCCGAGCAGGCCGGGATGCGCCGCCTTCAGGCGGTTCCATTCCTGGGCCGCCGCAGCCTCGGACTTCACCGAAGAAAGCTGCAGCACCACGTCGCCGGTGGTGACCGCCGCCGTCTGGGTCGCAGCCGGAGGTGCCGGCGGCGGCACCGTTCCACTGGATGTTTCGAGTGGCGGCTGCTCCAGCAGCGCGGCGATCTGGTCGTCATCCTCGAGGACACCGCCGTCGGGCTTGGGGATCGGCCTGCTGATCCCGTCGTCGGCCAGCTGGGCGGCCTCGGACTCCGCCGTCGGCTCCTCGGCCAGCGCCGGAGGCTCGGTCACGTCGGCGTCGCTTTCGTCGGCCATCAGCGGCGCTTCCGGAATCGGCTCCGGCAGGCTGTCCTCCGAACCGCTCAGGGCGGTCTGCGGCACCTGCGGCGCGAGAGGTTCCGGCGGGGCCGGTATCTCCGGCCGCGGCAGCAGGCGCTCCACCGTCTGGGGGTTGTCGCCTTCGGTCCCCTCGTTCAGCACCGCGATGCCCTGATGCGGCACGTCCATGCCGCCGGGCTGCTCCGGCCGCACCCTTTCCGGCATCGGCTCGGCCCGCACCACCGGCAGCTCCTCGCCGGCCATCTGCCCGGTGCCCCAGGAGTAGGCATACCAGACGATGGCGCCGAAGCAGACTACGGCCGCCAGGGCGGTCACGATGGGCACGAGGCTGCGGCGGCCGCGCAGACCGGCGGCGAGTTCGGCCGTGTCGTCGGCGAAGGCCGTGCTGCGGCCGTCGCGCGTCCGCCCGCTTGCCTGGCCGCGATCCTGGCCGTAGATGATCCTGCGCATGCCCTCGTCACTGAACGGCGGAGGGGCGGCGGAGAGGTCGTCGTCGTCCCCGTCGCGCCCCCGTCCCGGTTCGCTCGTCATCTAGCGCAACTCCTCAACCGGCGTGACGCCGAAGATCCCGAGACCCGAGGCGATCACGAAGGCCACCGCCTGCACCAGCGCCAGCCGCGCTGCCGTCAGCACAGCGTCGTCAGGCAGCAGGAAGCGCAGTTCGGCATGGTCCTTGCCCTTGTTCCATTGGCCATGAAAGGCCGCCGCCAGATCATAGAGATAAAAGGCCACCCGGTGGGGCTCGTGAGCTTCCGCCGCGCTCTCCAGGAGTCGGGGCCATTCTGCCAAGAGCTTGATCAGATCAAGCTCCCCCGAGTCGGTCAAGTGATTGAGGTCGGCGCCCGCCAATGCCACAGGATCTAGCGAAACCCCCGGAATTTCCGCCGCCGCGTGACGCAGGATCGAACGGCACCGGGCGTGGCAGTACTGGACGTAGAAAACCGGGTTGTCGCGCGACTGCTCCATGACCTCGACCAGGTCGAAATCCAGGGCCGCGTCATTCTTGCGGGTCAGCATGATGAAGCGGACGACGTCCTTGCCGACCTCCTCGATGACCTCGCGCAGGGTGACGAAGGTGCCGGAGCGTTTGGACATCTTCACCAGCGCGCCGCCGCGCTTCAGGTTCACCAGCTGGCAGATCTTCACGTCCAGCTCGCCCTTGCCCTCGGTCAGCGCCTTCACGCCGGCGGCCATGCGCTTTACGTAGCCGCCGTGGTCGGCGCCCCAGACGTCGATCATCAGGGCGCAGCCGCGGCGGAACTTGTCCAGGTGGTAGGCCATGTCGCCGGCAAAGTAGGTCCAGGAGCCGTCGGATTTCTTTAGCGGCCGGTCGATGTCGTCGCCGAACTGCGTCGCCTTGAACAGCAGCTGCGGGCGCGGCTCCCAGTCCTCCGGCGTCTTGCCCTTCGGCGGCTCCAGCACGCCGGTATAGAGCAGGCCGCGCGCCTCCAGGGACTTCTGCACCTCCTCGACACCGCCGGCCTCGACCAGGGCGCGCTCGGAGGAGAACACGTCCTGGTGGACGCCGAGGAAATCGAGGTCGGCGCGGATCAGGTCCATCATCGCGTCGATGGCGAAGCGCCTGACCGCCGGCAGCCAGGCGTCCTCCGGCGCGTTGTGCCACTTGTGGCCGTCGCGCGCGGCCAGGGCGGCGCCGACGTCCTTCAGGTAGTCGCCCGGATAGAGCCCCTCCGGGATCTCGCCGATGTCCTCGCCCAGCGCCTCGCGGTAGCGCAGATAGGCCGAGCGCGCCAGGGTGTCGACCTGCCCGCCGGCGTCGTTGATGTAGTACTCCTTGGTTACCTTGAAGCCGACCTTGGCCAGCAGCGCGGCCAGCGCGTCGCCGACCACCGCGCCGCGCGCATGGCCGACAGTGAGCGGACCGGTCGGGTTGGCCGAGACGTACTCCACGTTGACCGCGAGACCCTGGCCCAGGTCGCTCGCGCCGTAGGTCGAGCCGGCCTTCAGGATCTCGCCGAGGCGCGCGTACCACACCGCCGGCGCGAGGCGCAGGTTGATGAAGCCGGGGCCGGCCACCTCGACGCCGGTGACCTCCGCGTGCTTTCCGAGGCGCTCGGCCAGCGCCTCGGCGAGGTCACGCGGCTTCATGCCCGCCGGCTTGGCCAGCACCATGGCGGCATTGGTCGAAAGGTCCCCGTGCGTGCGGTCGCGCGGCGGCTCCACCGCGACGCGGGAGATGTCGAGCCCGGCCGGCAGCCCGCCCGCCGCCGTCATCTGCTCGAGTTCTTCGGCAACAACGTCCCTGAAATACTTGAAAAGATTCATGCGTTCTTGACTCGGATATCGAAATTCTTGGCGTATTCGTCCTGCGCGAAGCGGTCGGTCATGCCGGCGATGTAGTCCGCCACCAACCGCGCACGTTCCGCCTCCGGCAGGTCGCGCGCCTGCACCTGCCATTCGTCGGGCAGGCAGTCCGGCCGTGCCAGGTAGTGCTCGAAGAGCTCCCGCACCACCCGCCGGGCCTTGGCGGTCATGCGGTTCACCTTGTAGTGGCGGTACATGCGGGCGAAGAGGAAGGACCGCAGCGCGCCGTCGTTCTGGCGCATCTCATCGGAAAAGGCAACCAGCGGCGCCTGCAGCTGGCGCACCGCCGCCGCCGAGTCCGGACGGGATGCCGCGACGCGCCGCCGCGTCTCGTCCAGCAGGTCGGTCACCATGAGGTCGATGAGGCGCCGGATAGTCTCGTGGATGAGGCGCCCCTCCTCCAGCTTCGGGTAACGCGCCTCCACCGCGGCCAGCACCGGGCCGACCAGCGGCAGCTCGCGCAGGTCGTCGATCGCAAAGAGCCCGGCGCGCAGGCCGTCGTCGATGTCGTGATTGTTGTAGGCGATGTCGTCGGACAGCGCCGCCACCTGGGCCTCCGCCGAGGCGAAGGTATCGATCTCCAGGTCGCGCCGGTCGCGGCAGTAGGCGGCCACCGTCGGCGGCACCGCCGCCGCCTTGCGGGCGGCCGGGCCGGTGAGCGGCCCGTTGTGCTTCACCAGGCCCTCCAGCGTCTCCCAGGTCAGGTTGAGGCCGTCGAACTCGGCGTAGCGGCGTTCCAGCAGGGTGAGGACGCGGAAGGTCTGCTCGTTGTGGTCGAAGCCGCCGTAAGGCGCCATGACCTGTTTCAGGGCGTCCTCGCCGGCGTGGCCGAAGCAGGTGTGGCCGAGATCGTGGGCCAGGGCGACCGCCTCGGCCAGGTCCTCGTTGAGGCCCAGCGCGCGGCTGATCGAGCGGGCGATCTGGGCCACCTCGATGGAGTGTGTCAGCCGAGTACGATAGTAGTCACCCTCGTGGTAGACGAAGACCTGGGTCTTGTACTTCAGGCGGCGAAAGGCCCCGGCATGAACGATGCGGTCGCGGTCGCGCTGGAAGCAGGAGCGCGTCGGGCTCTCCGCCTCGGCGAGGTCGCGCCCGCGGCTCTCCTCGGGCCGGCAGGCGAAAGCGGCAGGCGGACTCGGGTGCAGCATGGGCGCGACCCTACGGCCTCCGGGTGTTTCAGGCAACGGCGGTTTTCCGCGCGATTCCGCAGGCTTCGCAGCGGTGGCGGCGGCGCGGCCCGAGGTTGATTTGACAACCCCGGCAGACTCCCTACATCTTGGGTACCGGCGGGCTTTCGGGCGGCGAGCGGCCGGGCCCCGGCTTTACGAGGATGGCATGAGCACAGCGGCAGATACCCTGGATTTCTCCCTCACGGCGCGCGCCGCCAAGCGGGTCGCCTGGCTGATCGAGCAGGATGGCCAAGCCGGCCTGATGCTGCGCGTCTCGGTCTCCGGCGGCGGCTGTTCCGGCTTCCAGTACGGTTTCTCCTTCGACGACACGGTGAACCCGGACGACCGCACCTTCCTGCGCGACGGCGTCACCGCCGTGGTCGACGAGACCTCGCTGGAGCTGCTGGCCGGT
>CAYYIV010000085.1:0-5434 GCA_964472095.1 uncultured Pelagibius sp.
CCGTCTTGCGAGCCGGGCTCTTGCGAGCGGCGGTCTTGCGGGCGGTCGTCTTGCGAGCCGTGGTCTTCTTCTTGGCAGCCGTCTTCCGAACCGGGCTCTTGCGAGCCGTCGTCTTCCGAGCCTTGGTCTTGCGAGCCGTGGTCTTGCGAGCCGTGGTCCGCCGGGCCGTTGACTTCCGGGCAACCGTCTTGCGGGCCGCAGTCTTGCGGCGCGCGGTGGTCTTCTTTGCGGTCTTGCGAACCGCCTTAGTACCAGACTTCCGGGAAGCCTGTTTGCTAGCTATAGCCATTGCTATTTCCTCGTCTAACTTCCATAAACCCAAGTGGATTTCGGCTAATGGCGATTGGTTCTTATCGGGATTCAATTAACAAACGATTACCACTACACCTGTTGAGTAGACTGGCACCAGTAGCGATTATTCCAGACTTGCCTCAAATGCGTCCTATTCACCGGCTTATATTGCACTGCATCAAGCCTTTGAATCGGTTACGAGAAAGCAAAATTCTATGCTACATCGAGGAGCCAAGCCCTTGGTGTCTACGGCATCTTTCTCAGCAAGAATACGGGCATCCTTTTCATGCGAGACCTTGGCCGCGACATTGGGACCAGGAGATTGTTTCTTGGTTGTAACGAGGTGCGCTTGGGTCCCCCTCGACTGGGCCGATACTGCAGGCCGGTGACAATCACAATATCGGGGACGGGTGCTTGGAAGGGGGCGTGCTTGACAGGCCGCAGTGCCTGTCCTAAATCACGCTTCCCTTTCCGGCGGCCCCGTGATTCCGGGCTCGCGGCGACGGGCGATTAGCTCAGCGGGAGAGCGCTCGCTTCACACGCGAGAGGTCGCTGGTTCAATCCCAGCATCGCCCACCATTTCGGGATATTTTCGAAGCTTCGACCGGTCAGGCCGACTTGGCGGGCCGTCTGGGGACAATGGGCCGATTGCTGTTGTCGGCCGCCAGCGGCACCTCGGGCTGCCGCAACGCCGCCGAACTCCGCTGGCGCAGAACCTCTTCGAGGCTGCGCAGGCGTCGCTGCAGGTAGGGGCTGACGGGGTCTTTGTCTCGCATGACCGTAACGACGCGGATAGCAGCTCAGCCTTCGCGCCAGGCCGCGGTGGACTTGCACCGCTTGCACACCCGCTCACCGGGCCAGTTGCTCTCGAAACGGTCCCGACACATGAGGCAACGGCGGGTCTTGACGTCGTCCGGCTCGTCGCAGCGGGGTTTGCTGAGGGTGGCGTGTGTCATGCTTCATAAATAGATCTCAAGTGAGCCCGTTCAAGCGCTTAAGAGGCCTCGGGAAGCTCAAAAATACCACTTATGATTGTCTCATACACCTGAGATCGCCAAATCAAGCCGCCTGGGGCGTCGGCGGCGCGGCGAGGCGGCCGCTCAAACCGAAGAGCGGGCGCAGGAAAGTGCCGAGGTAGCTGCCGGCCAGACCGGAGAAGAACCACAGCCAGCCGTGCAGGCTCCCGGAGGCGACACCGCTGAAGAAGGCACCGACGTTGCAGCCGAAGGCCAGACGCGCGCCATAGCCCATCAGCAGGCCGCCCAGGGCCGCGGCCAGGACCTGCCGCCAGGGCAGCCGCCAGAGCGGATTGAAGCGTCCGGCGAGGCCGGCCGCCAGGAAGGCGCCGGCGAGGACCCCGAAGTTCATCACCGAGGTGGTCTCGGCGAAAACCGAGCCTGCCAGGGCGCGGCTCGGGTACGGCCAGGTCCAGAAGGCAAAGGCCGAAAGGTCGAGGCCGGACGCCGCCGCCAGCTTGCCGCCCCAAAGGGTGTAGCCGAAGCTGATGTTCCAGGGGTGGCCGGCCGAGATCAGGGTCACCGCGTTGAGGACTGCGAGGCCGACGGCACCCCAGATCAGCGGCCAGGGCCCGCTGACCAGGCGCCGCCACAGGGGGTCGGCGGACGCAGCGGGCCGCAGCGGCGCTGCGGCCCGTTGCCGGCGCTCGATCAGCAGCGTGAGGCCGACGATCCCCGCGAAAACGGCCAGCTGAACCGCCAGGGCCGGCCCGAGACCCCACTCGGTCAGCAGCGAGATGCTGCGGTTCTGCGCTTCGGGCCACCATGGCACGGCGAGCCACCAGGGCAGGTGAGCGGCGCCGAGGAGCGAGCCGACCATGAAGAAGATCAGCGAGAAGACCATCTTCGTCGAGCCGCCGCCGACCGTATAGAGGGTGCCGGAGGCACAGCCACCGGCGAGCTGCATGCCGATACCGAAGAGCGCTGCACCGACCGCAACCGAAGGCGCCAGCGGCGCGACGGCCCCCGCCAGAGGTTGGCCGAATGCCGTACCCTCGGCCAGCAAAGGCAGGAACAGCAGGCTGGCCAGCCCGAGCATCACCATCTGGGCGCGCAGCCCCTCGCCCCTGCCCTCGGCCAGGAAGACGCGCCAGGCGGAAGCGAAGCCGAAGGCGGCGTGGTAGAGCACCAGCCCGAGGGCGCCGCCCAGCAGGAACAGCCAGGCCAGCTTCGCGCCCGTAGCCCCGGCGATGTAGACCGCACCGACGGCCAGCAGCAACAACGCCGGCGCGGCGACACGCCAATCGGGGCGCTGAAGCGGGTTTGAGTAAGTCATGGCCTGGGATCTCGCAGTCGCGCCGGGGCGCTCATCAAGCGGTCTTGGGGAGATTTTACCGGACAGGCCGCAGTGCCGTCGAGGCGCGTCTGCCGAGAGGACCGGCGCAACGCTACTGCGTGGCCGTCGCGCCGAGCTGAACCTGCCGGTCCGGCTCGGCCGTCCAGTCGACCATCGAGCCGTCGTAGACCCTCGCGCTCTGCCTTCCGAGCAGCTCGCTTTGGACGAACCAGGCGAGGGCGGACCAATGGCCGGTATTGCAGAAATAGATGGTTTCTCCGGCAGCGTCGCGACCGGCATCGGCGAGGCCGAGCGCCTGCAGGTATTCGGCTGCCTCGGCGGCGTCCACGACCTGGCCGTCGTTCACCAGCAGATGGTCCGGCAGCGACACGGCGCCCGGAATCGTCCCTGCCCGCTTCGCCCAGGTATGCCGCGTCTTGCCGAGGAAATATTCGCCCGGCCGCGTGTCGATCAGCGGCCGTCCGGCCTGCCGCGCCGCCTCCACGGCCGCGCGGTCGGCGACCAGTTCGGGCCGGAAAGAGGCCTCGAAGATGTCCGGCAGCGGATCGACCCAGCCGGTCTCGACTGGGTTGGTGGGATCGGCCGTGTAGGCCCGGTAGCCGCCGTCGAGGATCGACACACGGTCATGGCCGACGACCTTGAAGGTCCAGTAGACGCGGGCGGCGCTGCTGACGTCGAGGGCGTCGGTGCCGGCTGAGACCACCACCACGTGGCTGTCGCTGCCGATGCCGAGCTCGCCGATCAGAGCTTCCAGGGTTTCCAGGCGCGGCAGCTGGGCGGGCACGCCGTCGATCTCCGTGCGCCAGCCGGACTTCAGGTAATCGCTGTAGACCGCCCCCGGGATATGTCCGGCCCTGTAGACCGCCTCGGAACCGCCGCCGAGCTCGTTGCGCACGTCGAGTACCACCAAATCGTCGCGCCCGCTGTTCTCCAGCAGCCAGGCGACATCGACCAGCGGGCGCACGGCATCTGCCGCGATCGCGCCGGGCAGGGCGGCCAGCTGAAGCAGGACGGAGAGCGCTGCAGGCGCCGCAAAACGGCGCGTCAGAGGCGAAAGGGCCCGCATCATTTAACTCTTACAATGAGGGAATTACGATAATCTAGCATCTCACATTGTGAATTATTTGCAAATTACAATATTATTGAGTTATTTAGGTCGCTAATTTACCTCTTGCGATTTCGCCATGCAGTCGATTGAAGGGGTGATTCGGGACCCGCGGAACGTTCGCGGATCGTAAAGTCTCGGGGGAAATTTCTCGTGCTGGCGGAACGGTGCCGATGGCGTCGGTCCGGTTCCTTGCCGGAGGACACCAGGGAGTGGGTGGCCGCCGGTCGCGGCCTGGCGGGGGGAGCCGCCTATCTGGAAGGGAAGCAAGATGAAGAAGTCTAAAGCGCGGCGGGGGCCGCTGGCGGGGCGCACGGCCCTGACCTTCTGCACCCTTGCCTTCGTTGGCCTGGTGGCCGCCGGCTGCGCCGACGTGAAGGATTCGCTGGAGGATGCCGACAGGAGCCTTTCCGGCGCGCTGCTCGGCACGGACTCGGCGGAGTTCGAAGGTCTCACCGGCGCCGCCCTGGCCGATGCCCTTCACGAAAGCGGCCTGCAGCTGCAGGCCGAGGGCAAGGATGCCGAGGCCGCCGTGCGCTTCGAGCAGGCTGCCGAACGCGGCCACGGCGCTGCCGCTTTCGAGCTGGGCGAGGCCTACAACGCCGGGCGCGGGGTCGATCAGGATCCGAACACCGGCGCTACGTGGATCAATGCCGCCGCCGCCCGCGGCGAACCGCGCGCCCAGTACGCGCTGGGCGCGGCGCTCTACAACGGCACCGGGGTCGGCCAGGACTACGAGCGGGCCGCCGAGTATCTCGGCGCCGCCGCCGAGCAGGGCCATGCCGACGCCCAGTTCCTCCTCGGCGAGTGCTACGCCAACGGCCGCGGCGTGCCCAAGAACCTGTCCTGGGCGGCGCGCTGGTACGGCAAGGCGGCGGCGCAGGGCCATCCCGAAGGCGCCTTTTCCTATGGCGTGGTGCAGGCCGCCGGGCTCGGCCTGCCGGCCGACATGACCTGGGGCTATGCCTGGCTCGACGTTGCCAACGGCCGCGGCCACACCAAGGCGGGCGAGGTGCGGGCGGCCATCGCCAACAAGATGACGCCAGCGGAAATCGCGACCGGCAAGCGTCGCTCCCAGGCCTTCTCGCCACAACCTGCCGCCGACTTCGCCGACCGGCCGACCGTGATGTATGTGCAGCACAGTCTCAACGAGCTGGGTTTCAGCGCCGGGGCAGTCGACGGCCTGCTGGGACCGCGCACGCGCAGCGCCATCAAGGCCTATCTTGCCAGCGTCGGCGACAGCAGCGGCGGTGACGACGTCACCCCGGCGCTGGTGCAGCGCCTCTTCGAAAGCCAGCTGGCCACCGCCTGAGGCCGCCCGCTTTCAGAACAGGTCGAGCTGCGACGGCGCTGCGGGCAGCGCTTCCTCGCGCAGCAGTTCGGCGCCGTCCTCGCGCACCGAGTTCACCCGCTTCGACACCGGCGTGAGGCTGAGCGCCGCGTCGGGCAGCGGCTGCAGGAGTGCCTGCAGGGCATCGCGCGACGTGGCGGGATCGAGCCAGGGGCCGACCTGCTGCGGCGTCAGGATCACCGGCATGCGGTGGTGCACTGCCACCATCCTGGCATTGGCCTCGGTGGTGATGAGGGTGCAGCCCTGCGCCGGCTCCCCCTCGCCGGCGCCGGCGATCGGTTCCCAGATCGCGGCAAAGGCGAAGGGCGAGGTATCCATCAGGCGCACGCAGTAGGGCTGGCGGTTGCCGCCCTGGCGCCATTCGTAGAAGCCGT
>CAYYIV010000086.1:0-5401 GCA_964472095.1 uncultured Pelagibius sp.
TCCGCGAGGGCGGACGCACCGTCGGCGCCGGCGTCGTCGCCAGCATTCAGAAGTAAGGAGATCCGGACTGCCGCGGAGTGCCCTCCGGGGCCCGCGGATGCCGGCCCGGGCGGCACCAGGAAAGCCCGGCAAAGGCGTCAAGGAGTGTAGCTCAACTGGTAGAGCACCGGTCTCCAAAACCGGGGGTTGGGGGTTCGAGCCCCTCCACTCCTGCCAGCTAAGGCGGCAAGCGGACCCAACGGCATCCCCCGGGCAAGGGTTCGGGGATTGCCGCGTAAAAAGCGAGCAGATTTCAACGACCGCGCCTCGGCGCGGTTTAGGCGTAGTAGGAAGCAGTTCAACCTGATGGCGATGCTCAACCCGGCCCAGTACGTGCGCGAGGTGATCGGCGAGGTCAAGAAAGTGACCTGGCCGACGCGGAAGGAAACCACGGTGACCACGATCATGGTGTTCATCATGGTGACTCTTGCCGCGATCTTCTTCTTCCTGGTCGACATGGTGTTGTCCTGGGGCGTGAAGTACATCCTCGGGTTTGGGGGCTGAGCCATGGCGATGCATTGGTATGTGCTGCACGTCTACTCCGGCTTCGAGAAGAAGGTGGCCGAGGGCATTCGCGAACAGGCCCAGCAGAAGGGCATGGAGGATCTCTTCGAGGAGATCCTGGTGCCGACCGAAGAAGTGGTGGAGATGCGCCGCGGCCAGAAGGTCAACGCAGAGCGCAAGTTCTTCCCCGGCTACGTGCTGCTGCGCATGGATATGACCGACGAGACCTGGCACCTGGTGAAGAACACGCCGAAGGTCACGGGCTTCCTGGGCAACCGCAAGCCGACCCCGATCTCGGCCAAGGAGGCCGAGCGCATCCTGAAGCAGGTGCAGGAAGGCGTCGAGCGGCCGAAGCCCTCGATCGTCTTCGAGATCGGCGAGCAGGTGCGGGTGGCCGACGGGCCCTTCACCTCGTTCAACGGCCTGGTCGAGGAAGTCGACGAGGAGCGCGCCCGCCTCAAGGTGGCGGTGTCGATCTTCGGGCGCTCCACCCCGGTCGAGCTGGAATATTCGCAGGTCGAGAAGCTGTAACGTGTTTACCGACGCCCGGGCCCTGCGGCCCGGTGCTGCGGGAGGCGACCGCCACTCAAGAAGTCCACTGGTGGCGCCGTACCGCAAACCCTAGTTAGAGGAAGGGATAGAAAGTGGCGAAGAAGATCAACGGCTACGTCAAGCTGGAGATCCCGGCCGGTCAGGCGAATCCGTCGCCGCCGGTGGGACCCGCGCTTGGTGCGCGTGGCCTCAACATTATGGAGTTCTGCAAGGCCTTCAATGCGGCCACCCAGAACATGGAGCAGGGCACGCCGACGCCGGTGATCATCACCGCCTATTCGGATCGCTCCTTCTCCTTCGAGACCAAGACACCGCCGGCGAGCTGGTACCTGCGCAAGGCCGCCAATGTGGCCAAGGGCTCCAAGGTGCCGAACCGCGACAAGGTCGGCAAGGTCACCATGGCGCAGGTCCGCGAGATCGCCGAGGCGAAGCTGAAGGATCTGAACGCGAACGACATCGACGCCGCCGCCAAGATCATCATGGGCTCGGCGCGTTCGATGGGCATCGAGGTCACGGAGTAAGGCCATGGGATCGCAGAGCAAACGGCTGAAGTCCGTCTACCAGAACATCGATCGCAAGGCCATCTACGAGCTGGTCGAAGCGGTGAAGAAGATCAAGCAGAGCGCCAGCGCGAAGTTCGACGAAACCGTCGAGATCGCCATGAACCTGGGCGTCGATCCGCGCCATGCCGACCAGAACGTCCGCGGCGTGGTCGCGCTGCCGCACGGCACCGGCAAGACGGTGCGCGTGGCGGTCTTCGCCAAGGGCGCCAAGGCCGAAGAGGCCGAGAAGGCCGGGGCCGACGTGATCGGCGCCGACGATCTGGCGGAGAAGATCCAGGCGGGCGAGATCGATTTTGACCGCTGCATCGCCACGCCGGACATGATGGCGGTGGTCGGCCGTCTCGGTAAGGTGCTGGGCCCGCGCGGCCTGATGCCGAACCCGAAGCTCGGCACCGTGACCACCGACGTGGCCGGCGCCATCAAGGCGGTCAAGGGCGGCCAGGTGGAGTTCCGCGTCGAGAAGGCGGGCATCGTGCACGCCGGCGTCGGCAAGACGAGCTTCGGCGAGGACGCCCTGGTCGCGAATATCAGGGCCTTCGTCGATGCCATCGCGCGCGCCAAGCCGACCGGGGCGAAGGGCACCTATATAAAGCGCATCTCGCTGTCCTCCACCATGGGACCGGGCGTGCGTGTCGAAGTGGGCAGCGTCCAGGGCTGAAGGCCTGGCGCGCCCGATAAGGGATTTTCGGCCGTCTCTCCCTTTGGGAAGCGGCCGGAAGAGGGGGGCGGCTAAGAGCCGCCGCCTGACCTGTCCGAGACTGCAGGTGCCGGTCCGCTGCCGACCTTCGGGTCAGCCGCTCCGGTTTAAGCCAAGAAGGGCCTGCATAGACGGGAGCAACGGGTTTCAAGGTCCCCGCAAGCCGGGGGCCGAGAGGCTTGAACTTCCGGGACAGGCGAGCCGGACCACCGGGTCGTTTGCCTTGTGGTCCTCGTTGAAACCGGACGGTTTGTCCCAGGCAGTGTTACCTGGGTGCGGACCGGCCAAGTAGAGCGGAAGTGACTCGTGGACCGATCTCAGAAAGAAGAGCTGGTCGCCAGTCTGCATCAGACGTTCTCGGAGACGAACCTCGTCGTCATCACCCAGCAGTCGGGTATGACGGTGGCGGAGGTTTCGGACCTGCGGCGGAAGATGCTGGCGGCGGGTGCCAGCTACAAGGTGACGAAGAATCGGCTCACGCGTCTTGCCCTCGAGGGTACCAAGTTCGAGGCGCTGAAAGAGCTGTTCACCGGGCCGACGGCGGTTGCCGTCTCGGTTGATCCGGTAGCGGCTGCGAAGGTCTGCGTCACGTTCGCCAAGACGAACGAGAAGCTGATCATCGTCGGCGGTGCGATGGGGGAAACCAAGCTGGATCCACAGGCGATCCAGGCTCTGGCGACTCTGCCGTCGCTCGACGAACTGCGCGGCAAGCTGATCGGAGTCCTGCAGGCCCCGGCCACCAAGGTGGCGGGTGTGGTGCAGGCGCCGGCAGCTCAGCTGGCCCGCGTATTCAGTGCCTACGGCTCTCAGGGAGAGGCCGCGTAAGCCTCGTCAACGACGAGAGTTCAAGCCTAGGAGAAAGTGACAAATGGCCGATCTAGACAAGTTGGTTGATGAGCTGTCCAAGCTCACCGTGATTGAGGCCGCTGACCTGGCCAAGAAGCTGGAAGAAACCTGGGGCGTCTCTGCGGCGGCTCCGGTTGCCGTGGCTGCTGCGGCTCCGGCCGAAGGTGCTGCGGCGGCTGCCGAGCAGACCGAGTTCGACGTCATCCTGATGGCGGCCGGCGAGAAGAAGATCAACGTCATCAAGGAAGTCCGCGCCATTACCGGCCTGGGCCTCAAGGAGGCGAAGGATCTGGTCGAAGGTGCGCCGAAGCCGGTCAAGGAAGGCGTCGGCAAGTCCGAGGCCGAACAGCTCAAGAAGAAGCTGGAAGACGCTGGCGCGACGGTCGAGCTGAAGTAGTTTGACCGTCTGCAATCGCAGTTCGGTACCGGCCGGCGGGCCCCTCTACAGGGGCTCGCCGCGCCGGTTATCTGCGTCTGCACGAAACCTGACCGCCGCGTCCGCTGCCTAGAAGGGCTGCGGGCCGCTTGGCGGCAGACTGACATACGGGCCTTGGAGATCGGGCCGTCGAAATCTGATCTCCGGTGCCGGGCCAAGGCTGGGGGCCCGGTAGGAAGGACGAACGCAGGCCGCTCCCGCGGGGCCGAGGGATCGACAAGGCCGCAGCGTTCGCCCCAGCGACGTGAACAAGGACACGACGAGACATGGCGAATTCCCTGATTGCTCGCAAGCGCATCCGCAAGAACTTCGGCAAGATTGCCGAAGTGGCCAAAATGCCGAACCTGATCGAGGTCCAGAAGACCTCCTACGACCAGTTTCTTCAGCTGGGCATTCCGGTCTCGCAGCGGAGCAACACGGGCCTGCAGGAGGTCTTCACCTCCGTCTTCCCGATCCGCGATTTCTCGGAGCGGGCGGAGCTGCAGTTCGTGCGCTACGAGCTGGAAGAGCCCAAATACGACGTGGAAGAGTGCCAGCAGCGCGGGATGACCTTTGCCGCGCCGCTGAAGGTGACCCTGCGCCTGGTGGTCTGGGACGTCGACGAGGAAACCGGCTCCCGCTCGATCCGCGACATCAAGGAGCAGGACGTCTACATGGGCGACATGCCGCTGATGACCCGTCACGGCACCTTCGTGATCAACGGCACCGAGCGCGTCATCGTTTCCCAGATGCACCGCAGCCCCGGCGCGTTCTTCGATCATGATCGCGGCAAGACGCATTCCTCGGGCAAGTACCTCTTCGCCGCCCGTGTGATCCCTTACCGCGGCTCCTGGCTCGACTTCGAGTTCGACGCCAAGGACCTCGTCTATGTGCGCATCGACCGCCGCCGCAAGCTGCCGGCGACGACGCTGCTGCTGGCGCTCGATTCCGCCAAGACCGAGAAGCTGCGCGCCGAGCGCGCCGAAGCGGGCGCGGCGCTGGAGCCGCATGAAGCGCAGGGCATGACGCCCGAGGACGTGCTCGACTACTTCTACGACCATGTGGTCTACAAGCGCTCCGGCAAGGGCTGGAGCACGCCTTTCGACCAGGAGCGCATGCGCGGCATGAAGCTGGCGCAGGACCTGATCGACGCCAAGACCGGCAAGGCGGTGGTCGACGCCGGCCAGAAGATCACCCCGCGGCTGGCCAAGAAGCTGATCGACGGCGGCTTGAAGAACATCTTCGTGACCAATGAGGAGCTGGTCGGCAGCTACATCTCCACCGACTTCATCAACGAGCAGACCGGCGAGGTCATCGCCGAGGCCGGCGACGAGCTGACCGAAGCGCTGCTGGAGACCCTGGCCGAGGCCGGCGCCAAGGAGCTCTCGGTTCTCGCCATCGACCACATCAACGTCGGGGCCTACATCCGCAACACCCTGGCGGTCGACAAGAACACCTCCCGCGAGGAGGCGCTGATCGACATCTACCGTGTCATGCGCCCGGGTGAGCCGCCGACGCTGGAGACGGCCGAATCGATGTTCAACGGCCTGTTCTTCGATTCCGAGCGCTACGACCTCTCGGCCGTCGGCCGCGTGAAGATGAATGCGCGCCTCGGCTTCGAGACCGACGACCAGGTGCGCACTCTGCGCAAGGACGACATGCTGGCGATCCTGAAGATCCTGGTCGATCTCAAGGACGGCCGCGGCGAGATCGACGACATCGACCACCTGGGCAACCGCCGGGTGCGCTCGGTCGGCGAGCTGATGGAGAACCAGTACCGCCTCG
>CAYYIV010000087.1:0-4941 GCA_964472095.1 uncultured Pelagibius sp.
CTTGGACCCGCTGATTAAGAGTCAGCTGCTCTACCAACTGAGCTATGCGCCCCCAAATGAACCGCTGGGCTCTCCCGGAAAACTCTGTGCCCGCCGGGAAGCGGGGTGATAGCAAGTCCGGGCCCCTTTGTCGAGGCCCTAATGGCCGAAAAAGGGCAGCGCGGCGCGGCATTCGGCCGGGTTCTGGCCCGCGCCGGGGGCCGGCTCTGGCCGCTTCAGGCTTCCGGAGTGCCGCGGCGCGAAATGCGGACGTCGCGGTGGACGTAGCAGGACATAACCATTCCCATGGAAGCCATCACGGTGAGCAGCACGGTGCCGCCATAGGAGACCAGCGGCAAAGGCACACCGACCACCGGGAAGACGCCCATGACCATCGCCATGTTGATGAAGACGTAGAGGAAGAGGTTGGTGGTCAGCCCCAGGGCCAGCAGGCGGGCGAACTGGTTGCGCGCCCTGAAGGCTATGGCGAAGCCGTAGGCCAGCAGCAGGAAGTAGAGCAGCAGCAGGGTCAGGCTGCCGACCAGGCCAAACTCCTCGGCCAGCATGGTGAAGATGAAGTCGGTCTGCTTCTCAGGCAGGAAATTCAGGTGGCTCTGGGTACCCTGCATGAAGCCCTTGCCGGTGATCGCCCCGGAGCCGAAACCGATCATCGCCTGCAGGGTATGGTAGCCAGCGCCCAGGGGATCGGTCTCCGGGTTCAGGAAAGTCAACACCCGGTCCTTCTGGTAGTCGTGCAGGAACTGCCAGGCGACCGGCATGGTGGCCAGCCCGGCAACGATCACCAGGGCGAACTTCCACCAGCGCACCCCGGCGCAGAAGAACATGGCACCGGCCGCCAGCAGCAGCATGCCGGCGGTGCCAAGGTCCGGCTGTTTCAGCACCAGCGCGGCCGGCGTCAGCACCAGGCCGATCGGCAGCAGCAGGAAGACCGGGCGGCCGACATCTTCGCTGGAGAGCCCGTGGAAGTAGCGGGCCAGCGCCAGGATCAGCGCCACTTTCATCGTCTCTGAGGGCTGCAGGCGTACGAAGCCGAGGTCGATCCAGCGTTGCGCACCCATGCCGATGTCACCCATCACCTCGACCGCGCCGAGCAGCAGCAGGCTGACGAAGTAGAAAACGTAGGCATAGCGAAACCAAAAGCGAATATCGATCAGGGCCACGGCGAACATGATCACCGCACCGAGCCCAAAGCGCATCAGCTGGCGCGAGGCCCAGGGCTCCATGGAGCCGTTGGCCGCCGAATAGAGCATCGCGATGCCGACCGCGAGGACCAGGCAAAGCAGCAGCACCATGCCCCAGTTGAGCTGCCAGAGCTTCTGGCGCAGGGTCAATTCAGTATTGCGGGTGGAGAGAAAGGCGTCCGCCGGCATCAGCCACGCTCCGCAATCTGCGCCGTTGCGACGATCGGCAGAGTGCGGCGCCCCGCCGGGTCGCGACGCTGGGCTTCGAGCAGGATGTCGCGCGCGATCGGTGCCGCCACGGCGGAGCCGCCACCGCCGTGCTCGACCACCACGGCGCAGCAGTAGCGCGGCTTGTGGACCGGCGCATAGCAGACGAAAAGCGCGTGGTCGCGGCGGCGCCAGGGCAGATCCTCGTTCTTGGTCACGCCGGCGGCGCGCTCGGCCATGGTGATGCGGCGCACCTGCGAGGTGCCGGTCTTGCCGGCCAGCTCGAAGCCTTCTTCCTCGATGCGCGCGCGGAAGGCAGTGCCGCGCGGATGGTTGCTGACCGCATCCATGCCTTCACGCACCACCCGCAGGTGCTCAGGAGACACGTCGAGTGGCAGGAATTGCGGCGGAGGCACGCCGTCGGCCCCTACCGGCTCACCCTCGGCTCGCACACCGCGAGTGACACGCGGAATCACCTGCAGCCCGCTGGCGATGCGCGCCGTCATGGTGGCGAGCTGCAGCGGTGTCGTCAGTACGAAGCCTTGGCCGATTGAGGCGATCAGCGTCTCACCGCCCTGCCAGGCCTCGCCGATGTTTGCCAGCTTCCAGTCGCGTGTCGGAATAACACCGCCCTTCTCGCCGCTGAGGTCGATGCCGACCTGGTGGCCGAGGCCGAAGGCATTGGCCATGGCGGCGATGTTGTCGACACCGACCTTGCGGGAAATGTCATAGAAGTAGACGTCGCAGGAATGCTGGATGCCCTCGTGCATGTCGACCCAGCCGTGGCCTTGCCTCCTCCAGCAATGGAAGCGCGAGCGGCCGAGCGTCATGTGACCGGGGCAGAAGACCTTGTAGTCGGGCCGGATGCCGGCCTTCAGCGCCGCCAGGGCAACCACCATCTTGAAGGTCGAACCCGGCGCGTAGAGGCCGGAAATGGCCTTGTTCGTCAGTGGATGCAATGGGTCATTGATGAGATCGTTCCACTGCTTGATCGAGAGGCCGACGTTGAAGGCATTGGGGTCGAAGCTCGGCACCGAGGCCAGCGCCAGGACATCGCCGTTCTCCACATCCATGACGACCGCCGACGCACTCTGCTCTCCCATCAGGCGCTGGTGCGCGAAGGTCTGCAGGCCGCCGTCTACGGTCAACACCAATTCGTTGCCGCGCTTGCCCTCCTCGCGGCTCAGCTCACGGATGACACGGCCGTAGGCGTTGACCTCGACTTGGCTGGTGCCGGCGCTGCCGCGGAGCGCGAGATCATACTTCTGCTCGACGCCATTCTTGCCGATGCGGAAGCCCGGCAGTTCCAGCAGTGGATCGCCGGTCAGGTCGCGCTCGGCTACCGCGGCGACGTAACCCAGTACATGGGCCATGGAGTCGGCAAAAGGATAGTCGCGGATCTGGCCCATCTCGATGGAGACGCCGGGCAGTTCGGGCCCGTTCACCTCGACGCGGCTGACCTCGTCCCAGCTCAGGTTCTCGCGCACCGTCACCGGCACGAAGCTGCTCTTGCGCGAAACCTCGCGCAGCACCCGCTTAAAGTCGTGCTCGCCAAGTTCGATGATCTGGGAAAGGGCGTTCAATACCATCTCCACGTCACCGGCATGCTCGCGCACCAGCACGACGCGAAAGTTCTGCCGGTTGCTGGCCAACGGCAGGCCAAAGCGGTCGACGATGCGCCCGCGTGGGGGCGGCAGCAGGCGCAGGCTGATGCGGTTGTCCTCGGCCAAGGTCTTGTAGCGGTCGGCCTCGATGACCTGCAGGTAGTACATGCGCCCGGCGAGGCCGGCCAGCAGCAGAGACTGCGCGCCGCCGAGCAGCAGCGCACGGCGCGAGAAGGATCGCTGGCGTTCGTTGTCTTCGTTCTTCTGCAGCATTGCCGGCTCCCTAGCGCTGGAACAGGCGCTGACCGCGCAGAAAGGCCCAGGCGAGGCAGGGGTAGAAAGCCGTGGTGACGAGAAACTGGAAGAACAGGGACGCCGGATCGACATAGGCGAGCAGGGCGACGCAGTGGAGCAGCCAGGTGACGGACAGGGCTGCTGCCGCCACCAGCATGAAGGCGCACCAGATGACTCCGAAGGAGGCAGCCAGGAAGAAGCGCTGCTGCCAGACCACCAGGGCATGGGCGATAAGCAGTCCGACGATACCGGGGCCGATGATGCTGCCGGTCAACAGATCCTGCAGGAAGCCGATGATGAAGACCGCCCAGATCGGCATCAGGTCGGGACGGTGCACCGACCAGAAAAACACGCCGATGAGTGCAAGGGCCGGCACGATGGGCGAGAGATCGGCGATGCGCAGGGGCACCAGGCTGAGCAGCACCAGCAGCAGCGTCACAAAGAACGGCGAGATGCTGCGGGCGACAACGTCCAGGCGGTGCCAGACCCCCTCTTCCTGTCTCACTGCGTCGTCCCCGCCGTCGCGGCCGCGCGGGCCGCCCCCACCTGGGCCTCGAAGTCGAGGATGCCGGACATCTCGTAATCGACGATGCGCAGAACCTCCATGTGTGCCCAATCGACGAAGGGCTTCACGCGGGCACCTTTCTCGCTGATGCCGGACACGACGCCGATCGGCAGGCCCGGCGGAAACACGCCGCCGTGGCCGGAGGTGGTCACGTGGTCGCCGACCTGGACCTTGGCGGTCGGGCCGAGGTAGAGCAGCTCCGGGGCATTGGTGTTGTCGCCGGCCAGCACCGCGCGGTCGCGCCCGGCGCCGACCACCACGGGAACCCGGCTGTTGATGTCGGTGAGCAGCAGCACTCGGGCCGATCGCTGGCCGACCTCAGCGATCCGGCCGGCCAGACCGTCGCCGGTAACCGCCGCCTGGCCCTTCTCGACGCCGTTGTGTGCGCCGGCGTTGATCAACACGGTGCGCACGAAAGCACCGCCGGGATCGCCGACCACGCGGGCGGTGACATAGGACATGGCCGGATCCGGCACCATGTTGTTGAGGCCGCGCAGGGCGGCGTTCTCCGCCTCAAGGCGGCGGGCGACCGCCTGCCACTGCAGCAGGCGCGCGTTTTGCTCTTTCAGGGCCTGGTTCTCGGCACTCAGCCGGGTGAAGGACTCGGCCTGATCGATAATCCCGCTGAAGGTGTCGACCGGTTGCGAGACGGCGTTGAGGATGGGGGTCACCATGTCGGTGACCGCCGTGCGGGTATCCTCGACAAGCAGGGTATTGGTCCGCCCAATCAGCATGAGACCAAAGGCGGCACCGATCAGAAGCAGCAGTGCGAAGCGGCTCGCCCAGGCCTTGAGCGGCGACGCAACGCGGATCTCTGAGCCGGTCGGTTTGATCACAGGACCTCCTGTCGCTGCAGCCCCCCAACCAGGCCATCGAGCGACCGATTCGGGTTAAGTTACCGAACCACCACAACAAATACAAATGAAGAAACCGTTGACCCCTAATAGATCCCTAATAGATCCTTAATACATGGAGATCAGAACGTTCTTCAGGACCTTCATTTCCTCAAGGCACCGGCCGGTGCCGAGAGCCACGCAAGAGAGCGGGTCGTCGGCAATGGAAACCGGCAGGCCGGTGGAGGCCCGAAGCA
>CAYYIV010000088.1:0-4288 GCA_964472095.1 uncultured Pelagibius sp.
CGCTGACCAGCGGCTGCACCTACGAGGGTCCGGCCAAGGAGATCTACCGCGAGGTGAAGCTGCTGGCGCGGGAGCCGGGCGTCACCGGCATCTCCTTTGCCTGCGGCTTCTGCCCGGCCGACTTCGCCGGCGCCGGCGCCTCGCTGGTCGCCTATGCCACCTCCCAGGCGGCGGCCGATGCCGTTGCGGACAACCTCTTCGAGGCCGCCATCGAGCGCGAGTCGGCTTTCGCGCTGGAGGCGCTGCAGCCCACCGAGGCGGTGCGCGAGGCGATGCGCATTGCCGCTTACAGCGACAAGCCGGTGGTGCTGGCCGACGCCCAGGACAATCCCGGCGGCGGCGGCAATTCGGACACTACCGGGCTGCTCCGCGCGCTGATCGCCGAGGGCGCGCAGGGGGCGGTGCTGGCCAACCTCTACGACCCCGAGGCCGCCGCGGCGGCCCATGCGGCGGGCGAGGGCGCGGAGATCACGCTGGCCCTCGGCGGCCGTTCGCGGGTGCCCGGCGACCAGCCGCTGCAGGCGACCTTCAAGGTGCTGCGCCTGGGCGATGGCCAGTGCACCGGCACCGGCCCGTTCTACAAGGGTGCCCACATGAAGCTCGGCCTCACGGCGCTGCTGGAGACCGGCGGCGTGCGGGTGGCGGTGGCTTCGGCCAAGGTGCAGCTGGCCGACCAGGCGATGCTGCGCCATCTCGGTGTCGAGCCGGCTGAACAGAAGATCCTGGCGCTCAAGTCCTCGGTCCATTTCCGGGCCGACTTCCAGCCCATCGCCGAGGCGGTGCTGGTGGTGGTGTCGCCGGGCCCGGTGGTGCTCGACAACCGCGATCTGCCCTTCCGCCACCTGCGCCCCGGCCTGCGCATCATGCCGGGCGGCCCGGTCTTCAGCCCGGTCGCCGCCGCCTAGGGCCGCCAGGGCCCTGCGCCGGTTATCTCGCCTTTTGCGCGATTTGCGCTCTTCGCCACTTGTTAACAGACCGGCGCAATACTTCCCTCGTGGGGTGCTTTTCCGGCCGGGGCGACTGCCTCCGGTGTCAGGCATGCGGGCGGGAGCCCGCCCGGGTGATGGCTATGGCTGAAGCAAACGTTGTGGAACACCAGATCGCGGTGAACGTGCCGGGCCAGCTGCAGGGCTCGGGCGGCGCCGCGGCCTGCGAGATCCAGAGCCTCTCGCGCCGGGGCGCGCAGGTGCGCCTGCTCGAGCCCTTCGGCGAGGACCAGGAGCTCTTCCTCTCCATCCGCGGTTTCGGCCAGTTGTCCTGCCGCGTGACGGAGCGCGACGGCGACGCTGCCGAGCTGCGTTTCCAGGGCGATGCGGAAACCCTGGATGCGGTGTTCCAGGAGATTCTCGCCTACCTGGGCGACGATGAAGGACGCCGCCGCTATCTCCGCCGCTCGGTGTTGTGGCCGGGCACGCTGAAGAGCGGCCGCGGCCAGGTCGACTGCACCATCCTCAACATGTCGCTCGGCGGCGCCAAGGTGGCCCTCAACGAAGCCAAGGACTGCGCCGGCGGCGTCACCCTGCTGGGCGACCGCTTCGAGGGCCTCACGGCCACGGTGGTGTGGCAGCGCGGGCGCCTGGTCGGCCTGCAGTTCAAGCAGCAGCCGGGCGAGGTCGCCAGGATCCTCGGCGACCTGCTGCCGGCCATCAAGATCTCGGCCTAGGTACAGCGGCGCGGCAGCCGTCGCGCGGTTCAGCCCCCTGGTCAAGCGGCGGCAATTCGGACAAGTTGTGAAAGTATGATGCGGCGCCGTCGGGGGTAACGACGGCCGGCCGCAGCGTCACGATTCATTGGCAGGGCTCTTCGTTTGGAAATCCGCTTTCCGATGTGGTTGCGCGTGGTCGGCCGGCCAGGCGCCAGGGAGTTTGCAATTCTTTCCGCCGTGGAGGCTTTCTCCAGGGCCGTCATCGCCGGCGTGATCCCGCTCGAGGCCTATGCCCTGCTGCGGGAAGCCCAGACCATCAGCCTGGTCTACGCCGGGGTCGGCGTCGTCGCCTTCGCGACCAGCTTCATGGTGCCGCTGGTGCTGCTGGCGGTGCGCCGCAAGTGGATCTTCTCCGTCGGCACCCTGTGCATGGTGGCGGCGCCGCTGCTGATGGTGATCTCCGAGGTCTTCCCCTTCGTGACGGCGCTGCAGGTCCGCAGCCTCGCCGTGGTCTGCGTCAACATCGCACTCAACCTCTATATTCTCGACTACATCCGGCGGCGCGACTTCGTCGCCAGCGAGCCCCTGCGCCTGGCCTTCCTAGGCATTTCCTGGTTCGTCGGGCCGGCGCTGGGCATCTTTCTCTACACCCGTTTCGGTTTGTTGCCGGTTTGCCTGCTGAGCGCCAGTTTCGCGCTCTTCGCCCTCGGCTACTTCTGGTATCTGCGTATCGTGGAGAACCCCACGGTCGCCCCCGCCAGGCAACGGCCGCCGATGCCGTGGAACAACATCCGCCGCTATTTGAACCAACCGCGCCTGCGCCTCGCCTGGATCATTCCCTTCGGGCGCAGCACCTTCTGGACCACCTTCTTCGTCTATCCGCCGCTATACATTGTTCAGCAGGGTGGCGGCGAGGCCATCGTCGCGGTCATGCTTTCGTCCGGCCAGGGCCTGCTTTTCTTTGCGCCCTTCTTCGGCCGGCTGGGCGCGCGCCATGGCATCAGACGCATCATCATCGTGGCCGGGGTGCTGACCGGCGTGACGGCGATCGCCGCCGGGCTGTTGCAGCCGAGCCCGCTCGTCACCGCCGGCCTCTTCGTGTTCGCCGCCCTCGGCGCGACCGCTCTGGATGCCCTCGGCAACATCCCCTTCCTGCGCGCCGTCCGCCATTACGAGCGCTCGGAGATGACTTCGGTGTTCCGCACCTACATCGAGGCCTCGCAGCTGCTGCCGGCGGCTGCCTATGCGGCGGTGCTGACGGTCGCGCCGCTGCCGGCGGTCTTCGTCGTGCTGGGCGTGCTGCTGCTGGTCAGCGCCTGGTACGCGCGCTACCTGCCGAAAGCTCTGTGAGATCTGCTTACAACCAGCGCTTAGCCGTCTAGACTGCTGCACAGCCTGCGGCCGTGCTCACGGTCGGAGGCTCCGTTCGCCGCGGCCAAAATCGTGGCTGAACAGCGCGGTCGTCTTAACGGTGGAAGGCGTTGGATGGAAAAGCTGCCTCTCAGGCCTCTCGTCTTCGTCCCTGTCTATCTGCTTCTTCTCGCCGTATCGGCGCTTTTGAAGGTGCCGGGGCTGGGTACCTCCGGGATCTGGGCGCCGCTTCTCAGCATGGCAGCGGTCGCCTTGCATTTTACATGGATGTTCCGTGCCGTAGCTTATGCTTCGAAGTGGCGCCGTTCCATGGGACGAAGCCTGGGTGTCTCCGAACCCTCGGCCACCGTTCTCCGTTTCCTGCTGATGACGTTCTTATGTCTTGGGGTTGCCGTGTTGTACAAGGCCTACCTGAAGCCGGCGATTGGCGAGGAAAGCTCCTTGGACAGGATCGTTGAAATGGCTCTTGTGTTGCCGACGCTTTACTTCGTGGTTGGAATGTTCTGGATTTCCGCCCGCACGCTCTGCGAAGCGGAGATGGGGCGCAAAGCGTCGACTTTCAGCATTGGAAGTACCGCTATCCTGTTCATCTACATTTTCATCGGGGCGCCCTTCATCTATCGGCGGCTGAAGGATCTGAGCGAACCCTTACCTGGCGGCCTTGCTGAAACGGCGTAAGCGGATCGCCATCGGGTGGACTTGGCCAGGGCGCCCCAGTGACTCAGCCCCAAGGGCCCTTGCGCCGCCCCTGCGAGCCGCCGGGCGGGTCGTTGCGGCGCCGGGTCGTGGCCTGCTCGTCCGGATGATGGTCGGGTCGCGACCGGTGGCGCCGCACCGTGCCGCCGCGCAGCACGACGCCGGTCGGCGGATCGCCGAGCCCGAACAGCGGCACCGCCCGGTAGCGGAAGGCGAAGACCAGGACGGCGCCGGCGATGAAGCCGCCGATGTGCGCCCACCAGCCGACGTTGTCGGCAGCCGGCCCGCCGAAGGCGGCGACGAACTGAAAGCCGAACCAGAAGAGGAGCAGCAGCCAGGCCGGCAGATAGAGCGGGATGAAGACGATCGGCACCAGCACCCGCGACTTCGGGTGCAGGATGAGAAAGGCGCCGAGCACGCCGGAGACCGCGCCGCTGGCGCCGATCAGCGGCGCGACGCTGCCCGGGTCGGCGGCGACCTGGGCGAGCGCCGCCGCCGCGCCGCAGACCAGATAGAACAGCAGGAAGCGGGCGTGGCCCATGGCGTCCTCGACGTTGTCGCCGAACACCCAGAGAT
>CAYYIV010000089.1:0-4135 GCA_964472095.1 uncultured Pelagibius sp.
CGGGAGCTAAGAGGGAATTCGGTGCGCTGTCCTGCCGCTGCAGGAATGCAATGCCGAAGCTGCCCCCGCAACTGTAAGCGGATAGCCGTCCGTCAACACGCCACTGGGCCTGTAGGTCCGGGAAGGCGGCGGACAAGCCAGAACCCGCAAGCCAGGAGACCTGCCGCGACATCGTGATCGTCCTCGGGCGGGGTGTCCCGGTGGTTCGCTTGGTATCCGTGACGGTCTACGCCGTCCGCCAGCCATGCATCCGCTCGGCCTTTGCCCCCATTGCAGGGGTGTGCCGATGTCTCCCATTCCAATCCAGCCAGCCACCCGGCCACGGCGCCCGTCTTCCGCCAGCCCGACCGCGCGCCCCTCCCGAACACCCGCAATACCATGTTATTGCGTGACATTCTCATCTGTTACGTTATAACGTCCGAATTTCAGCAGATGACCGCAGGCCCATTGCAGCGGGGTGCGGCGCAGTCGTTCAATTCGTGGAGGAAGCTATGAAGAAAGCCATGCGCGCCTTGGCCGCCGCCGCCCTGGCCGCGTTGTTCCTGCCTTTGTCCCCCGCGTCGCTTGCCCTTGCCGAGGAACCCGTCCTGACCGTGGTGGCGCCCTGGGAGATCAAGGGATTCGACCCCGCGGTCACCGGCTATGCCTTCACCCGCATGGAGGTTGCCGAGACCTTCGTCGAGGTCGACGAGGAGGGCCGGCCGCAGCCGGCCCTGGCACGCGGCTGGACGTCCAGCGACGACGGCAAGGTCTGGCGCTTCGAGCTTCGCCCCGACGTGCGCTTCCACGACGGCAGCGCGCTGCAGGCCGGGCATGTCGCCCACTCGCTGAACGTCGCAATGGGCAAACCAGGCGTCCTCGACAAGGCGCCGATCGACTCGATCGCGGCGGACGGCGACTCCGAAGTGGTCATCACGCTGCGCCAACCGTTCTCGCCACTGCTCGCATTCCTGGCCCACAGCTCGGCGCAGATCCTGGCCCCGGCCGCCTACGGGCCCGACGGCGAGGTGGAGCGAATCGTCGGTACCGGCCCCTACCGCATCACCGCCGTAGAGCCCCCGCAGCGGCTCCTGCTGGAGCGGTTCAACGACTACTGGGGCGAGGCGCCGGCGATCGCGCGGACGGTGTTCCTGGCGGCCGGCCGCGGCGAGACGCGCACCTTGCTGGCCGAAAGCGGCGATGCCCAGATCGTCTTCAACCTCGACCCGGCGAGCCTCCGGCGCCTGTCGGCCAACGACAGGCTCGAGGTCCGCGCGGTGCCGCTGCCGCGCGTCATCAACATCAAGGTCAATGCAGCGCTCGAGCCGCTGGCCGATCCGCGGGCCCGACGGGCCCTCAGTCTCGCCATCGACCGCGCGGGCATCGCCACCGTCCTGCTGCGCCAGCCGGAGGTCGCAGCGACGCAGCTCTTCCCGCCCGGCATGGGAACCTGGCACAACGGCGACGTGGATCCGCTTGGCCAGGACGTCGACGCGGCCAAGGCGATCCTCGCCGAGCTCGGGTGGCAGGCCGGCAGCGACGGAATTCTGGAAAGGAACGGCACGCGCTTCACACTGACCTTGCGCACCTACCCCGACCGGCCGGAGCTGCCGCTGGTCGCCACCGCCCTCGAGGACCAGCTTCGCGCCATCGGCGTCGACCTCAAGATCGCCATCGGCAACTCGAGCGACGTTCCCGCCGGACACCAGGACGGAACGCTCGAACTCGCCCTGGTCGCACGCAACTTCTCCCTGGTCCCCGACCCGCTTGGGACGCTGATCCAGGACTTCGGGCCGCAAGGCGGCGACTGGGGCGCGATGAACTGGTCGAACGGCACGCTGAGCGAGGCGCTGGACGCCATGCTCGCCACGACCGATGCCGCCGTGGCCGATTCCAATCGCGACCGCATCACGGCCATCCTTCAGGAAGAGCTGCCGATCATCCCGGTGGTCTGGTACGTGCAGACGGCAGCCATCGCCAAGACGATCGAAAATGTCTCGATCGATCCTTTCGAGCGCTCCTACCGCATCTCCCGGATGAGGTGGGCCCAGTGATCCACATCGCGGCTTACCGCCTGCTCCAGGCCTGCCTGGTGGCGCTGATGGTCGGCGCCCTGACCTTCATCCTGGTCCGCAGCCTGCCCGGCGACATGGCCTACCGCATCGCGGCGGGCCGCTACGGCTACGACCTCGTCGACACGGCCGCCGCCGAGCTGGTCCGCCAACAGCTCGGGCTCGGCCAGCCGGTGATGATCGCGCTCGGCCAGTGGCTCTGGGACCTGGTCCGCTTCGACCTCGGCGTCTCGCTGGTGTCCGGCGAGCCCGTCGTCGAAGAGATCCGCCACCAGCTCGGCCACTCGCTGGATCTCGCCGTGACCGCCGTGGCGCTGTCGCTGCTGATCGGTCCGCCGATCGGTATCCTGGCCGGTCTGCGGCCTGGCGGCATCTTCGACCGGGTCACCTTCGTCGCCTCGGTCGGCCTGCGGGCCCTGCCGCAGTTCGTCATCGGCCTGCTGCTGATCTACGCGCTCTCGGTCTGGGCGGGCCTCCTGCCGGCGGCCGGGCACGGCGGCGCGCGCCACGCGCTGCTGCCCGCACTCACCTTGGCGCTCGGGCTCGCGGCGGTGTCGAGCCGCGTCGCCCGCAACGCGACGATCGCGGTGACGGAGTCCGCCTACTACCGCTTCGGCCGCAGCAAGGGCCTGGGTGCGGCCGAGAACTTCCGGCTGCACGGGCTACGCAACGTTGCCGTACCGGTGGTCACCTATCTGGGCGTGCAGCTCGTCTACCTGATCGAGGGCGTCGTCGTCGTCGAGACGCTGTTCGCCTGGCCCGGTATCGGCCACGCGCTGGTTCACGCCGTCGTCGCCCGCGACGTGACCATGATCCAGGGAACGGCCCTGGTCATGGGGCTGATGTTCGTCGTCCTCAACGCTGCCGTCGACTTCGCCTGCTTCCTGATCGATCCCCGGAGGAAATCCGCATGAACGCCTCCAGCGAAACCGCCCAGGCGGCGATACTCTCGACCGGCGCGCCCCGCCGTCGACTGTCGATGCGCCGCGGAGCGGTCGCTGGCACGACGATCCTCGCCGTGCTGACGCTCTTCGCGGTCGCCGCGCCACTGCTCGTCGAGGGGAGTCCGACCCGGCAGAACCTGATGCAGACGTTGCAGCCGCCCGGCGGCAGCTCCCTCTTCGGCACCGACCACCTCGGCCGCGATTTGGCCCTCCGGTTGGCCGCCGCCATCCGGGTCTCGCTCGGCATCGCCGTGGTCACCACGGCTTTCGCCGCCGTTCTGGGGATGAGTCTCGGCATGCTGGCCGGCGTGCGCGGCGGCCTCGTCGACCGCTTGCTGTCGACGGTGGCGGACATGGTGCTGGCTTTGCCCGGGCTGCTGCTCGTCCTGCTGCTGGTGGCGATCGCGCCCGGCGAATTCTGGCCGCTCTATCTGGGTATCTCGCTGGTCCTGTGGATCGAGTATTTCCGCATGGTACGTTCGGCGGCCATCCGCATTGCCGCTGCGCCGGCGGTGGAAGCATCCCGCCTGCTGGGCTTCGGCCCTCTCTACATCTTCCGGCGTCATTTCTGGCCGGAGATCGCCCCGATGATTCTCACCATCGGCGCTTTCGGCTCGGCCGTCGCGATCCTCTCGGTGGCGGCCCTCGGATTCGTCAACGTGGGCGTCCGTCCGCCGACGCCGGAACTCGGCCAGATGATGATCGAGCTGCTGCCGTACTACCACGAGGCGCCTCTGGCGCTGCTGCAGCCCATCGCGGTCGTCTTCCTCCTCGTGCTGTCCCTGAACCTGATCGCAGGCGGTAAAGCCCGATGACCGTTCTCATCGAAACGCGCGACCTATCGATCGCGAGCACCGAAGCCATCGTCCATCCGACCTCGATCGAGGTGCGCGCCGGCATCCCCTTCACCATCCTGGGAGAGACCGGCTCCGGCAAGAGCCTGCTGGTTCAGGCCATCGCCGACATGCTGCCGCCGGGGGTCAGCGCCGAGGGCCGCGTCGTCATCAACGGCCGTGAAACGCGCAGTCTCCCGGCGCGCCAGCGCCAGGCTATGTGGGGGCGGGAGATCGCGGTGCTGCCGCAGGAGCCGTGGCTGGCGCTGGACCCGACGGCCCGCTCCATCGGCCAGATCGCCGAAGG
>CAYYIV010000090.1:0-3740 GCA_964472095.1 uncultured Pelagibius sp.
TCGGCGCGATAGTGGCGATAGCGCCCGCCGACATCGAAACGGATCACGTCGCCCTTTCTCAGCTTTCGGCTGGAGGGCTGGACATTCATCAATGCGCTTCTTTCGCCGAAGCCGATACATCCCAGAACCGGAAATGCATCGTCCTGGACGGTGCGGGTATGAAAGGCACGGGCAAGGTCGAGTTCCGTTGCTCCCTCGTAAGCCACCGCAAGCGCCGCCTCGATCGAGCGTTCGGCGATTTCCGCGACCCTGGCCAGCCGGGCAATCTCTTCGCCGGTCTTGACCGCGCGCACCTGGCGAAACAAGCTGGCGGCCGGAACGAGGGTGGCGTCTGGCAGACGCCCATTGAGCATGTCGAACTGGCCGGGCATCAGGCCAATCTCGTCGATGCCGATGCGGGCCCGCGTGAGGTCGGCATCGGTCAGTGCCGCGACAAGCGCGCCAAGCGCATCGCCATAATCGGGTGCTTCATGCAGTTCAAACTGCCGCCGGCTGACCGCGTGCTTTGTGACATCGTGATGCCGGTCAACATGGAAGGCGCCATAGCGGCGCACGCGATCGACCCAGACCTCTTGGTCGGCAACCAGATCGAGCGTCGCCGTGCTGGTGACGATCTCCGCTTCCCCCTTGGCGGGTGCCGGCCAGACGACATAGGCCTGAGGGCCGCGACGGATCCATTGTGGTAGCGCCCAGAAGCCGCTCATATAGGTGACGTTTTCCGGGGTCGTGGCGATGACTGCATCGAGCTGCAGCTCGGCCATTCGGTCGTGAAGGCGATCCTTGTTGAGCAGCACGGCGTCACGCGGCATGGCGAGGATCCTTGCCTGCTAGCTCGCTTTCACCGGCGAAGCCAAGACCCGCCGAGATCCGGGCGGCGGCGGCCATCACCCGCTCGCCCACTTCAGCAATCTCGACCTGCGGGCCGACGGAGCGTGGATAGGCGACGCTGATGGCAGCGATCACCATGCCGGTAGCACTACGCACCGGCGCGCCGACCGAAATGACGCCGAGGATGTTCTCGTCGAGCGAAGTGGTATAGCCGATCGTCTGCGCCGTGCGGAGCTGGCTGATTAGCTGACCGGGCTCGCTCACGGTGCGCGGCGTCAGCTGTTCGAGTGGCGCGTCGCCGAGTATCTCGCCGATGGTGTCATCGGATAGTCCGACGAGCAGAGCCTTGCCGAGCGCGGTTGAATGCAGGGCCATCCTCTCGCCCGGCGAAGAACGGATGACGACCGCGCTGCGGCTCTGGACGGCAAGGAGATAAAGGCCGGCCGCACCGCAGCGCGCCCCCAAAAAGGCGTTGAAGCAGCCCTCGGCTGCTAGGACCTGCAGTTCCGGTTCGGCAAGGCCGATCAAGCGGTCCTTGCGCAGCACGTGCTGGGCAAGCACCAGCACGCCATGGCCGATGCGGTATCGCCGCGTGTCGGCCGCCTGCTTGACATAGCCGTGTTCGGCGAGCGTGTTCAGAAGTCTCTGGATGGCCGGAGCGCTGAGCCCCAGCCGTCTGGCGATCTCGCGCACGCCGACCGGTTCGTCCGAATCCTTCAACACCTCCAGGACCGAAAGCCCGCGTTCCAGGGAAAGGCTACCCGACATGATATGTTCCTTTTATAAGAATAACGTTCCGATAAAAATCAGTTAAGCGGATAGCCCTGTTTCGTGTCAAGGGCGAATGTCCACTATAGTGTGTCGCTCTAAAGTGTGCGGCGTGGCGACCATGCGGCCATGGACATCCGCGCGGTCGTCGGTCTCAACGTGCAGCGTCTGCGGCGCGAGCGCGACATTTCCCAAGAGGAACTGTCGTTGCGCTCGGACTGTACGCGCGGTTACCTGAGCGGCATCGAGACTGGCCGTCGCAATCCCACTGTCGTGTTTCTCGCAGGCCTCGCCAAGGCACTCGAGGCCGACATCTCGGAGTTCTTCGTCAGGTCGGCAAAAGCCAGGGCCAGCAGGAAAGGCGGCGAGGCGGCAGCAGGCCGAAGTGTCGAGAAGTCAGTTAGGAAGGCCAGGAGCGGGCGAGCGCGCTCGTCGAGATAGCTGGTGGCCGTGCCGATTTGATCAGCAGCAGATCTCAGGGCCGGGACGGTGGCTCGCGCCGGATCAGCCACTCGACATCGACCTGTAGTGCCAACGCGATCGCTTCGAGCGTGTCGACCGTAGGCGAATTCTCTTCGCGCTCGAGCTTGCCGACATAGTTGCGATCAAGGCCGGCGAGGTCGGCCAATTGCTCCTGCGTCAGCCCAGAAGCCTGACGCAACAGTCTCAGATTTCGGGCCACGACAGCTCTCAGCCTCATGCGCCGAGACAGTCAGAGCGCCGTTCATTCCTCCACCTAATATAGTAATCATTCGTATGCTGGAGGCTTGTTTTGCCGTTGCAACCTTAAGTAATATTCTTTTTTCCAGAATTCGACTTGGTCGGGCGGAATTCGCCCACGGCGTCGCAAATGAAGCAGAACGAACTCTTCGATGTACTTCAGGCCGCCGAAGAAATCGACCGAGCGACGAACATGGACGAAATCTTCGGCGTACTCTCCATTTGCCTTGAACAGTATGGCTTATGCGCCTGCCTGATCACGCATCTGCCGCTGACGCATGAATCACGCTGGCAGGAGCATATCCTTGCCAATTGCTGGCCGAAGGAGTGGTACCAGCATTACAATGCCGCCGGTCACTATCGCCACGATCCTTGCGTGGCGCACAGCCGCCGCACGGCCGATCCGTTCCTTTGGAGTGAAGTCAGTCGAGAGAGCCTGGATGCGCCCGCTCGTTTGGTTATGCATGAGGCAACCGAATTCGGCCTCCGTCAGGGCGTTTGCGTCCCGATTCACGCGCCGTTCTCGTCGCCCACCGTGGTCACCGTTTCAGGTGAAACTGTCGATATTCCACCTGCCACCAGGCATATCGTCGGCCTTCTCGCCCGCCAGGCCTTGCAGTCGGTATTGCGTTTGCGCTCTGGCTCGGGCGACTCCCTGAAGCCGGTCTTGTCTGGGCGGGAGCGCGAGGTCTTGCGATGGGTGGCTGACGGTAAGACGGCCTGGGAGATCTCTCGCATCCTTTGCGTCTCAGAGCACACTGTCCTGACGCATCAGCGCAACGCCAAGCAAAAGCTTGACGCCACCAACAACGTCCATGCTGTTGTCAAGGCCTTCCTTAGGCAGGAAATCCAGCCCTGACCAATCCCCAGATTTCGGGATAGTGGGAGAAGGCCTCCCCGGCCTAGGAACATGGAAGCACGGGATTCGCCATGTTCCATATTCACATAGTCGATCATTCGAACCGAGGCGCCTATCGCGATCAGCTGGAACAGCATTTTCGGCTGCGCCACGAAATCTATGTCGGTGAGCGCGGTTGGCTCGACCTCGCCCGCTCCGACGGCCGCGAGATGGACGCCTTCGACAACGAGGATGCCGTCTATCTCCTCGGCATCATACCTGGCAGGGGCGTCGTTGCAGGTTCTCGCCTGGTCCCGAGCCCCAAACCGCATCTGATGAGCGAGGTATTCCCCCAGCTCGCGCCGCAAGGCGTGCCGCGGGCCAGCGACATCTTCGAGTGGACGCGCATCTTCGTGGTACCGGCGCTGCGCCAGCCGGGAACACCATGCCTGGCGGCTGGCATCGTCTATTGCGGCATTGTCGAGTTTTGCCTCAGCGGGAGCATTAGCCGACTCTCAATCGTCTGCGAGACCTATTGGGTCGACCGCCTTGCCAAGCTCGGCTGGAACCCGCAGCCACTTGGCCC
>CAYYIV010000091.1:0-3426 GCA_964472095.1 uncultured Pelagibius sp.
CTTCCTCCAGGCCTACGTCTTCGCCATCCTGACCTGCCTCTACATCAACGACGCCCTGCACCTGCACTGATCTGGCGCAGGCGCCAGGGCGCTCATCCGCAACTCGTCATTTAGGTTTACGTCAAAGGAGCTTTAGCAATGGAACTTGAAGCCGCGAAAGTGATCGGCGCGGGCCTGGCCGTTATCGGCGTGATCGGCTCTGGTATCGGCATCGGCAACATCTTCTCGTCCTTCATCGTGGCAGTGGGCCGCAATCCGGCGGCGCGTGGTGAGGTCTTCACCATGACCATGCTGGGCTTCGCGCTGGTGGAAGCCATCGCGCTGTTCGCGCTGGTCATCGCGCTGCTCATCCTGTTCGGCTAAGCGTCGTTCGGGGAAAGGCCTGCCGGCGGCATCGCTTGCCGCCGGCGGACGGACCCCGCCAGCATCACCCCTGACAGAGTGAGAGGACGCGGGCCATGCCCCAACTCGATCCCGCCGTCTGGCCGACCCAGCTGTTCTGGCTGGTGCTCACCTTCGGCGCGCTCTACCTGATCATCTGGCGCATCGCACTGCCGCGTATCGCCGATGTTCTGGAGGCACGCCAGCGCAAGCTCGACGACGACCTGAAGAAGGCGACGGCGTTGAAGGAAGAGGCCGAGACCATCCTGGCCGAGTACGAGAAGATGCGTGCCAGCGCCCAGGCCTCGGCCCATGCAGCGCTGCAGAAGGCGCAGAACGAGATGAAGGCCGAGGCCGAGCGCCAGAGCCACGAGCTGGCGGCCCGTCTCGGCAAGCAGACCGACGAGGCCGAGGCGCGCATCGCCGAAGCCAAGTCGACGGCCATTGCCGGCCTGGAAAGCACCGTCAGCGAAGTGGTCGCCGCGGCAACCGAGAAGCTCATCGGCGTGAAGGCCGGCGACCAGGAGGTCGCGCGCGCCGTCGGCAGCGTGATGGGAGGCAAGCGCTGATGCTGAACGATCCCACATTCTGGGTCGCCGTAGCCTTCGTCGTCTTCGCCGGCCTGATGGTCTGGAAGGTCCGCCTGCCGCTGCTCGCCGCCCTCGACGCCCGCGCCGAACGTATCAAGGCGGAACTCGACGAGGCCCAGCGCCTGCGCGAGGAAGCGCAGAAGGCGCTGGCCGAGTACAAGCGCAAGCAGCGCGACGCGGCCAAGGAGGCCGAGGACCTGCTGGCCAACGCCCGGCACGAGGCCGATCTGCTGCGCCGGCAAGCCGCCGTGGATCTCGAGCAGACCCTGGCGCGCCGCGAGAAGGCCGCCCTGGAGAAGATCGCCCAGGCCGAAACCCAGGCGGTGCTCGACGTGCGCGCCAAGGCGGTCGACATCGCCATCGCCGCAACCGCCAAGCTGCTCTCCGAGAACGTCGACCCGACCCGCGACCAGACCCTGGTCGACCAGGCCATCAAGAACCTCGGACAGAAGCTGCACTGAGCGGCGCTGGACAGTCTCCGATACGACAAGCGCCCGGCCTCTCGAGAGGGCCGGGCGTTTCGCTTTGGGCGAAGTCAGTCGCAGATGAAATGCAGCTTCGAGAAGCTGGCGCGCAAGCTCGCCACCTCGGGGGCCAGCTGCTCGGGCGCGTCAGTCGCCAGTGCGCGCTTCATGAGGTGCGCCAGCTCCGCCACGTCGTCCTCGCCGACGCCCCAGCGCACCAGCTCCGGGGTGCCGATGCGCAGGCCGTTGGTGTCGCCCTCGACCGGCGCAATGGGCAGGCCGATGCCGCAGGCGAGGAAGCCCGCACGGCGCAGCTTCTTCGACGCGGCCTGCCCGCCACCCCAGGCGGCGGCCGCGAGGGCGAACTGGTGTGACCGGGTGAAGCCGCGCTCCTTGGCAAAGACCGACAGGCCCTCGGCATCGAGGGCGGCGGCGAAGGCCCGCGCGACCGATATCATCTTCGCGGCGTAGGCCGCTCCGTGCTCGCGCCAGTCGAGGAGCGTGAGCGCGAGGGCGGCCGACTTCGCCACGTCGAAGTTGGCCGTGAGGCCGGGGTAGGCGATGGCGTCGAGCCGCTCGGCGAGTTCCGCGTCGTTGGTCACCACCAGGC
Organism: uncultured Pelagibius sp.; assembly: GCA_964472095.1. Classification (GTDB taxonomy): domain Bacteria; phylum Pseudomonadota; class Alphaproteobacteria; order Kiloniellales; family Kiloniellaceae; genus Pelagibius. The sequence goes on from CAYYIV010000091.1 coordinate 2,046, forward strand.
CGCCGGCGGGCCCGCCCAGGCTCTTGTAGGTGCTCATGGTCATCATATGGGCGCCCTCGGCCAGCGGATTGGCCCAGGCGCCGCCGGCGATGATGCCGCACTGGTGGGCGGCGTCGAACAGCAGCTTGGCGCCGACCGCATCGGCAATGGCGCGGACTTCGCGCACCGGATGCGGAAAGAGGTTCAGGCTGCCGCCGATGGTGATGAGCTTGGGCCTGACCTTCTGCGCCAGGGTTTGGAGAGCTTCGAGATCCACCGTGTAGCCGTCCGCATCGACAGGCGCCGGGTGGGTCTGCAGACCGTAGAGCCCGGCGCAGCCGGCGGCGTGATGCGTCACATGGCCGCCGATGTCGGACGGCGGCGCGATGATGGCGTCACCCGGTCGGCAGGTCGCCATGAAGCCGTAGAGGTTGGCCAGCGCGCCGGAGGCGACGCGGATCTCGGCGAAGCGTGCCTGGAAGATCTCGGCCGCCAACCCGGCGGCGATCACCTCGATCTCTTCGATGGCCTCCAGCCCCATCTCGTACTTGTCGCCGGGATAGCCGAGCGAGGGGCGCGAACCGAGGCCGGCGGCGAGCACCGCCTCGGCGCGTGGGTTCATCACGTTGGTCGCCGGATTGAGGTTGAAGCACTCGCGCTCGTGGATGGCGCGATTGCGCGCGGCCAGCGTGTCGATGCGCGCGGCAATGTCGTTCGAGGATGCGGACGACGTGTGCGCCGCGAGCTGCTGGACATAGGATTCGCAAAGATCCGGCACCCAGGGCCGGCAGGCCAGTGTGGTCATGAGGGACTCCCCTGCTATGCCGCAAGGAGAGCATCGATGGCGGAAGCCGCAAAGCGGAAAAGCGGCAGGTTTTTGCCTCGCCCCGAGAAGGGGCGAGGGCCATGCCAAGCCTACTCGGCGGCCTGCTGGTAGGTCTCCATCGGCGGGCAGCTGCACACCAGGTTGCGGTCGCCGGCGACATTGTCGATGCGGCCGACCGGCGGCCAGTACTTGTCGGTCTGCGCGCCGTTCAGCGGGAAGAAGGCCTGCTCCTTGCCGTAGGGCCGCTCCCACTCGCCCATCAGCAGGTGGTGGGTGTGCGGCGCGTGGTGCAGCACGCTGTCCTCGGCCGCGACCTTGCCGGCCTCGACCTCGGCGATCTCCGCGCGGATGGCGATGAGGGCATCGCAGAAGCGGTCCAGCTCGCGTTTGGCCTCGCTCTCAGTCGGCTCGATCATCAGGGTGTCGGCCACCGGGAAGGACATGGTCGGCGCATGGAAGCCGTAGTCGACCAGGCGCTTGGCGACGTCCTCCACGGAGATGCCGCAGGCGGCCTTCAGGCCGCGCAGGTCGATGATGCACTCGTGCGCCACCATGCCGTTCTGGCCGCTGTAGAGC
>CAYYIV010000092.1:0-3364 GCA_964472095.1 uncultured Pelagibius sp.
GATGCTCCGTGTTTTCGTCGGTTGGTGTCCAGGGATCGTCGGGAAGACTGCTGCCGGGCCTGACGCCGCCTGGAGCTTGCGGTCGGAGTGTTTCCCCGCGTGGGGGTGTTGCATTCCTCCGAGAGCCCGGCATGAAACTTGGTGGGACCGGGTCGTCGCCGGTCCTGTTGTCACCTACCGGCGGGCTTCCGAGACTGTCGGGGCGGCGCCGAGATATGCCGCAAGATCAAGCGCCTCGGCGGCCTTCCGGATCGCGGTGAGCCGGGCGTAGACGGTGCTGCGATGGATCCCGAGGGCTTCGGCCGCTTCCGTTGGCGACATGTCGATCAGCGCCAGCGCGACAGCCCTGCAGGTCGGTGTCAGACCCGCGAGAAGCCGCTGGACATCGCGGACCAGCCCGAACGCCTCGTCTGGCGCCCGCGCGACGGCGGCGTGCGGCATCGCGCTGTCAGGCAGGGTTTCCGCAAGAGGCAGCATCTCGTCATCGCCGCGACCCTCGGGCGGGGTGTCGAAATCGACCCACGCCCGCTCGGCCCGCAGGCGTTCGGTCGGCGCGGCGAGCGTTGCGATGCGGTTCGCCAGAACGCGGTCGGCGAACGTGTCGTACTGACCGCGGGAAGGGTCGAACCTGTCGTCACGGCGATAGAGGTGCAGACGCAGGTCCTGCTTGATGTCCTCGGGATCCATGCCGGGGACCGAGCCCGAGCGGGCAAGCCGTTCGGCCCGGATGGTGATGTTGCGGGAGACGCGCGAGCGCGCGTCGCAAATGGGGTGGAAACGCTCCATGAAGTTTCGCCTTCGTCCAGGTGGACGGGCACGCGGCCCGAGTGACCGGGACCGGCGAAAATTCGCGGAGCAGCCTCGAAATCAGTGCGGAAGGCGAACGAAAAACCCCACGAAACCAAGTGGTTTCATGGGGTTGGGTCAGCTGAAAAAAGTTCGGAAGGGGTCAGTCGTCGTCGGCGAACGTTCGTCGGCGTTTGCCAGCGCTACCTTGGCTCAGCCCATCGGCGCTCAGGCTAAACTTCGCGACGTAGTAGCCATCTTCATCCTCGATGGGTTCTTCGGAGATGCCGGTAAACGCCACCAGCCTCTCGCTGACAAACTGCTTATGCTTCTGTGCGCTGCTGCGCCCGGTCGGCATCCGACCACCGTGCGCCGCGAAGGCGGACAGCCAGATCCACGGCTGCCTTGCCTTGCCACTCCGCCGGTCTGCCATGCCGACATCTGCGGGAGTAATCGCGCGTTGAACCCCGGGTCCTCGCAGCATCAGGAGTTCGGCGTTCTCAAGGTCCATGCTGATGGATGACCACCGGGTTCCGGCAGGCAGGTCCAGAGCGGGAGGTTGATGAGCCTCGGCCGAGGCGCCCGGCAGGGTCGCGATGATCGACTTGAAAATATCACCAGGATCGTACCGTGAGCCGAGGGTGTACTTCGCGTCCCAGATCACGACATCGTCGAGCTGTAAGACCTGGACGTCGGTGGCCTCGAGAAGTGCGGCCGGTTCGGGCCCGACAGCCGATCGGTACGGAACGAGCAGAGCCTTGGGACCCGGTGTGGCCACAACTTCGCTCAGTTCACGGATGGTCAATGGTTCGCCCCGTTCCGGGAGACCGAGGAACAGGGGAAAGCCCACTCCGGCGCGGATTTCGTATCGCCCGAGCCGGTGCACCACGCCACCGGCGGCGCTCGTTGATGCATCCTGCAGATCGAAGGCTTTGACGATCGCTTTGACGAGCTTGCGTACGTCGAGAGCCAGGATTTTGACTTGATCATGCTGGAGGGGCAGATTTTCGCATCGCTGGGGCAGATCCCCGCACTCGGCCCGTATCCCGCCCCGTGGCGCCTTGACGATCTGACGAAGGCATCCGTTCTCGCTTGATTTCGGACAGATCAACTCCTCGGCGATGTCACCGGTCTGCCGCAGAAGAGCACCGGCAGTAGCCCATTGATCGCCAAGCGCCTGAGACCAGTCGTGCTGGGGCGCCGCGCCTGCGAAAGTCTCAAGCGCTTGCCACAGCGGGCCCGTTCTCATCGATCACGTCCGTTTCCCGTTGGATGTCGAAGAACCCGCGCTCGCGCAGCCATGCCTCAACGCGCTCGGCGTCCGAGTCTCGGTCGTATCGGGCGGAGTCGAGGCGAATGTGGACGCTGCGCTCCCGGCTCGAATCTTCGAAAAGGAAGCCGAACTTCGCGGAAGTGATCCGGCCGCGTTTCAGTGCGTCCTGCCACCCGGCGCCGAGTGACTGAAAAAGGTGAGATGACCGCTTGATGTCGATCTGCGGAGGATCGCCCGGGATGACCCGCACCACCTCGAGCAACCGCACGCGCGTCACGCCTGGGATGTCCTGGCATTTGAGGATGTCTGGTCCGATCGTGCGGATCGGCGCCAGGGTGAACACGTCCCCGTCACCGAAGTATTTCGCTTTGCCAAATACGAGATCGCCCAATGTCTGACGGTAGAGATCTTTCTCCCCCTTGGTTTCCGCGTTGATTCCAAGAAGGTCGGCTGCGGCGTCGTAGATCACCACGTCGTGCTTCTGCGGCCTGAAGAAGGCGGCACCGGTCTCGCCATCCTCCTCATGTTTTCCCTCGCGGACCGCCAGTTTTCCGTGGCGGATGACGAGCCAGAACTTTTTCTCTCGCCGAAACACGAAGATGCGGACGCCTCGCCCTTTCAACTTGCCGTCGAACCAGGGGTTCATGATTTCCGCCATTTGCGCCAACTGCTCTTCGCTGACGTCCGGCAGGTCGCGCCCATTGTCGTGGCGGCCGGGATAGTATTGGAAGGCCGACTTGTTGAAAGCGATTGCCTTAACCGTTCGCGCCTCCAGGATGCTGGGTCGCGCGAGGTAGATCTGCACGGCCACATCGGCGCTTGTCGGCTTCCCTTCCGGAGAAACCTCGATGCCTTCCTCGGCAGCCCGTTCGAGCAACCACTCGAGCGTTTCGTCAGATGCGGCTTCGTCGATGTAGTAGAGCCCGTCCATGAGCGTCGGAGGCATGTCGGGGTCGTAGGTCAAGAGGATTTTCGCCAGACCGTCGTGTGGGAACTCCTCCTCGGGATCGCTAGGAAAGAGAAAGTCGCGCCGCGCAAAGTATTCCCGCCACGGCTCCAGGAGAGCGATCAGGTTGACGCTGGCAATCCGTTTCAGGCCATCGGGCCGGATGAATACTTTCGGGCTGAATGACGCCATGCGCGACTCGGCTCCTGATTGAATCGGGGTCTATTGAGGCTACCGGCCGATCGGTTCCCGCACAAGCGTTGTTCGTGAAAGGTTCCCTGCGCGCCATCCGACAGTCCGGAGTCCCCGCCGGTAGGTGAGGAGAGCATCTGGAGCTCTCCCATGACCGGCATCCATCC
>CAYYIV010000093.1:0-3288 GCA_964472095.1 uncultured Pelagibius sp.
GCCATGTCCAAGCGCATTGCGTCGAAGTACAAGATCAACCGCCGCCTCGGGGTCAACCTCTGGGGCCGTCCCAAGAGCCCCTTCAACAAGCGCGAATACGCCCCCGGCCAGCACGGCCAGCGGCGCCGCAAGCCGACCGACTACGGCATCCAGCTGGCGGCCAAGCAGAAGCTGAAGGGCTACTACGGCAACATCGGCGAGAAGCAGTTCCGCCGCTACTACGCGGAAGCCGCCCGGCGCCGCGGCGACACCGGCGAGAACCTCGTCGGCCTGCTGGAGCGCCGCCTCGACGCGGTCGTCTACCGCGCCAAGTTCGTGCCGACGGTCTTCGCCGCCCGCCAGTTCGTCAACCACGGCCACGTCACCGTGAACGGCAAGCGCGTCAACATCCCCTCCTATCAGGTGCAGGACGGCGACGTGGTCCAGGTGAAGGCCAAGAGCCGCGAGCTGCCGCTGGTGCTGCAGGGCGTCGAATCGCCCGAGCGCGACCTGCCGGACTACATCGAGACCGACCACAACCAGATGAAGGCGACCTTCATCCGCGAGCCGAAGCTGGCCGACGTGCCCTATCCGGTGTCGATGGAGCCGCACCTGGTCATCGAGTACTACTCGCGCTAAGCCCGCGCGACAGCGACCCGAAGAGGGCCGGCCGCCGACCGCGAGGTCGCGCCGGCCCTTTTCCTTTTTTGGCCCGCGTGCGCCCGTCGCTAAAATGCCCCGGCCATGCCCAAGCTGCGCATCACCGCCGGCGCCGTGTCGCTCCGCGTCGAGACCCGCGACACGCCGACCGCCGCCGCGATCCTCGGGGCGCTGCCGATCCGCTCGGCGGCACGGATCTGGGCCGCCGCGCTGGACGACGTCCGCACCCTGGCCAAGGTGTGCGCTGGCGCGCCGGTCACGGTGGAGAGGGCGGACTGAAGAGCAGGCTCCGAATGCTGCAGCTGCCTCTCGTCTCGGGCGTGCCAGCAGGCGACATTCCGCGTAGCTGACGCGCTCGGTCCGAGGAGCCTTACTTAAGCTTCTTGGAGTGCTTGCTGGCCTCGTCCTTAAGCGCCTTGCCGGCGGTAAAGCGCGGCTGCAGGGTCGCTGGCTTGGCCTTGAAAGTGGCCGGCTCGCCGGTGAAGGGGTTGGTGCCCTTGCGGGCCTTGGTGGCGGCCTTGTAGCGCATTTTCAGGCGGCCGAGGTTGCCAAGCGGCACGCTGCCGGGTGTCGCCTTCTTGGTATCCTTGAGCGCAAGGTCGGAGACGACCGGCCACAGAACATCAAGGAACTTGCTCGCGTCCCTCCGGCTGAATTCGTAATCCCACTGTTTGCCAAGTGCCTTGTTCAAGGCCGCAGCATACGCCTCGGCAAGCTGGGTCTTTGTCACGGTCATGGCGTTTCCTTTGTGGCTGGTCTCGGAGCGCTACCAAATCAAATCGGATATTTCTGCTAATATCTGGATTCGCTTCGATAGGCAATACATTGTGACTCAAGCTTAAAGTGCCGACCCTCACCGGCTTGTACTTCCGGCACGCCGGATATTGGGCGAATTCGCCAAGTCCGTGGTGGCGACTCTGTTTGTCACCTGATGTGCTTGGAGTCGATTTGAGAAAGGATTGAGCGGCGGCTGGTTGCGTGTTCGGGATGTGGACTCGATCGAGCCGTGGTTGGATGTGTGCCAGGAAGCTCAGACGCTTCGTTATGGTCGCCTCGCCTGTCAGCTCTTGATGAGGTCGAGGAGGCCCGGATTGACCACGTCGGCGTGGGTCGCGCACAAGCCGTGCGGGAACTTTTCGTAGACCTTGAGCGTGCCGTTCTTCAGGAGCTTCACCGACAGGAGGGCAGAATCCGCGATAGGAACGATCTGGTCGTCGTCGCCATGCATGACCAGCGTCGGCACCTCGATCGCCTTGAGATCGTCGGTGAAATCCGTCTCGGAGTCCGCCGGTTGGAGCCGAAGCTGCCCGGCGCGCCGGCAGCCCGCTTCGATCGGGGCTGCCGGGCTTCCGGCTTCAGCCCTGGGGACCCATGCAGTAGCTCGAGATCGTGTTGTTGTTCTCGTTGCTCTCGGCCACCTTGTTCGGGTGGTCGATGCGGATGGTGAAGCTGGCCGTGTTGTTCTGCCAGGCGCTCGCCGGGATCACCGCCTCGAAGATGTAGCTGGCGTTGAGGTTGTTCATCGGCAGGGTCTGGGCGACGCGCTTGCCGCCGGCGAATTCGAAGACGACCTGCACCGGACCGGCGACCTTGGTACCCTGGTTGCGCACCTTCACCTGGACGGCCTTCGAGACGGTGTCGCCGCCGGCCAGGAAGGAGCAGTAGTAGTGGCCGGGCAGGCCCTCGTGGATGGCCGGATAATAGGGCTGGCCGTAGAGGTCCACGAAGGGATTGGGGGCCAGCCTGGTGCTGCCCTGCGGCACGCCGGGGGTGGCCTTGGGCGTGTGCGTCGGGCCGGGCTCGCGGGTGGCGGGCTTCAGCTGCTGGGTCTGGGCCAGTTGAACGGAGGCCTTCGCCTCGGCGATCGAGGCGCCGGTCACGCCGGGTCCCGCAAGGGTCAGCGCGAAGGCGGCGGTGGCCGAGGCCAGGATGAGTTTCTTGAACATGAGGGCTTACTCCATGAAACATGTGGTGTTCGCCCTGGTAGTCGGCGCCTCGGCGTCGCAGGTTCATCCGCCGCGAAAGAAGTTTCGGAATCGCCGGTAAAGAACTGATTCAGAAAGAAATAATACTTCTTAAATCGGTGGATGAGGTTGCGGCGGGCCTGGCGGGTGTACCGAGATGTAAAAGCAGCCGCCTTGCGGCAGCACCGCGAAGCTGTCGGGATGATAGGCGGCCCAGGCGCCCGCCGCCTTGAGCCGGCCGACGAAGCCGGGCGCTCCGGATCTGTCGTCGGCAGGCTCGGTCAGCCAGACCAGGCCGTCCAGGAAGCTCATTACCGGGCGGCCATCGGCCTCGGCGATGGCGAGCAGGCGTGCATCGGCGCCGAGGGTCGGCGGGAAGACCGCCAGCACCCGCCCGCCGGCGCTCTCGGGCAGCGCCGCCAGCGGCAGCGCGATCGCCATCACCGCGAGCCAGAGGCCAAGGAAGCCGAGCAGCAGCTTGAGGGTCAGCCCTCGTGTCGTGCTCGACATGGCGGCCGCATCATCCGGCGCGCGCGAGGCGGGCAACGGCCTCCTCGCGGATCGGCCAGTGCACCAGGGCGGCCAGCAGGCCGAGCGCCACGCTGCCCCACCACACCATGTCGTAGGAGCCGGTGAGGTCGAAGAAGTAGCCGCCCAGCCAGACGCCGAGGAAGGCGCCGACCTG
>CAYYIV010000094.1:0-3159 GCA_964472095.1 uncultured Pelagibius sp.
TCACCGAGATCGCGCAGGAGGTGGGATATTCGTCGAACCAGGTCCTCGCCCGGGTTTTCGTCAAGCATCAACGCATGAGCCCGACTGACTATCGTCGGGCGGTTCGCGACCCTGCGCGCCAAATCTCTCTGAACGCGCAAGGAACTGCGCTTGCGGCGGCAGAGGCAAGACAATGACGCCGCCGCGCTATTCCTCCTTCGTCCAGTGGTTCCGTGAGGGCCCCTTTGCGCCCTACGTACGCACGATGAAATCCCCCGGCGGCTTCCTCAATCTGATGGAGACCGCCATGCCCGCGGTCGACATGTCGAACCCCGCCGTGCCTGACCTCGTCCTGCACTACAATCTGATCGGCGGCTTTGGCGTTAACGCCGACCTTGGCTCGGGACGTTTCAGTGCAACAAGCCGGCCAGGCGACTTCTTGCTGGCCGCGCCGAACTTCACTAACTCGGTCAGCGTCGACAGCAACCACCAAATTCGCTCCATAGCGTTTCCGATCGCGTACTGGACACGGCTTTTTGAGGACACCCCGGGTCGGGCTCCCTCCCTCGATTTCGGCGCATTACACCGCGGGACGTTCACTTCGTCCAAAATCCGGTCCGCGCAGCGCCAACTCTGGCGCCTTTGTGACGAGGACGGCGCGCCGTCGCGACTTTTGGCGCAAGCCGCCGGTTGCGAGATCCTGGCCGAGCTTTGCCGCTTGGCCGGCTCGCCGCTCGCTTCGGCGCGCGGAGGGCTGGCTCCCTGGGCACAGCGGCGCTGCCTGGACCTGCTGCGGGCGCGGCTTTCAGAAGACATCAGCCTCGACGAACTGGCAGCCGAAGTGCGGCTGTCGCCTTTTCATTTCGCGCGCATGTTCAAGCAGAGCGTCGGCGTGCCGCCACGGGTGTACCTGACGCAACTGAGGATCGAAAAAGCCTGCGAGCTTCTCGAGCAGACAGACTTTCCGGTCACAGAGATCGCCCAAGAGGTCGGTTACTCGTCGAACCAGGTGCTCGCCCGGGTGTTCATCAAGCATCAACGCATGAGCCCGACTGACTATCGTCGGGCGGTCCGTGATCCGGTGCGTTTCATCGCGCTGCAGTGACTGGGCAAGGTCGGCGCCTTGCGGGAGAAAGTTTGCTGACGGAACTAGCGCGTCAGGCGCGACAGCCAACCGGTCAGGAGGACGGTGCCGGCTTGTTCAAGCCCGCTGGCATGTCGCCCGGCATCGCGGCGCAGCGTGACGGGGTCGATGCCCGCTGTGGCCAGTTCATTGGCGTGGCCCAGCAGCCAATACTCGAACCGCGCGCCCAGGACCTCCGGGTGGAACTGGAGGCCGAGCAAATTCGGTCCGCGCGAGAAGGCCTGGTTTGTGCAGAGCGGGGTCGATGCGAGAAGAGTGCCGCCTTCCGGCAGGTCGAACGTGTCGCCATGCCAGTGAAGCACTGGAACGTCGCGCAGCACAGCGAGAGGATTGGGCGCGGCCGCGTCCGACAGATCGAGTGCTGACCAGCCGATCTCCTTGGCCGGACCCGGATAGACGCGCGCACCGAGGGCTGCCGCCATCAACTGCGCGCCGAGGCATATGCCAAGCGTCGGCCGGTCGGCCGCGAGCCGTCTCCGCAGCAGTCGTATCTCGTCGGTGACGACCGGATAGGAGTCGTGATCGTAGACGCCGATCGGACCGCCCAGAACCACGAGGAGATCGGCGCCGAGAGGATCGAGCGTCGCCGGATCGCGCTCGGCCATATCGAAGTATTCGATGTCGTAGCCGGCCTCCTGCATGGGAACCGCGAAGCTGCCCAGGTCCTCGAAGCCTATGTGGCGAATGGCCTGCACGATATGCCGTGTCATGCCCTTCCTCCCGAATGGGCCGTGGCCCGCGCCGCTCTTGCCGTCAGGATATGTTCGAGATCCTTCAGCGCGGCGGCCGCGGTGGCGAGAGGCTCCGTTCCTGATCCGATCGCGATCGTCTCGCCCATCGCGTCCGTGGTGATGCGGATCGCCTTGTTCTTGCCGGACACATGCGCGAGCGGGTCGGTCAGTGGATAGGTCCGCACGCCCACGACCGCCCGCGTCACGCCATCCGTCCGGCGAAGGCTTCCGACGAGCTTGGGAACGAGCCCTTCCTCGCGCCATGCGACGACGCGTTGCCGCGAGACCGACTGGATGCCCTCGACGTTGAGTTCGTCCATCGTCAGGTCGGCATTGAGGCCGAAATTGGCGAGGATCAGGAGCTTGCTGGCAGTGTCCCAGCCTTCGATGTCGTTGCGCGGGTCGGCTTCGGCGAACCCGCCCGCCTGCGCGCGTGCCAGCGCTTCGTCGAAGCCAAGCCCCTGGTTTATCATCGCGTCGAGCAGGTAGTTGGTGGTGGCGTTGAGTATTCCCTCGATTTCGAGCACCTCGCAGCCTTTTAGACTCTGCTCGATAAGATCGATCGTCGGCAACGCGGCGGCAGCCGCGCCGCTGAGCTTCAGCATCGCGCCGGAGGTACGCGCGAGGGCGCGTAGTTCCGGCCCGCTGTGGACCAGCGCACCCTTCGAAATGACGATGGTGTCGCGCCCGGCGGCAAGGGAGGAACGAAGGTAGGTAAGGCCGGGGCCGCCGGTCCGGAAATCGCTCGGGCCCGCCTCGATGAGAATGTCGGCGTCGCTCGCCATGATGAAATCCGGGCCTGACAGACCAGGTTCCAGCGTATCCAGACGCTCTGGTTCGAGGCCGTCTGGATCGGCAAGGCCGGACCTCGATCCGCAGACCGCGACCAGGCGAATGTTGGCGCCATAGACCTGCCGATACCGATTTCGACGGGTCAGGAGAAGGCTGGCCGTCGCTCGTCCCACTCCTCCGAAACCGGCGATCGCAACCCGGATGACACTCATGTTTCCATCCTCTGTCTCCACACGTCTGGTCCGCTCTACCGAGGCTCCTGTGAAACGTACAACGTCCTTGAGAATTCGCGTCACGCTCCGGCAGCAAGGATTAGATTTCGAAGACGCATTTTTTGTCCTTCCTGAAAGCTGGCCCGACAGCGCGGTCGCATCTTCGACCGCGCTCAAGCACGGGCGGAGGCGCGCCTTGGTACCTGTGGCAGCGTCGCCGCCCCATGCATGCGAGAATGGTCCGTTAGGCGCGAATGAAGGCCAGCAGATCCGGGTTCACGATGTCGGGATGCGTGGCGAA
>CAYYIV010000095.1:0-3123 GCA_964472095.1 uncultured Pelagibius sp.
CCATGTTGGAGAAGGCGGCCAGCATCATCTGCACCTCGGTCGGCTGGAACACGCGGGCGTAGTGGCGCATGTAGCAGTTGTTCACCTCCACATCCGACTGGGTGAAGAAGCGGAAGATCTGGCTCAGCAGGTTGCGCTCGCCGTCCGTCAGGTTGCGGTTCCAGTCCTTCACATCGTCGGCCAGGGGCACCTCTTCCGGCAGCCAGTGCAGGCGCTGTTGCATCAGCCAGGCGTCATAGGCCCAGGGATAGCGGAAGGGCTTGTAGACAGGGCTGGCATCGAGCAGCGACATCGTCGTGTATTCTCCCATGGCTGCGGCGCCTGGCTGTCCTGCTGCGCCGCTTGGCCGCTAAGGTTCAAAATGGGGCCGCCTTTGCGGCGGGCCGGGGAAGTCGGGGCCGGCGATCCCCCCGAACCGCCGGCCCCCTGCACCCCCCGAAGGTCACTCCGTACTGCGGCCGCGGTGACGGCCGCGGCGGAAACTCACTGGCAGGCGAGGCACTCCTCGTAGTCGGTGGTGGAGGCCGCCCCCGCCGCCAGGCCCTTGGAGGCGATCTTGCCGAGATACGGCACCGTCGCCGTCGGCGTCATCGGAATGGCCGATTCCGCGCGCTGGATCGACTTGGAGCGGCAGTAGTAGAGGCTCTTCACGCCCTTCTTCCAGGCCAGGAAGTGGATCTGGTGCAGGTCGCGCTTGTGCACGTCGGCCGGCACGAAGACGTTCAGCGACTGCGCCTGGCAGATGAACGCGGCGCGGTCGCCGGCATGTTCGATGAGCCAGCGCTGGTCGAGCTCGAAGGCGGTCTTGAAGACGTCCTTCTCGTCGTCGCTGAGGAAGTCGAGGTGCTGCACCGAGCCCTGGCTCACGGTGATCGAGGTCCAGACCTCGGCGTTGTTCTGGCCCTTCTCCTCCAGCAGTTCCTCCAGGTGCTTGTTGCGCACGTTGAAGGAGCCCGAGAGGGTCTTGTGGGTGAAGGAGTTTGCCGCGATCGGCTCGATGCCCGGCGAGGCGCCGCCGCAGATGATCGAGATCGAGGCGGTCGGCGCGACGGCCAACTTGTTGGAGAAGCGCTCCATGATGCCGAACTCCTCGGCATCGGGGCAGGCCCCGCGCTCCTCGGCCAGCTTGCGCGAGGCAGCGTCGGCGTCCTTGCGGATGCGGGCGAAGATCTTCTTGTTCCACACCTTGGCCATGACGCCTTCCAGCGGGATGCGGCTGGCCTGCAGGAAGGAGTGGAAGCCCATCACGCCGAGCCCGACCGAGCGCTCGCGCTGGGCCGAGTACTTGGCGCGCGCCATGGAGTCCGGCGCCTTGTCGATGAAGTCCTGCAGCACGTTGTCGAGGAAGCGCATGACGTCTTCGATGAAGCCTTCCTCGTCCTGCCACTCGAAGTACTTCTCGAGGTTCAGCGAGGAGAGGCAGCAGACGGCAGTGCGCTCGACGCCGTGGTGGTCCTTGCCGGTCGGCAGGGTGATCTCGCTGCAGAGGTTCGACATCTTCACGGTCAGGCCCGCCAGCTTGTGGTGCTGCGGGATCTGCCGGTTCACGTGATCGCCGTAGATGATGTAGGGCTCGCCGGTCTCGATGCGGGCCGTGAGGATGCGAATCCAAAGATCGCGGGCGCGCACCTTGCGGATCACCGCGTTGTCCTTCGGGCTGGTCAGGCCCCATTCCTCGTCCTTCTCGACGGCGCGCATGAAGGCGTCGCTGATCACCACGCCGTGGTGCAGGTTCATCGCCTTGCGATTGGGGTCGCCGCCGGTCGGTCGGCGCAGCTCGATGAACTCCTCGATCTCCGGATGGGAGATCGGAATGTAGCAGGCTGCCGAGCCGCGCCTGAGCGAGCCCTGGCTGATCGCCAGGGTGAGGGAATCCATGACCCGGATGAAGGGGATGATGCCGGAGGTCTTGCCGTTGTGGCCGACCCGCTCGCCGATCGAGCGCAGGTTGCCCCAATAGCTGCCGATGCCGCCGCCGCGCGCGGCCAGCCAGACGTTCTCGTTCCACAGGCCGACGATGCCGTCCAGGCTGTCGCCCGCTTCGTTGAGGAAGCAGGAGATCGGCAGGCCGCGGGAGGTGCCGCCGTTGGACAGCACCGGCGTGGCCGGCATGAACCAGAGGCGCGAGATGTAGTCGTAGAGGCGCTGGGCGTGGGCGCTGTCGTCGGCGTAGTGGGCGGCGACGCGCGCGAAGAGGTCCTGGAAGCTCTCGCCGGGCATCAGGTAGCGGTCGGACAGCGTCGCCTTGCCGAAGACGGTCAGATTGGCGTCGCGGCTGCGGTCCATGTGCACCTTGATGCCGCGCTCGTTCTGGAATTCGTCGCGAATCTGGTCGGCGCCGAGCAGGGCCTCCTGGGCCCCGGAGAGGTTGTCGGAGTCGTCGTTGGCGGCCGGCCGGGAAGGGATCGCAACGGCGGCTTGTTTTCCTAGCTGCTGTGCGTTATCGACGGGTTTCGGATCGGTCTTTGCCTCGTCCTCGGCCGAAGCCGCCTGCCCGAAAATCCCCGATCCATCCATGCTTCTTCCCCTTTAATCCACAGTACGATCCACCTGTGGAAGACATAAAATTTAATAGCGTGCACAATATCTGGGGCTGATGCCCATCGAGCCCCACCAGATATGGATCAATCTATACCCCCTGTCTCGAATCTGTCATCGTGAACAGAACGGGAACATTTACCATAGTAGCGCAGATGGGCGTTGCGGCAAGACGGCACCCCGGATTACCCACAGAAATCCGACTCAAGAGGCGGAGGAGACTTTTCAGGCCATGTGCGGACGCTTCCTGCTGACCGCGCCGCCCGAGGCGATCCAGCGGCTATTCGGCTTCCTCGAGCTACCGAATCTGGAGCCGCGCTACAACATCGCGCCGAGCCAGGCGGTGGCGGCGATGATCGGCGACGCGGCGGCCGAGCGACACTTCGTCTGGATGCGCTGGGGCCTCGTGCCGAACTGGTCGAAGGGCGAGCGGACCACCGCGCCGCTGATCAACGCGCGGGCCGAGACGGTGGCCGACAAGCCGTCCTTCCGCGCCGCCTTTGCCGAACGGCGCTGCGTGATTTTCGCCGACGGCTTCTACGAATGGCGCCAGGGCGGCAACCGCCAGCCCTACTGCGTGCGCCT
>CAYYIV010000096.1:0-2986 GCA_964472095.1 uncultured Pelagibius sp.
AGCCGTGGCTGGCGCTGGACCCGACGGCCCGCTCCATCGGCCAGATCGCCGAAGGTTACCGCCGCGTGCGCGGCCTGTCCGCCGCCGCGGCGCAGCAGGCGGCCGAGGCGGCGGTGCGCGGGCTCGGCCTCGAAGGGGCCGGGCGCAAGCTGCCGCATCAGCTCTCGGGAGGGATGGCCCAGCGCGTCGCCTTTCTGGCGGCACGGGCCGGCGGCGCGCCTATCGTCCTCGTCGACGAGCCGACCAAGGGTCTCGATGCCGCGCTGCGCGACAGCGCCGTCGATCTGCTGCGCCGCGAGATGGGCCAGGACGGCGGTCTGCTGACCATCACCCACGACATCACCGTGCCGCGACGCCTCGGTGGCGAGGTCGCGATCATGCTGGACGGCCGCATCGTCGAGGCAGGGCCGGTCGAGCGGGTCCTGGCCACACCGCAACACGACTATACCCGCCAGCTGATCGCCGCCGATCCCGCGGCCTGGCCCCGCAGGGCAAGTGCAGCGAAGGGAGGCGCCCCCGTGCTGGAAGCCCAGGGTGTCGGCAAGGCCCGCGGCGGCAACCTGCTGTTCCGCGACTGGTCGTTCGAGATCGCCCGCGGCGAGATCGTCGGCATCGTCGGGCCGAGCGGCTGCGGCAAGAGCAGCTTCGGCGACCTCCTGCTGGGACTTCTTGCGCCCGACAGCGGGACAGTGCGCCGCCACCCGGATTTCCCGGCGCGGCGCTTCCAGAAGATCTACCAGGATCCGCCGTCAGCCTTCGCGCCGCAGCTGACTTTCCGCGAGACTCTCGCCGATCTCTGCCGCCTGCACCGCCTGCCGGAGGACCGGGTCGCCGCTCTGATGCAACCGCTCCGCCTGCATCGCGGTCTCCTCGACAGGCGCCCCGGCGAGATCTCCGGCGGCGAACTGCAGCGCCTGGCGCTGCTGCGCGTGCTGCTTCTCGACCCGGTCTTCCTCTTCGCGGACGAGCCCACCTCGCGTCTCGACCTCATCACCCAGAAGGAAATGACCGATCTGCTGGTGGCCTTCGCACGCGAACAGGACTGCGCCTTGCTGCTCGTCAGCCATGATCTCGAACTCGTCGCCAAGACGGCGGACAGGGTCGTTGAATTGGGGTCACCGGCCGACGCCGCGGCGGCGGCGGCCTGAGGCTGCCTGCAACCGCCGGTCCGCGGCTGGCAGCCGGTCATGGACCGCCGCTGCAGGCGGGTTTGAGAGCGTTCCGTGAAAGCCGCCCGGAGCGTTTGCCTCGTCCTTCGAGACGGCGGCGGCGTGCCGCCTCAGGATCAGGCAAAATATTGAAATGATTGACCTCGTGGAGAGCCCGCGCAAGCGGGCGTCTCGAACAACGCGCCGACGCGCTTCCATCGGCCGCTTTTTAGGTCCCACGTTCTTACTCCGTCGACTCCAGGCGCGAGCTTGTATATACAACTTGACTCTGCCCTTCCGGAGGAAGCCGTCATGCCCGATACCAGCCCCGATCCGCGGCGGGACAATGCCCGCGTGATCCGCAGCCCGCGGGGGCCGGAGCTCTCGGCCAAATCCTGGCTGACCGAGGCGCCGCTTCGCATGCTGATGAACAACCTCGACCCCGAGGTTGCCGAGAAGCCGGAGGAACTGGTGGTCTACGGCGGCATCGGCCGGGCGGCGCGCGACTGGCAGTGCTTCGACAGGATCGTCGACTGCCTGCGGGCGCTGGGCGACGAGGAGACCCTGCTGGTGCAGTCCGGCAAGCCGGTCGGCGTGTTCCGCACCCATGCCGACGCGCCGCGCGTCCTCATCGCCAACTCCAACCTGGTGCCGCACTGGGCGACCTGGGAGCACTTCAACACGCTCGATAAGGCCGGCCTCATGATGTACGGCCAGATGACCGCCGGCTCGTGGATCTACATCGGCAGCCAGGGCATCGTGCAGGGCACCTACGAGACCTTCGTGGAGATGGGCCGCCAACACTACGGCGGCGACCTCAAGGGGCGCTGGATCCTGACCGGCGGCCTCGGCGGCATGGGCGGCGCGCAGCCGCTGGCCGCCACCATGGCCGGCGCCTCCATGCTGGCGATCGAATGCCAGCCGAGCCGCATCGACATGCGCCTGAAGACCGGCTACCTCGACCGCCGCGCCGACAGCCTGGACGAGGCGCTGGCAATGATCGAGGCCGCCGGCAAGAACGGTGAGGCGGTTTCCGTCGGCCTGCTCGGCAACTGCGCCGAGATCCTGCCGGAGATGGTGAAGCGCGGCGTGAAGCCGGACGCGGTGACCGACCAGACCTCCGCCCACGATCCGCTGAACGGCTACCTGCCGGCCGGCTGGACCCTCGAGCTCTGGGAGCGCGAGAAGACCGCCAACCCGCAGAAGGTGATTGCGGCGGCCAAGCAGTCGATGGCGGTGCACGTGCGCGCCATGCTGGACTTCCAGGCCCAGGGCATCCCGACCTTCGACTACGGCAACAACATCCGCCAGGTGGCGCTCGACGAAGGCGTCGGCAACGCCTTCGACTTCCCCGGCTTCGTGCCGGCCTACATCCGGCCCCTCTTCTGCCGCGGCATCGGCCCCTTCCGCTGGGCCGCGCTGTCCGGCGATCCCGAGGACATCTACAAGACCGACGCCAAGGTGAAAGAACTGATCCCCGACGATCCGCAGCTGCACAACTGGCTCGACATGGCGCGCGAGCGCATCCAGTTCCAGGGCCTGCCGGCGCGCATCTGCTGGGTCGGGTTGGGACAGCGCCACCGCCTCGGCCTCGCCTTCAACGAGATGGTCGCCAGGGGCGAGCTCTCGGCGCCGGTCGTCATCGGCCGCGACCACCTGGACTCCGGCTCGGTCGCCAGCCCGAACCGCGAGACCGAGGCGATGCGCGACGGCTCCGACGCCGTCTCCGACTGGCCGCTGCTGAACGCCCTGCTGAACACCGCCAGCGGCGCCACCTGGGTGTCGCTGCACCACGGCGGCGGCGTCGGCATGGGCTATTCGCAGCACGCCGGCATGGT
>CAYYIV010000097.1:0-2978 GCA_964472095.1 uncultured Pelagibius sp.
CAGAGAATCACGACTAAAAATCTATCGCGAGGACTTTTTCAGCAGCCTGCTAGATCGGATCGCGGTCAGACGGAACCACTCGGTGGTTCCGTCTGACCGCGTGAATCCGATCTAATTCAAACGGGTAGAGCAGATTCACACGGTCGATGGATCGCCGAAGGCGATTCCATGCGACCGTGATCTGCTCTAATTGGCCCGCACTGCCGCGACGTGGCCTGCGAAGGCCGGATCCTGCATCAGCTTCTGGCAGCGCTCGAAGCGACCGAGAGCATAGGCCCAGAAATCTTCGACCGGGTTGCCGTTGGCGTGCTGGATAAGGCCCCAGAGCGTCCACAGCAGGTCGCAGAGGGCTTTATAGACGACCATACGCCCCATCAGCGCCGCCGAGGGCGGGCCACCACAGTAGGCGGCCATCATCTCGCGGTCCTGGTCCGCGTCGAAGCCCGCCTCGACCGAGAGGTCGCCGAGATCCCAGATCGGATCGTTCATGCCGGAGTACTCCCAGTCGACGATCCACATCCGCTCGCCGTCGTCGAGGAAGTTCTCGCAGAGCGGATCGCAGTGGCAGGGCGCCAGCGGCATCGGCGTGGCATCCAGTGTCGCGCGCAGCGGCTGGGCCGCCTCGACCACGGCGTGGTAGCCTTCCGGCAGCTCGGCCTTCGCCTTGTCGAGAATGCTGAGATAGTCGTCGATCATGGCGAAGAGTTCGAAGCGGAAGCGAAACTCCCGACCGCAGTCGTGCATGCGTTTCAGGGCCAGAGCGGCGCGGGCCGGCGCACCGGCGCGCGCGCGGAAGGCCTCCGGCGACATGGTGACGATACCGTCGATGAAGCGGGTCATCATCACGCCACTCGCGGCATCGCCGTGGACGACCTCGGCGGAAACGCCGGCCGCGGCGGCGACGCGCGCGTTGTGCAGCTCCACCGCGCGGTCGATGTAGTCCTCGGTCCCCTTGCCGGGAATGCGCAGGATGCACCGCCGGTCGCCGAAGTCGAGCTTGTAGACCAGATTGGTCATCCCGCCCTGACGCTCGAGGGTGAAGTCCTCGCCGCGCGTCCCATCGAAACCCGGAATCTTCCGCAAGGCTTCCAGGACTCCCTTCTTCTCGCCGCTCTCTCCCGTCATTCTTTCCCCCCGATGCAGCTTCTTCAGGCTTTCAGACGCGTGTTCTGCGGGTCGTAGAGCGGCCCTTCGACACACCGCGCGCGGTAGCGGTCGCCGAAGGCTTCGATGTCGAACTCGGCTTCGGCGAGCAAATCATTCGGCAGGTAGCCATAGAGCACGGTCTTGCCCAGCGTGGTGGCGTAGCCGGCGCTGCACACCAGGCCGACCACCCCGCCATCCTTCAGGATGGTTTCGCCGCCGAAAACCGGCATCTCCTGCTCCACCGTGAAGGTAGAGAGCCGGCGCGCCACGCCCGCCGCCTTCTGCCGCTCCAGCGCCGCGCGGCCAAGGAAGTCACCCTTCGATTTCAGGTGCACGCGGGAGCCGAGGCCGGCCTCGTAGGGGCTGTAGTCCGGCGTCACGTCGGCGCTCCAATAGACGTAGCCCTTCTCCAGGCGCAGGCTCTCGACGGCGCGGTAGCCGACGTCGCGGATGCCGAAAGCTGCACCGGCCGCCAGCAAGGTCTCGTAAACGTGGGCGGCAAACTCGGTCGGGATGTGCAGCTCCCAGCCCAGCTCGCCGACATAGCCGATCCGGATGGCCAGCACCGGCGCCGCGCCCAGGGTGATCTGCCGCGCCGTGGCAAAGGGGAAGCGCGCGTTGGAGACGTCCTCCTCGGCCACCAAGGACAACACCTCGCGCGCGCCGGGACCGCAGAGGTTGATCACCGCCCGGCCCGAGGTAACCTCGATGAGGAAGGTCGAACCGTCCTTCGGCAGATGGCTTTCGATCCAGTGGGCGTCGTGCACGCCGAAGCCGCTGCCGGTGACGATGTAGAAGCGGTCCTCCTCCAGCCGCGTCACGGTGAGGTCCGCCTCGATGCCGCCGCGCTCGTTGCACAGCTGGGTGTAGATCACGCTGCCGAGGGGCCTGTCCATGTTGGAGACGGCGAGGCGCTGCATCGCCGCCAGGGCGCCGGGGCCGCGCAGCTCGAACTTCGAGAAGCTCGACTGGTCGATGAGGGCGACGTCCGCGCGCACGGCGCAATGCTCCTCAGCCACGTAGGGTTTCCAGTTCTGGCCGCTAAAGCCCGGCTTGTCGACCGGCTCGACGCCGGCGGGGGCGAACCAATTGGGCCGTTCCCAGCCGTTCTTGGAGCCGTAGACCGCGCCCCTTGCCTTCAGGATTTCGTAGAGCGGGCTGCGCCGCAGGCCGCGCGCCACCTCGCTCTCCTGGCCGGGATAGCGCAGCTTGTAGTGATGGGCGTAGTGCTCGACGGCACGCGGGTACATGAAGGTGCGGGTGCCGTGCAGGAAGCTGAAGCGGCGGATGTCGAGCGGCCAGAGGTCGAGGCTGGGGCGGCCCTCCAGGATCCACTCCGCCATGATGGCGCCGGCGCCGCCGCCGGCGGCGATGCCGTAGAGGAAGCCGGTTGCCACGAAGAGATTGTCGAGCTCCGGCGCCTTGCCCATGACGAAGTCGCCGTCGGCCGAGTAGGGAATCGGGCCGTTGATGAGCTGGCGCACGCCGACAGTGTTCACCACCGGGGTCACCTGCCCCGCATAGGCCGCCAGAGGCTCGAAGCGGTCGAAGTTCTCCGGCAGCAGCTGGCGGGCGAAGTCGCCGGGAATGCCGCGCTCGCCGAAAGGTAGCGTGTCGTCCTCGTAGCCGCCGATCACCAGCCGGCCACCGGCATCGGGCTTGTAGTAGACGAGGCGGTCGGGGTCGCGCAGGGTCGGCAGGTTGGCCGGCATGCCGGGGATCGGTTCGGTCACCAGGTACTGGTGCTCGAGCGCGCAGGCCGGGACGTTGACGCCCAGCTTGCGGCCCAGCTCGCGGCTCCACATGCCGGCGGCCAGCACCACGGTCTCGGC
>CAYYIV010000098.1:0-2930 GCA_964472095.1 uncultured Pelagibius sp.
CCCCTCAGAACAGCCAGCTGATCTTCATCGATCAGCAGCCGCAGATGGCCTTCGGGGTCCAGTCCATCGATCGGCAGACCTTGAAAAACAACGTTGTAGGCCTTGCCAAGGCGGCAAAAGCCTTCAGCATCCCGACTACGATCACGACAGTGGAGACCGAAAGCTTTTCGGGCCCGACCTTTCCCGAACTGCTTGCGGTGTTTCCCGAGGCTCCAATCCTCGAGCGCACATCGATGAACTCCTGGGATGATCTGAAGGTCCGTGAGACTTTGGCAGCCAATGCCGCTGACGGACGCAAGAAGATCGTCGTGTCGGGGCTCTGGACCGAGGTCTGCAACCTCACCTTCGCGCTCTCCTGTCTCGCCGACACCGACTATGAAATCTACATGGTGGCCGACGCCTCGGGCGGAACGTCCGTCGACGCTCACAACCACGCCATGGACCGCATGGTTCAGGTCGGGATCGTCCCGGTGACCTGGCAGCAGGTTCTCCTCGAATGGCAACGCGACTGGGCACGGCGCGAAACCTACGACGCCGTCATGGCCATCGTGCAGGAGCATTCCGGGGCCTACGGCATGGGCGTCGACTACGCCTACACCATGGTCCACAAGGCTTCCGAGCGCGCGGCGCACGGCCCGGTCGTCGCGCCCAGGCCGGCGGCCTGATCAACCCGACCGGGACGGCTGATCCGATAGCCCGGCGAACCAGCCGCCCGTCCCGCGGAATGGATGAGCGACCTCGCCCGGTCGGTCGACGGTACGCCAGAGCGACAAGTGCGGCCGCTGTGCCGGGGCGTGTTCTCGAGGGCTCGCCTCCACCTTCTTCCGGAAGCTGCCGCGCCTCTCCATTCCCAGACCCGATCCGGCGCGAAGGAGAAAGCCATGCCTGCCAACGATCTGATCATCGTCAACGCCAGGGTGACAACACTTGATCGGCAGAATCCCTCGGCTGAGGCAGTGGCCATCCGGGATGGCAAGTTCCTTGCCGTGGGATCGGAAGCGGAGGTCCGGGCCTCCGCGCCGGAGGCAGAGATCATCGACGGGAAGGGGCGCCGGCTGATCCCGGGGCTGATAGACAGCCACACCCATATCATCCGCGGCGGGCTGAACTACAACATGGAGCTGCGGTGGGACGGCGTGCCGAGCCTCTTCGAGGCGATGGCGATGCTCAAGGCTCAGGTCGACCGGACGCCGGCGCCGCAATGGGTGCGCGTCGTGGGCGGCTTCACCGAACACCAGTTCGCGGAAAACCGCCTGCCGACCCTGGAGGAAATCAATGCTGTAGCTCCCGATACGCCGGTCTTCATTCTGCACCTCTACGATCGTGCATTGCTCAACGCTGCCGCACTGCGCGTCGTCGGCTACACGAAAGACACCCCTAATCCTCCGGGTGGGGAGATCGTTCGCGATGCCGCTGGCAATCTGACCGGCCTTCTCCTGGCACAGCCGAACGCTACGATTCTTTACTCGACATTGGCCAAGGGGCCGTCGCTACCGCCGGAGTACCAGATCAATTCGACCCGCCATTTCATGCGCGAGTTGAACAGCCTCGGGGTGACCAGCGTGGTCGATGCCGGCGGCGGTTTCCAGAACTATCCCGACGACTACGAGATCATCGAGAAGCTACATGCCGACGGACAGCTGACGGTCCGCATCAGCTACAACCTCTTTACCCAGAAGCCCAGGGAGGAGCTTGCGGATTTCTCGTCCTGGGTGAACCCGGTCTCGCCTGGGCAGGGCGACGATGTCTACCGCCACAACGGCGCCGGTGAGATGCTTGTCTATTCCGCAGCCGATTTCGAGGATTTCCGCGTCGAGCGTCCAGACATGCCGCCGAATATGGAAGCCGATCTGGAGCCCGTCATTCGTCTCCTCGCAGAAAACCGCTGGCCCTGGCGGCTGCACGCCACTTACGATGAAACGATCGATCGCGCGCTTGACGTGTTCGAGAAGGTCAACCGCGACGTTCCGCTCTCCGGCATCAACTGGTTCTTCGACCACGCCGAGACGATCAGCGACCGCAATATCGACCGGATCGCCGCGCTTGGCGGCGGCATTGCCGTGCAGCACCGCATGGCGTTCCAGGGCGAGTATTTCGTCGAACGCTATGGGGCGAAAGCCGCCGAGCGCACGCCGCCGCTCCGGCGGATCCTGGAGGCAGGCGTTCCGGTGGGGGCGGGCACTGATGCCACCCGCGTCGCCAGCTACAATCCGTGGGTTTCGCTGTCGTGGCTCGTGACGTCGAGAACCGTCGGCGGCCTCGCCCTCTATCCGCAGCACAATCGCCTCGACCGCGAGACGGCACTGCGCCTGTGGACCGAGGCGAACACCTGGTTTTCCAATGAGGAAGGCAAGAAGGGCCAGATCAAAGCGGGGCAACTCGCCGATCTTGCCGTGCTGTCCGACGATTACTTTTCCGTGCCGGAAAGCGACATCGTCCACTTGCGATCGGTTCTCACCATTGTCGGCGGCAAGGTCGTGCATGGAGACGGCGAATACGAGCGCCTCGCACCGGATCTTCCCGCTCCGATGCCTGACTGGTCGCCGGTCGCCACCTTCGGTGGCTACCACAAGACAGAAGAAGCCCGTGCCAAGCTGTCGCTGAACTGCGGTTGCACCAACGACTGCGCCGTGCACGGGCACAACCACGCCTCTGCCCTCGGCGCACGGGTGCCGGCGTCGGACGCCCGCACCTTCTGGGGTGCCCTCGGCTGCGGCTGCTGGGCGGTTTGACCTTGGTCGCGATGAACCTTCCACCCAGGACGAACGAGGAAACCGCCATGAGCGAGACACGGCAGGAGAAGGCAGTCGGACCGCTTGGCTTCCCCGTCTTTCGGGCGCTCTGGATCGCCACGGTCATTTCCAATGTGGGCACATGGATGCACGATGTCGGCGCCGGCTGGCTGATGACCTCGCTGTCGCCGAGCCCGC
>CAYYIV010000099.1:0-2822 GCA_964472095.1 uncultured Pelagibius sp.
CGAAGTCAGGCCGTTAGCTTGCGGTTTCTCCGGGTTTGAGGGTGAAGGTTTTTTCGACGTAGCGGATGATTTTCTCGACCGAGGCGGCGACGTTTTCGCAGGAGGTGTCGACGACGAGGTCGGCGGCCTCTGGGGCTTCGTAGGGGGCGGAAACGCCGGTGAACTGGGCGATCTCGCCGGAGCGTGCCTTCTTGTAGAGGCCCTTGGGGTCGCGCTGCTCGCAGGTTTCCACATCCGCCTTGATATAGATCTCGTGGAAGCGGCCCGGTGCCGAGGCGCGCGCGCGGTCGCGGTCGACCTGGTAGGGCGAGATGAAGGCGGTGATGCAGATGATGCCGGAATCGGCAAAGAGGGCGGCCGCCTCGCCGACGCGCCGGATGTTCTCGGTGCGGTCTTCGGGCGAGAAGCCGAGGTTGGCGTTGAGGCCGCGGCGCACGTTGTCGCCGTCCAGCACGTAGACCTGGTAGCCCTTGGCAAAGAGCCGCTGCTCGATTTCCATGGCCAGGGTCGACTTGCCGGCGCCGGAGAGGCCGGTGAACCACAGCACGCCGCCGTGGTGGCCGTTGCGGGCCGCGCGGCTGGCGGCGGTGAGGCGGTGCTCCACCGAGATCACGTTGGTCGACTTGACCTCGATGGCCTGGCGCTGGTCCGGCAGGCCCTCCATGGAGATCACGCCGCCGCCCACGGTGTCGTAGTCCTCGACCAGCACGAAGCGGCCGGTCTTGGGCAGGTCGCCGTAGTCGTCGAGCGCCAGCACCTGGCGGCTGCGCAGGGTCACCTCGGCGACGGCGTTGCGCTCCACCGTCTCGCCGGAGGTGTGCTCCAGGGTCTGGGTGTCGACGATACGCTCGATCGACTGCACCGTGACCTCGGCCTCCTGGGTGAGCAGCTTCAGCTTGTAGCGGCGGCCCACGGCGAGCGGCTTGTGGCCGAGCCAGAACAGGCGGGCATGGAAGAGGGTGCTGAGCTTCGGCGGGCTGGTGACGTGGCTGGCGGTCTCGCCGCGCTCGACGAAGATCTGCTCGTCCAGGGTGATGCCCACGGCATCGCCGGCGGCCGCGCTGGCGGGCTTGCGGTCTGCCGGCCAGGCCTCGATGGAGCGCACCCGCGCGGTCTTGTTGGACGGCGAGAACAGCAGGGTGTCGCCGACCGAGAAGCTGCCGCTCTCCACGCGCCCGGCCAGGATGCGGCGGGCATCGAACTTGTAGACGTCCTGGATCGGCAGGCGCAGCGGCTGCGCGACGACCCCCGGGTGGCCGTGGAAGCCGTCGAGGGCGGAGAGCACCGTCGGGCCGTCGTACCAGGGCGTGCGGGCGGAGCGGGTCGCGATGTTGTCGCCGTCGCGCGCCGACATCGGCACGATGACCATCGGGGTCGCGCCGATCGAGGCCAGGTAGTCGGTGATCTCCCGGGAGACCTCGCCAAAGCGCGCCTCGTCGAAGCCGACCAGGTCCATCTTGTTGACCACCACCGCGACCTGGCGGATGCCGAGCAGGTGCAGCAGGTAGGCATGGCGGCGCGACTGCTCGCGCACGCCCTCGGCGGCGTCGATCACCACCACGGCGGCATCGGCGCTGGCCGCGCCGCTGACCATGTTCTTGAGGAACTCGCGGTGGCCCGGCGCGTCGATGATCACGTAGTCGCGCAGCGCCGTCTTGAACCAGATCTGCGTGGTGTCGATGGTGACCGCCTGGTCGCGCTCGGCCTGGAAGGCATCGAGCACGAAGGACCACTCGATGGCCATGCCGCGGCGTGCGGAAACCGCCTCCAGCTCCGCCACCTTGCCCGGCGGCAGCGAGTCGGTGTCGTAGAGCATGCGCCCGATCAGCGTCGACTTGCCGTGGTCGACGTGACCGACGATCACGATGCGGTGAAGCGTGCGGGCGCCTTCGGTATCAGCGTCTGCCAAGGCCTCGTCTTTCAGCTGGTTCGCCGTCACGGTGGTGGTGCCGTCGTCTTTCATCCTCGCGCCGCCTTTGCTTACATGTAGCCCGTGGCGCGCAGATGCTCGAAGGCATCCTCGCGCTCGTGGTCCATGGCGCGCCCGGCGCGCTCGGAGGTATTGGTGGTCTCCAGCTCGACGATGATCTCGTCGATCGAGGCCGCCATGGACTCCACCGGAGAGGTGATGTCCTCGTCGCCCAGCGAACGGTAGCGCTTGCCGTCCCGCGACAGGTAGAGCGGCACGATGGGAATGCCCTCGCGCCGGGTGTAGAGCCAGATGTCGAGCTCGGTCCAGTGCAGCAGCGGGTGGATGCGGATGTGGGTCCCCGGCGGGAAATCGGTCTTGTACTGGTCCCAGAACTCGGGCGGCTGGTCGCGGAAGTCCCAGGCCCCGGTCTCCCCGCGCGGGCTGAACACCCGCTCCTTGGCGCGGGTCGCCTGCTCGTCGCGGCGGATGCCGGCAATGACCGCCTTCAGCGCGTGCTTGGCGATCGCCTGGCGCAGCCCCTCGGTCTTGCGCGCCGCCGAGCGGGCCGCCGGCGGCAGCGAGGCGTCGATCTCCTCCAGCGGCGGGCAGACCTCGCGCTTGAAGTCGAGCTTCCATTCCGCCGCATAGCGGTCGCGGAACTCGTACATCTCCTTGAACTTCCTGCCGGTATCCACGTGTATCACCGGAAACGGCACATGCCCGAAGAAGGCCTTGCGCGCCAGCCAGATCATCACGTTGGAATCCTTGCCCAGAGACCACAGCATCGCCAGCGGCTCGATGCGCGCATAGGCCTCGCGGAGAATACACACAGATTGCGCTTCCAGGGCGTCCAGGCGGTCCATAAAGGCGGTCGTCCTCAAATAATCATATGCTGCAAGTGCGAAAGGAC
>CAYYIV010000100.1:0-2814 GCA_964472095.1 uncultured Pelagibius sp.
GCCGAAGCTCATGGCGCCCCTGTGCCCTTTGGTCACATAGTCGGCAGGGATACTAAAGAACCTGTCGAGCAGGCCCAGCTCGCCCATTTGGATCCACGTCACCAGTGGGTCGGCATAGTAGAAGTCCGCGCGGCCAGCCAGCAGCATCTTGAGAATCTGTTGGATGTTTCTGACGGTTATCCGTTGCGGGTGGTATTGCCAGATGTGTTCGCCGGAGCTGTTTCCGATGAAATCCACCGCGGTGAAGTCGTAAAGCCCTTCTTTGGAACGGACGGCACGAAGGGCATCGGCGCGGGGATTGTCGACGGTGACGAATAAATGGGCTTCTGCCAGCGGGGTCACGATCGTGGGGGCGAAATAAACGTATTCCGATCGCTTCTCGGTAATGGGGCAGCACAAAGCATCCGCAGCATCGTTGGCTACCATGTGTTGCGCGCGCGCCCAGGGGAAACCCTCGTGCGTCATGGCATAGCCGCAGGCCTCACCGAGGACTTCCATCAGGTCGATGAGAATGCCGCGCATCCTTCCCTCTTTCTCATCAAAGAAGGAGTAGGGCCGAAAATCACGGTAATAGACCGCGCGCAGCAGAATCCGATCCGACGCCCGAACAGGGGTTCGGACAAAGGCCAAAGCCGGCGCACTGGCGAGAACCGCTGCGATGACAGACCGGCGGGACAACATCTGCATTGCCCTCTAAACGGAACCGAACGCCGAGACTGAAAAAAGATACCGCATTTCAGAAAGCACAACAATACTGAGAGCCTGTCGGCAAGTCGACCGGGTCAGGTAAACACCAGGAAGGCGAAATGCCGGTGTCCCATCGCCTCAGGCGTGATTTAAGCAAACGAAAGTAAGGTCAGACCGAAGACTTGTGTCGTCGGACACGCCTTCGAAGAACAGGCCGTTTCCTTCTGTCGCACCTTCTCGAAGACGGAAATGGCGAGCCGCTCTAAAGCAGGGCGGCCAGGGCGATCACCAGGGCGAGCAGGGCGATCGGCAGGGCCCAGCGGGCGAGATTTCCCCCATTGTGGGCGCTTAATTGCGCGACGGTCTCGGGGTGGAGCCGGATGCGCCCGGCGGCGAGCTCCTCGGTGGCCCGTTCCAGGTTGTCGGCCAGCGCGGGCAGCTGGCGCAGGCCGCGCAGCACGTCCTCGACGCCCTCGCGCAGCCGCGCTTCGGGCCCGCGGTTCGCGCGCATCCAGGCGTCGATCAGCGGCTGAGCCAGGGTCCAGATGTTGAGCGAGGGATCGAGCCGCCTGCTGACGCCTTCGGCCATCAGCATGTTCTTCTGCAGCAGCAGCAGTTGCGGCTGCACCGGCAGCTCGAAGGATTCGGTAAGCCTGAGGAGTTGAGCAAGCAGACGTGCAAATGAGATCTCGTTCAGCGGCCGCCCGGCGATCGGCTCGCAGACCGAGCGCAGCGCCTGTGCGAATACGTCGAGCTGACGGCTCTGCGGCAGGTAGCCGGCCTCCATGTAGACGGCGGCCAGACGGTGGTAGTCGCCGTCGAGGGTGGCGATCAGCATGTCGGCGAGGTGCCTGCGGGTGGTCCAATCGAGCCGCCCCATGATGCCGAAGTCGACGGCGACGATGTTGCCGTCGGCGGCCACCCACATGTTGCCGGGGTGCTGGTCGCCATGGAAAAAGCCGTCGCGGAAGACCTGGTTGAAGAAGATGCCGGCGGCCTTGGTGAGCACCTCGGCGAGATTGTGGCCGGCGGCGAGCAGGGCTTCGCGGTCATCCATCGGAATGCCGTCGACCCGCGACATGGTGAGTACCCGCCGCGAGCTGCGCCGCCAGTCTATGACCGGCACATTGTAGGTCTCGTCGTCGGCGAAGTTCTCCGCCAGCTCGGAGGCTGCCGCACCTTCCATGCGCAGGTCCATCTCCAAGCGCACCGTATCTTCGAAGACCCGCACCGCTTCCACAGGGCGGAAGCGGCGCAGCTTGGGCTGGGCGCGCTCGGCCCAGCCGGCCAGCCAGTAGAAGAACTCAAGATCGCGCTCGAAGGCCCTCTCGATGCCCGGACGCAGGATCTTCACGGCGACGGGGCATGGTTCCGGCGGACTTTCTTCCGCGCCGGCCTCGGCCTTCGGGGCGACCCTGGCCTCGTGGACCTGGGCGATGGACGCGGCGGAGACCGGCGCCGGATCGAAGCTGACGAACAACGCCTCCACCGGCTGACCCAGTTCCTCCTCCAGGATCCTGCGAGCCTGCGCCCCGTCGAAGGGGGGCAGATGGTCCTGCAGCTCGGCGAGATCGAGGGCGACCTGCTCGCCCAACAGGTCGGCGCGGGTTGACAGCATCTGGCCCAGCTTGATGAAGCTCGGGCCCATCTCGGTCAGCGCGCGAGCCAGTTTCTGGCCCGGCCGGCCCGCGGCGGCGCGGCGCGAGAAACGGCGGGCGAACCACACCAGTCCCGGCGCTATGCCGATTTCCTCGAGTGGTGCCAGGGCGTCGTGGCGTGCCAGGGTGCGGGCAATGCGCTGGAAGCGCAGCAGGGAGCGGACCGTGCGAAGCATCTGCCGCTCTAGATGCGCCAGCCGGAGTGCAGTGCCGCGATACCGCCGGAGAGGTTTCGGTAGCGCACCTGGGAAAGGCCCGCAGCGCCCATCATCTCGGCAAGCTCCTCCTGCGGCGGGAAGCGGCGGATCGATTCGGCAAGATAGACATAGGACTCGCGGTCGCCGGCGACCGCGGCGCCCATGGCTGGCAGTACCTTGAAGGAGTACTGGTCGTAGAGTTCGGCGAAGAGCGGCACCACGACGCGGCTGAACTCCAGGCAGAGGAAGCGGCCGCCCGGCTTCAGCACGCG
>CAYYIV010000101.1:0-2702 GCA_964472095.1 uncultured Pelagibius sp.
CGGATTGAGAAGAACAGTGAAGTGGAACTGGTCACGCGGGGCCGCCCGCGGCCGCCAGGTGACGCTACGGCGCTAGGAGAGCGGCGGCGCGCGGACAGGCGGGTTGGACGAGGCGAATTGGAGCGCCGGACCGTCTTGCTGTAGCGGCCACAGGGTGGAGAGAATGCGTCGGACGGCCACGGGCTCGTGTGGGACGTCCTGCAGCAGACCGGGAGCCTTGGCCAAGGTACAGGCGGGACAGCCCCGCTTGAAGGGGGCGTCAGGCGCCTGCGGGTCCTTCGATGTGCCTGGCCCGCAGATCCAGGGTACGAAGGCCTCGGCTTTCGAAATCCTGTCGGGCGAGGAGGATGCGCCACTCTGATGTGGCAACGCATGAGCGGCACCCGCCAAGGTGAGTGCGACGGCGAGCAACAGAGAAAGCATCGCGGAGGCTGTCCGCTGGCGCCAGGCGCCGCTGCACATCCTGTGGCTGCGTCTCACTTGCAGAATCCTCCCATATCATTTCTATACAGCCGAAAGGGTGGCCTGGGAAGCGGGTTCGCCGCGCCTGGTATCGACGCCGTGCCCGCAGGCAAAGGAGCCCAGACGGCTCATGCAGCGATGGCGGCCTCCGCATGGCGATCCAGGTCCAGCACGTCGCCGGCCCAGTGCCGCGCCATCGTCGCATGGTGTGTCACCAAGATGACCGCCGCCTCGGCTTCTTCGGCGGACTCGGCGATGACAGACATGACTCGGCGTTGGGTGACCGGGTCGAGGCGTGATGTCGGTTCGTCGGCGAGGATCACCGCCGGCGCCAGCGCCAGCTCGGGATCGCGCCGGGAGCCAGCATGGACGACCAGGCCGCCCTGGCCGAGCGCCAGCGCTTCGCCCAGCAGGCTCAGAAGGCAAGGGAAGCGGGTGTGTTCTTCCAGATTGCCACCCGGCCTGCGCTCGCCGCCCCGTCGAGCGCGGGGCAGGGCGGCTCTACCGGGGGTGGCGCTTGTCGGCGCGCCATTCGAGCGTGAGCGTCGCCGGGGTCGGCCGTTCGCGGGGCGGCGGCTCGGCGGTGGGGGTGCCGAGGTAGAGATAGCCGACAAGGGCGTCTTTCGGCGCCAATCCCAGCGCCGCCTTGACCTCCGGGTCGTGGCAATTGCTGCCCGTGAGCCAGATGCCGCCGTAGCCGAGAGCCTGGGCGGCCAGCAGGACGCCGTGGGCAGCGCAGGCCACGGCGAGCACCTGGTCGATGACGCGAACGCCTGGGTGGTCCTCGACGACGACCGCAGCTACGGCGATGACCAATGGCGCCCGCAGCGGTTTGCGGCGCTCCGCCTCCAGATCCGGTGGGCGCGCCTCCGGTTCGCGTCGCCGCCGGGCTTCGGCGAAGACCGCACCCAGTCGGTTACGCGCTGCGCCCCGGATCAGGATGAAGCGCCATGGCCGCAACGTGCCATGGTCCGGCGCGCGGCAGGCGGCTGCGAGGATCGTCTCCAGGTCTTCTCCTTCTGGCGCCGGTTCGGCTAGCAGGCGCAGCGGTACCGAGCGCCGGTTCAACAGCAGATCGACGCTCGGTGGCGGTTTCGATGCTGATGGTACGGCCGCGAAACGGGACTGCCGTTCTTCAAGCATCGCATGCCCTCCGCGACCATGGCTCCGGCGAGGCATCCGACGGTTTGTTGAGGCAGAGCAGCAATCGCGTGTGGCCGGTGCCCGCGATCAGCGGCGAGCGGTGCACGATCCCGCTGCCCGCTCCGGCACAGCTTCCCTTGAAAATCGCAACGTCGTGGATGCGGAGGTGCTCTACCGGTCCTTTGAACCGCTTCTGTTCGTGCAATGCCTGCTCGGCATGGCGTGGCAGGACCCATACGGTCGCAGGACCGCGATAGGTCGTCAGGAGGCGGGCCTCCACGCAGTCGCGGTGGAACTTCCAGCAAGCATTGTGGCTGACGCGCTCAAGCCTTACATCAACGAGATCAGTCCGGGTAACTTTGGAGAATGCCGAGACGAGATCATCGACGTCCCCGACTAGCAGATCTCGCATGCCTCCTGGAGGCATGCCGCAGTCGTCCAGATGCGGTTCCACCGCCCGTCGAAGGTCGCTCGGTTGGACAAGGACACGGATGTCGGGAAGAGACGACGCTTCCATTCGTTCGAGCCAGGTCTGCAAGCACAGGGGCAGCGTGCGGCGCCAGATCACGAGTTCCATGTCGGGCCTGTTGATGGCGGCGAGGCCTTCCGCCACATCGCATGTCGCGATCCCGGCCACCACTGTGGCGGACTTCCCGATTGCCTCACCTTCTAGGGATACCGACGGACCGATCATGCCGGTTCAGCCCGCTTCCAGACCGGGAACGGATCCTTCAGCTTTCTCCAGGCAGAGGGCTGCATGGCCTTGGCATTAGCGTCGCCGACAAGGCAGGCGTCGAGCCGACGTCGGATCGCGGCCTCGTCCATTTCGGTGCCGATGAAGACGATTTCCTGCCGCCGGTCGCCGTAAACGGCATCCCAGGATTTGGCGATGTGCTGCCGCCACTCCGGGTGGTCGGGCCAGCGCTCCTTAGGCACGTTCGCCCACCAGAAGCCCATGGCCTCGTGACGGACGAGCGCGCCCGCCTGGCTGAGTTCGCCCACCCATTCCGGTCGAGTGGCGAGCCAGAAGTGTCCCTTGGCACGAATGATCCCCGGCCACGACGAGTTGATGAAGGCGTAGAACTTCTCGGGATGGA
>CAYYIV010000102.1:0-2681 GCA_964472095.1 uncultured Pelagibius sp.
TCGGTGGAGAGGCCGAAGCCGATCAGCGGCGGCGAGACGAAGCCGAACTGGCTGGCGAAGAGCGCGCCGGCGAAACCGGCGACCGCGGCCGAGAGGGTGAAGACCGCCAGCTTGAGAGCGCGCGTGTCGTGGCCGAGAAAGGCGGTGCGCGGCTCGTCGACGCCGAGGGCGCGCAGCACCACGCCGCGGCGCGAGCGCACCAGCGTCTCCAGCACCACGTAGACCAGGACCGCGGCGGCCAGCGTGCCGTAGAACAGCGGCAGCGGATCGTAGAGCTCGTAGCTGAGGCCGAAAGCGCCGAGGTCGACCGGCGGCACGCTCATCAGGCCGTTCATGCCGCCGGCATAGGACCAGCGGGTCATGATGCGCTCGGCGATCACCGCCACCGCCAGCATGACGATGGCGAGCTGCGCGCCCTGCAGGCCGCGGCCGTAGAACAGGAAGCGGCCCAGCAGGTTGGCGAAGGCCGCCGGCAGCACCAGGGCCAGGGCCATGCCGAGGTAGCTGGAGGTCCAGCCCGCCAGGCCGGGCAGCATGCCGAGGGTGGTGAGACTCATGGCGTAGGCCCCGAGGCCGAAGAACACCGCATGGCCGAAGGACAACAGGCCGCACTGGCCCCAGATCAGCGCCAGGCTCATGGCGAAGATGCCGTAGGTCAGGTACTGGGAGATCTGGCCGACCTGCCAGGCGCCGGCGAACAATGGCATCGCCGCGAGGCCGCCCCAGACGACGAGGTCGACGGCGATGCGGCGGTCGCGCAGGCCCTGGCTCCAGGCCGTCACCGCCGCGGCCCCCCGAGAAGGCCACCGGGGAACAGCCGGATCGCAACCACCGCCATGGTGAAGACCACCACCTGGGCCAGCACCGGCGACCACAGGCTCGCGGTGATGCTGTCGGTGGCGCCGATCAGGCCGGCACCCAGCACCGGCCCGCCGAGATGCCCGGCGCCGCCGACCAGGATGGCGAGGAAGGCCGGGATGAGGAAGCCGAGACCCATCTGCGGATCGACGCTCATGATCGGCGCCATGACGGCGCCGGCGAGCCCGGCCAGGGCGGCGCCGTAGGCGAAGGTGGCGCGGTCGAAGGTCCGGGTCGGCAGGCCGAGGCAGGCCGCCGTGTGGCGGCTGGCGATGACGGCGCGGGCGGCAAGGCCGAAGCGGGTGCGGAAGAAGAGGTAGAAAGTCCCTGCGACGACAAGCAGCGCGACGGCCATGATGAAGAGGCGATAGGCGGGATAGGGCGTGCCGAAGAGATCGAGCTGCGCGGTGAAGGGCGCGGAAGTCGACTGCGCGCCCGGGCCGAACAGCAGGATGACGCCCTGCTTGATCATGATGGAAAGGCCCCAGGTGGCGAGGATGGTGTCGAGGAAGCGGTGATAGATGTGGCGGATCACCAGTTCCTCGATCAGCAGGCCGACCAGCCCGACCAGCAGCGTCGCCGCGGCCAGTCCGATCCAGTAGGAGAGCCCGGCCTGCTGCAGCATCACCAGGGTATAGGCCCCGAGCAGGAAGAGCTCGCCGTGGGCCATGTTGATGACCCGCATGAGGCCGAAGATGATGACCAGGCCCATCGCCACCAGCACGATGACCAGCACATAGTTGGCGGCGTCGAGCAGCAGCAGGAGAACCTGGTCCATGCGCCCTTTCCTCAGATCGCCAGGTGCTTGTGCAGCAGCGCCGGGTCGCGGCGCAGCTCGGCGCTCGTCGCCTCCGCCACCAGGGCGCCGTTCTCGATGAACAGGCAGCGGTCGGCGACCCGCAGCGCCAGGTCGACGTTCTGCTCCACGGTGATCAGCGTCAGCCCCTTGCCCGTTCCCTCGCCGGCCACCTCGCGGCGCAGCGCCGCGGCCACCTCGAGGACGATGGAGGGCTGCAGGCCTTCCGAGGGCTCGTCGAGCAGCAGCAGGCGCGGCCGCCCGGCCAGCGCCCTGCCGATGGCCAGCTGCTGCTGCTGACCGCCGGAGAGCGTGCCGCCGCGCTGCCGCCGGCGCTCCTTCAGGATCGGGAAGCGGCCGTAGATCTCCTCCGGTACCGCGGCGCCGAGGCCGCCGCGCCCCATCGCGCCGAGGAGAAGATTTTCTTCCACCGTGAGTTCGGCAAAGATCTCGCGACCCTGCGGCACAAAGGCGATGCCGGCCTTGGCGACGTTCTCGGGCCGGCGACCGTCGATGCGGGCACCGGCGAAACGGATCTCGCCGGCGAGCGCCGGCAGCAGGCCCATGATGCTCCTGAGCAGGGTCGTCTTGCCCATGCCGTTGCGGCCGAGGAGCGCGACGCTCTCGCCTTGCGCGACGCCGAAGGCGATGCCGCGCAGCACGCGGCTGCCGCCGTAGCCGCTTTCGAGGCCGGAGACCTGCAGCATCAGCCCGCGAACTCCAGGTCGATGGTGCCGAGATAGGCCTCGCGCACCAAGGGGTCGGCCTGCAGCGTCTCGTAGCTACCGCGCCTGACGATGCGGCCGCGCAGCATCAGCGCCACTGGACAGGCAAGGTCGCGCACGAAACCCATGTCGTGCTCGATGACCAGCACGGCGCAGCCGAAGCGGCGGTGCAGGTCGCGGATCAGCGCGACGGTGGCGGCGGTCTCCGCCGCCGTCATGCCGTTGGTCGGCTCGTCGAGCAGCAGCAGGCGCGGCCGGCGCGCCAGCACCATGGCGATCTCCAGCCACTGCTTCTCGCCGTG
>CAYYIV010000103.1:0-2348 GCA_964472095.1 uncultured Pelagibius sp.
CGGTTTTTGAAGCGCCAGCTGTCGTTGCCGGTCTCGATGATGTCGCAGTGATGGGTTAGGCGGTCGAGCAGCGCCGTCGTCATCTTGGCGTCTCCGAACACGGTCGGCCATTCGGCGAAGGCCAGATTGGTGGTGACGATGATCGAGGTGCGCTCGTAAAGCCTGCTGATCAGATGGAACAGCAGTTGGCCGCCGGACTGGGCGAAGGGCAGATAGCCGAGCTCATCGAGGATGACGAGGTCGACACGCGCCAGCCCATCGGCGAGCCGGCCATGGCGGCCGAGCTTGGCTTCGCTCTCCAGCCGGTTGACCAGGTCGACGGCGTTGAAGAAGCGGGCCTTGCGCCCGGACCTGATGATGCTCCGGGCCATGCCGATAGCGATATGGCTTTTGCCGGTCCCGGTGCCGCCGATCAGCACCACATTGCGCTGGCTGTCGAGGAAGCCGCCTCCAGAGAGTTGCTCGACCAACTCGGCGTTGATTGGCGTCGCGCCAAGCTCCAGGTCGGCCAGCTCCTTGACCAGTGGCAGCTTGGCGATCCCCATCTGATAGTTGATCGAGCGCGCCTGCTTAGCGGCGATCTCGGCCTTCAGCAGTGCGCCGATCACCCGCTCGATGCCGTGCTGGCGCTTGATGCCCACAGAGACGATCTCGTCATAGGTGGCGCGCATGCCGGCAAGCTGCAGCGTCGTCATCATCTCCAGGATCTCAGAGCGCTCCATAGGCCGTCTCCCGCGCTGGGGTGCGCAGCCGGTCATAGCGGGCGCAATCGGCGATTGGCGGCAGGCTGAGCGCGAGGCGTGCCGGCGTCGCCATGGGCAGGGCCGGCGTTCCCTGCTGCTGCCGTGCCAGCGCGTTGAGGATCACATCGGCACTGGTAAGGCCGGCGGTGAGCGCCTCCGCGCAGGCGGCCTCCACCGCCTGAAGTCCGTCGGTGAGTACCGCAGTCAAGATCTTCACCATCTGCCGGTCGCCGTCATCGGAGCCGGCCAGCCGGCGCCGAACTTTTGCCAGCCCGCCCGGCAGCAGCCAGTCCTTGAACGGAGCGCCGTTACGCAGCGCACCGGGCTTCCTCGCCAGTACCGGCACATAGTGCCAGGGATCATAGGCGATCTGATCGCAGCCGAAGCGGCGGCGATGTTCGCCGACGATAATGCCGTCCTGCTTGATGACGATCTTGTCGGCATAGGCATGCACATCGACCGGTCTTCCAACGGCGCTCGAGGCCACCGAGTAGCGGTTGCGGTCGAAGCGGATCAGGCAGGTCTTCGACACTGCGGCGCTGGTGGCATGGAAGCCGTCGAATGGACCGCGATATGGGATCAGCGCGCTGCGCTCCGCCTCGAACACGGCGAAGACGGTCTTGTCCTTCTGCTCGGGATGCGGCTGTGAACGGGCATAGGCAATGCAGCGGTCAAGCAGATAGCCATTGAGATCGGCATAGCTCTTGAACTTCAGCCGCGGCGTGAAGAAGCGCCGGCGCACCACACCGACCTGGTTCTCGACTTGCCCCTTCTCCCAGCCCGCCGCCGGCGTGCAAGCCGTGGGCTCGACCAGGTGATGGCTCAGCATCTGCTGGAAGCGCCTGTTGAACTGGCGCTCCTTGCCGACGAACACCGCGTCGACCGCCGTCTTCATATTATCGTAGATGCCCCGCTGGCAGCCGCCCTTGAAGAACGCGAAGGCCGCCTCATGGGCATCGAACACCATCTCCTGGCTCTCACGCGGATAGGCGCGTACGAACAGCATCCGGCTATGGCACAGCCGGACATGAGCAACCTTGGCCATCGTCGTCACACCGTCGATGACCACGCACTCATGGCTCCAGTCGAACTGATAGGCCTCGCCCGGAGCGAAGGCGAGCGGCACATAGGCCTCAGCCTGCTTGATCGATTGTCGCCGCTCCCACGCCCGGCCATAACGGCGCACCGCATCGTAGCCGCCCGAATAGCCCGACAGCCGCAGCGCCTCATACAGGCGCTGAAAGGTCAGCCGCTCCCGCTTGCCCCGTCTGGCGTTGTCCGCCAGCATCTGATCGAGTGCCTCGGCAAATGCCCCCAGCTTCGGCAAAGGCTGTGCGTCCCGCTCATAGTGCCGCTCCGTCGCCTCGCCACGGACGATGCTCCGCACCGTGTTCCGCGCAAGCCGAAGCTCCCGCGAGATCTGCTTGATCGTCTTGCCCTTCACATGAAAGGCGTGCCGTACACGCCCGATCGTCTCCACCGTCACCATCCCCTGTGCTGCCCCCGCCGCGAATCACATGGCAGGAGGTTGCGCCCTTGAGGGTGGGGTCAAAATTAAACGCCGATCACCCCCATCACGGGGTCAAATTTGCATGCCGGTTCACA
>CAYYIV010000104.1:0-2304 GCA_964472095.1 uncultured Pelagibius sp.
GCCGTCGAGGAGAAGCCGCACTGGTGGCTGAGCGCGCACTGTTCCAGCGGCACGTACTGCGCGGCCTCGTCGATGCGCTGCTTCAGCTCTGCCTTGCCCTCCACCTGCGGCCGCTTGGAGCTCATCAGGCCGAGCACCACGCGCTTGCCCTTGGGCATGAAGCGCAGCGGCGCGAAGTCGCCGGAGCGCTCGTCGTCGTACTCCAGGAAGAAGCCGTCGATGGCCATCTCGTTGAACAGGATCTCGGCCACCGGCTCGTAGCCGCCCTCGGCCACCCAGGCGCTCTTGAAGTTGCCGCGGCAGAGGTGGACGCAGACCGTCATGTCCTGCGGCCGCTCCTTGATCGCCTCGTTCACCAGGCGGCAGTAGAGACGGGTCAGGCTGTCGGGATCGTCGCCACGCGCCGCCGTGCGCTCGCGGATCTTCGGGTCGCAGAGATAGGCGAGGTTGGTGTCGTCCATCTGCAGGTAGCGGCAGCCGCGCGCCGCCAGGTCGGCGATCTCCGCGCGATAGGCGGCGGCGAGGTCCTCGTAGAAGTCCTCCAGGTCGGGATAGACCCGGGCGGAGATGGCCTGGCGGCCGCCGCGGAAGTGCAGCATGGAGGGCGCCGGGATGCAGACCTTCGGCGTCTTGGTCACCGCCCCGGCCAAGAAATCGTAGTCGGCGCCCTGGATCGGGCCGACGTGGCGCAGCGGTGCCTCGACATGCATGGTCGGCGGCCGGAAGCCGACCTCGCTGCCGTCGTCCTTGCGGAAGGCGGCGGTGAATTCGCCGTAGGTGACGGTGACGCCCGCCAGGCGCTCGAGAAAGTCGACATGAAAGTAGGTGCGCCGGAACTCGCCATCGGTGATGCCCCGCAGGCCGGCGTCCTGCTGGCGGCGGACCACCTCGCGGATGCAGTCGTCCTCGATCTGCCGCAGGGCCGCGCCGTCGAGCCGGCCGGCCGCATGCGCCTCGCGCGCCTCGATGAGGCGCTTGGGGCGCAGATAGCTGCCGACGTGGTCGGCACGGAAGGGCGGTTTGTCGGTCATCCTCGGGCCTCCTCAAGTTCTCTCGCCTGCTTGTCGAGGCGTTTATACAACGTCGAAGCGCCGCTGGGAAAACCGCCCCGCCCCTGCCGTCCGATCCTCGCACCGGCGCGCTCGATTGCGCCGGCCGGGTCAATGAAGCTACCATGCCCCACAAGCCAGGCCGGCCGCCAGAAGCCGGACCCTCGCACAGGAGGACGCCATGAATCGAGCCTATGCCCTTGCGCTGGCGCTGGCCCTCGCGGCCGCCACGGCGGTTTCGGCGCCGCTGGGCGCCGGGGCCCAGGAAGTGACCCTGCGCCTGCACCAGATGCTGCCGCCGCAGGCGGCCATTCCCGCCAAAGCGCTGGCCCCCTGGATCGAGAAGGTGACGCGCGAGTCGGATGGACGGATCAAGGTCGAGCACTATCCGTCGATGCAGCTGGGCGGCGCACCGCCGGCGCTCTACGACC
This sequence comes from uncultured Pelagibius sp., assembly GCA_964472095.1. Classification (GTDB taxonomy): domain Bacteria; phylum Pseudomonadota; class Alphaproteobacteria; order Kiloniellales; family Kiloniellaceae; genus Pelagibius. The sequence goes on from CAYYIV010000104.1 coordinate 1,481, forward strand.
AGGCCAAGGACGGCGTGGTGGACCTGATCTGGACGGTGCTCGGCTACACGCCGGGGCGCTTTCCGCGGTCGGAGGCCTTCGAGCTACCCTTCATGGTGACCACCGCCGAGGCCACCAGCCGCGCCTTCCACGAATACGTGCTGGCCAATGCGATGGAGGAGTTCAAGGACATCCATCCCATCGTCCTGCACACCCACGGGCCCGGCCTGCTGCACGTGCGCGGCGAGGGCGTGCGGTCGCTGGCCGACATGGCGGGCCTGAAGATCCGCACACCGAACCGGGTCGCCTCCGGCATGCTCAGCGCGCTCGGCGCCACCCCGGTCGGCATGCCGGTGCCGGCGGTGCCGGAATCGCTGTCCAAGGGCGTCATCGACGGCGTCGCCATTCCCTGGGAAGTCACCCTGCCGCTGAAGATCGCCGAGCTGGTGAACACCCACACCGGCTTTTCCGGGCGCCACGGCCTCTACACCTCCACCTTCATCTTCGCGATGAACAGCAATTCCTACGCGGCACTGCCGGCCGAGCTGAGGCAGGTGATCGACGACAACTCCGGCCCCGCGGTCGCCGCCCTGTTCGGCAGGGCGATGGACGAGGTCGACGTCACCGGGCGCGAAGTCGCCGAAAGGGCCGGCAACACCATCGTCACCCTGGGCAACGCCGAGACGGCGCGCTGGCAGGAGACCGCCCACAAGACCACCGAAGACTGGATCGCCGAGATGAACGGCAAGGGCATCGACGGCGCCGCGCTGGTCGAGGATGCCCGCCAACGCATTGAAAAATACAGCGGCCAATAGCGCCGGGATGGTTTAAAGGAAAGCGGGCGG
>CAYYIV010000105.1:0-2282 GCA_964472095.1 uncultured Pelagibius sp.
CTGATGGTGCGCGCCGGGCGCGACCTGCCGATGGTGAAGACCATGCTGATCCCGGAGGCCTGGGGCCACGACCCCTCCATGCCGCAATCCCACCGCGACCTCTACAGCTACTGCAATGCGGTGATGGAGCCCTGGGACGGCCCGGCCGCGGTCTGCGGCTTTGGCGGCCGCTGGGCGATCGCCGGCATGGATCGCAACGGCCTGCGGCCGATGCGCTATACCATCACCCGCGACGGGCTGCTGTTCGCCGGCTCGGAGACCGGCATGGTGCGCATCGACGAGCAGAACATCGTCGAGAAGGGCCGCCTCGGCCCGGGCCAGATGCTTGCCGTCGACCTCCGCGAGGGCAAGCTCTACCACGACGGCGAGATCAAAGACTACCTGTCCGCCCAGAAGCCCTTCGGTTCGTGGATCGCCAACGTCACCTCGATCGACGACCTGCTGCGTCCCGATCACGGCGAGCCGATCCGCTGGGAGGGCGAGGCGCTGCGCCGCCGCCAGCTGAACTACGGCCTCACCATGGAGGACCTGGAACTGATCCTCCATCCGATGGTGGAGGACGCCAAGGAGGCCGTTGGCTCGATGGGCGACGACACGCCGCTGGCGGTGCTATCGGGCCGCTACCGCGGCATGCACCATTTCTTCCGCCAGAACTTCAGCCAGGTCACCAACCCGCCGATCGACTCGCTACGCGAGCGCCGTGTAATGACCCTGAAGACTCGCCTCGGCAACCTCGGCAACATCCTCGACGAGGACGAGGCGCAGCTGCGCCTGCTGCAGCTCGAATCGCCGGTGCTCTCCAACGCCGAGTTCGAGGCGATGGTCGCGCACATGGGTGATGCGGCGGCCCGCATCGACTGCACCTTCGCGCCCGGCGGCGGCGAGACGGCGCTCGCCGAGGCGCTCGACCGTATTCGCCAGGAGGCGGAGAACGCCGTGCGCGAGGGCTGCGAGCACGTGGTACTGACCGACGAGGCCGTCGGCGCCGAGCGCGTCACCATTCCCATGATCCTTGCCACCGGCGCTGTGCACACGCATCTGGTGCGCCAGAAGCTGCGCACTTTCGTGTCGCTTAACGTGCGTGCCGGCGAGTGTCTCGACGTGCACTATTTCGCCGTGCTGATCGGCGTCGGCGCCACCACGGTGAACGCCTATCTGGCGCAGGAGTCCATTGCCGAGCGTCACCGCCGCGGACTGTTCGGCGACCGTGCGCTGGAAGACTGCGTGCAGAGCTACATCAAGGCGGTCGACGACGGCCTGCTGAAGATCATGTCGAAGATGGGCATCGCGGTGATCTCCTCCTACCGCGGGGGCTGCAACTTCGAGGCACTCGGTCTGTCACGCACCCTGGTCGATGAGTTCTTCATGCCGATGCCGAGCAGGCTTTCGGGCATCGGCCTTATGGGCATTCAGGAGAAGGTACTGGCGTTGCACGAGCGCGCGTGGAGCGAAGACTTCATCGCACTGCCTGTCGGCGGCTTCTACCGCTACCGCCGGGGCGGCGAGAGTCACGCCTGGGAGGCTGGCCTCATCCACACCCTGCAGCATGCGGTGGCGACGGATTCCTACACCACCTATCGCAAGTTCTCCGACGGCGTGCACAGCCAGCCGCCGAGCACACTGCGCGATCTGCTCGACTTCAAGGTCGACGGTGTAACGCCGGTGGCGATCGACGAGGTCGAGTCGATCACGGCGCTGCGCAAGCGCTTCGTCACCCCCGGGATGTCGCTGGGCGCGCTGTCGCCGGAGGCGCACGGCACCCTCAACATCGCCATGAACCGCATCGGCGCCAAGTCGGACTCCGGCGAGGGCGGCGAGGACCCGGCGCGCTTCACGCCGCGCCAGAACGGCGACAACGAGAACTCGGCGATCAAGCAGGTTGCCTCTGGACGCTTCGGCGTGACCGCCGAGTATCTGAATCAGTGCCGCGAGATCGAGATCAAGGTGGCTCAGGGCGCCAAGCCCGGCGAGGGCGGCCAGCTGCCCGGCTTCAAGGTGACTGAGATGATCGCCAAGCTGCGCCACTCGACGCCCGGTGTAATGCTGATCTCGCCACCGCCGCACCACGACATCTACTCGATCGAGGACCTGGCGCAGCTGATCTACGACCTCAAACAGATCAATCCAGACGCAAAGGTCTGCGTGAAGCTGGTGGCGCGCTCCGGCATCGGCACCATCGCCGCCGGTGTGGCCAAGGCCAAGGCTGACGTGATCCTGATCTCCGGCAATGTCGGCGGCACCGGCGCCTCGCCGCAGACCTCCATCAAGTTCGCCGGCGTGCC
>CAYYIV010000106.1:0-2161 GCA_964472095.1 uncultured Pelagibius sp.
ACGACCGAGCGAATCCTCTATTACACCGGTGTCTCCCACAAGATCGGTGAGGTCCATGACGGCAATGCCACCATGGACTGGATGGAGCAGGAGCAGGAGCGCGGTATCACCATTACCTCCGCGGCGACCACCTGCTTCTGGAAGGATCACCGCATCAACATCATCGACACCCCGGGCCACGTCGACTTCACCATCGAAGTCGAGCGCTCGCTGCGCGTGCTGGATGGTGCCGTGGCGGTGTTCGACTCCGTGGCTGGCGTCGAGCCGCAGTCCGAAACGGTGTGGCGCCAGGCGGACAAGTACAAGGTGCCGCGGATCTGTTTCGTCAACAAGATGGACCGCACCGGCGCCGACTTCTATCGCTGCGTCGAGATGATCATCGGGCGCCTGGGTGCGCAGCCGATGGTGCTGCAGCTGCCTCTGGGTGTCGAGTCCGACTACGCCGGCGTGATCGACCTGCTGACCATGAAGGCGGTGGTCTGGGAAGACGAGTCGCTGGGCGCCAAGTTCACCCTGCAGGACATCCCCGCCGACATGGCGGACAAGGCAGCCGAGTATCGCGAGAAGCTCGTCGAGCTGGCGGTCGAGCAGGACGACGTGGCCATGGAGGCCTACCTCGAGGGCAACGAGCCCGACGTGGCGACCCTGAAGCGCTGCATCCGCAAGGGCACCTGCGCCCTCAAGTTCGTGCCGGTGCTGAACGGCAGCGCCTTCAAGAACAAGGGCGTGCAGCCGCTGCTCGACGGTGTGGTCGACTTCCTGCCGTCGCCGATCGAGGTGCCGGACGTGAAGGGCCTGAAGCCGGAGTCCGACGAAGTCGAGAGCCGTCCGTCCAGCGATGACGCTCCGGCCGCGGCCCTGGCTTTCAAGATCATGACCGACCCCTTCGTCGGCTCGCTGACCTTCGTGCGCGTCTATTCCGGCGTGATCTCCACCGGCACCCAGATCCTCAACTCGGTGAAGGGCCAGCGCGAGCGTGTCGGCCGCATGCTGCAGATGCATTCCAATCACCGTGAGGACGTCAAGGAAGCCCGCGCCGGCGACATCGTCGCCATCGCCGGCCTGAAGGACACCACCACGGGCGAGACGCTGTGCGACGCGCAGCACCCGATCATCCTCGAGCGCATGGAGTTTCCGGAGCCGGTCATCGAGGTCGCGGTGGAGCCGAAAACCAAGACCGACCAGGAGAAGATGGGCGTCGCCCTCAGCCGCCTGGCGCAGGAGGATCCCTCCTTCCGCGTGTCGACCGATTCCGAGAGCGGTCAGACAGTGATCAAGGGCATGGGCGAGCTGCACCTCGACATCATCGTCGATCGCATGCGCCGCGAGTTCAAGGTGGATGCCAACGTCGGCGCCCCGCAGGTGGCCTACCGCGAGACGATCACCCGGCGTGCGGAAATCGACTACACCCACAAGAAGCAGACCGGCGGTTCGGGCCAGTTCGCCCGCATCAAGCTGGTGTTCGAGCCGCAGGAGCCGGGCGAGGGCTTCCTCTTCGAGAACGCCATCACCGGCGGCTCGGTGCCCCGCGAGTTCATTCCGGGCGTCGAGAAGGGTCTCAAGTCGGCGCTGGATACCGGCGTGCTGGCCGGTTTCCCGTTGATCGATTTCAAGGCGACGCTGATCGACGGCGCCAGCCATGACGTCGACTCCAGCGTGCTGGCTTTCGAGATCGCCGCTCGTGCGGCTTTCCGCGAAGGCATTCCGAAGTCGGGCCCGGTGCTGCTCGAGCCGATGATGAAGGTTGAGGTGGTGACGCCGGAAGAGTACATGGGCGACATCATCGGCGATCTGAACAGCCGGCGCGGCAGCGTGCAGGGCATGGACAGCCGCGGTAACGCCCAGGTGATCAATGCCATGGTGCCGCTGGCCAACATGTTCGGCTACGTCAACACCCTGCGCTCCATGAGCCAGGGTCGCGCCCAGTACACCATGTTCTTCGACCACTATGCGAAGGTGCCGCAGGCGGTAGCCGACGAAGTGGTTTCGAAGCTGGCCTAATGTTGGCCCCGGTTCAGGGGCAGTCGAGAAGAACGAGCCGAGTTACGGAGAGTAGGACCGATGGCGAAAGAAAAGTTTGCGCGGACGAAGCCGCACTGCAACGTGGGCACGATTGGTCACGTTGACCATGGCAAGACGACGCTGACGGCGGCGATCACGA
>CAYYIV010000107.1:0-2031 GCA_964472095.1 uncultured Pelagibius sp.
ACGATTTCAGCCAGCCGCGCGCGCTGTTCCTGCTGTTCGACGACGGGCAGAAGGCCAGGTTGTTCGCCAACATCGCCGCCGCGATGCGCGGCGTTCCTGCGCATATCACCGAACGACAGATCGAGCTCTTCAAGCAGGTTCATCCGGAGTTCGGAGATGGCGTCTGCGCGGTGCTAGACGAGCTGGACCCGCAATTCTGATGGGACGAGGTCAGCTTCGGCGCATCAGGATCATTTTCTCCTGCGTCATATCGCGCATGGTGTAGGGGATTCCGCCGGTGCCGTATCCGGATTCCCTGCGGCCGGCGAAGGGCATCCAGTCGGTTCGGAAGGCGGTCGGATCGTTGATCATCACGGCCGAGGCTTCGAGACGATTGGCCGCGCGCATTGCGACGTCGATATCCTGCGCGAAGACGCTTGCTTGGAAGGCAGTGGGCAAGGAGTTGGCCCGCGCGATGGCATCATCGAGATCGCTGTAGCGATAGACCCCCACCACAGGGCCGAAAATCTCATGCGTCGATATTTTCGCATCGGCGGCGGGATCGAGCAGCACCGCCGGCTGTAAGGTTGTCTCGGAGAGGCGCTTGCCGCCGGTCGCGAGAGTGGCCCCGCCCTTGACCGCTTCCTCGATCCACTGTCCGACCCTGTCGGCCTCGCGCGGCAGGATCAGCGGTCCGACTTCGGTGTCCTTCAGGGTGGGGTCGGTGGTGCGCAGTCTTTCCACGCGGGCGATCAGTTTCTGCGTGAAATCCTCGGCGAGGTCGGCATGGACGAAAATGCGCTGCGTCGACACGCAGACCTGCCCGGCATGGTAATAACTGCCCTTGACGATCGGCTCGATGACCTTGCCGAGATCGGCGCTGCGGTCGACGATAGCCGGCGCGGCCCCGCCATGCTCCAGCGCCGAGCGCGCGCCATGCGGGAGCTTGGCATGCAGCGACCAACCGACCCGGGCCGAGCCGATGAAGCTGAGGAAGGCGATGCGTCGGTCAGTCGCCAGCTTTTCGGCCAGTGCGTTGTCTTCCACGACAAAGCTCTGGCACCACGGCTCAGGCAGGCCTGCCTCACGGACCAGCGCGACGAAGTCGAGGCAGGACAGCGGCGTCGTGATCGCCGGCTTGACGATGACAGGACAGCCGACCGCAATCGCCGGCGCCACCTGGTGGACGATCAGGTTCAGCGGATGGTTGAAGGCCGAGATCGCCGCGACGATGCCGATGGGCTCCCTGGTCGTGAAGGCCCAGTGGTCCTCGGCCGCGGCAGACAGCCCCATCGGAATCTCGCGGCCGGCGAAGTTGCGCAGTTCGTCGGCGGCGTTGTGGACACCGTCGATGGCGCGGTTGGTCTCGATGATGGCATCAGGCAGCGGCTTGCCGCCCTCGCGCGCGATCTGCATGGCGAAATGGTCGCGCTTGCCTTCCATCAATGTGGCCAGCTTGCGCAGGATCGCAATGCGCTGGTGAGGCTTCAGCCAGCCGTCGCGATCCTGGAAGGCGCGCTCGGCAGCTTGCAGCTTGCGCTCCAGCGCGGCCGCATCGTCGGGTTCAATCTCCGCGATCGGCGCGCGATCAAACGCCTGGACGACTTTCAGCATATTCGGGCTCCTCGCGTTTCAGGCGCATTCCACGTCCGGCGTGCGGTTGCGCAATTCGTCGACCAGCACACGGGAATTTTCGGAATAGTCGATCGGGACATCGACCAGATGAACCCCGCCGCCGGCAAAGGCTGCCTCAAGCGTCGGCACGAGATCCTCGACCCCGCTCACCCGGGAACCCTTCGCGCCATACGCCTCGGCATAGCGCACGAAGTCGGGGTTGCCGAAGCTCATGCCGAAATCCGGGAAGCCGTCGACTCCCTGCTTCCAGCGGATCATGCCGTAGGCGCTGTCGTTGAGGATGACCACGACGAGGTTCAGCCCGAGCCGTACCGCCGTTTCCATTTCCTGCGAATTCATCATGAAGCCGCCATCGCCACAGACCGCCATGACGCGTCGCCCGGGATGGAGCATCGCCGCCATCATCGCCGAGGGCAG
>CAYYIV010000108.1:0-2020 GCA_964472095.1 uncultured Pelagibius sp.
CAAGAGAGCGGGTCGTCGGCAATGGAAACCGGCAGGCCGGTGGAGGCCCGAAGCACGTAGTCCATGTTGCCGAGCAGCGCGCCGCCGCCGGTGAGCACGATGCCCTTGTCGACGATGTCGGCGGCCAGTTCCGGGGCGGTGTGCTCGAGGGCGACCTTCACGGCCTCCACGATGGCGCCGACCGGCTCAGCCAGGGATTCGGAGATCTGCCGCTCGGAGATGATGAGTTCCTTCGGCACGCCGTTCATCAGGTCACGGCCCTTGATCTCCATGGTGCCGCCCTCGCCGTCTTCGGGCGGGCAGGCAGAGCCGATTTCCTTCTTGATCCGCTCGGCCGAGCCTTCGCCGACCAGCAGGTTATGGTTGCGGCGGATGTAGGCGATGATCGCCTCGTCCAGCTTGTCGCCGCCAACACGTACGGATCGCGAATACACGATACCGCCGAGCGAAAGTACGGCCACCTCGGTGGTGCCGCCGCCGATGTCGACGACCATGGAGCCGGTCGGCTCGGTCACCGGCAAACCGGCACCGATCGCCGCGGCCATCGGCTCCTCGATGAGGAACACCCGTCGTGCACCGGCGCTTTCGGCCGATTCCTGAATGGCGCGGCGCTCAACGGCCGTGGAGCCGGAAGGCACACAGACGATGACCTGCGGGCTGGCGAAGGAGCGCCGATTGTGCACTTTGCGAATGAAGTGCTTGATCATCTCCTCGGCAACTTCGAAGTCGGCGATGACGCCGTCCCGCAGCGGGCGGATAGCCTGGATGTTACCCGGCGTACGTCCGAGCATCATCTTGGCCTCGTCGCCGACGGCGAGGACGTGCTTCTTGCCCTTCACTTCGGCGATCGCAACCACTGAGGGTTCATTGAGGACGATGCCGCGCCCCTTGACGTAGACCAGGGTGTTCGCAGTACCGAGGTCGATCGCCATATCGGCGGAGAGCATGCCGAGCAAACCAGAAAACATGGATCCAATCGCCTTTTCTTCAATCCATAGACGTGCCGCGGAGCCCGCGGCGGCTAAAACTTCAACGCCGGGTCAGGCCGACATCACCGAAGGTGCGGTCTTCTCCCGCTTCACCAGCAACTTGTTCAGCGCATTGATGTAGGCCCGCGCAGAGGCCACCAGGGTGTCGTGATCGGCGCCCTGGCCGTTGACTGACTTGCCCGCCTCTTCCAGCCGCACGGTCACCTCCGCCTGGGCGTCGGTACCCTGCGTCACCGCATGGACCTGGTAGAGCTGCAGGCTGGCGGTGTGCGGGAAAAGCTGGGAAATCGCCGCGAAGGTCGCGTCCACTGGGCCATTGCCCGTCGCCTTGGCCTTGCGGGTTTCGCCGTCGATCTCCATCTCCAGCTCGGCCGTCTGCGGCCCCTTGGAGCCGCAGACCACCTGCAGGGAGAGGAAGCGCAGCCGGTCGTTGTGGCGCAGCACGGCGTCGTCGACCAGCGCGATGATGTCCTCGTCGTAGATGTCCTTCTTGGCATCAGCCAAGTCCTTGAAGCGAACAAAGGCGTCTTCGATCTCGTTGTCGGCCAGGCGGAAACCCATCTCCTCCAGCTTCGCCTTGAAGGCGTGGCGGCCGGAATGCTTGCCCATGACCAGCTTGGAGCGGCTGAGGCCGACCGATTCCGGAGTCATGATCTCGTAGGTCTCGGCGTTCTTCAGCATGCCGTCCTGGTGGATGCCCGACTCATGGGCGAAGGCATTGGCGCCGACGATGGCCTTGTTGGGCTGCACCGAGAAGCCGGTGATGGCGGAAACCAGGCGCGAGGCCTTGGTGATCAGCTCGGTCTTCACGCCGCAGTGATAGGGCATGGCGTCGTGGCGCGTGCGCAGCGCCATGACCACTTCTTCCATGGCCGCGTTGCCGGCGCGCTCGCCGATGCCGTTGACGGTGCACTCGACCTGCCGGGCGCCGGCCTGTACCGCCGCCAGGGAGTTGGCGACGCCGAGACCGAGGTCGTTGTGGCAGTGCACGGAGATCACCGCCTTGTCGATGTTGGGCACCCGGTTCTTCA
>CAYYIV010000109.1:0-2017 GCA_964472095.1 uncultured Pelagibius sp.
GGCGCGGCCGGCGCGCCAGCACCATGGCGATCTCCAGCCACTGCTTCTCGCCGTGCGCCAGGTTTCCGGCCGAGATATCCCGCTTGGCGGAGAGGCGCGCCAGGGTAAGCAGATCGTCGAGACGCTGCGGCCCCTCCTCCCCGCTGCCGACCATGGCGACCGTGAGGTTCTCGGCCACGGGGAGCTCGGGATAGATGCCGGGCACCTGGAACTTGCGCAGGATGCCCAGGCGGGCGATCTCGTATGGCTCGCGGCCACGCAGATCCTGGCCGGCGAAGCGCAGCGTGCCGGCGTCCGCCTTCAGCGCCCCGGTGATCAGGTTGAACAGCGTGGTCTTGCCGCAGCCGTTGGGACCGATGAGGCAGAGCATCTCGCCTTCGCCCAGGGTGAGCGACAGATCGTCGGCGGCCCGGACGCCGCCGAAGTCCTTCGCGACCCCGACGACCTCCAGCAGTTGCGTCATGGAATCTGTTCGGTCGCTCAGCCGGGCAGCACGACGTCGCCGACGATCTCCGCACCGCGCGAGGCCATGAAGTAGAGCCCCAGGTGGTGGGTGAGGTCCTGCGGGTGCGCCGCCGTCTCCGGCAGCCCGAGATGGGCCGTCACCTCCTTCGGCAGGTCGTAGGTGGCGCAGGCGCCGGCATGCACGGAGATGTCCTTCAGCCCCGGCATGAGATCGTGATTGCGCGCCGACAGCAGCGTCAGCACGAAGTCCATGACGCAGATGTCGGTGCAGATGCCGACCACCAGCAGGCGCTGCAGCCTGTTGGCCTTCACCCAGTCGACCACGGCATTGCTGCCGTCCGGGCGGATGGCCCCGACGAAGCCGTTGATGCAGTCCTTGCGCACCAGGGTGGCGTTGGCATCCTGCCCCAGCCAGGTCAGCTCCGGGACCAGGTCCTCCTCGCCGGTGCCCGCCTCGCAGTGCGGCGGATAGGGCGGCTCCGGCTTGCCCGGCACGTGGGTGTCGAGGAAGGCCAGGATCGGCCAGCCCTGGGCGCTGAAGGCCCGCGCCAGGCGGTCGGTCTCGGCGACCATGGCGGCGACCTGCGGATTGGCTGCCGGCGGGGCGAGGTTGCCGGAGCCGACCGTGGCGAAGCCGTTCACCTCGTCGACGATGACCAGGCCGGTCGGTTCGGCACCGAGCCTGAGCCGCCCGGGGGCGACCGGCAGGGCTGCGGCCACCTGGCGCGTCAGCTGGGGAAGATCGAAGCTGTCGGGCATCTCAGCCTCCTGTCTCTACGGGGGAGCCCAGTCTAGCTGCAGCCGGCCTCGGGCGCGATACGGCCGAGATCCTGCACCGTCACCAGGCCGCTGCCCTCGGTCTTGGCGAGGAACATCGGCAGGGTCACGTGGTGGTCGGCACCGCCGATGCTGACCGGTCCGGTCGGGGTGGCGACGGTGAGGCCCTCCAGGCCATCGACCACCGCTTCCGGCCCTACCTCCCCCTTGCGGGTCAAGGCGTCGCGCAGCGCGTTCATGGCGTTGTAATGGGTCATCACGTAGTGCGAGATCGGCACGTCGTCACCCGACTGGGCGCGGATGCGGGCAACGAAGTCCTGCACGCCCGCCTGCGCACCGGAGGCGACGAAGGGCACCGTCACCCACATGTTCTGACCGCCGCCGGGGCCGAAGGCGCCGAGATAGGTCTCGGCAAAACCGAGGAAGGCGACGGTCACCTTGTCGAACAGGCCGAAGGCCTCGGCCTGCTTGATGAAGGTGATGCCGTCGCCGCCCGGCAGCGCGAAGAGCAGCACCTTGGCACCGCTGTCGGCGATGCGGCGGATCACCGGCGCGAACTCCTTCACGCCCCAGGGCGTGAACTCGACGCCCGCGGTGGTGCCGCCGAGTCCGGCCACGATCTTCTTGGCCGCCTCGAACATCTGCTGCGGCCAGACGTAGTCCGCCCCGAACATGTAGACGCTGGAGCCGGCGTTCTCATGCATGTAGGGCAGCAGTCTGGCCAGTTCCTGGTTCGGCACGGTGTTGAAGGAGAAGATGTAGCGGCTGCAGGCGC
>CAYYIV010000110.1:0-1651 GCA_964472095.1 uncultured Pelagibius sp.
TTAGAGCGGATAGAGCAGATTCACAGGCTCGATGGATCGCTTGCAGCGAGGCTATCCGACCCTGATCTGCTTTACGCCTGGGTGTCGACGGTATCGCCGGGCTGTGCGGCGCCGGCACCCGGCTCGCCGGCGGCACCCGCCTTGGGGCCGCCCTTGGAAATGCCGACCCGCGCCGCGCGCAGCAGACGGTCGTGCAGGCGGTAGCCGGACTGGATGATCTGCACTACGGTGCCGACCGGCTTTGCCGCATCCTCGACCTCATAGAGGGCTTCGTGCAGGTGCGGGTCGAGTCGCTCGCCGAGCGGGTTGATGCTCTTGATGCCGTGGCGCTCGAAGACCGACTGCAGCTCTTTTTGGGTCATCTCGACGCCGAGGCGCAGGTTCTTCATCTGCTCGTTCTCCGCGACCATGTCCTCCGGCACGCTTTCCAGCGCGCGCTGCAGGTTGTCGGCGACGGCGAGCAGATCCTTGACGAGCGGCGCGGCGGCGTACTTCAGGCTGTCCTCGCGATCGCGCTGGGCCCGGCGACGCACGTTCTCGGTCTCCGCCATGGCGCGCAGCAGCTGGTCCTTCAGCGAGGCGACCTCGGCCTCCAGCAGGGCGACCGGGTTCTCATCGGGAGAGAGCTTCCCGGCATGCCGGACGTCGGAGAGGTCGACCAGCGGCTCGTCGCTCAGGTCGACCGGGGACTCCTGCTCGCTTTCCTGGGGGTCGATTTCCTGTTCCTGCTTCTTTTCCTCAGCCATGTCGAGACGGCTACTCCTTTCCGAACAAGTCTGCTTCTTTGTGGTGTTCCAGCGGCCCGCGTCGCCACCAGGCGGATCAGCCGACCAGCCGGCCGATCACCTTGGCGGTGTAGTCGACCATGGGGATGATCCGCGCGTAGTCGATGCGGGTCGGACCGATGACGCCGATGGCGCCGACGATCTTTTGCTGGGAATTGCTGTAGGGCGCAATGATCATTGAGCAGCCGGCGAGGCTAAAGAGCTCGTTTTCGGCGCCGATGAAGATCTGCACCCCTTCCGCCTCGCCGGTCAGGTCGAGCAGGCGGATGAGCGCATCCTTGGTCTCCAGCAGGGCGAAGAGCTGACGGATGCGCTCGAGATCCTCCAGCGCGTTCACGTCCTCCAGCAGCTGCGACTGGCCGCGCAGGATGAGGGCACCGCCCTTGGAACCCTTGCCGCCTTGGCTGCCGGCCCAACTCGCCAGGCCGCGCTCGATGACCCGCGAGGTGAGCTGGTCGAGCTCGGCGCGCTGCTTCTCCAGTTCCGTGAGGATGTCGGAGTGCGCTTCCTCCAGGGTGCGTCCGGTGAGACGCGCCGAGAGGTAGTTGCTGGCTTCCACCAGGGAGGAGGCGGGCAGGCCGGCCGGCACGTCGATGATGCGGTTTTCGACCACGCCGGAGACCGTAATCAGCACCACCAGCGCGCGGCCCGGGCCAAGCGAGACGAACTCGATGTGCTTCAGCGGGTCGCTGAGCTTGGGTGCCAGCACCAACCCGGCACAGCGCGACAGGCCGGAAAGGGTCTCCGAGGCCTCCTCCAGCACCTCCGCCATCGAGCGGCCGTCGGCGGCCATCTGGCTTTCGATGCGGGAGCGCTCGTCCTGGGTCAGGTTGCCGATCTCCAGCAGGCCGTCGACGAAGAGGCGC
>CAYYIV010000111.1:0-1503 GCA_964472095.1 uncultured Pelagibius sp.
CGGCCAACGGCCTGCGCGGGAAAGTGGTCGTCACTGTTTAGGGGCATCTCTCCAAAAGAGGAGGGCGCGATCGTTGTCTGATCGCGCCCTCCTTGACACTATCCTGATGGAACCAACAACGGAAGCAGCGTGGACGATGTGTGGCGATTGCACTTGCCTGTGTATGTTCGTCGCGAACTCTGTCGAAACCATCAAACATAAGGGTTGAAACCATGCCCAAAGGGTCGGACCTGTTTGTCGCCGCGCTGGAGAACGAGGGTGTGGAGCGCATCTTCGGTGTGCCGGGCGAGGAAAACCTCGATCTGCTGGAGTCGTTGCGGACCTCGCGCATCGAACTGGTCCTGACGCGTCATGAGCAGGCGGCAGCTTTCATGGCGGCGACGCATGGGCGGCTTACAGGTAGTCCCGGCGTCTGCCTCGCCACGCTCGGCCCGGGCGCGCTGAATTTCTCGACCGGTGCGGCCTATGCCCATCTCGGTGCCATGCCGATGATCCTGATCACCGGCCAGAAACCGGTGATGAGTGCCAAGCAGGCACGCTTCCAGATTGTCGATATCGTCGCTTCGATGAAGCCGCTCACCAAGATGACGCGCCAGATCGTAAGCGCGGCCGCCATCCCGACGATCATCCGGGATGCTTTTCGCGTCGCAATGGAGGAGCGCCCGGGGCCGGTGCATCTCGAACTGCCGGAGGACGTCGCGGCCGAGGAGGCGGCGAACGCCCCGGTCATCCCACGTCACTCGATCGAGCGCCCCGTTGCCCATGCCTCCGCGCTCGACAGCGCAGCAGAAGCCATTCTCAGCGCGCGCCGGCCACTCGTGATGGTCGGCGCTGCAGGAAACCGGCCTTCGCTGGTTGAGGCGCTGTCGACCTTCGTGGGGCGCACCAGACTTCCCTTCTTCAACACGCAGATGGGCAAGGGCGCAGTCACCGGCGACTCCAACCTGTACATGGGAACCGCCGCACTCTCGGAGGGCGACTATATCCACGAGGCCGTCGATCGCGCCGACCTGATCGTGGCTGTCGGCCACGACACGGTCGAGAAGCCGCCCTTCCTGATGAAAAGCGCCGGCGGCCCCAGGGTCATTCATGTCGGCTACCAATCCGCCACGGTCGAACAGGTCTACCACCCCGATATCGAGGTGATCGGCGATATAGGCGCTTCCGTCGAAGCGCTCGGCGAGCGGCTCGAAGGCCGGCTGTCCCCCGACGAGGGGATGCTCGAACTGCGTCAGAGGATTCTCGCCCGCATCAACGATCGCGCCGAGGAAGACCGCTTTCCGGTCACGCCACAGCGCCTCGTCCACGATGTGCGCAAGGTGATGCCGGAGCACGGCATCGTCTGCCTCGACAACGGCATGTACAAGATCTGGTTCGCGCGCAACTACCGCACCCATGTCGCCAACACGTTGCTGCTCGACAATGCGCTCGCCACGATGGGAGCCGGTCTGCCCTCGGCGATGATGGCGGCGATGCTCCATCCCGGGCGACGCGTCATGGCGG